>JBEEFW010000145.1:0-79051 GCA_041166385.1 Acidimicrobiaceae bacterium | reverse complement strand
GAGGTAGGCGCGGCGCCGGCCAATCCGTTCGCCGTATCGCGCGAGGACGAGGGACGCGAGGACGGTGCCGGTGAGGACGGCGGCGAGCACGAGGCCGACCTCCGTGCTGCTGAAGCCGTGGCGATCGAGGCTCGAGCCGAGCAGGACCGCGCCGAGTCCGTAGGCGTAGGCGCGCGCCGCTTGCGCGCCAAGAACCAGCCGTACGTCGGTCACGGGGGCATTCTTGTCCGACGCACACCCGTCTCCTCGCAACACTGGCCGCCGTCGCTGTCCTCTTGTGCAGCGTGCCCGCCGATCGCCCCGCGTCGCCGGTTGGACGCGGGCGGCTGGCGTCGCTGTTGACACTCGTGCCCGCTTCTCCGGAGTCGCGGGTGGAGACGGTGCTCGCGTTCGATGTGCGTATCGGGGACGTGCAGTTGCCACTGCCTCCGCCGGATGAGGTCGATTCGCTGGCGGCGGTACCCGATGTGCGCGACTTGGCCGACGTGTTCGACACGCTGTCGGTGCAATCGGCGGCGTTCACCACCGACGTGTTCCGCTTCGCGCACGACGGTGGTCAGCTGCTGCGCTATTCGGCGCTCGCGACGGGCACGACGCCGGCGTTCTTGGTCATCGGGCTGGCGATGGCGTCGGCCGCTGAGGCGCAGGAGAACGCTTCACGGTTGCGCGCGCTGGTGTCGTCCGGGTCGAGCGACGCCGCGCGGCGACCGTGGTCCGACCTCGTCGGCGTGTCGTCGATCGAGGTGCAGGGCCGCGTCGTGGTGGCCGTCCTGTCCACGAAGGTGCCGACATTGTGGCTCTCCCTGGAACGCGACCCCGACTCGCTGGTCTGGTGGTCGGACTAGTTGCTGCGACTGATGTGCACCAACATGACGCTTCCGTCATGCGGGTGCACATCAGTCGCCAAAGGGTAGGGGCGGTAAACCTCGGGCGGGGCTCGTGCGAGTGACACCCTGTGACCACCGTGGCTGAGCGGACAACCCAGGCGCTGGCGGTCGACGCGGGGTTCGACGCGCTGTACCGCCGGGACTTCCGCAAGGTCGTCGCCTTGGCGTACGCACTGTCCGGGAGTCGGAGCGCGGCCGAGGAGCTCGCGCAGGAGGCCTTCCTCGCCGCCTTCCGCAAGTGGGACCGCATCGGCACGTACGACGACCCGGGCGCGTGGGTGCGCAGGGTGGTGTGCAACCGGTCGGTGAGCGTGATCCGGCGCCGCGTTGCAGAAGCCGCAGCGATCGGACGGCTGGCGGGTCAGCGCACGTTGCCCGCCCCGCTGCCGGACGAGGCCGATGGGTTCTGGCGAGCCGTGCGCTCGCTGCCCGCCCGCCAAGCACAGGCGATCACGCTCTACTACGTCGAGGATCGTTCCGTGCTCGACATCGCGTCGATCCTCGAGTGTGCCGAAGGCACCGTGAAGGCCCACCTCGCCAAGGCGCGGGCGTCGCTCGCCGTCGCACTTGCGCGGATCTCGGAGAGGAAGAGGGATGATCGATCTCGACACGATGGCGCGCGGGGCCGTCGACTCGTTGCACGACAGCGTGCGCGACGTGCAGGCACCCGTGACGCGCTCGGGCCGTCCGGTCTCCCGCCGTCCCGCCGGGCTCGCGATCGTGGCCGTCGTGCTGGTGGCCGTCGCCGGACTGTCGTCGTTGCGCGGCGGCGACGACCGCAACCGCATCGACGTCACGACCCACAACGACGTGCCGCGGTTCCTCCCGACGGTGCTTCCGCCGGGCTTCGTGATCGACACCGTGCAGGACACGCCGCACGCGCAGGTGGACCTCGGCTACCGGTCGCAGATCATCGTGTACGGCGACCCGTCCTCCGCCGACCCGTTCGCCGGTGGCGACCTGATGGTGCAAGCGCATGCCGGACCGAACGTCGAACCCGGCCAAGGCGACCAGAGCATCGATGTCAGCGGACATCCCGCCACGCTCTACGAGTCAGACGGCTTCGTGCAGCTCTGGGTGACGATGGCTGATCACGTCAACGTGCAGTTCACGTCGCGGAAGCTCTCGTCGACCGATGTCATCAGGTTCGCACGAGCGACCACCGTCGATGACGACCTGCAACTCACTGTGCCGTCGCCGCCTGCCGGCTTGCGCGAGGTCGCGCGTTCGTCCTCGATCTACAGCGCCGGCGCGGTCATCGTGCAGGAAGGCACCGTGGCGCACGAGGCGGTGTACGTCGCTCCGGCTGAGGGTCTCCGCCAGATCGTGGTCGAGACCACGCGCGGCGGTCAGGCGCAGCTGTTGATCGCCCGCCTACAGGCGGAGTATTCCAACGGAGCGGATTGGGAGCCCACCACCGTGCGCGGGCACGCGGCGGTGCGGCGCGGGGACGGCGTCAACAGCACCATGACGCTGCTGTGGCAGGAAACGCCCGACGTCCTCGTGGCGGTGGACGGCATGGGGGTTTCGACCGAGGCGTTGGCCGCGACCGCGGAAGGCCTGGCGCGGGTCAGCGACGCGGAGTGGGCCCGGCTGCCGCAGTTCGCTCCGGCTGGTGCGCCAACGGGCAACGATGCGTCATTGCGCTCGCTGGACATCACCCGCATCGGCGGCTTCGCACAGGTGACCGCCGAGACCGACGGCCGGGTGTGCGTGCAAATCGACACCCCGCAACGAGATGTGGACACCTGCGTCGATCCTTCGTCTGCGCCGGCTCTGCAGGTGGTGCGAACGCTCGACAACGTCGCGGTGTTGTGGGGCGTCGTGCCCGGACGCGTCGACTCGTTTCGCACGTTGCTTCCGAACCAGAACCCATATGGGGGCGACGCGGTCGAGGTTCCCGGACGGAGCTACCGCATCGTCGGCGTCGCGCTCTATGTATCGGACCCGCAGACGTTGCAGCTGCCGACGTTGACGATCGAGCTGGGTCTGTTCGACAGCGAGTCGACGGAATCGACCACCGCGCCCGTCGGTTAGGCGCTACGGCCGAGGAGCGCCAGGAGCTTCGTCTGCGCGTCGGCGCCGTCCGGGACGTCGACTTCGGTGCCGAACATGCCGCTGCCCTTGAGCAGGTCGAGCTGCGGTTCGATCACCTCGAAGCACGCGTCGACGAGCTCGGGGGCGAGCGTGGTGTCCTGCCCGGTGGCCTTGGCGAGGTCCCATCCGTGGACGAGGACGTCGATGAACCGGTGGCCGGCGTAGACCTCCGCGGGCACCGGCCCATACGAGACCGCGACCGGCTTCTGCATCGCGCCGGGTGCGGAGAACGCGGCGTTGGCCTCCTCCGCGGAGCGGTCGTACTCCTCTAAAGAGAAGTCGCGGTCGAGCGCGTCGCCGACGTCGGCGATCGTCGTGCCTTCGACGAGCGGCGCCACCCAGAAGTTGCCGCCGATCAAGTGGTTGAGCAGCCCGCTCACGTCGTAGTCCTCGCACGGCGTCGGCGCGCCGAGCTGGTCGGGCTTGATCGCGGCGACGATGTAGCCCGTCGCGGCGAGTGCGTCGCGGTGCACCTCCGGCAATGCCCTCATGCGTCTGCCTCCATCTGCTTGACCCGTTCGCGGGTGTAGTCCTTGCTGCCCTCGATGAACTGGCCGAGGTTGCCGTAGCGGTTGGCGGCGATGTCCTTGAACCAGTCGGGCACGTAGATCTCGAACACGTCATCTGCGATCTGCTGCTTGACGGCGTCGACCATCGCCTGCACGGGCAGCGCGTCGAGATCGGCGAGCGACGTCTCGTTGTCGGGCAGGTGGAACAGCTCGGTGTCGATGATGCCCGGGTTCACGAGGTTGATCTTGATGTCGGTGCCGTCGAGGTCGACGGCGAGCGACTCCATGAACGCGCTCAACGCCGCCTTCGACGCGCTGTACGCCGCTTCACGCGGCGGACCGAAGCGGGCCGCCACCGATGAGATCGTGAGGATCCGTCCGCTCCCCCGCTTGATCATGCGCGGCAGCAACGCCAGCGTCAGCCGCACGGGCGACGCGTAGTTGATCGCCATCACGTCGTCGACGACGTCGGGCGTGAGCTGCAGCGCGTGCCGCCGCTTCGGGATGCCGGCGTTGTTGATCAACAGGTCGATGCCGCCGAGCTCGTCGTCGGCCTGCTCGGCGAACGGCGTGACCGCGTCGAGATCCGACAGGTCCATCACCCACAGGCGCGAGTCGGGCGCGGTCTTCTGGCAGTCGGCGAGCACCTCCTCGAGCCGGTCCTTGCGGCGGGCGCAGATGCCGACGGTGTTCCCGTCGGCCGCGAACCCGCGGGCCAGCGCCGCGCCGATCCCCGACGACGCCCCAGTCACGAGAACGTTCACGGCGCACCCTCTCTCTGTCTACGAGCCCGGTTCCACACAATGGCCGCGATGACGGCGACCAGCACCAGGAGTGCGATGACGATCGCGGCGATCGGGAGTCCGTCGTCGGACTTCTTCGTCGCGCTCGCCGCGCTCGCCGCCGCCGTCGTCGGTGTCGCGCTGACCGCCGGCGTCGAGGACGACGACGAGCTGCTGCTCGAGGACGACGACTCGACCGGCGCGGTGAGCGTGAGCACGGGCGCGGGACGCTCGGGCTCGGCGCCGCCCGGCACCGGGTCCTGAATCCAGGACACCACGGTGCCGTCGGAGTACGTCTGGATCGTGGGGAACTTCAGCGAGTCGACAGCCGTGGGGATGCCTTGGACGTGGACCTTGAACTCGGCCGTCTGGCCCGGCGCGATCTTGCCGCCGGTCCACACGATCTCGTGCGTCGGCGACACGGTGGGCGTCCACCCGTCGAACGCTTCAGGCTCGACCACCGCGATGGGATGGTCGGTCGGGAACTGGATCTCGAGCTTCGTCGTGTCGGCCGAGGTCTCCTCGTTCGGCACCGTGAACGTGAGCGTCGCGTCGGCGGTGCCCTGGGGGACGGACGCCGGGTCGACCTCCACGTGCGCCCACGCCGGAGCGGCCAACGTCAGTGCAAGCGCGGTGAGACCAACGACCAGACGTGTCCGCATCGCTCGATCATGCCGCTGACTTCCTGCGAAATCCCACTCAGACATACACAGTTTTGTGTATGTCTGAGTGGGATTTGGCGCTAAGGGTGGCACGCGGGTGGGGGGACGTCGAGGGTGGGGTTGCGGTCGAAGAAGCCGACCGGCACGAGCGTGAAGCCGGTGTACTCGACCGGCATGACGGGCCAGTCCTCCGGTCGCGGAATGTGCGTGACCCCGAACGTGTGCCACAGCACGACGTCGGTGTCGACGAGCGAACGGTCGGCCGCGGTCCACTCGGGCAACCCGTCGTCGCCCGCCGACTGGTTCGGATACGGGCCGGCGGCGCGGATCTCGTTCGGCTCGTAGGGCGTGACCCACAGGTTGCGCGTGGCGAAGGCGGCGCGCCGTCCGACCGGCGACGACGGATCCGCGAGCAACGTGGGCGTCGAGCCCGGCACGAGCTTGTACGCCACCGGTTCGCCGAGGCCGTTCTTCACGTTCGGGTTCACGATCTTCCATGTGCGGCTCTTCGTGGGATCGACGATGCGCTTCGCGTCCGACTCACGCTCGAACCGGGTGGCGTGCGGCTTGAACGCGTTGTTCGACGCATCCGGGTCGGGCAGCACGTCGACCTCGTACACCTCGTTGTGGCCGCCGTCGACATCGAGGTCGAGCCGCGCGCAGAACAGGTGCTGGTGGTGCGGTGCGGCGAGCCCGGGCGCCACCATCTTCCCGTGCGACGGCCCGTCGCCCGCGGGGTCGAACGCCATCGTCGACATGATCCCCGTGAGCTTCACCTCGTGCTGGATCGTGCCGTCGAGATAGAAGTACCAGTAGAAGCCGTACTCGTAGTTGCCGACGGTGGAGATCGAGCTCACGACGAGCCGGCGGGAGCGGCGCACCTCGGTGGTACCGCCCTGCATGTCCCAGTGCTTCCAGAGGATGCCGTAGTCCTCCTCGTGGATGCAGATCGCGTTCGTGTGCACCTCGGGCTGGCCGTGCTCGTCGGCGAACACCGCGTCGAGGTAGCGGATCTCGCCGAGGCAATCGCAGCCGAGCTCGAGCGAGTTGACCATGCGGCCGAGGCCCCACTCGCCGGCGTCGAACGCGTTCTTCCACCCGTGCAGCGGCCCGGGATCGCCGTAGGGCACGACCATCTCGCTGATCGACGCCCGGTGCACGATCGGGCGGCCGTCGAACGTGATCGTGTGCAGCACGAGCCCTTCGTACGGATCCATCGACACGTGCACGGTCCAGCGCTGCCACGCTATGTCGTGACCGTCGAGCGTGAAGCTCGGGCCTTCGGGTTGGGTGATGTCGAGCGGCTTGAGGTCGGTGCGAGCGGGATGGTCGGCCGCGAGGTACGAGCCCTTGTCCGCGGGGATCGGCGTGACGCCGTGATCCGCGACCTCGAGCACCTCGCCGCGGCCGGAGTCGACGAACGCGACCACGCCTTCGATCGGACGGCCGTAGCCATTGTCGGTCGGCTCGTCGCGCAGGAACGCGATGACGCGCGTAAGACGCCGACCTTCCTCGTGGGCGATACCGAACGTGCCCGCGGGCCACGGGTCGAGCTGCACCTTGCCGGCGGCGATGTCTTCCTCGGTGATGCCGCGCCGCGCCATGGCCGCCTTGAACTCGTCGTTCTCCATCACCGCGACGATCGCCTTGATGCTGTCGTCGAACAGGAGCGCGGGCCGCACGCCGGGGACATCGTCGGCCGACACGACCTTGTCGTGCGTGAGCGACACGATCGCTTCACGCACGCCCGTGCCCGGACCGGGCACGACGGTGATCGCCGCGCGCCGCTCAGGCGCGCCGTTGCCGAGCTCCGACTTCGCCGGCTCGTCGAGCACGACGCGCGCGATGAGTCCCTCGGGCTCGAGGAGCGCGATCGCGCGCGTGATCTCGTCGGGACTGAGCGGATCGAACGGATTCATACGGGCCTCCCGTTGCGCAACACCGGGAACTGACGATCGGGATCGTCGCACGGCACGTTGCCGTTGTCGGTGCGCGTGTACGCGCCCGCGGGCGCGTATTGCACGATGTACGCCTTGCGCACCTCATCGGTGAGGTTGGGCCCGGTGAGGTGCGGCATGAGGCTGGAGAACACGACCGCGCCTCCGGCCTTCACCGGCGCGGCTTCCTCGCCGCGGGGCGACGGCGGGTCGGTGAAGCACTCGAAGCCGAGCGGGTCGACGTAGTGATGCTCGAGCGTGCCGTGTTTGTGGAGCCCGGGCGCAACGCGCGGGCAGCCGTTGTCGAGCGTCGCGTCGGTGAGCGCGAGCCACACGGTGAGGTACTGCTGCGGCTCGATGAACGTGTAGCCGTTGTCTTGATGCCACGGGAATCGCCGCGGCTTGTCGGGCTTCTTGTACACCGCTTGGTCCCAGTACAGGTTGACGTCGGGACCGATGAGGTCGGCACACAGATCCGTGAATGCGGGCGACGCCACGAGGTCGCGCAGCACCTTCGATCGCGACGCGATGTGCACGGTGAACGTGAGCGCGCCCGACTCGGCGATCGTCATGCGGCCGTTCGGCTGCGTCTGGAGGAAGTCCTCCGTCTTGGCCTCGAAGCCGTCGATCTCCTCGGTGACGTCCTTCAGCGTGACGTCGTCGATGAGGTCGTCGATCACGACATAGCCGTCACGATCGAACTGCGCGACCTGGTCATCAGTCACACGGCGGAAGGGTCCTTCCCGGTCACACCACTGAAACGACGTGTTCCACTTGTGCCGTGTCAGTGCCCCCACGGGCAGCAGCGTAGATTCGACGACCGATGGACGTTCAGTTTGTGCAGATCCACGGTCACGATGTGGCGTACCGCACCGCCGGTCACGGTCCTGAGGTGCTCGTGTTCGTGCACGGCATTGCGGGCAGCTCGGCCACGTGGGCGAAGGTGATGGACCGGCTCGACGCCGATCGCTACACGATGGTCGCGCCGGACCTGTTGGGCCACGGCGAGTCGGCCAAGCCTCGCGGCGACTACAGCCTCGGCGCGTACGCGTCGGGCATCCGCGATCTCATGGTGGTGCTCGGCCACGAGCGCGCCAGCTTCATCGGCCACAGTCTCGGCGGCGGCATCGCGATGCAGCTCGCCTACCAGTTCCCCGAGCGCTGCGAGCGGCTCGTGCTCACGTGCAGCGGCGGGCTGGGCCGAGAGGTGAACCCGTTGTTGCGGGTCATCAGCGCGCCCGGCTCGGAGTACGTGCTGCCGGTGGTGCTGACGCCGCGCATCCACGGTGTCGCCGGATCGGTCGGCCGCTTTCTCGGCAAGTTCGGACTGCGCGGCGATCCATTCCTCGGCGAGGTGTGGGACTCGTACACGCGACTCACCGACGCGCGAACCCAGCGGGCCTTCGTGCACACGATCCGAGCGGTGATCGATGTTTCCGGACAGCGCGTGAGCGCGCGCGACCGCCTGTACCTCGCGGAGGCGGTGCCGACGCTGATCATCTGGGGTGATCGCGATGGCGTGATTCCTGTCACCCACGGATACGCGGCGCACGAACTGATGCCGCAGAGCCGGCTCGAGATCATCGAGGGCGCCGGCCATTTCGTGCCGTTCGAGCGGCCCGACGTGGTGGCCGGCCTGCTGCGCGACTTCCTCGACACGACGGAGCCCGCGGACCTCTCGCTGGGCGATCTCAGCGACGCAGTCTCATTCTCGAGGCAATAAGCGTCGTCTTCCGACGCTTATTGCCTCGAGTTGGTCGTTTCGACAGACCGGGAGGCCATGCTCCACCATTGATCGGTGCTGAAGCGGATCGCCCACGTTTGCTATCGCCGTCGTTGGCGTGTCCTCATCGGTTGGATCGTGGTGCTGGTCGGCATCAACGTCACCGGCGGCGCGTTGGGCGCCAGCTTCGGCGAAAGCTTCAACCTGCCGAGCACTGATTCGCAGAAGGCCTTCGATCTGTTGGACAAGCGCTTTCCCGAGCGCGCCGGCCAGACCGCGTTCATCGTCTTCAAGGCCACCCCGACGATCGAGGCCCAGCGCGGGGCCGTCGACGGCACGTTGAACGAGCTGCGCACCGTGCCGGACGTCATCGAGGTGCGCGACCTCATCGTGTCGCCCCAGACCCCAGACATCGCATTCGCCGAGATGCAGTTCGAGTCGTCCGGCGGGCGCGAGCGGGTCTCGGACGCCACCGTCGAGGCGGTGAGGGCCATCGGCGCGAAGGATCAGCCGGGCTTGCAGATCGAGCTGTCCGGCATGTTCGGTGAGCCGCCATCCTTCGGGCTGAGCGAGCTCGTCGGTGTCGGCGCGGCGATCGTGATCCTGCTCATCACGTTCGGCTCGGTACTGGCGATGGGCCTCCCGCTGCTCAACGCGATCTTCGGGCTCGGCGTCGGCCTCGCGGGGATCACCATCGCGACGCACGCGGTGTCGATGCCCGAGTTCGCACCCCAGCTGGCGATCATGATCGGGCTCGGCGTCGGCATCGACTACGCGCTGTTCATCATCACGCGCTTCCGCCACGGCATCCATCACGGGCTCGATCCCGAGGCCGCCGTCGTGAAGGCGTTGGCCACGTCGGGCAAGGCCGTGTTCTTCGCGGGGTGCACGGTGATCATCTCGCTTGCCGGCATGTACGTGATCGGCATCGACTTCGTGAGCGGGCTCGCGACGGCGGCGATCATCGCGGTCGCGCTCACGATCGCGACGTCGCTCACGTTGTTACCCGCGATCCTCGGCTTCGTCGGCAAGAACATCGACAAGCTGCACGTCCCGGGGGTCAGCCGCGGCGAGCACGAGCGCGACGGCTTCTGGTACCGGTGGAGCCGGTTCATCCAGCGCCGACCGATACCGGCGGCGATCGTCGCGTTGGTCATCCTGCTGGTGCTGGCGTCGCCGGTGTCGACCATCCAGCTCGGCTCGTCGGACGACGGCAACCGGCCGACCTCCGACACGACCCGCCGGGCGTACGACCTGCTGGCCGAGGGCTTCGGCGCCGGGTTCAACGGACCGCTGCTGCTGGCGTTCGACGTGCCCGCCGGGGTCGGCGACGACGCGTTGGCGCGGATACACGACGAGGTGCAGGGCACGCCGGGCGTGCAGTTCGCGCTGCCAGCCACGTTCAACCCGCAGCACGACACCGCCGTGATGCCCGTCTTCCTCACGACATCGCCGCAGGATCCGAAGTCGGTGTCGATGATCCATCACCTGCGCGTCGACGTGTTGCCCCACGCGGTCGGCGACACCGGCATCGACGCGCACGTCGGCGGCATCACCGCGGCGTTCGACGACGTGAGCACGTACGTCGAGGAGCGGCTGCCGCTGTTCATCGGTGTGGTGCTGCTGCTGTCGTTCCTCTTGCTGCTGGTCGTGTTCCGATCGCTGCTCGTGCCGTTGAAGGCCGTGATCATGAATCTGCTCTCGATCGGTGCGGCCTACGGCGCGCTCGTCGGCGTGTTCCAAAAGGGCATCGGTGCGTCGATCATCGACGTGAAGCAGGGTCCGATCGAGAGCTTCCTGCCGATGATGCTGTTCGCCATCCTCTTCGGTCTGTCGATGGACTACGAGGTGTTCCTCCTGTCGCGGGTGAAAGAGGAGTACGACCGCACGGGCGACAACGCCGCCGCGGTGGCCGAAGGCGTGAACGCGACGGCGCGGGTGATCACCGCCGCCGCACTGATCATGGTGTTCGTGTTCGGGTCGTTCATGTTCGGCGACGACCGCATCCTGAAGGAGTTCGGCTTCGGGTTGGCGGTGGCGATCTTCGTCGACGCCACCATCGTCCGCATGGTGCTCGTGCCGGCGACGATGGAGCTGCTCGGCGATGCGAACTGGTGGCTGCCGAAGTGGCTCGATCGGATCCTGCCCAACGTCCACATCGAGGGCGAGCCCGACCTCGACCACGAGATCGAAGAGCTCTTGGATTCGACTGCGGTGGTAGAAGAAAAGGGTGCCCCTCGCTGATTGGCCCGTCCTGCGCCAACTGCTGGCCGGGGACGTGCACGGGCTCGGCTCGACGGCCCAGTCGGCGGCGACTGCGGCGCTTCGGGCCCGAACGACGACGGCGGACGAATCGGTGCAGTCGGTGTGCCCGTACTGCGCCGTCGGGTGCGGCCAAGTGGTGTCGGTGCGCGACGGTCGCATCACGAACATCGAGGGCGATCCCGCGTCGCCCATCTCGCGCGGGCGGCTGTGCCCGAAGGGGTCGGCGACGTTCCAGCTGGTGACGGGCTCGTACCGGCAAGAGCGGGTGCTGTACCGGCGGCCGGGGGGCACGGCATGGGAGCCGATCGCGCTCGAGGACGCGATGGACATGGTGGCTTCTCGTGTTCGAGCTGCTCGTGACGAGAACTGGGACGCTTCGAACCGGCGCACGTTGGCGTTCGCCCACCTCGGCGGCGCAACGCTCGACAACGAGGAGAACTACCTCATCAAGAAATTGTTCACCGCGTTGGGCGCGATCCAGATCGAGAACCAGGCGCGCATATGACATTCCTCGACGGTCCCCGGTCTGGGGACATCATTCGGTCGAGGCGGGGCGACGACGTTCCAACAGGACCTGGCCAACAGCGATTGCATCGTCATCCAGGGATCGAACATGGCCGAGTGCCATCCGGTCGGGTTCCAGTGGGTGATGGAGGCGAAGGCGCGCGGTGCGACCGTGATCCACGTCGATCCGCGGTTCACGCGCACGTCGGCGGTGGCCGACATCCACGTGCCGCTGCGAGCCGGAAGTGACATCGCGTTCCTCGGCGGGATCGTGAACTACATCCTCTCCGAGGAGAAGTACTTCCGGGAGTACGTGGTGGCGTACACGAACGCGTCGGCGATCCTGCGCGACGACTTCCAGGACACCGAGGACCTCGACGGATTGTTCAGCGATCCGTCGACGTGGCTGTACGAGTCGGGCTCGTCTGATGACGATTCAGAGCGGGCGGGCGAGGCGCACGAGGGCGGCGGGCTGCACGAGGACGTGTACCGCGATCCGACGTTGTCGCACCCGCGGTGCGTGTTCCAGGTGCTCAAGCGCCACTTCTCGAGGTATACGCCGGAGATGGTTTCGGAAGTGTGCGGCGTGTCGGAGGACGACTTCCTCGCGGTGTGCTCGGCGTTGTGCGCGAACTCGGGACGGGAGCGGACGTCGGCGTTCTGTTACGCCGTCGGGTGGACGCAGCACACCGTCGGCGTGCAGATCATTCGCACCGCGGCGATCGTGCAGTTGTTGTTGGGCAACATCGGCCGGCCGGGCGGCGGCATCCTCGCGCTGCGAGGGCACGCCACGATCCAGGGTTCGACGGACGTGCCGACGCTGTACAACCTGCTGCCCGGCTACCTGCCGATGCCGACGGCCTCGGACGATCCTGACCTTGCGGCGTACGTCGCGAATCACACACCAGCCTCGGGATGGTGGACGGAGTTCCCGAAGTACGCGGTGTCGTTGTTGAAGGCGTGGTGGGGTTCCGCGGCGTCGGAGTCGAACGACTGGTGTTACGACTATCTGCCGCTGTTGACGGGCGATCACTCGCACATGACCACGGTCGCCGACATGGCCGACGGCAAGGTGCGCGGCTACTTCGTGATGGGCGAGAACCCGGTGGTCGGCTCGATGCACGGTGGGCTGCAGCGCGCGGGGCTGGCCAAGCTCGATTGGTTGGTGGTGCGCGACTTCGGTTTGATCGAGACTGCGGAGTTCTGGCGTTCCGACCCCTCTTGCGCGACCGAGGTGTTCTTCTTTCCGGCGGCGGCGCACACCGAGAAGGACGGCACGTACACCAACACGCAGCGGCTGTTGCAGTTCCACCACAAAGCGGTCGAGCCTTCGGGCGACAGGCGCAGCGAGCTGTGGTTCATGTACCACCTCGGGGTGCGGTTGCGCGCGTTGTACGCGTCGTCGTCGCTGGAGCGCGACCGTCCGATGCTCGACCTCACCTGGTCGTACCCGACGGTCGGTCCGCACGACGAGCCCGATGTGCTCGAGGTGTTGAAGGAGATCAACGGTTATTCGGTGTCGTCGGGGTCGCCGGTTGCGGGTTTCACCGCGTTGCGGTCCGATGGGTCGACAGCGTGCGGGTGCTGGATCTACTCGGGAGTGTTCGCTGACGGTGTGAACAAGGGGGCGCGTCGTGTGGGAGGCGGCACCTCGGAGTGGGGGTTCGCGTGGCCGGCGGACCGGCGCATGCTCTACAACCGCGCGTCGGCCGATCCCGACGGGCGGCCGTGGTCAGAGCGCAAGGCGTACGTGTGGTGGGATCCGATCGCGGCTCGATGGACGGGGAACGACGTGCCCGACTTCATCGTTGACCGTCCGCCGTCGTATCGCCCCGCTTCCGGCGCGGTCGGGCTCGACACGATCGCCGGCGACACACCGTTCATCATGCAGGCCGACGGCATGGGCTGGTTATACGCGCCGACGGGCGTCGTCGACGGGCCGCTGCCGACGCATTGGGAGCCGCACGAGTCGGTGATGGAGAACCCGTTGTACGGGCAGCAGCGCAACCCCGAGCGGTTGGAGTGGAACCGCGCCGACAATCCGTATCACCGACCGTTCGACGACCCCGACTACCCGTTCGTCGTCACGACGTACCGGTTGACGGAGCAGCACACCGCCGGCGGGATGTCGCGGTGGCTGCCGTGGTTGGCGGAGTTGCAGCCTGAATTCTTCTGCGAGGTGTCGCCCGCGTTGGCACGGGAGCGCGGTCTGGTGCACGGTGAATGGGCGACGATCTCGACGGCGCGCACATCGGTGGAGGCGCGGGTGCTGGTGACGTCGCGGATCCCGCCGCTGATGGTTGGTCGCCGTCGTCGACGGGAGGTGCACCAGATCGGGCTGCCGTACCACTGGGGTTCGTCGGGGTTGGTGCGCGGCGACTCGGCGAACGAGTTGATCTCGTTCGTGGCCGACCCGAACGTGTCGATCCAGGAGTCGAAGGCGTTGACGGCGGACATCCAACCGGGCCGTCGCGCTCGCCGGGCTGCGGAGTCGCAGCAGTGACGGTCGGCTTCTTCACCGACACGACGGTGTGCATCGGCTGTAAGGCATGCGAGGTCGCGTGCAAGCAGTGGAACCAGTTGCCCGACGACGGGTTCTCGTTCACGGGCATGTCGTACGACAACACGGTGCAGTTGGGCGCGTCGACGTGGCGGCACGTGGCGTTCATCGAGAAGCCGCCGGTGCCGGACGCGCCCGACGGTGGCGACAAGTTCTCGTGGCTGATGATGTCGGACGTCTGCAAGCACTGCGAGACGTCGGCGTGCCTGGAGGCGTGCCCGACCGGGTCGATCATCCGCACGGAGTTCGACTCGGTGTTCGTGCAGCCCGACATCTGCAACGGGTGCGGGTACTGCGTGTCGGCGTGTCCGTTCGGCGTGATCGACCGGCGCGAGGACGACGGGCGGGCGTGGAAGTGCACGCTGTGTTACGACCGATTGGGGTCGGGAATGACGCCGGCGTGCGCGCAGGCGTGTCCGACGGAGTCGATCGTGTTCGGCGAGCTGTCGTCGTTGCGCGCTCGTGCTGCTGACCGCGTCACCGAGTTGCACGCGGCGGGCCACACCGAGGCGTACTTGTACGGCGCGGACGCGGCGTCGCAACCGGGCACCGACGGGCTGCACGCCTTCTTCCTGCTGATGGACGAGCCCGAGGTGTACAACCTGCCGTCGTCGCCGGTGGCGCCGTCGAAGACGATGGGGCGGGCATGGCGCTCGATGGCCGCCGCCGGGATGGCGATGGCGGTCGCCGCTGTGATCTCGGCGCGTCGATGACGTCGTACTACGACGTGCCGCTGCTGAAGCGGCCGGTGTGGAAGTGGTTCGTCCCCGCGTACTTCTTCCTGGGCGGCGTGGCGGGCGCATCGTCGACGCTGGGGCTGGCATACCGGCCGCTGCGGCGGCGGTGCTCGCGGCTGTCGTTGGTCGCGCTGTCGGCCGGAACGGTGTGCTTGATCGCCGACCTCGGACGTCCGTCACGATTCGCCAACATGCTGCGCGTGTTCCGGCCGTCGTCGCCGATGAGCATGGGATCGTGGCTGCTGGCGGTGTACGGGCCGGCGGTGGGCGCGTCTGCCGTGTTCGGTTCGTCGGCGGGCGCCGCGGTGGCGGGCGTGGCCGGCGTGCCGCTCGCGGGGTACACGGGCGTGTTGGTGGCGTCGACCGCGGTGCCGGCGTGGCAAGGCGCGTCGGGGGCGCTGCCGGCGTTGTTCACGTCGTCGGGGGTGGCGGGCGCGGCGTCGCTCCTGAAGCTGGGCGCGTGCGACGACTCGACGGCGCGGGTGTTGCGCCGCTACGGGATCGCCGGGATGGTGGGCGAGCTGGCGGCGTCCGCCGTCGTGGAATGGGAGGTCGCCGACCCCGCGCCGTATCGGGCGACGCCGCTGTGGCGGCTCGCGCACGTGCTGACGTCGGTGGGACTGGTGCTGTCACTCCCCCGCCGCCGCAACCGTGGGCGTGAGGTGCTCGCCGGTGTCGCGGGCACGCTCGGCAGCGCGATGGTCAAGTTCGCCGTAGCCGAAGCCGGCCACCACTCAACCTCGGGCAAATCCAGTGCATAGCGACACAAGTCGAGGTGGGCGGTCGCGCCGAAGCGCCTTTGTGGTACCAGAGCGACATGGAATGTCGCCAAGCGCGCCAAGACTTCGAGGTCGACGACTATTGGCGCCGACGGCGACACATCCGGTCGTCAAGCGCACCAAGAGTTCGTGGCACGGCCGACCACCGCGCTCCCGGGCCGCGCGCCGCCGGCAAATCCAGTGCACTGGATTTCGTTCCTTTCAGGGCTACATGCCGGGGATGACGGCTTCGATGACGGTGGGGCCTTGTTCGCCGAGGGCCTTTTCGAGGGCGATGGTGAACTCGTCGGCCGTGGTTGCTCGTGATGCGGGGACACCCATGCCGTTCGCGAGAGCCACAAAGTCCAGCGCGGGCGTCGACAGGTCGAACATCTCCTTCGCGCGCTCGCCGCTGGCGCCTACTCGTCCGAGTTCCAGGTTGAGGATGTCGTAGGCGCGGTTGTTGTAGAGCACGACCACGACGTCGAGCCCTTCGCGGGCCATCGTCCACAGTGACTGGATCGTGTACATCGCGCTGCCGTCCGCCTGCAGGGCGATCACCTTGCGGTCGGGACACGCGACCGCGGCGCCCACTGCCACCGGCAAGCCCTGCCCGATCGCGCCGCCCGTGAGGCACAGCCAGTCGTGCGGCGGGCACCCCGCGGTGGCGCCCGGCGCGTACAACCCGGCCGTGTTGGCCTCGTCGGACACGATCGCGCCCTCCGGCAGCAGCGCGCCCACCGCAGCCGCCACCGTCTCGGCCGTGAGCGCGCCCGTCGGACGGTCAGGACGCGCCGACGGCTGCACCTGCACCTCGACGGAGGGGTCGGCCAGCTGATCCAACAGGTCCGGGTCGAGGGTCGACACCTCGCAGCCTTCCGGCACGAGGTCGCTGGGCTTGCCGGGGTACGCGAAGAACGACACAGGCGACTTCGCATCCACCAGCACCAGATGCGTGATGCCCTCGAGCTGCATCGCCGCGAACTCGGCGAGGTATGCGAGTCGTTCGACGGCCGGGATGCCAGCGCCGCGCTGCAAGCGCGTCGGGAACGTCTCGGCGAGCAGGCGCTTACCCGTGCGAGCGGCGGCGGACAGGTACGGCTCCCGCAGCGCGCGGCCTCCGAGGAACAAGACGGCATCGTCAGGCAGCGGATAGGGCTTGCGGTACTCGAGCGTCTTCGCGCGGGTGATCGGCTCCGCGGGCGATGCGCCCTCGCTCCACGACGCGTCAGCGGGAAGGATCAGCGTCGCGACCTGTCCCATGCGCGCATTCGCCACCGCCTCCGCGGCGTCGCTGGCGACGTCGGCCGACGACGACGAGCGGCGGATCCACGTCGACACGTTGCGCGCCACCGTCTCGATGTCGGACTCGAGCTGCGCGTCGTACTTCTTGTGATACGTCGCGTGATCGCCGACGATGTTGACAATCCCGGTCTTGCCCTTCCGCGCGTTGTGCAGGTTGGCCAATCCGTTGCCGAGCCCTGGCCCGAGATGCAACAACGTCGCCGCGGGCTTGTCGGCCATTCGCGCGTACCCGTCGGCCGCGCCCGTCGCGACGCCTTCGAACAACGTGAGCACGCCGCGCATCTCCGGCACCGCGTCCAACGCCGCGACGAAGTGCATCTCCGACGTACCGGGGTTGGTGAAGCACACGTCGACCCCGGAGTCGACCAGTGTGCGCAAAAGGGCCTGGGCGCCGTTCAATCGAAGATCGCTCCTGGGTTGAGGATGCCGGCGGGGTCGAAGGCCGCCTTGATGCGGCGCAGCAACTCCACCTTCGCGGGGTCCTCCAGCGCCAGGTAGTGGTGCTTCTTCTCCGACCCGATGCCGTGCTCGCCGGAGATCGCGCCACCGAGTGCCATGCCCGACGAGAAGATGTCGTGCAGCACCTGCGACCGCACCGCGTCGTCCGGCTGGAACACCGAGAAGTGCACGTTGCCGTCGCCCGCGTGCCCGCAACCGACGATGAACGATCCCGAAGCCGTGGCCAGCTCCGACACGCGCGACAGGTACACGGCGATCGATGCCCGCGGCACGACCATGTCGATGATGTCGTTCGCGCCGCTGGCCTTCGCCGTCCAGAACGCCTTCTCACGCGCCTCGATCAGCGCGGTGCCCGAACCCGGCGGCAGCACGTACACATCGATCGCGCCACGCTCGCCGAGCACTGACGCGACATCGGCGACGTCTTCGTCGAGTCGATCCGACGTGCGCGCCTCCACGACGACCACGAGATACGCAATCGTGGCTTCCTTCACGTGGGTCGGGATCCCGAGGTCGAGTCCGGCGTTCTTCGTGATGCCGGCCATCGACATGACGTCGATGTACTCGAGGATCATCGGCCCGACACCGCTGCCGACGATTGCCGGCACCGCATCGGTGATGCCCTCCATCGACGAGAAGGGCGCGAGCACCGTGGCCGCGAACCCGGGGCGCGGATACAACCGCAGGATCGCCTCGGTGACGATGGCGAGCGTGCCTTCCGATCCCGTGATGAGCTGCGTGAGGTCGTAGCCCGTCGTGGCCTTCACGAACTTGCCGCCGCTGCGAATGATCTCACCCGTGCCGAGTACCGCCTCGACGCCCAGCACCTGGTGCCGCGTGACGCCGTACTTCACCGCGCGCATGCCACCCGCGTTGGTCGCCACGTTGCCGCCGAGCGACGCGCTGTTCTCCCCCGGGAACACGGGATAGACGAGCCCGTGGAGCGCGGTCTCCTTGTCGAGCACGTCGAGCGTCACGCCCGGTTGCACGACGGCGACGCCGTTGGCGGTGTCGATCTCGAGGATCGCCGACATCCGCTCGAACGACACGAGGATGCCGCCGTGCCGAGGGATGCACGCGCCGGACAGACCCGTTCCGCTTCCTCGCGCCGTGACCGGAACGCCCAGTTCGGCGGCGATGCGTACGACCGCCGCCACCTCGTCGGCCGACGACGGCCGCACCACCACATCGGGCACATGCCACTCGGCCGACAGCGCCTCGTCGTGGGCATAGTCCTCGCTGATCGCATCGCCGACGAGAACGTACGGCGCGCCCAGCGCTTCCATGAGTCGTGCAAACAAGTCCGTGGTCCGAAAGTAGTCTGCGATCGTGTCCTGGGCCGATGCGAACCTGAACGATGACCCGGGCGAGGCACTGGGCGAGGCACTGGGACAACGCATCGCCGACCTCGAGCAGAACCTCTCCAGCCAGCTGGCCGAGCTCCGCCACGAAGTCGGACTGTCCGCCGCCACGATGAGCGGCATGGCCGGCGGCGCCGCGTCGCCTCTCGATGATCTCGAGGAGCAGCTGGCCCGGGCGGTGACGGTGTCGTTGTCCGCCGCGCTGGAGGCGATCCGCCAGGCGCTCACCGAGGCAGTGTCGAATGCCGTCGCGCAGCTCGGCTTGAAGCTCGAAGCCACGCTCGAGACGCAAGCCACGCGCCTGGCGACGCAAGCGCCCCAGATCCTGCGCCCGACGTGGGATGCCGTTGATCTCGAGAACGTCGCGGCATCGTTACAGCACTCGGTCCTGCTCGCGCTCAGCTCGTTCGAGCAAGCCATCGCCCCGCCGTCGTCCCCTTCCGATCCGATGGAATCGCCGGCCACGGCGCGCGACGTGGCTCGTGTCAATCAGCGGATCGACGAGCTCCGCACCTTGTTGCTCGGCTGACGAGCGGATCGGCGCCGCCGACGTGGGCATCCAAGGCTTCTCGCACGTCGGAGTCTGCTGCTCTGATCTCGAACGGTCGACGCGCTTCTACACCGAGGTGCTTGGCTTCACCGAGCTCTTCACGATGGAGATGGGCGATGAGGTCGCGGCCACCATGGAGCGCGACGGCATCCGCTTCGAATCACGCATGCTGCGGCGCGGCGACGTGCGCCTCGAGTTGTTGCACTGGCTCGAACCCGATGCCAGTGGCGATCGCACGCGCCGTCCGATGACGAACTTCGGCATGACCCACCTGTGCTTCCGCGTCGACGACATCGAAGACCTCGTCGCCATCGCCGAGCAGGCGGGCGGACAGGTCCACCGCCATACACTCTCCGAGCTGCCCGGTGCGGGCGTAGGAGGTCAGTCCGTGAAGCTCCTCTACCTGACCGACCCCGACGGTGTGCGCATCGAGTGCATGGCCGGAGCGCCGGATCTTGCCTGACGCCACCGAGACGCTCATCGAGGTCAACCCGTACCTGCGCGGACCGTACGCCCCGGTCGACACGGAGCTCGACGTGTCGAACCTCGAGGTGATCGGCGAGATCCCCCGCGACCTCGACGGCGTGTACCTGCGCAACGGACCCAACCCGCAGCACGATCCCATCGGTCGCTACCACTGGTTCGACGGCGACGGCATGGTGCACGCCGTGCAGTTCCGCGATGGCACCGCGACGTATCGCAATCGCTTTGTGCGCACTGATGCGTTCGAGCGCGAGCGCGCCGCCGGCGAGGTGCAGTGGCTCGGCATCATGGAACCACTGGCCGGCAATCCGCGCGACATGCCGCTCAAGGATTCGTCGAACACCGACCTCGTCTTCTTCAGCGGCGACGTGCTCTCGCTCTTCTACCTGTGCGGCGCGGCATACGCACTCGACCCGGTGACGCTGGCGACGAGGGGGCAGCGCGGCTTCGGCGGTCGCATGTCCGCGCACGCGAAGGTCGACGACCGGACCGGCGAGCTCCTGTTCTTCGACTACGGCCCTCGCCCTCCGTACCTGCGGTACGGCGTCGCCGGTCCTGATGGGAGCGTGACCCACACGGCCGACATCGACCTTCCCGGTCCGCGACTGCCGCACGACATGGCGATCACGGAGCACCACTCGATCCTCATGGACCTGCCGCTCGTCGCCGATCCCGAAGCGGCCAAGGCTGGACGCCACAAGCTGTTGTTCGACGATCGGCTGCCGGCGAGGTACGGCGTCTTGCCTCGGCACGGCGACGGCAACACGATCACGTGGTTCGAGGCCGACCCCTGCTACGTGTACCACTCGGTCAACGCGTGGGAGGAGGGCGACGAGATCGTCATGGACCTGTGCCGCGTGACGAAGCCCGAGCCCCGCGCCGACGCGGAGGGCCCGCTCGCGAAGCTGCTCTCGTACCTGCGGCTCGACGCGCACCTCTACCGGTACCGGTTCAACCTGAGCACGGGAACGACGCACGAGGAGTACCTCGACGACGACAACACGGAGTTCCCGTCGATCGACGTGTCGCGTCAGGGCCGGCCCAACCGCTACGTCTACAACGTGCACATCTCACCCGAACCGACGCTCCTGTTCGACGGGATCGTGAAGTACGACGTCGTGAACGGCACCGACGAACGCTGGTGGTGTGGCGCCGGCCGTTGGGCCAGCGAGTCACCGTTCGCCCCGCGGGCCAACGCGGTGAACGACGACGACGGCTACCTCGTGAGCTTCGTGTACGACCAGCTCGAGGACCGGAGTGAAGTCGTGATCCTCGACGCCGCCGACATCACGTCAGGTCCGGTGGCGCGAGTGCTGCTCCCGCAGCGCGTCCCCATCGGCTTCCACGCCACCTGGGTCCCCGGCTGGAAGCTCGCACCGCCCACCTAGGGGCAAATCCCACTCAGACGTACACAAAAGTGTGTACGTCTGAGTGGGATTTCGACAGAAGGGAGAGTCAGCGGAGCTTGTGGGCGTTGCCCGCGCGGTTGCGGGCGAAGCGGCCGACGCCGCCGATGCGGGCGAGCGGCTTCTTCTCGGACGGCTCGTCGACGGGCGCGGCGCCCGCAGCGCCCGCAGCGCGCGTGCCGGCGCCGACGCCGCCCAGGAGGCGCGGCAGCGGGACAGCTTGCGTGCTGAGCAACCACCAGCCGACGACGATGAGCGACGCGCCTCCGAGCGCGGCGGCACGCGCTCCTCGATCGGGATCACCGAGCCCCACGACGTTGAGCACGTTGTCGGCCACGGGGTTGCGCCCGGACGACGCCGGCGCGGCCGCAGCGGAAGCCGGCGCGCCCGTCGACGGGTTGAACGGCGCGGCCGCCGACCCGCCGCCTGTCCCCGACGAGCCGCCTGAGGCGCCGGGAACCGTGGTGGTCGTCGGCAGCGGCGGCGACAACGACTGCTTGCCGCCCGAGCTCGTCAGCGCGTCGTCCGCCGGTGGCGCGAACGCAACGGCAAACGGTGCGGCCGCCGTCAGCGGCACGATCGCCACGTCGAGCGCACCTCCCGACACGAACGACGAGTTGAGGTTGAACGCCACCGCACTGCCGTCGGACGCCACGAGGCCCGGCGCGCACGGGTTGCCGAAGGACGGGCGGCTGTCCCACGAGCCGGGACCGCCCGGCGTGGCTTCCCACGTCGCCGAGGTCTTGCACGCCTGCATCGACGCCGCCAAGGCGACCGACCCGGGCGCGGCCGTGAGCGTGAGCGAATTGTTGGATCCCTCCGGCACGTTGTAGCGCACCGCGCCGAACGCGATCGGCTCGGCGGTCGCCCCTTGTTGCACGAACATCCCGCCGTCCGGAACGACCGGGACAGGGAGCGGCAACGCGAGTGGCCCGGTCAGCGGCTGGAACCACCATCCGACCTTCTGCGGCGTCACGGCGTGCGCGGGCGACACCGTCAACCCGAGCACGAGCGCGACGGCACCGATCGACATCGACAGCGCCCCGATGCGGCGACGCAGCGTCATGCGCGCGCCCGCAACTGCCGCCGGCGGCGCGGCCGTTCCGGCTGCTTCTCGCCTTCGTCTCCCGAGCGGTTGATCACGTTGAGGTCGCCACCCAGATACGACGACACGACGTGCGGATTCGTCAGCACCTCGTCGGGCGTTCCCTGCGTGACGGCGGCGCCGAGGTCGAGGGCGATGATCTGGTCGGAGATCGACCGGATCAACGGCATGTCGTGCTCGATGATGAGCAGTGCACAACCGGCTTCGTGCTGGATGCGCTTGAGCAGCGGACCGAGCGCTTCCGTCTCGCGTTGCGCGATGCCAGACGACGGCTCGTCGAGCAACAGCACGGTCGGGTCGTGGGCGATCGCCATCGCGAGGTCGACGATCCGCCGGCTGCCTGTCGACAGTTCGCCGACGAACTTGTCGCGGAACGCGCCGAGCGACATCAGCTCGATGAGGTCCTCGACGGTGAACGCAACATCTTCTTCTTGCTGCTGCACCGCGGGCAGGTTGAGCAGCGCGGCGAGGTGGTCGCGCTCGTTCAGGTGGCGCTCGAGCCCGATCGCGATGTTCTCCGCGACCGTGAGCGTCGGGAAGATGCGCGCGTCCTGGAACGAGCGGCCGAGACCGAGCGCGGCCCGCTTGTCCGGCCCGAGCGACGTGATGTCGACGCCTTGGAAGCTCATCCGGCCGCCGTCGATCGGGAGGAGACCGGAGATGATGTCGAAGATCGTGGTCTTGCCCGCGCCGTTGGGGCCGATGAGTCCCAAGATCTCACCTTGCCGGAGTTGGAACGTGACGTCGTCGACGGCGGTGATACCGCCGAACCGCTTCGTGAGTCCGTTCACCTCGAGCACGACGGGCGCCTCGTCGAGGTTCTTGGCCGGCGCGTCGGCGACGGCGGCGTTGCCCTTCGCCGACGAGGCTCCCTCGAGGAACACCGACCGGAGGATGTCGCCCCGCTCGAGCAGATCCTGCGTCGGCCCCGAGAACCGCACCTCGCCCTTCTCCATGAAGTACGCCCGGTTGGCGATCGTGAGCGCGACGTTGACCGACTGCTCGACGAGGATGATCGTGCAACCTGTCTGGTGGATCTGGCGCACGATGTCGAGCAACTGCTCGACGATCGTGGGTGCCAGGCCGAGCGACAGCTCGTCGATGATGAGCAGCCTCGGCTTCGCGACGAACGCCATACCGAGGGCGAGTTGCTGCTGCTCGCCGCCGGACAGGTTGCCCGCCATCTGCGTCCACCGCTCCTTGACGCGCGGGAACTGCTCCAGCACGAGATCGATGCGGCCCTGGACCTCGTTCTGATCTTCTTTCTGGTACAGCCACGTGCCGCACTTGAAGTGCTCGGCGACGGTCAGCGTCGGGAACACTGCCTTGCCGCCGGGCACTTGGATGATGCCGAGCTTGGACGTCGTGACGGCGTCGGCGTGCGTGATGTTCTGCCCCTCGAACCAGATCTCGCCGGCCGACGGATCGACCAGGCCAGAGATGGCCTTCAACAATGTCGACTTGCCCGCGCCGTTGGTTCCGAGCAGCGCGACGATCTCGTTGCGCTGCACGTCGAGGTCGACGCCGAACAGCACCTGCACCTTGTCGTAGGCCACGTCGATCCCGCGACACATCAGCGCCGGCGCGTTGTCGAACGGCTGCGCCTCCATCGATTGCGTGACGTCGAGCGCGGTCATCGCGACGCACCTTGACTCATGACGGTCTCCGATTCGCTAGCACGGTCAACCCCGCCCGGTCGCCGGCGCCATAGACGAGGGGTGCGGTCTCCGACAGTTCGGGATACATGAGCTCGGTCGTGCGGGTCACGTGGCTCAGGCCGGCGGCGTGTCCGAGCTCGTGCAGGATCAAGGCGATCCACGTCGTCGGCGCGAGCGGCTGGGTCGTCGACAACCGCACATCGGCGTGAGTGATGACGCAGATCGGATCGCAGAAGACCTTGACGATCGTGCGACCGCCCGCTTTGGGGAGATCGGCCTGGGTCAGGATCACCTGCGCGTTCGCAGGTGAGTCGACCTCCGTCACGGTCAACCGCGCTTTGTCCTGCCATTCGACCAGTGCGGCCTGCAGCGCGGTGGACTGGATCGCACTCAGGCCACCGGCGTACAGGGTGATGCGATCGTTCGGCCATGTGATCGGAACGTCGTCCGCTCCGAGGCAGAGGAACGCGTACGGCGCGTCGGGCGATTCGGCAAGCGGAACGTTCGACTTGCAATTGACGACCGGAGGCGGCGGAACCGCCGGTGGAGGCGCCGTGGTGGACGGTGCCGTTGGCGGGATCTGGACCTCCGCGGGCACCACCGCCGAGACCGTCGGTGGCGGCTGGCTCAGTGGCGGGAGCACCGGTTCCGTCGCGGCGGCCGGCGAGGAGAGCGCCCCACGGGCAGGGGCGGGCGCGGGCGGCGCGGTCGCGTGGCCGTCCGCGTCGACGAACAGCCGGCTGGTCGCCAGCGCGAGCACCATCACCGCCCAAACGCGCAGGGCGACGATCGCGGAGCGGCGGCGGGTCACTACGCATGCTCTTGGTCCGGACGCACCGTCATCCCGGTCAAGGTCATGCGGGCGCTCCGGCGGGGCTCGGGAGTCGCAGGTGTTCGTGCTCGGCCGCTTCCGCCAGCGTGAGTCGTGCCCCGCAGACAGGGCAGATCACCGCGGCCTCGCCGACGGCGGCCGCCTCCTCGACGTGACGCTCGGCTTCGGTGATGAGCTCGCCGGAGAGGTTCTCGTCCTCCACGCGCCGGTCGGCGATGAGCGAGGGCACGAGGATGTCGTGCTTGTTCGCGACCCAGCGCAAGAACTTGTCGCGGCGCGCGAACAGCACCTCCGCGGTGCCGCCCGGGTACTGATACAGGTTGACCAGCAGCAGCGGCCCGGTGAGCAACAGCGGCATGATCGCCACGACGTTCTGACCGAACCGGTCGTACAGCTTCGGGCCGAACTGGATGAAGCCTTCGTACGTGACGAGACCGAGCACGGCGGCCGGCACAGACGTGAGGCCGCCGATCACCACCGCGAGGAACACGACGATGCTCTCGAGCGGGGCGTACGTGCCGGGGATCACCTGATGCTGCGCGTACGCCATCAACGCGCCCGCAAGTCCGGCGATGCCACCTGACACCGCAAACGCCGCCAATCGAGTGCGGACGATGTTGATGCCGTACGCGGGCGCGGCCCGCTGGTTGTCGCGTGACGCAATGAGCACACGGCCGCTGCGATTCCGGCGGAACGCGAGTGCCGCGAGGATCGCGAACAGCAACGCGACGACACACACGTAATAGAACGTGCGGTCGTCTTCGAGGTCGAACCGGTCGTACAGCATTGGTCGCCGGAACGTGGTGACCAAGCCCTTCGGCAGGATCCTCTCGCCGAGCCACGTCGTCTTGTCGAGCGCGTAGCCGAAGCACGCATACGCGAACGCCAGCGTGGTCACCGCGAGGTACAGGCCTTGGATGCGCACGGCCGGCAAGCCGATGAGCACGGCGGCCAACACGCCGGCCGCGATGCCGGCGAAGATCGCCACGAAGAAGTCGGCGTTGTTGTTGAACACGAGCCCGCCCGACACGGCCGCGCCGATGCCGACCAGCCCGAACTGTCCCAGGCTGATCTGGCCGGCCCAGCCGGTGAGGACCACGAGGGACACGCCGACCATTCCGTAGATCGGGAGGTAGACGAGCTTGGGCATCTCGTTCGAGCCGACGAGGAACGGCAGTCCGAGCGCAGCCAGCGCGGCGAGCACGCACAGCCCGATGCGAGCGATGTTGACCTCGGGCATGTTGCGCAACTCGGCGGGGATCGGCCGGAAGTTCTTGACCACGTCCCACGACGACGTGTCCGCATCCATGGCGCGGGTCTGCGACTTCCGCTGCAACAGCAGCGCCCCGAGGATGAGCACGAGCATGTACGCGCCGACCATGCTGCTCTTGCCCGTGCTCGACACGACGCCGAACTCGATGATCCCGGCGAATGTTCCCGCCGCCAGCGCGACACCGATGCGCTCCATGCGGGCGATCACCGCCGCGCCCAACGCGTACAGCAGCGTGTCGAACCCGAGGCTCGCGTTACCAGGCACGCCGATGAGCGGCGACTGGAAGTAGATGGCCATTGCGCTCAGGAAGCCGGCGAGCATCCACGCCGTCGTCTGCACCCGTTTCACCGGGATGCCGAGTAGGGAGGCGCGGTCGGAATTCTCGGACGACGCCCGCAGCGCGATGCCGATCCGGGCGTACCGCAGGAACACGGCGAGACCGATCGAGACGCCGAGCGTCACCAGGATGGCGGCGATCTGATTGCCGGTGATGATCGGCTGACCCCGGTTGTCGTTCCACGCGACGTTTTCCCACGGCGTCGGGACCTTCGAGATCTTGCCTGCGGTCGCGCCGATCCAGATCGGGATGAAGAACCCGAGCGCGCCGAAACCCTGGGCCACACCGAGAGTCACAACGGTGGTGATGAGCCGGGGCGATCGGGCGAACCGTCGCATGATGACGATGTCGGTCAGCGCGGCGATCAACGGACCGCCGATCACCGCGATCGGCAGCACGATCAGGTAGTTGAAGCCGCGCTGGACGCACAGCAGCAACGCGAAGATCGCCGGCACCGCGCCAACGGCCGCCGCCGCGAAGTTGATGATGCGGTTCGTGCGGTAGATGAGGATGATGCCGACGGCGATCAGTCCGTAGAGCGAGCCGAGCGAGACCCCGTTCAACAGCTCGTTCCACGACATCCCGAAGAGCCACTTCAGGAAGAAGACGCCGAACACGATGCTCACGGTGAAGCGGGCCGCCTTGAACGGCGTCCGCTCGTCGAACAGGAAAGCTCGCACGCGCGCGAGCACGCCGGCCACGGCTACCGACGTCCTTCCACCGGGATGTTCGGCTGCCCGCCCGTCGCTTGCCAACCGCCCAGCTTGATGCGGTCACCGACCTGGACGTAGCCGCCGGGCTCGCCGTTGTAGCCCGACGTGGCGTGCTTGTCGTAGTAGACGAGCTTCACGTCCTGCGTCCAGAACCCGGTGCCGTTGGCGAAGTCCAACAGTTCGTTCGGGGTGCCCGGGCCGCCCACGGAGCCCAGTGAGGCGGCCTGCGCGGCCATCGTGGGTGGTGTCAGGTTCGGACCGGCCGCCTCGATGAGGTTGGCGAGCATCACCCACTGCTTGGCGGTGGAGCCGAGGGTCTTGCCCTCGACGCTGCCCGGCAAGGAGGTGCCCCCGCCGGCCATGAACACCCGGCTGCCGATGTCCGACCCGGTGGCCTGGCCGCCTTCCGCCCCGTTCCTCTCCTCGACGCCGATCTCGCCGAGCCCGAACGCGAGGTCGTACTCGCAGCCGAGTTGCGGCGACGGGCAGCCCAGCGTGCCGTTCTCGCCGTAGGACTGGCCGGTCTTGTCGTAGTCCATCCCCTGGTTCGAAGCGATCACGTTCTCGGGGTAGTAGTTGTTCGACTGCTCGCCCGAGAAGAGGAACGCCGGCGCGACTTCGTCGCACAGGCACAGCACCGTGGTGGCCGGGTTCTGCGGCGTGTTCATCGCGGCGATGCCCGCAGCCACCTGCTTGGCGGCCGTGTTGATGTCCTGGTCGTAGAAGTAGAAGTGGTTGACCACGAGGCCGCACTTTTCCTTCAACAGCGGGACGAGGAAGTGCTCGACCGTCGACTGGTTGTCCGGATCGTTCGTACTGATGATGCCGAGCACGCGCGGCTGCCCGTTGAAGTTCTGCGCGGGGTTCTGCGTGCCGGCGTACTTGACCGGCCCGGTGAGCTGCGCACACCAGAACTCGGCGAACGACTGCTCGATCGTCGTCGAGCTCTCACCCGCGGTGTAGAAGAACGGCGCGAGCGCGCGGCCGAGGTCGTCGCTGAACCCCGTGCCTCCCACCGCCACCGTCTGGAGGCGAGCCAGCTCCGCGTAGCAAGCCGAGCACAACGTCGTCTGCCAGTTCACCGCGAACGGGTGGTACGTGTTGACGATCGCGTCCATCTCGGGGATGAGGCAGCTGTAGTTCGGCGGCACGCTCTGGCACTGGCCTTGATACGTGATGATGTCGACCTTGCGGCCGTAGAGCACGTAGTGGTCGTTGATGAACTTCTCCCACGCGGCGTCGAGCACTTTCGCGTCGTCGTACGTCACGAGCGACCCTTGCGCGGCGAGGATGGCGTTGACCTGCGCGCCGTAGTTGGACACGTAGTCGACGAGCGTGATCGTGTCGCCGGTGACGCCTTGATAGGTGGCGCCGCCGTTGTCGATGCCGGTCGCGCCGATGGTGCCGGGAACGCACGGGGGGGCCCAGTACGCGATGGCAGGATCGAATTGGCGTCCTCCGACACAGTGGGTCGTGTCGCCACCGACGTCCGCGCCGGGGGGCGCGCCGCCGACCGAGCCGCCTCCGGAGCCACCAGGGCCCGCGGCACCGCCCTGTCCTGTCGCGTCGGTGCCGCCACCCGCGGCAGTTGCGCCGCCGGCGGCCGTGCGCCCCGACCCGTTGGCCGCGGCGACCTGCTGGCCACCCGATTTCCCAGCCTTGGACGGCACGAAGCCGATGATGAGCAACTGCAGCACGGCCAACGCCACGAGTGGCGCGTACCGACGAGCCAGCGTGCTTCTGGTCACGGAAGTCCCTCCTCAGTGCCACGCTGCCGGCGACCCCACCGGACACAGCGCGGGCTGCTTCCGACTGATTCGCCGGTTCAGCACGAATCCCCTGCCGGTACGCACCGCGAGTGGCTTGCCACGAAGCGTCCTGTACTCTCGACCGGGAACGAGGAGGGGTCGGCACCCGTGGCACCTAGGGCAATTGGCGCGCTTCTGGTCGACGACGAGCCGGATGTCCGGCTGTTGTTGCGGAAAATGATCGAGTCGGAGAACGACGGTCTGTTCGTGGCCGGCGAGGCGGCCGACGGGCAAGAGGCCATCGACGCCGTCGACCTGTGCAACCCATCGGTGATCGTGATCGACGAGCGCATGCCCGCGATGACGGGCCTGGAGGCGGCGGCGATCATCATCGCCCGCCACCCCGGGCGCCCGGTCGTGCTCTGCACCGCCCACCTCGACGACGACCTGCGCGAGCGCGCCGGCGCCATGGGCATTGCGTCGTGCGTCGCCAAGCGGGAGATGTCGAAGATCCCGATGCTCCTGAAAGACCTCGGCACAACCGCCTGACCGTTTGGACTGGAACTTTGCCGATGTGTGGGAGGTCGTCGCCCAGCGGGTGCCCGACGCGCCGGCGCTGATCCACGGCGACACCGTCATCGATTGGCGGACGTTCGACGCCCACGCGGACGGCCTTGCGGCGGCCTTGCTCGACGCGGGGCTCGGCCGGCAGGACAAGGTCGCGCAGTACCTCACCAACGGCCCCGAGTACCTCGAGTCGGTGTTCGCGACGTGGAAGGCCGCGCTCGTCCCGGTCAACACGAACTACCGCTACGGCGAAGACGAGATCGTGGCGTTGTGGGACAACGCCGACGTCGTCGCCGTCGTGTTCCACGGCGCGTTCGCCGGTATCGCCGAGCGAGCGCGTGGTCGTCTGCCGCGCATCCGGCTGTGGTTGTGGGTGGACGACGACACCGCGCCCTGCCCTGACTGGGCCGTGCCGTACGCCGACGTCGCGTCGTCGGGCGCGTGTCGCGCGCCGGGCTGGTCGCGTTCGGGGAACGACCTCTGGCTCATCTACACCGGCGGCACCACCGGCGCGCCGAAGGGCGTGATGTGGCGGCAGGACGACCTGCTGCGCGTCCTCAACGGGAGGGCGGCCGTGCCGATGCCGCTCGATGCCGAGCACGGGCTCGACGCGGTGGCGCCGCTCATCACCGGGCCCGGCCCGGTCGCGCTCATCGCCTCGCCGCTCATGCACGCCGCCGCGGCGGTGCGCGCCTTCCCCGTGCTGAACAGCGGCGGGTCGGTCATCACGCTCGAGGGCGCGCGGTTCAGCGCGGCGGAGGTGCTCGACACGATCACGAGCCGGCGCGTCAATGCACTCGCGATCGTCGGTGACGCGTTCGCCAAGCCGATCGTCGAGGCGCTCGACGCGGACCCCGACCGGTGGGACATCTCGTCGCTGCGCACGATCTCGTCGTCCGGCGCGCTGTTCTCGGAGACGGTCGTGCGCGGGCTGTTGCGCCACAACGCGGCGATGAGTGTGATCGATGTCGTCGGCGCGTCGGAGGCGATGGGTATCGCCTTTGCGACATGGACGGTCGACTCCAGGTTCGCACCTGGCCATTTCGTGCCGTCGCCCGACACCCGCGTGCTCGACGACGGGCGCGTCGCTCGCCGCGGCCACATCCCACTCGGGTACTACAAGGACCCTGAGCGTTCGGCGCTCACCTTCCCCACCATCGACGGCGAACGGTGGTCGGTACCAGGCGACTACGCGTCGATCGAGGCCGACGGGTCGTTGCGTCTGTTTGGTCGGGGTACGAGCAGCATCAACACCGCGGGCGAGAAGGTCTGGCCAGAGGAAGTGGAAGCCGTGCTCAAGGAGCTCCCACAGGTCGCAGACGTCGCGATCGTCGGCGTGCCCGACGACCGATTCGGCGAGGCGGTTGCCGCGGTCATCGTCTGCGCCGACGGCGCGTCGATCGACGAGGACGCCGTGATCGCCCACGTGAACCAACGGCTCGCGTCGTACAAAGCGCCGCGCCATGTGCTGGTCGTGACGACGTTGGATCGGCTCGAAAGCGGCAAGATCGACCATCGCCGCTGGAAGCAGCGGGCGTCAGAGTTGCTGGGGCGGGGATGACTACTGTGGAGCGTTCGCACCCGAGGAGATCATGACCCTGCCCGCGGCTCTGGGTGGCCCCCCCGCCTTCTCTGAACGGCTTCGGTTCGCCCGTCCACTCACCCCGCCACTCGATGAGATCGTGGCTCGACTGCGGCCGTCGTACGACGCCGGGATGCTCACGAACGGGCCGTTGTTGCGCGAACTAGAGGAACGGCTCGCAACCCGGCTCGGCGTCGATCATGTGATCGGCGTGTCGAGCTGCACGACGGGTTTGATGCTCACGCTCCAGGCCATCGCTCCGCGCGAACGCGTCGTGCTGCCGAGCTTCACATTCTCCGCGACGGCGCACGCCGTGGCGTGGAACGGGCTCACGCCGGTGTTCGCCGAGTGCGACCCGTGGACGCTCCAACTCGATCCCGCCGACGCCGAATCCCGGGTGGTCTCCAGCGACGCCGGCGCGATCCTGGCCACGCACATCTTCGGCGCGCCCGCGCCGGTCCACGCCCTCACGGAAGTGGCGAAGCGGCGGCGCGTGCCGCTGGTGTTCGACGCGGCGCACGGCCTCGGCACGATGTACGACGGCCGGCCGGTCGGCGGCTTCGGTGTCGCCGAGGTGTTCAGCATGAGCCCCACGAAGTTGGTGGTGGCCGGCGAGGGCGGGATCGTGACGACGAACGACGCCAGCCTCGCCGAGGCCGTTCGCATGGGCCGCAACTACGGCGACTCCGGCAACTACGACACGCGCTTTCCCGGGCTGAACGCGCGTCTGTCCGAGTTCCACGCGGCGACCGCGCTCGTCTCACTCGAACACCTCGACGAACAGGTGGCGGTGCGGCGCTCGCTCGCGGCGCGCTACAGCGCGGGGTTGTGCGACATCCCTGGTGTCCGCACGCCCGCGATTGCCGCCGGCGACGTCGCCAACTTCAAGGACTTCACGGTCCTGTTCGACGAGGCCTTCGGGCTCGACCGCGACGCGGTCGCCGCCGCGCTCGACCTCGAGGGCATCGAGACCCGCCGTTACTTCTCGCCTCCGGTGCACCGGCACCACGCGTACTCCCACCTGTCGGCGACCGATCTTCCGGTCACGGACAGCGCGGCGAACTCGGTGCTGTCGCTGCCGATGTTCGGCGATCTGAGCGACGGCGACGTGGACCGTGTGGTGGAGGCGCTGCGCGCGATCCGCCAGAACGCGCCGGCGGTCGCGACGGCCGTCGCCGAGCAGTTGGGCGCGGGGACGCCGATGGCATCGCGATCATCAGCACGAGATTGACGTTCGCCAAGGTCAACGCCGGACGCACCCCGCGCTTCCGCGGCATCGCGTTCCCACTCGCGATCGTGTCGATCGTCGCCGTACCCTTCCTCACGTTCTCCTTCCCGCGCTGGGCGGCGCGGGTCGCGGTGCCGTTGCTCGCGATCACGAGCATCGGCATCTACGCCACGGTGCCCGACACCGAGCGCGTGATCCTCGTGATGGCCGTGATGCTGGTCCTGGCGGTCGTGTGCGGGGCCGCGAGCATCTCGCCGCACCCGATCGTGCTCGCGGCGATCGCGTTCGTGATGATGGGCACGGCGATCCTCGACAGCGCCGGACGCGAGGCGCCCATCGTGCGTGCCGCAGGCTGCTTCGGGGTGCTCCTGGTGGCGCCGGTGGCGGGATGGGTACAGCAGGCCCGCGCCCGTAGTGGTGACGAGAGCCTGCAGGAGCGGCGCCCCGCGATGGTCACGTTGGTCGCGCTGCACTGCGTTCTGGTGGCGTGGTCGTCGCGACTGCAGATCCGCGAGACGTCGGTCGCACCGGTGCTCGTCGGCACCGGCGGCGCACTCGCGCTCGGAATCCTGGTGTTGCTCGCCGCGGCGCGCCCGGTCGCAGCAGCGCCGTGAACGCGCAGCGTCCATTGCGGGTGCTGTGGGTGATCAAGGGGCTTGGCCCCGGCGGCGCGGAGCGACTGCTCGTGTCGGTGGCGCGGGCCGCGGACCCGGACGCCGTGACGTACGAGGTCGCATACGTGCTGCCGTGGAAGAACCATCTCGTCGGTGAGCTCGCCGGGGTGGGTGTGAAGAGTCATCTGCTCGGCGGCCGCCGCGGCTTGGCCAATCCCCGCTGGCTGTTGCGACTGCGCACGCTGTTGCGCCGAGACTTCGACATCGTGCACGTGCACTCACCGGCCGTCGCCGCGGCCATCCGTCCACTCGTGCGGACGATGCCGCGACGGACGCGGCCCGCGCTGGTCGCCACGGAACACAACTTGTGGTCGTCGTTCGGACGCGTCACGCGGGCGGCGAACCGCTCGTCGCTCGCGCTCGACGACCTCCACCTCGCGGTGTCCGACGAAGTGCGCGAGTCGATGTCGCCGCGCGCCCGGGCGCACACGCAGGTGGTGGTGCACGGTGTGCCGGTCGACGCGTTGGCGGCGAGGCGCCGCGAGCGAGCTGCGCAACGGGCGACGTTCGGGCTCGCCGACGACGACATCGCGGTGACGACCGTGGCGAACATGCGGTGGACCAAGGACTACCCCACGTTGTTGCGCGCCGCGGTTGCCGTGACGTCATCGCATCCGCAGGTGCGGTTCCTCGCCGCCGGCCAGGGTCCGCTCGAAGCCGAGATCCGCGCCGAGGCGGCGCGGCTCGGGCTCGGTGAGCGATTCCGCGTGCTGGGCTACGTCGAGGATGCGGGCGCGCTGCTCAGCGCGTCGGACGTCTTCGTGTTGGCATCGCGCGTCGAGGGTCTGCCGATCGCGCTGCTCGAAGCGATGGCGATGGGACTCCCGGTGGTGGCCACTGCTGTGGGCGGCACGCCGACCGCGGTCACCGACGGAGTCGAGGGGCGGCTCGTCGCTCCCGGGCGGCCGGACGAGCTGGCGGGCGCGATCGGCGAGGTGGTCGGCGACGCCGAACTGCGGCGGACGCTGGGCGCCGCCGGTGCTCTACGAGTGCGCGACTTCGACATCGAGCGCGCCGCCCATCAGCTCGAGTCGCTCTATGCCGGAATACTGACGAGGTGAGTTGGACGTCGACCGCCCGTCGCGCCGCGGCGCAAGCGGTGAAGGCAACCGCGGCCGGTATCGATGTGGTTCGGCGCCCGCGTCCCGGCGTCGTCGTGCTCCTGTATCACCGCGTCGGGGGCGGCAGCGGTTCGACGGTCGACCTGCCCATCGAGCTGTTCGACCAACAGATGAGCGAGATCCGCGCGCGTGTCGCGACGCTGGACGCCGCACTCGACGTCTTGGCCGGCCGCACCCCTCCGACCGAGCGCGACATCGTGGTGACGTTCGACGACGGCACGGACGACTTCGCGGAACATGCGATGCCCGTACTCGCACGTCATGGCGTGCCCGCGGTCGTGTACGTCGCGACCGACTTCATCGAGAACGCGCGCGACTTCCCGGGCGACGCGCCACCGATGTCGTGGGACGCGCTGCGCGACGCGGTGCGCACCGGGCTCGTGACCGTCGGCTCGCACACCGACAGCCACCGGCTGTTCGACCGCATCGATGCCGCGACGGCGGCCCGCGAACTCGACCGCTCGATCGACCTCATCGGCGAACGGCTCGATCTGCCGGTCGCGCACTTCGCCTATCCGAAGGCGCAGGCGCCGAACGCCGAGGCCGAGGCCGAGGTGCGCCGCCGATTCCGGTCCGCGGCGCTCGCAGGCACGACGGCCAACGCGTATGGACGCACCGACCCGTATCGCCTCTCGCGCTCGCCGATCCAGGTGACCGACGGGATGCAGTGGTTCCGGCGGAAGGCGGCGGGCGGCATGGCGATCGAGGACAACCTCCGCCGCCTCGCCAACCGCGGCCGCTACGCCGACGCCGTCACCTGACCCCTGCCCGTGCTGTCCAACGAAATCCCACTCAGACATACACATTTCTGTGTATGTCTGAGTGGGATTTGCTAACGAGGGGGCGTGGACTTTCGGATTTTCACCGAGCCGCAGCAGGGCGCGTCGTACGACACGTTGCTGGCGGTGGCGACGACGGCCGAGCAGCTCGGCTTCGATGCGTTCTTCCGGTCGGATCACTACATCGCCTTCGAGGGCGACGGCCTGCCGGGGCCGACCGACGCGTGGGTGACACTCGCGGCGCTGGCGCGCGAGACCACCACCATCCGGCTCGGCACCCTCGTGTCGCCCGTGACGTTCCGCTACCCCGGACAGCTGGCCATCGAGGTCGCGCAGGCCGACGCCATGTCCGGCGGGCGCGTCGAGCTCGGCCTCGGCGCGGCATGGAACGACGTCGAGCACCGCGCCAACGGCATCCCGTTCCCGCCGACCGGCGAGCGCTTCGAGATGCTCGAGGATCAGCTCGCCATCGTCACCGGCATGTGGAAGACGCCGCTCGGGTCGACATTCGCGCACGACGGCAAACGCCAGAGCGTCGAGGGCTCACCGGGCTTGCCGAAGCCCGTGCAACACGACGAACGCAGCGGCGGCGTGCCGATCGTGATGGGCGGTTGGGGTGCGAAGCGCACGCCCCGGCTCGCGGCGCAGTACGCCGCCGAGTACAACCTGCCGTTCGGCCCGGCGAACACGGCCGCTGATCAGTTCTCGAAGGTGCGAGAGGCGTGCGAGAAGGCTGACCGCGATCCGGCAACGCTGAAGCTCTCGGCCGCGGTGGTGGCCTGCTGCGGCGAGGACGAGGACGCGTTCGTCCGACGAGCGAAGGCGATCGGACAGGATCCCGAACAGCTACGCAAGAACCAACTGGGCGGCACGACCGCCGAGGTCGCGGCCCGCGCCAAGGAGTACGGCGCCGCCGGCGCGCAGCGCCTCTACCTCCAGGTGCTCGACCTCAGCGACATCGAGCACCTGCACGTGCTCGCCGAGACGCTCCTCTGATGGGTCGCGACCTGCACGACACGCAGCGGCTGTCGTTCGACGGGGCCGTCGACGCCGACGGCCACATCCTCGAACCTCCCGACTTGTGGGAGACGTACCTCGAGCCGAAGTACCGCGACCGCGCGCTGCGCTTCGTGCGCGACGAGAACGGGCTCGAAGAGCTCGAGATCGGCGGCGAGCGATCGCGCATGAGCAAGCGCGGCTTCCCCTCGACGCTCGGCGCGATGGGCGACCCCGACCTGCGGGCGATGCAGCTCGATCCCGAGCGCACCTATCTCGGCGAGGCACCGTTCGGCAGTATGGACCCTGACGAGCGACTCAAGGTGCTCGACGCCGAGCACATCGACGCCGCCGTGCTCTACACGACCGTCGGCCTGCTGTGGGAGGCCGAGCTCGACGACGCCGAGCTGTCGCAGGCGTACACGCGGGCGTACAACCGCTGGATCTGCGAGTTCTGCTCGGGGAGCGACCGCCTGATCGCGACGGCGCACTTGTCGTTGAGTGACCCCGCCGCGGCGGCGGTCGAGCTGCAGCGAGCCGTGGGCGAAGGGGCGCGCGGCGTGTACGTCGCGCCGTTCACGCACGACGGCCGCCCGCTCGGTCACCCCGACAACGATCCGGTGTTCGCCGCCGCGCAGGATCTCGACGTGCCCTTCGCCATCCACCCGACCTTCGAGCCGCAATGGACCAAGGGGGCGCGTTTCGGGACGTGGGAGAACGTGAAGCAGCTCCGCCTCCTCGCCTCGGTGACCGCGTCGAACGGCGTGCGCGAGCAGTTCACGACACTCTTCGACTACGGCGTGTTCGACAAGTTCCCGAGACTCAAGGTGATCGTGCTCGAGTCGGGCGGCGGTTGGATCGGCTACTGGCTCGACCGCATCGACGCTGTGTACGGCCACACGTTCATCGGCACCCGTGTGCCACTCGACAACAAGCCGAGCGACTACTTCCGCGACCGCGTGTGGATCTCGTGCGATCCCGATGAGCGCACGATCCCCGCGCTGGCGGAGCGATTCGGCGATCGCTTCCTGTGGGCGTCGGATTTCCCGCACGCCGATCACACGCCGGAGTACATAAACGACCTCGGCGAGCTCGTCGAGGCGTTTCCCGAGCCGCGGCGCGCCGCCTTCCTCGGCGACAACGCCCGCACGCTGTTCAAGATCTCCGCATGACGAGCGACGAGCTGCCGCTCACCATCCCGGGTGTCATCCGCCGCGCGGCATCGCGGTTCGGCGAGCGCGAGGCGGTGGTCGATGGCGACGTTCGCCTCACGTTCGCGGAGCTCGCCGTCGAGATCGACGGCGCGGCTCGCGCCCTCATCGCCAGCGGGGTCACGCCCGGCGATCGCGTCGCCATCTGGGCGCCGAATGTGTACGAGTGGGCGGTTGTCGCGCTCGGCACGCACTCGGTCGGCGGCGTCGTGATCCCGCTCAACACCCGCTTCAAGGGCGCAGAGGCCGGCTACGTGTTGCGGGCCGCTGGTGCGCGGCGGTTGTTCACCGTCACCGATTTTCTCGACACCGACTACGTCGAGTTGCTGCGCGACGCGGGCGTGCTGGACGAGGTCGACGACATCGTCATCCTGCGCGGCGCGGTACCTGACGGCTGCACGTCGTGGACCGACTTCCTCGCGAGAGGCGCATCGGTCTCGGCGGCCGACGCCGCGGCGCGGGCCGACGCGGTGCGCCCCGATGACCTGAGCGACATCCTCTTCACCTCCGGCACGACCGGAGCACCGAAGGGAGCGATGCTCATCCATTCCGCGAGCATCCGCGCGTACGACGCGTGGTCGAGCGTGGTCGGCCTGCGTGAGGGCGATCGCTACCTGATCGTGAACCCGTTCTTCCACGCCTTCGGGTTGAAGGCTGGCATCCTCGCCTGCCTCCTGAAGGGCGCGACGATCGTGCCGCACCCGGTGTTCGACGTGCCGTCGGTGATGCAGCGCATCCCCGAGGAACGCATCACGATGCTGCCCGGACCGCCGGCCATCTTCCAGACGATCCTCAACCATCCCGACCTCGCCCAGTTCGACCTCTCGACGTTGCGATTGTCGGTGACGGGGGCGGCGCCGATCACGACCGAGATGATCATCGCGATGCGGGAGGTGCTCGGCTTCGAAACGGTGGTGACGGGCTACGGGCTCACCGAAGCGCACGGCATCGCCACGATGTGCCGGCACGACGACGACCCCGAGACGATCGCCAAGACATCGGGACGCGCCATCCCCGGTGTCGAGGTGCGGCTCGTCGACGACGAGGGCCGCGAGGTCGCGGTCGGCGAGCCGGGCGAGGTGCTCGTGCGCGGCTACAACCTCATGAAGGGCTACCTCGACAATCCGGAGGCGACCGCCGAGGCGATCGATGCCGACGGATGGCTGCATACCGGTGATGTCGCGGTGGGCGACGCCGCCGGCAACCTCGCCATCACCGACCGCAAGAAGGACATGTTCATCGTCGGCGGGTTCAACGCGTATCCCGCCGAGATCGAGAAGGCGATGACCGCCCATCCGTCGATCGCCGCGGTCAGCGTCGTGGGCGTGCCCGATCAGCGGCTCGGCGAGGTGGGGATGGCGTTCATCGTTCCCGTGACGGGAACGACCGTCGACAACGACGAAGTGATCGCCTGGTGCCGCGAGCGCATGGCCAACTACAAGGTGCCGCGCTACATCGAGGTCGTCGACGCGCTGCCGTTGAACGCTTCAGGCAAGGTGTTGAAGATCGACCTCCGCGAGCGCGGCGCCAAGTTCGTCAAAGGCTGACAACGTTTGGGCGTCTCCCGGGCGTGAGGACCGGAAAACGCCCAAACGTTGCCTCAGGAGACGGTGAACGGGTCTCTGCCCATCTGGTCGCGGATGGGGGTGACCTCGGGTTGCGCCATCGCCCGGCGCTGCCAGTTGGCGCCGTCGACCACCATCGTGTGTCCGTTGACGAACGAGGCGTAGGGCGACGAAAGGAACGTCGCCGCCCAACCGAGCTCGTGCGGTCGCCCGACGCGATACGCGGGTTGGCGACGCGCTTCGGCCGTGCCTCGGCCCGGCGTCGACATGATGTCGGCGGTCTCGTCGACGTGCGGGAACAGTCCGGGTACGAGCCCGTTCACGCGGATGCCGTACGGGCCCCACTCCACCGCGAGCGATTCGGTGAGGTTCTTCACGCCGGCCTTCGCCGCCGCCGAGTGCGCGAAACCCGGCCCGCCCGTCCACGCGTACGACGCGCCGATGTTGACGACCGCTCCCGGGGTGGCGGCGGCGATGTGGCGGCGCCCGAACTCGCGGCAGCAGTAGAACGTGCCGTTCAGGACGATGTCGACGACCGCGCGCCAGCCGTTCGGGCTCAGATCCTCTGCCGGCACGGGGAAGTTTCCGGCGGCATTGTTGATCAGGACGTCTGCCAGACCGAACCGCGCCTCGACGGTGTCGAACAGCGCCGCGACCTGCTCCGGCTGCCGGAGGTCGACTTCCACATCGATCACATCGGCACCGATCGTGCGCATCGCGTCGACCCCGGCACGACGATGCTCCTCGGCGCGGCTGGCGATCACGAGCCGCGCGCCGAGCCGGGCGAACTCGCTGGCGATCGCTTTGCCGAGACCGGTGCCGCCCCCGGTGACGATCACCGTCTGTCCTTTGAACGTGTCGGGCTTGAGCGCGGTCTCGCCGATCGGCGGCGGTTCGGGCGCGCCGATCGGCTGCTGCGCGTCGGCGGTCACGGCTCGCGCTCGTGCTTGAGGAACGTCTGCGCCACCATCTCCTCGTCCATCGACGCCAAGACCTCAGGCGTGGCGAGATGCCCGAGGATGCGACGGGCGACACGAATCGTCGGCTCCGGTGCGGCCGCGATCCTGTTGGCCATCTCGAACACCTCTTCGTCGAGCTGATCGCGCGGCACGACGCGTGACACGACACCGTGATGCAATGCCTCTTGCGCGTCCATCGGACGACCGGTGAGCACCATGTCGGCGGTCACGCCGTGCCCGCAGATCTGGAACAGCCGGGCCACGCCGCCGGTGTCCGGGATGACGCCGTGCGCCACCTCCGGGAGCATGAAGCGGGCTTCCTCGCTCGCGATGCGGATGTCGCACAACAGCGCGCGCTGGAAGCTCGCGCCGATCGCCCATCCCTGTATCGCCACGAGGATCGGCACGGGCAGTTCGAACACTTGCCGGATCCCGGCGTGCCCGCGAGCCATGAGCTCGTGATGGGTGAGCGCGACGGCGCCGCCACCGATGGCAGCCACGTCGCGCCCCGACGAGAACGACTTGCCTTCCGCCCGCCAGACCACCGCTCGCACGTCGGGGCGTTCCTTGAGCTCACCGAGGATCTCGAACAAGCGCAGGTCCATCGCGTCGTCGAACGCATTGTGCTTGTCGGGCTGATCGTTCGTGATGACGGCGACCGGTCCGTCGATGTCCAGGCGCACACGTGCTTCGTTCGACGCCATAGGCCGCAGGATCATAAGTTGCCCGCCATGACTGTGCAGCCCCCCGAGGGCGACTGGCTGGGGACGCCACATCTGCGGTTCGAGCGGCACGGCTCGCTCGCCCACTGCGTCGTCGACCGGCCCGAGAAGCGCAATGCGATGACGCCCTCGATGTACTTCGGCGTGCGGCGCGCGGTCGACGTCGTCAATCAGGACGACGCGCTGACCGGTCTGCTGATCACCGGCGCTGGCGACGTCTTCATCCCCGGCGGCGACATGGGCGGGACCTACGACGACGACTGGGGTGGCGGCCTCGGCCTGCTCGGTATGGATCTCACGCCGTTCGACGCCGTTCGCCATTCGGCCAAGCCGGTGGTGAGCGCGATCAACGGCATCGCGTTCGGCGGCGGGATGATGATCGCGATGCTGTCGGATGTCGCCGTCGCGTCAGAGCGCGCCACGTTCCGCGCCCCGGAGATCTACCGCGGCATCGCCGACACGCACTACTCGCAGATCCTCCCGCACCAGGTGGGCATCGCCCGCGCGCGCGACCTTTTGCTCAGCGGCCGCACGCTCGACGCGGCCGAAGCGTGTGCGTGGGGGCTCGTGACGCGAGTCGTGCCCCATGACGAGCTGCTGGCGGCCGCGACGAAAGTGCTCACGGAGTGCTGCTGGGGGGCGCCCGAGGCCCGACGCGAGGTGAAGCGGGCGATCAACCTGCAGTACGGCATCTACGACCGCATGGCGATGGACGCCAGCCTGCGCGGTGACGAATATGTCGAGGGTTGGACGGCGTTCTCGGAGCGCCGTGCTCCCAATTGGATTCCAGAAGACATCCGCCCGGAGGGTCGCATATGACGGTCTCCAACGCCGACGACATGATCTTCATCAGCGTCGATGATCACGTCGTCGAGCCGCCGAACGTTTTCGAGGGACGACTGCCGGCGAAGTACGCCGACGCCGCGCCCAAGGTCGTGCACACCGAGAGCGGCAACGACGTGTGGATGTTCGACGGCCAGACGATCCCGAACGTCGGCCTCAACGCCGTGGCCGGGCGCCCGAAGGAGGAGTACGGCGTCGACCCAACCTCGTTCGAAGAGATGCGGCCCGGTTGCTACGACGTCAACGAACGCGTCAAGGACATGAGTGCCGGCGGCGTTCTCGCCTGTCTGTGCTTCCCGTCGTTCCCGTCGTTCTCGGGCCGGTTGTTCGGCAACGTCGCCGACAAGGAGCTCGCCCTCGCGGTCACGCGGGCGTACAACGACTGGCACATCGACGAGTGGTGCGGCACGCATCCCGGACGCTTCATCCCCATGGCGCTGCCGGTGCTGTGGGACCCCGAGCTGTGCGCCGCCGAGATCGAGCGCGTCGCCGCCAAGGGCTGTCATGCGCTCACGTTCACCGAGAACCCCGCGGCGCTCGACCTGCCGAGCTTCCACGACGCGCACTGGGACCCGATGTGGCGGGCGCTCGTCGACAACGACGTCGTGCTCAACGTGCACCTGGGATCGTCCGGGAGGCTCGCAGTGACCGCGCCGGACGCGCCGATGGACGTGATGATCACGCTGCAGCCGATGAACATCTGCATGGCCGCCGCCGACCTCGTGTGGTCGCGTGTGTTCAAGGAGTTTCCCGCGCTGCGCGTCGCGCTGTCCGAGGGTGGCACCGGCTGGATCCCGTACTTCCTCGACCGGCTCGATCGCACCTACGACATGCACCACCTCTGGACCGGTCAGGACTTCGGTGATCGGCTGCCGTCCGACATCTTCCGCGAGCACATCCTCACCTGCTTCATCGCCGATCCGGTGGGGCTGGCACTGCGCAACGACATCGGCATCGACAACATCTGCTGGGAGCAGGACTACCCGCACTCCGACTCGTCGTGGCCGAACGCGCCCGAAGAGCTCGTGGAGATGGCGGCGCGTTACGACGTGCCCCGCGCGGATCTCGACAAGATCACGCACGAGAACGCGATGCGCTGGTACCACTTCGATCCGTTTGCCCATCGTGCCCGCGAGGACTGCACAGTCGGTGCGCTGCGCGCCTCCGTTGCCGGACACGACGTGTCGATCCGGTCGATGGATCAGGGCCGCCACGCTGGTGCGAAGGCGATGAGCCTCGGACAGCTGGCGGAGAGCGCGACCGCTTAACCCGGCGGTTCGACGTGGACCTCGGGGATGGCGACGTCCGGGTGCGCGAGCAGCGTGGTGATCAGCGTCAGTAGCACCTGCGCCACGCCTTCGACGGGCATGACGTTCCGCTTCTGCTGACCTTCCTTGACCCAGCGGGCGAAGGCGTCGTCGAGCAGGGCGGGATCCCACTCGGCGGCGAACCCTGCGGTCAACGTCGGGCCGAGCGTGGTCCGCGTGAACCGCACGTCGGGATGCTCCGCCCGTAGACCATCGACCAATCGGTTGAGCGCGGCCTTGCTCACGCCGTACGCGCCAAGCCCCCAACGGTGTTCGTCGTCGGTGGTGGACGAGCAGAACAGCATGACGCCGCTGCTCGACGACAGGAGCGGTATCGCCTGCTGCGCGACGAGCGCGGCACCGACGAGGTTCGTCTCGAGCGTGTCTCGCCAATCGTCCTGCGACTGCTCGTTCAACGGCGCGAGCTGGGCGACGCCCGAGGCGTAGAGCACTGCGTCGAGTGCTTCGATGCCGTCGAACGCACGAGCGACAGCAACCGGGTCGCGCACGTCGAGCTCGATCGAACGAAGGTCGTCGACCTTCCGGCGGGCCGCCACGATCACGTCGTGCCCCGTCGTCGCGGCATGCTGCGCGACGGCCAGCCCGATGCCCGACGAGCCGCCGACGACCAGAAGCTTCATCGCATCATCGTTTCTCGTACGTGATGCCGGCCTCGTCGGCATCCCACGTCGAGGCCGTCACGCCCTCGTCTCGCAGCGTCCGCTTCAGCACCCGGCCGACCGGGCTGCGCGGGAGCTCGGCCCGGAACTCGATGTAGCGCGGCAGTGCGAAGTACGGCAGCTGGTCGATGCACCACCGGAACAGTTCCTCTTCCGTGATCGCGGCGCCGTCCTTCAGCGTCGCGGTGATCTTCAGATCGTCCTCGGTCAGCTCGCTCGGCACCGCGTGCACCGCAACTTCCACGAGCGACCCTTGGCTCAACAGCACGCTCTCGACTTCGTAGCTCGAGATGTTCTCGCCGCGACGGCGGAGGTAGTCCGCCTTGCGGTCGACGAAGTAGAGGAAGCCGTCCGCGTCGATGCGGCCGATGTCGCCCGTGTGAAACCAGAGGTTGCGGGTGGCGTCGACGGTCGCCTCGGCGCGACCCCAATACCCCTCGAACATCACATGCGGACGCTTTGGCCGCACGACGATCTCGCCGTCGGTGTCGTTCGGCAACTCGTCGTCGTCGTCACCAAAGATGCGCACATCGAAGTACTCGTCGTTGAGTACGCCCGCAGCATTCGGCTTGTTGCGGACGTCTGGTGGCTGCCACGAGACGAGGCTCGCTTCGGTGAGCCCGAATGCACCGCTGAACGTGGCCACGCCGAAGCGCTCACGCAACTGGCGATCGAGTTCCGCAGGGAGCGGGGCGGCACCGATCAGCCGCAGCGTCGTGTTCGCTTCGGGCGCGCCAGAGCTCGGCATCTCCGGTCGGTCGGTGTCGTTGGCCAGCAGGTAGGCCATCGTGCCGAGCGTCGACGTGATCGTGGCGCCGACACGGTTCATCTCCGGCCAGAAGTTCGACACCGAGAAGCGCCGCTCGATGGCGCCCCGCCCGCCGAACACGAGCGCGCCGAGCACCGCAGTGACGAGCGCGTTGTAGTGAAACAGCGGGAGCGGCGTCCAGATCACGTCGTCCGCCGTGGTCTGCCAGCACGTGCCGATCTGCTGCGCGAGCGCGACGTGGTAGTTGTGGCTGAGCATGCAGCCCTTCGACGGGCCCGTGGTGCCGCCCGTGTAGACGAACGTCGCGAGATCGGCGGGCGCGATCGGGGTGGACGGACGGCGATCGTCGGCGTCGAGCAGCGCCTTCCAGGCGTCGGTGTCGACGACGACGACGTGCTCGAGGTCGGGTAGATCACCGGCGACGGCATCCACGCGATCCGCGAACTCGCGGCCGACGAGCACGATGCGCGTGCCGGAGTCGGCGAGCTGATGGCGTAGGTACTGACCCTTGTACGCGGTGTTGATCGGCACCGCGATCGCGCCGCCGCGCACTGTGCCCCACCACGAGAGCATCGCCGCGGGTGAGTTCTCGATGAGCGACGCGATGCGGTCGCCGGGCCGCACACCGTACGCGGCGAGCCCGTTGGCGATCCGGTTGGCGGCCTCGTTCACCTGCGCGGCGGTGAACGTGGTGCCACACACGTCGAGGTACTCACTGTTCGGGTCGCGCTCGAGCCGCGCGTCGAGGAACGCAGTGACCGTGTGCTGCTCGCCTTTCAGCCAGATTCGGTCCGACGGCACGGGCAGACAGTACGTTGCCCTCGGTGGGCGAACGGGCGGCGACGCGGTATCTCGACCTGCTCTGCGGCTGCCTGACGCGTGAGCTGTTCCTCGACCACGAGGTGCGCGATGTCGATCTGCGGGAGTGGCCCGGAGGTCGCGAGGCCGTGTTGCCGGTGCTGCGTTCGAATGGTTGGCGGGTGGTGCGGCCGTGTGGGGACGCCGCGGTGCGCGCCGAGGGCCGCGACTGGCCACCGACGGCCGAGACGATGGTCGGCGCCGCACGGTTGGCCAACGTGCGCTGGTGCGCCGAGACCGCGCTGGAGGAGGGCGTCCCCGGCGACTTCGCCGAGTGTGGCGTGTGGCGCGGTGGCGTCGTCGCGCTGCTGCGCGGGGTGCTCGCGGCGTACGACGTGACGGACCGGATGGTGTGGGGCGCCGACTCGTTCGAGGGGCTCCCAGTGCCCGACGTCGATCGCTTTCCCGAAGACGAGGGCTACGACTGGTCGCACGTCGGCGCGTTGAAGGTCGGGCTCGAAGATGTCGAGGTGAATCTCGCCCGCTACGGGTTGCTCGACGAGCAGGTGCGGCTGCTGCCGGGTTGGTTCGAGGACACGCTGCCGTCTGCGCCGATCGAGCAGCTCGCAGTGCTGCGGATCGACGGCGACCTGTACCAGTCGACGATGGACGCATTGGCTGCGTTGGAACCGCGCGTGTCGCCCGGCGGGTTCGTGATCATCGACGACTACCACGGTTGGATTCCATGCCGGCAAGCCGTCGACGACTATCGCGCCACGCACGACATCACGTCCCCGATGACCACCGTCGACTGGACCGCGGTCTGGTGGCGCAAATCGTGAACTCGAGGCAATAGGCGCCGGTATCCGGCGCCTATTGCCTCGAGAATGGACGGGTCAGGTCGGAGGCGTCCACCGCGGGTCACGGCCGGTGAGCCCGAGCAGTTGGTGCAGGGGCGACGCGTCGCCGGGAACGGGAACGACGGGGCCGAAGAGGCGGCCATCTCGCGGCGGATCGAACGAGGTCACGAACGACGACGCACCCTCGATCTCCTCGACCGGTGGGTCGTAGGGCTGCCCGCTGGCCACCGCGACATCCCAGCCGTGCACCACCAGTTCGTCGAGCGCGACCAGACCAGCGATCTCGCCGGGCAGGTCGATGCCGCCGGCTGCGGTCATGCCCTCCCACGCCGCCTGGTCTCGCCAGGCAGCCGTCAACGTCTCGAGGTCGCCGGCGATCCGCGCCCGCCAGCCCTCTTCGAGATTCGCTCCGTCGGGCGGCGGCGGCGCTCCTGTCGCCGCGATGTCCTTGCCGGCCACGGCCACGAATGCTTTCGCGAACGTCCCCACGTGGTCGATCAGGGCTCCGAGCGTGGAGTCGGGACACGGTGTCGGGGCCCCGAGCTGCTCGTCATCGACGGATGCGAGGAGTGTGGCCATGCGGCTGGCGGCGGGTCCGAGATCGATCATGACCATTGCGACGAGGTCAGCCACCCAAACTCATCGGTCCTTCCCGTTCACGTGGCAACGTAGGCCGATGAGCACAACGGATGCCGAGGCCCGCGAGCTCTACTGGGATCCGTTCGACGAGGCGATCGACACGGATCCGCATCCCACGTGGAAGCGGATGCGCGACGAAGCGCCGCTCTACCGCAACGACAAGCTCGACTTCTACGCGCTCACCCGCTATCACGATGTCGAAGCGGCTCACCGCGACCCGGCCACGTACAGCTCGGCGCGCGGCACCGTTCTCGAGATGATGGGCCACGACCTCAGCTCGACGGGGCAGATCATCTTCCTCGACCCGCCGCAGCACACCGAGCTGCGACACATCGTGTCGAGGGCGTTCACACCGCGCCACACCGCGGTGCTCGAGGACCGCATGCGCGGCTTCTGCGCCGACATGCTCGACGCGCAGCACGGTCGCGACACGTTCGACTACCTGCAGGACTTCGGCGCCAAGCTGCCGTCGATGGTGATCTCGTCGCTGCTCGGTGTGCCCGACGAGGACCAAGAGACGTTCCGGCACGTCCTCGACCGCATCTTCCACATCGAGCCCGGCGTCGGCATGGTCAACGAGGTGTCGATGGCCGCTGGACGGGAGGTCCACCAGTACCTCGCCGGGCTGCTCGACGAGCGCAGGGCGTCGCCTCGGGACGATCTCCTCACGTCGTTGGCGCAGGCGGGTCTGTCACGGACGGCCACGACAGACTTCGCCAACCTCCTGCTCGCCGCGGGCACCGAAACCGTGGCGCGGCTGCTGGGCTGGGCCGCGGTCGTGCTCGCCGCGCATCCCGACCAACAGGCCGAGTTGGCGGCCGATCACGCGCTGATCCCGGGCGCGATCGAGGAGCTGCTGCGGTACGAAGCGCCCTCGCCCGTGCAAGGACGGATGACGACGCGCGCCGTCGAGATACACGACACCGTGATCCCGGCTGACTCGAAGGTCCTGCTGCTCACCGGCGCGGCGGGACGCGACGAGCGCGCGTATCCCGACGCCGACCGCTTCGACATCCACCGCGAGCACCACAACCACGTGTCGTTCGGCTACGGCATCCACTTCTGTGTCGGCGCAGCCCTCGCCAGACTCGAAGCGCGAGTCGCGTTGCAGGAGACGTTGAAGCGCTACCCCAAGTGGGACGTCGATCACGACCGGGCCGTGCGGCTGCACACCAGCACGGTTCGCGGTTACTCGCAGGTGCCGATCGTCGTGCGCTAGAACGCCGCATGCCCCGACTGCGAGAAGTGCCGCGAGCCGAAGCCGCCCCTTCGGTGCAACTGATGTACGACTTCCTGTTCGGCGACCGCGATCCCGTGGCCGAGCCGGGCACGTCGAGCGGCACTCCAGGCGACTGGTGGACGGTGTTCGCGCTCGTGCCCGCCGTCTTCGATCACGCCGTGGCCGGCTTCGGCGTTTACCGAGGGTCGGAGTCGGTGCTGGATCCGAAGCTGCGCGAGCTCGGCCAGTGCCGCGCCGGCTGGGCCCGAGGGAGCCAGTTCGTGTTCTCGCAGCACTGCAAGGCGATGCGCACGCACGGATTCACGGAAGAGCAGGTGGAGGCGATTCCGTTCGGGGCGGGCGCGCCGTGCTGGTCGCCGATCGAGGCGGCGGTGCTCGCGTACACGGACGGCCTCGTCTACGACGGCGGCCGCGTGCCCGACAGCGTGTTCGCGGCGTTGAAAGCCGAGCTCACCGACGAGCAAATCCTCTACCTCACCTACATCACCGCGCTGTACGACATGCACGCGGTCATGAGCAAGGCGTTGCGCACGGAGTACGACAACCGCGAGGAGCCAATCGTCGAGATCGGTGACGGCCCCCTCAAGGTCGCCGACCACGAACGCGACGACTAGAGCGACTCGAGGGCATCGACGGCCCCTTGGGCGGTCGGGTCGTAGTCGGCGGCGAACTGCTGTGCGGCGGCTGCGTACGTCGGGTCGGCCAGTACCTGCTCGATCGCGGTACGGATCGCGCTCGGTGGCGCGTCGGTCGGTAGCGCCACTCCCGCTCCCACGGCGGCAACTCGCTCGGCGTTGTGGTGCTGATCGCGCCCGAGCGGAATGCACACGAGCGGGCGGCCGTAGCTCAGCGCCGCGTTGATGCTGCCGAGCCCGGCGTGCGTCACCACCGCGGCAGCATGCGGCATCACCGCGGCGTGGCGTACGTAGCCCTGCACCACGGCGTTGGCGGGAACGGTGATCGACGACAGGTCGAGATGCGTCGGTGCGTTCAGGAGTACGCGATTGGGTAGGTCGGCAACGGCTTCGAGCACGCAGCCCGTGACCCGTTGGTCGTCGAGTCCCTGCGTCGTGCCGAGGCTGACCACCACGAGCGGAGCGACACCACCCGGTGGTTGCCAATCGGCGTCGGGGCCGACCTCCTCGAGGATGGCGCCCACATGCCGGCCGTTCGTGGGCTCAGCAGTGTCGAGCGCCCGCGGCGCGACGACCACGACTCGCGCGGCGCGCTGGAGCAGCTCGCTCGCGTCCGCCACCGCGTCGAGGGCGAGCGCCGCACGCTGCTCATTGATGTGTTCGAGCGTGGTGAACGCCGTGAGGATGCCGGTGGCAACGCGGTCGTACAGCGTGTGGACGAGAGCGACCCAGGGCACACCGCTGGCCTCGGCCTCGCTCATCCACGAGGGCATCATGAAGTCGACGATCACGACGTCTGGTCGGTGGCGAGCAATGGCCGCGGCAACGCCGTCCAACGGCTCGTATTCGACGCCGATCTCGGCAAAACGCGCCGAGGCATCGTCGGGGCTGACGACCGTCACCGAGTGACCGCGCTGCATGAGACGAGTCGACAGTCCAAGCACCGGCGTGGAGTTCCCGCCGCCGGCCCACGTGACGAAGAGACAACTCACGGCGTCATCCTGCCAATGCCGTGACGAGACGGTCATGGTGACGGGCGATCCACGCCAGCTTGCGGCGGGGGCCGTCGTCCACGACACCGCGGGCGGCTTGTTTGACGACGATCTGCCGCCCTCGCTCCCGTAGGTAGAACGCGACGGCCGCGCGCTCGTCGCGCGACAGCGGTCGCACCGAGGCGTAGCCCTCGACATAGGCCACGATCCGTTGAGGGTCGAACTCGTGGACGTCTTGCGAGGGGCGGCCACTGCGCCACAACGCCGCGCCCAGGTCGAACAGCGGCGATTCGATGTACGCGTTGCCGAAGTCGATCACGCCGCAGGGCCGCGGCGGCGAGCCCGCCGCGAGCACGTTGTGGTTGGTGAAGTCGCCGTGGATCACATGCCGGCGGTGTTCGGCCGTGCCCGGCGGCCGCGCGACCGGATACGCGGGCAACTGTTGCCGGTCCATCTCGACCCCCTCGGCCGCGGCGTGAAACGCGGCAAGGTAGGCACCGAGGTCGAACATGCTCGGCTCGGGCGACCAGCCGACGATCTCGCCCTCGACGTACGACACCGCGCTCCAGACCGCGCCCTCATCTACGGCCAGGCTCGCTCCGTCGAAGTAGGGAACGGGCTTGGGCGCGGCGAACGCCAGCCGGCTCAGGAACTGGTGGATCCAGTCGATCGTCTCCACCGCCGCCTTGTCGTGGCGCCGGACGACCACTCCGTCGTCGAGCCACAGATCCGTCCGCCCTGGAAAAGGCTGCCCGCCGACGTCCATCAGCGGCCACGATGGCATGCATGGGCCATGGCACGACGGACGAGTTCGAAGCCGCTCTCGACAGTCTTCGGGCGTCGCCGTCTGACAACGGCACGGTCGAGCTCATCGTGCGCCGGCCCGCCGTGGACGAACGCGAGCTGCTCGACCAGGCGGAACTCAGCCTCGACACCGGCGTCGTCGGCGACACATGGCGTGATCGCGGCAGCCGGCAGACCCCCGACGGCTCGGCCGAAGCCAATCGGCAGATCACGGTCATGAACGCGCGGGCGATCGCGCTGTTCGCCGGTGATGACCGCGCGCAGTGGGCCGAAGCCGGCGATCAGCTCTTCGTCGACATCGATCTGTCCGACGCCAACTTGCCGACCGGCACGCGCGTGCAGCTCGGCACCGCGATCATCGAGGTCACCGCCGAACCGCACAACGGCTGCGCCAAGTTCGCGGCGCGATTCGGGCAGGACGCCGCCCGCTTCGTGAACTCGCCGGCGGGCAAGGAGCTGCACCTGCGCGGCATCAACGCCCGCGTGGTTCAGGCGGGCACGGTCGCTCGCGGCGATGCCGCGGTCAAGCTGGTGCGCGTCACGTCCTCGAGCTGAAGCGTTGGTGGGCGGCCTGCGTCGTCACACCCAGCGCCTCGCCGATCGACGCCCACGATGCGCCCTCCCCCCGGGCCGTCGACACGAGTTCTGACTGCAGGTCGTCGATCGCGTGACGCACTGCGGTCGTCGCCCGCAGTCCCGCCTCGAGGGTGAGAGGTCCGTTGACCAGCCGGCGCATCAGGGCCAGCAACTCGCGCCGGACCTTGGCCGCGTCCTTCTCGCTCATGGACCACATCGTTGCTGAATTAGGTGTTCGTGTCCTCCGGCGGCACGACGTCGGGGTCGGGCAAGCGGGCAGCGGGCGGGCCGTCGCCGTCGATGACGGGGTGGGCGTCGAGCACGTACGACGTCATCGACAGGCCGCCCATCGCGTAGCCCTCGATCAACACGTCGGCGCTCTCCCCGGCAGCGGCCGCAAGACCGGCGATGTACAGCGACGGGATGAAGTGATCCGGGGTCGGCACGGCGAGGTGGACGTCGGGGTGCTTCTCGAGTTGTGCGAGGTCGCCTGGTCTGGCCGTCATCAACTCGCGCGCCGATTCGTCGAACCGATGGGCCCAGTCGAACCCGCCTTCGGGCCGGCTCCAGTCGAGCCGGCCGAGGTTGTGCACGATGTTGCCGCTGCCGATGATCAGCACGCCCTCGTCGCGCAGCGGCGCCAGGCGCGCGCCGAGATCGAGGTGGTAGTCGAACGGCTTCATCGCATTGATCGCCAGCTGCACGACAGGCACATCCGCGTCGGGGAACACGTGCACGAGCACGGACCATGTACCGTGATCGATCCCCCAGCTGTCGTTGTCGAGGCCGATCCACACGGGATCAGCGACGTCGGCGACCTGTTGCGCGACCTCGGGTGCGCCGGGGGCCGGGTACTGCACCGCGAACAGCTCGTCGGGGAACCCGTAGAAGTCGTGGATCGTGCGCGGCGCGGTCATCGCGGTGACGGCCGAGGCGTTGATGTACCAGTGCGCGGAGATGGCGAGGACGGCGCGCGGTCGCGGGATCGATGCGCCGAAGGCCCGCCACGCCGCGGTGTACCGGTTGTGCTCCAGCGCGTTCATCGGACTGCCGTGCCCGATGAACGCCGCCGGCATGGTCGTCACACCGTTCGGTTACCCAGATTGGTCAGGATCTTTTCGGCTTCGGCGACGATTTGGTGCACGAGGTCGGCGGCGGGCACGAGCTCGTCGATGCCGCCGACGCCTTGGCCGGCGGGGTAGCACTCGCGCTGCGGGTCGACGCCCTCGGTGCGAGCGTCGCCGCCGAGATGGAAAACGCCCTCCTCCATCGCGGCGATCGCCTGCATCGGGAAGCGCTGCACCTCACTGCCCGACTTCTCCCACTCCTCGAGATAGCTGTTGCGCAGCACACGCATCGTCTTGCCGGAGTACGCCTTGGTGATGATCGTGCCGTCTTCGGCTGAGGCGACGAGCCGATCCTTGTAGCCGTTGACCGTGCGGGCCTCGGGCGTGGCGATGAAGCGCGTGCCCAGCCACACGCCGTCGGCGCCGAGGGCGAGCGCGGCGGCGAGCCCGCGGCCGTCGAAGATCCCACCCGCCGCGACGACCGGCACACGATCGCCGACGGCGTCGACGAGTTGCGGGACGAGCGGCATCGTCGCCACCTGGCCGGTGTGGCCGCCGGCTTCGGTGCCTTGCGCTATCACAAAGTCGCAGCCGGCGTCGACGGCGTTGCGCGCGTGGACGACCTTGCCGCACATGTTTGCGACGAGCACGCCGTGCCGATGGCAGAGCTCGACGGCGGCCGCGGGCACGCCGAGCCCGGCGACGAACACGCTCGCGCCCTCCTCGATGAGCAACTCGACCTGCGCCAGCATGTCGGTCGGCATCGCGGTGAGCAGGTCGACACCGAACGGCTGGTCGGTGAGCTCGCGCACCTTGCGGATCTCGTCGACCATCTGGTCCTTGCTCATCGTCGACGCGCCGAGGCAGCCGAAACCACCGGCGCCCGACACGGCGGCAACGAGTCGGTGATACGACACGCCGCCCATGCCGGCGAGCATGACGGGGTGCTCGATCTCGAGCACATCAGTGAGCCGGGTACGCATCAGCTGGCCAGCTTCAAGGGGCCGATGCGGTCGGGCATGGGCAGCCACAGGCGGATGCCGATGGCGCGCAGTCGACGGGCCTGCCCGCCGATGATGACCCGCAGCAACTCCGGTGTGCGGCCGAGGCGCACGAACGCGGCGAGCGGCGCGGCGCCCTCGCGTCCGGACCACAGCATGTGCGCATGCATGGTGCGTGCGGCCCGGGCGGCGAGCGCCCGTCCGTTCGGTGTCTCGTCGAGCAAGTCGCGCAACACCTTCGTCGCCGCGGCTTCGTGCCCGACCTCGTCGGCGATCACGGTGTCGACGAACGCGATCGTCTCGGGGTCGGCCACGTGCTGCAGCCATTGCAACAAGTCGTCGGCGATGCCCTCTCCCAAATAGCCGAACACGGCTTCCTCGATCGCGTCGCCGCTCACTCGCGCGTGATAGCGGTCGAGCGGCCGGCGATACGGCGCCATGGCGCGTTCGGGGTCCGCGCCGAGTGCCTCGAGGCGCTTGACGAACCCCTTGTGATGGCGCAGCTCCTCCGCCGCCACCTGGCGGTGCCAGCGGCGCTGCGCTTCGGTGGTCGCCGCTTCGGCCTCCGCCTTGGCGCCGTCGTACGCCTTGAGCTCCCCGTAGGCGATCGCTCCGAGCACCTGGATCAGTGCCGTGTTCTGAGCCATGTCCTGCTCCCGTGATCAGGTCTCACCGCGCTTCTTCTTCTTGCTCTTCGGATCATCCTCTATCGCGGTGACCAGCAATGCGAGGAACGGTTCGTACAGGTCCTCCTGGCCGATGTCGAGGTAGGCCGCGAGTTGGAGCCCGTCCGAGCACGCCAGCGACAGGCGCGCCAGCGTCAGCGAATCCATGTGTAGGACCTCGCCGAGGCGAACGGTTTGCTCGTCGATGAAGTCGGCGATCATCTGCGCAAGCTCGAGGCGTTGCTTCGCTACCTGAGCCTGCGTCTCCGGATGACGGAGCACGAAAATGCTGAATTCGAGGCCCAGCGCGAAGTCGTGTGGATACGAGTACTGCATCTCGTGCCACTTCCTCGCCAGCGAGGCGAGGTCGAGCTCCTCGACCGGCGTTGATGGGTCGATGCCTTCGACGAACGTCTGGAGGAAGGTCTCGTTCCATCGCTTGTTCACGGCGAGAAACATCTCCTCCTTGCTGCCGAAGTGCTTGTAGATCGCCCCGCGCGTGTAGCCGGCGGTCTTGGCGATCTCCTCGAGGGAGGCGCCCTCGAAGCCCTTCTTGGCGAACACCTCCTGCGCGGCGTCGAGCAGCAGGTCGCGTGTGCGCTCGCGCCGTCGCTCCTGCGTCATTCGTTCGGCCACCGTGACATCTTGCACTTGGAAACACCCTTGACACTTAGCTACGGACTCGTATCTTAGTGACATGACCGTATCTAACTCGCCGATCGTGGTGCAAGGGCTGCGGAAGGACTACGGCGAGCGGCGGGTGCTGACCGGCCTCGACCTCGAGGTCAAAGCGGGCGAGGTCTTCTCGCTGCTCGGTCCAAACGGTGCGGGAAAGACGACCACGGTCGAGATCCTCGAGGGCTACCGGGACGCAACGGCGGGCTTCGTGCGCGTGCTCGGCTTCGATCCCTCGACGCATCCGAGCGAGTTGCGGCAACGCACCGGCGTCGTCCTCCAGGAGTGCGGCTTCCCGAATCACCTCCGCGTCGAGGAGATCCTCGACGCGTGGCGGGCGTACTACCCGAGGCCGCGTGCGCTCGAAGAGCTACTCGACGTCGTGGAGCTGCGCGCCGAGCGCTCCACGCTCGTGCGCCGATTGTCGGGCGGCCAACGTCGCCGGCTCGACTTCGCGCTCGCGTTGTCTGGCGATCCCGATCTGATCTTCCTCGACGAGCCGACCACCGGATTCGATCCCGAAGCGCGTCGGCGGTGCTGGTCGGCCATCGAGAACCTGCGCTCGCTCGGTAAGACCGTGCTGCTGACGACTCACTACCTCGATGAGGCTGAGCGTCTCGCGGATCGTGTCGCGATCCTCAGCGGCGGCACGATCCGCGCCGTGGGAACGGTGCACGAGCTCACGCAGCTCGCGCAAGCACCGACGCACATCTCGTACCGAGCGCCGTGCGGTGATCGCGTCACCGTCGAGACCACCGACGTTGGGACGACGTTGCGCTCGTTGTTGGACTCCGTCGCCGATCTCCCCGAGCTCGACGTGAGCCCTCCGACGTTGGAGGACACCTACCTCGAGTTGGTGGCGCCATGAGTGGGCCCCGGCTCCTCTGGCACCAGCTCGGCCTCGAACAGCGGGCGTTCTGGCGCAATCCCGAGACTGCGTTCTTCACGTTTGCCCTGCCCGTCGGGCTGCTGGTCATTTTCGGATTCACCTCGGCCAACGACAAGATCCCGGGCCGACCTGAGTTGAAGGCCCTCACGTTGTTCGTGCCCGGCATCCTCGCGTTCGGGATCATCGTCGCGGCGTACGGATCGCTCGCGGCGACGATCGCGATGCTGCGGGCCGACGGTGTCCTCAAACGCATCCGGGCGACGCCGTTGGCGCCGGGGATGTACCTCGCGGGACAGCTGACGAGCGTGCTGGTCACGTCGGTCGTCGTCGGCGTGACGACCATCGTGCTCGGGCGACTGGCGTTCGGGATCGCGCCGCGCAGCGGTGGTGTCCCCGCGTTGCTCGGTTGCCTGGCGCTCGGCGTCGTGTGCTTCGCGGCGCTCGGTGTGGCCGTCAGCGCGCTCATCCCGCGTGCCGACGCGGCGGGGGCGATCACGAACGGCACCTACCTCCCGCTTGCGCTCGTGTCCGGCACGTTCTCGTCGGGCCTCACGCTGCCGACGTGGATGGACCACATCGTGAGCGCATTCCCCATCAAGGCACTCGTCGACGGCCTGCGGGCGGGTTACGACCCGGCGTCGCACGGTCCGTCCGTTGGGAGTGTCCTCGTCCTCGTCGCGTGGACCATGATCGGGATCGTGTTGGCTCGCCGGTACTTCCGGTGGGAGCCCAATCGATGATTGGTGGTCTGTGGACGAGATCGTTGCTGCACTCGCTGAGCAACAGGCAGAGCTTCTGGGCCTTCTGGCCGACCTCGACGAGGCGGACTGGCAACGGCCGTCACGCTGCGAGGGATGGACGGTCGCCGATGTCGTTCTGCACGTCGCGCAGACCAACGAGATGGCGATCGCCAGTGCGAACGGACGGTTCGCGGACTACCTGAACGAGGTGGGGCGCAACGTCGGCCCCGCGAGCGACGTCGACGACGGTGCGGCACTGATGGTCGCGGCCGAACGCGGTGCGCCAGGTTCAGTCGTAGGCGATCGCTACGCCGCCGGCGCGTCGGAGCTGCGCCACGTGCTCGCGACCAGCGATCCACACCTGCGGGTGGAGTGGGTCGCGGGACAGCTGTCGGCGCGAACGCTGGCAACCACGCGCTTGGCCGAGACGTGGATCCACACGGGTGACGTCGCCGAGGCGCTCGACATCGACCTGTCGCCCGCGCCGCGGTTGCGTCACATCGCTCGACTCGCATGGCGGACGATTCCGTACGCGTTCGCACGAGCCGGCCGCGAGCTGCACGGGCCGGTCGCGTTCTCGTTGCGTGGGCCGCGCGGCGAGACGTGGGACTTCCTGCCGGACGACAAGGCACTCACGACGATTCGCGGGGACGGCGCCGAGCTGTGCAACGTTGCCGCCCGGCGGGTCGACCCGTCAGCGACGTCGCTGACCGGCGAGGGCCCCGATGTCGACGCCGTCCTCGAACTCGTCCGCACCTACGCCTAGATCGCGACTTCGACGCCGATCCCATTGGCACGGGCGGCAGTCAGGACGAGGGTTGCCGCCGCGGCGTCCTGCACCGCGACGCCGACCGACTTGTAGACGGTGATCTCCTCGTCGTCGTGCCGGGCCGGCCGCTCGCCGATCTCCGCGACGTCGTCGGGGCCGAGTACGCCGAGCAACTCGACGGCCCCTGCGGGCGGAGGTGCGAACGCGGCAGCTCGTGATTCGACGACAACGAACGCATCGCGAATCGTTTGCTCGTCGAGCTCGCCACTGCCTTGCGTGTTGTAGCCGACCGAGTTCACATGCGTTCCCGGCCGGATCCACTCGCGCGCGACCACCGGCGCGTCGGCGTGTGTGGCGACGCACACGAGATCGGCGGACCGCACCGCTTCCACCACAGACGGCACCGAGTCGATCGAGTGCTGCTCAGCGAACGTACGTGCCTTGCCCGCGTCGCGACCGGCCACCACGAACTGCGTCAGACCGATCGCTCGAAGGGCCTGTACGTGCGTGCCCGCCTGCACCCCGTTGCCGACGATTGCCACGGTCGAGCTCCCCGCGCGTGCGAGCATCCGGGTCGCCGATGCCGAGCCCGCGGCGGTGCGCCGCGCCGTGATCAACGTGCCGTCCATGAGCGCGATCGGCGTGCCCGTCTCGGGATCGAAGCAGCAGATCACGGCCTGGTGCGTCGGACGGTCGACGTTCTCCGGGAACACGCTCACCAGCTTCGCGGTGAGCGCCGCGCTCGACGGGAGATACGCGGGCATCGCCGCCAAGATCGCGCTGCGATCCGCAACGACCGCGCCGACACGGGGCGGTACCGAGGCGCGTCCCGCGCTCAGGTCGACCATCGCCGCCTCGACGGCATCGATCAACTGCGACATGTCGAGCACCGAGGCCACGTCGGACTGCGACAGGACGAGCACGCCGTGAGGCTAGAAGACGGGCTTCCCGTACATCTCGCCGAGCGGATCGCTGATCAGCTCGAGGCGCGCGCCATCGGGGTCGCGGAAGTAGATCGACGAGCCGTCGACGTGGGCGTACTCGATGCCGGCGTCGTCGAGCTTGGCCTTGAGCAGCGCCCAACGGTCGGGATCGACGGAGATCGCGAGATGGTGCAGGCCGCCCAGCACCTCGGCATACGCGCCGAGGTCGAGGCCGGGCAGGTCGAAGAACGCGAGCGTGTTGCCGTGGCCGATGTCGAAGAAGAAATGCGTCGAGCCGGTGTAGTCGCGGTTCTCGAACATCTCAGTCAGTGGGAACTCGAGCAGCCCTTGGTAGAAGTCGACCGTCTGCTGCACATCGCTGCTCAGGAGCGCAACGTGATGCACGCCGCGAGCACTCGACGCCGGGCGCCGCTCGCGGGGATGCAGCTCACGAGCGGCGATCGCCTCGCGACGTGCGGTCAGTTCGTCGCGCTCGTCACCCAGGACGCCACTCATGCCGTCACCCAGATCAGCACTTCCGCGCCTTGGGGTCCAGCGGTGAGGTTCGGCGAACCGGCTCCGGCGAGGCGAACGGCGTCTCCTTCGGTGAGGGCGCCTGCGCCCGCGAGCTCGGCGTCGCCGACGGCGACGAAGAGGTGGGCATGGCGACCGTCGGGCACGGCGACCGTCTCACCGGGCTTGAGGCGACCCCCCCACAGCACGGCATCGCGCTGACGGATCGTGATCGCCGAGTCGTGACCCTGACCCGATGCGATCGGCTGGAGCCCGCCCTTGTCGAGCTCACCGTTGATGTCGAGTTGCTCGTAGCCAGGGTCGATCCGCTCCGTGTCGGGCGGCACCCACATCTGGATGAAGTGCACGTCGTCCGTCGGCGACGGGTTCATCTCCGAGTGCCAGATACCCGTGCCCGCGCTCATGCGCTGCGCGAGGCCGGGATACAGCTCGCCCTGGTTGCCCTCGGAGTCCTTGTGCTCGAGCCGTCCGGAGAGCACCCACGTGATGATCTCCATGTCCTGGTGGGGATGGGTGCTGAAGCCGGTGCCCGCCGCGACGCGGTCGTCGTTCGAGACCAGCAACAGGCCGTGGTGCGTGTTGTTCGGGTCGTAGTGGCCACCGAAGCTGAAGCTGTGGTGGCTGTCGAGCCACCCGATCTTCGTGTGGGGGCGGCTGTCGGCCTTGCGGACATCGATGGCGCTGCTCATGTCGCGGCCTCAACGGGATTCGGCGGGCGCGCATTCCGGCGCTCGCCACCGGTGAGTGCTACTTCAGCGTGAAGTCGAACTCGTAGGTGGCCGTGGAGCCCATCGGAGCTTCCATCCGGCCGGTGCCTTGCACGCCGTCGAGATCGCCGGTTCCTGACCCCTCGACGACGGTCCAGTCGGCGGACGCCTTGCTGCCGTCGAACGTGCCGGTGGTCTCGAGGACGAACGAGCCCTTGTGATCGCGCACCGTGCCGTCGACGTGCTGCATCCCGACGAAATCCGCGGTGCCGTCGGTTCGGTAGAACATCAACCACTGCACCGAGCCGTCGCCTTCGAGGTCGCCGGAAAACCGCTGGGTCACCACGGCGCGGGTGAGCTTTCGTGCGTCGTCGACTTCGATGTACGGCTCTTCATCCCACGACGCGATGTCGAACTTTCCCTGTGCATGCGTCATCGTCAGCGCGTTCCCGAGTTCGCCGTCGGTCAGTCCCGCGGACGCTCTCCGTAGTCACCAAACGGCCGATCCCGCTCACGCACGGCGTCCCGCCACCCGATTTCCTGGGCCCGCGCCACGAAGTCGACCCCTTCCTGGGTATGCCGTGCGACGCCGTCGAAGATGAACCCGAGCAAGCGACTCGTGTCCGGCTGGTACTGGTGCCGGGCCACGTCGTTCAGCATCCATTTCATCATCTGCAGCTGGTTCAGCGGCAGGAGCGCCATGCGTTGTGCGAGTGCCATCGATCGTTCGCCGAGCTCGTCGTCGGGCACGCACTCGAGGATCATGCCGACGTCCGCTGCTTCGGCCGCGGTCAGCTGGTCGCCGGTGAACAGGTACCGCTTGGCGCGCTCGAGCCCGAGGCGCGCCACCCACACCCATGGCGCTTCGGGGACGCCCCACACGCGCGCCGGCGGGTAGCCGAACCGCGCGGCCTCGCCGGCGACGATCAGGTCGGCGTTCAGAATCATGTCGGTGCCGCCTGCGATGCACCATCCCTGCACGGCGGCCACCGTCGGCTTCGAGATCTCGTGCAGCTTGGCGAACGTGTTGCCGAACCGGCCGATCATCTGCACGTCGGCGACCGTGTCCCACACGCGCGCCGCGGGCTGATCGGTGGATGCCGGTCGTGCCGTCGACCAGTCCAGCCCGAACCCGGCGCAGAACGCCCGGCCCTCCGCCGCGAGCAGCACGACGCGCACGCTCGAGTCGCGCTCCGCCTCGTCGAGGTACGCCTCGAGCTCATCGCGCAGCTGGGGCGTGATGGTGTTGAACTCGTCCGGCCGGCAGAAGACCAGCTTCCTCACGGCGCCGTAGTCTTCGATTCGAATCGCGCTTCCCATGCCGGGTAGTACAGCGCGTCGGAGGCCACCATGAAGATCCACATCGACCAGGACCGGTGCGAGGGCCACGGCCGTTGCTATGCGTTGGCGCCGGAGTTGGTGGAAGCGGACGACGTCGGTAACGGACGCGAGATCGGCGACGGGACCGTGCCCGCCGATCAAACGGACAACGCACGGAGGGCGGCGGCCAACTGCCCCGAACGGGCCGTGATCCTCGAGGGAGGCGACTGATGGGCGATCACCCGCCGGTCGAGAATTGGGCCACCGACTTCGACCACACTGACGACGTCTGGGCCGCCAACCCGTTCCCGATCTGGGACGAGTTGCGAGAGACGTGCCCGATCGCGCACAGCGAGCGCTACGGCGGTGTCTGGTTGCCGACCCGGCACGAAGACGTCGCTGCAGTCGCATACGACACCGACAACTTCACGTCGCGCAGCATCCTCGTGACCGAGTTCCGTCCGCCGCTCGAGCTTGCGCCGAGCGGGATCGCTCCCCCGATATCGTCCGACCCGCCGTTCCACAAGAGCGCGCGCCGGCTGCTGCTCCAGCCGTTCGCTCCGCAGGCCATCGACAAGATCGAACCGTTCACTCGCACGTATTGCGAGGAGCTCATCGACGCGATGCAGGGTCGCGATGTCGTCGACGCCGCCGAGGAGTTCGCGCAGCACATCCCGGTGCGCGTGATCGTGCAGATGCTCGGCTTCCCGGAGGAGGACGCCGATCGCTTCCGTGGATTCGTGAAGCACGTGCTCGAAGGCGTCGCACTTCCGATGGAAGAGCGTGCGGATGGGATGATGGTCTTGTTCGAGTACCTCCGCGACCAGGTACAGGACCACGTCGACAACCCGCGTGACGATCTCACGTCGTACCTCCTCAACTCGGAGATGGACGGTGTCCCGCTCGAGATGGGCCATGTCGGCGGCACGATCGCGTTGCTGTTGCTGGCCGGTATCGACACGACGTGGAGCGCCATCGGAGCGTCGTTGTGGCACCTGGCCGGCCATCCCGAAGATCGAGAGCGGCTCGTGGCGGAGCCGGACCTCCTGCCGATCGCCATTGAGGAACTGTTGCGCGCCTACGCGCCGGTGACGATGGCGCGGCTCGTGAAGCACGACATGGACTGGCACGGGTGCCCGATGAAGGCGGAGGAGTGGGTGCTGCTGCCGTTCCCCGCCGGCAACCGCGATCCGGAGATGTTCGAGGATGCCGACAAGGTGATCATCGACCGCGAGGAGAACCGCCACGCCGCGTTCGGTCTGGGCATCCATCGCTGCGCCGGCTCGCATCTCGCGCGCATGGAGCTGCGGGTCGCGCTCCAGGTGTGGCTCGAGGCGTTCCCGTCCTTCGAGCTCGCCGACCCTTCGGCGGTGCTGTGGTCAGGCGGTCAAGTGCGCGGCCCGCGCAAGCTGCCCATCCGCATCGGCTGATCCGCCTCACGAAATCCCACTCAGGCGTCTACAGATCTGTAGACGCCTGAGTGGGAATTGATGAAAACATGGGCTGATGACGAACGTCGCCTCTCCCTTCAGCCCCTTCGTGGGCGCGATCGAGCCGATCACGGAGTCCGACGACGAGATCCGGCGGATGCTGGAGGAGGCGGAGATCCCGCCGTTGCTGCCGGCTCTCGCATACGTCACCGGCGACCTCTCGCTGCTGCGCGACGAGCTGCGGCCCGATCCGCTGATGCTGGCCATGCCACAGGCCGGGCTGACCGACGAGCAGCTGGTCGCCGCGCGCGAACTCGCGCTCGAGGCGTTGATCCGCTTCCGCGACAACGGGTCGCGGACCGCACCGCCGCCGTCGGACGCAGACGTGTTGAAGATCATGGAGTTCTCCGTTGGCGGCGAGAACATGGCGGACTACCTCCCGTTGCTCGAGGAGGAACTCGCGATTCTGGGTGAAGACCGGCGCGCGCCCGGATGGCATGCGGCCGACACCGACTTCAGCGTCGTCGTCGTCGGCGCCGGCATGTCGGGTCTGCTCGTCGCCCACCGGATGAAGCAGGCCGGCATCCCGTTCGTCATCGTCGAAAAGAACGCTGACGTCGGCGGCACCTGGTACGAGAACAGCTATCCGGGTTGCCGCGTCGACAACCCCAACCACAACTACAGCTACTCGTTCGCGCAACGGCACGACTGGCCATTGCACTTCTCGACGCAAGACGTGTTGCTCGACTACTTGCAGCGCTGCGCGGATGCATTCGGATTGCGGGAGCACATCCGCTTCCGCACCGAGGTCGAGTCGGCGACATGGTCGGAGAACGATCTGCGGTGGACGGTGGTCGTGCGCGGCGCCGACGGCACCGAGGAGTCGCTGGTCGCGAACGCGGTGGTGAGCGCGGTGGGACAGCTCAACCGGCCCTCGTACCCGAACATCCCCGGCCGGGAGTCGTTCGCTGGCCCGGCCTTCCACTCCGCACGTTGGGATCACGACCTCGACCTGCGCGGCAAGCGCGTGGCGGTGATCGGCACCGGTGCCAGCGCGGTGCAGTTCATCCCCGAGATCGCTCCGGAGGTCGGCGAGCTGCTCGTTTTCCAGCGCACGCCACCGTGGTTCGGTCCGACGGAGGACTACCACGATCCTGTGTCACCCGGCCAGCAATGGCTCTACGGACACGTGCCGTCGTACAGCGAGTGGAACCGGTTCTGGATCTTCTGGCGGATGGGCGACGGCGCACTGGCCGCGGTGCGGGTCGACGAGGAGTTCGAGCCGAAGGGCCAAGCCATCAGCCTCGTGAATGACTTCGCGCGCATGATGCTCACCGAGTACATCAACATGGAGTTCGCCGACCGGCCCGACCTGCTCGAGCACGTCGTTCCGACGTATCCCGTCGGCTCCAAGCGGATGCTGCGCGACAACGGTGTGTGGGCGAAAGCGCTGAAGCGCGACAACGTGCAGTTGATCACCGACACCATCCGGGAGATCACGCCGTCAGGGCTCGTGATGGAGGACGGCGCCGTCCACGACGTCGACGTGATCATCTACGGCACCGGGTTCCACGCGTCGAAGTTCCTCACGCCGATGACGGTCACCGGGCGAGGAGGCGTCGACCTGCACGAACATTGGAACGGTGACGCCCGCGCCTATCTGGGTGTCAACATCCCCGGGTTCCCGAACCTGTTCTGCCTCTACGGGCCGAACACCAACATCGTCGTCAACGGCAGCATCGTGTACTTCTCGGAATGCGGCGTGCGCTACATCCTCGGCTGTCTCAAGCTGCTGCACGAGGGCGGGCATCGGGCCCTCGACATCCGCAAGGACGTGCACGACGAGTTCAACGAACGCGTCGACGCAGAGAACCGGCAGATGGCGTGGGGCTGGTCCGACGTCAACAGCTGGTACAAGAACGACCTCGGACGCGTCGCGCAGAACTGGCCGTTCACCTTGCTCGACTACTGGCAGCGCACCCTTGCGCCGAAGGTCGACGAGTACGAACTGATCGACTGATCCGACTAACGGCCGTTGGTGGAGAAGTGCTGGTAGTCCTTGAAGCTGGCACCCCATCCCCAACCGATCGACGAGAACGCCTTGACGATCGCGCTACCGGACACCGCCATACCGGGACGCACATCGCTGCGATCGGTGTAGGCCGCGCCGGCCGAAGGGATGATCCGGTCGCCCTCCATGTAGGGGTTCTCGATCGGGTTGATGTCGATCGCATGCCCGAACGCGTGCTGTGACCACGACGGCGAGCCGCTGCTGTTCACCGCGTTCCGGCACGAGAAGCCCGTCGAGTTGTCGTCCGGCGTCTCGAAGTCGTCGAACTCCGCTTGCGTGAAGATCGGCTTCAACTTGCGGATCGGGAACCCGGCCTCGAACATCTGACGGAACGCCTCCACCACCTTTTTGGCGACGTCGGCGTTGACCACCACCTGACCCGTGTGCTCAACGCCGTCGAAACCGATGAGCGCAACGGTGACCATCCGGAGGTTGGCGGGATCGACGGGGCAGCCCTCGTGCCATGACGCGCCGAGATCGCCCGCCGTGACGGTGTCGATGCTGTAGTTGTACGGCGGGCGTGGTGGCGCGGCGGTGGTGGGCGGCACGGATGTCGTGGAGGTCGACGTGGTCGAGGTGGTGGTGGTCGACGTGGTCATGGTGGTGGTGCTGGCCGACATGGTGGTCGTCGCCGCCGCCTGCTTCTTCGAGCTCCCGCCGCACGCGGCAAGGAGCGAACTCGGGGTCGCTACGACGGCCAGAGCGAGCGCAATGACCCCAAGTTGGCGGGGGGTGCGCGTCATCGGCCGGTGAAACGGGGCTCGCGCTTCTCGAGGAACGACGCGACACCCTCGCGATGGTCATCGGTCTGGAACAGTTCTCCGAGGCTGGCGCTGACCCAACGCCCGAGGTCGTCCCAGTCAGGATCGAGTGCGAGCCGCAGCCCCGCCTTCAACTGTCGTACTGCGAGCGGAGGATTGGCGGCAATCTCGGACGCCAGCGCGAGTGCCGTGGGCAACAGGTCCTCGTGCGCGACCACGCGCGACACGAGCCGCATGTCGAGGGCGGTCGAGGCGTCGATGACGCGACCGGTGAACAACAACTCGGCCGCCTGCTCGCGGCCGACCAGCTGCGCGAGCCGCCCGATGCCGGCGACGTCGCAGCACAGGCCGCGCTTCACGAACAGCTCTCCGAACTTGGCTCGCTCCGACGCAACGCGCACGTCGGCCATCAACGCCAACTCCATGCCCCAACCGACGGCGGCGCCGTTCACGGCGGCGATGACGGGAACGTCGGAGCCGAGCAGCGCGCCAGCGGCGGGCGTGAGCCGGGGAGCGGCGCGCAATCCGGCGGCCACCTGCGGACCGGCCGCCGCCATGATCTGTTTCACGTCGTCGCCAGAGCAGAACGCTGGATCGGCGCCGGTGATCACGAGACAGCGTGCGCTCGTCGTTCGCACCGCATCCTCGAGCTCCGCGTAGGTCGTGTGCGTGAGTGCATTACGAGCCTCGGGACGGTTCAACGTGATCACGCCCACGTCGCCCATCGCCTCGTAGCTCAACTCGGTGTACACGCCGGCCACGGTAGGCGCGCTGCGCTAGACCGGCAGCATGTACAACGAGCTCGGGTTCTACACGTTGGCCGGCGCGCCGGAATCGCCGCGGGAACTGCTGGACGAGATGCGCCAGGCCGAGGAAATGGGCTTGGGCTGGGCCTTCATCTCCGAACGCTTCAACGTGAAGGAAGCGGCGACGCTCTCCGGAGCGGCGGCCGCGGTGTCTGAGCGCATCCAGATCGCGACGGGGGCCACCAACCACAACACGCGCCACCCGATCGTCACCGCGTCGTACGCCACCACGATGCACCGACTCACCGGCGGCCGGTTCACGCTCGGGCTCGGCCGGGGCATCGACCCGATGGTGCGCGCGCTGGGCCTCACGCCGGCCACCACCGCACAGCTCGAGGACTTCGTCGGAATCATGCGCCGGCTGTGGCACGGCGAGTTCGTGATCGACCACGACGGTCCCGCAGGAAAGTTCCCCTTGCTGTTCCTCGATCCGGCCTTCGACGAAGACATCAAGGTCGCGCTCATGGCCTTCGGCCCGAACTCGCTCGCGCTCGGCGGCCGCGCGTTCGACCTCGTGGTGCTGCACACGTTCTTCACCGACGAAACGCTCGTCCGCGCCGTTCGCACCGTGAAGGACGCCGCGGAACAGGCCGGCCGCGATCCGGCGGACGTCAAGGTCTGGTCGGTGCTCGCCACGATCGGCGACCACCTTCCGGAGCCGGTGCGCCTGAAGAAGACCGTGGGACGGCTGGCGACGTATCTCCAGGCGTACGGCGACTTGCTCGTTCGGACGAACGGATGGGACCCGGCCGCGCTTGAACGCTTCCGCGCCGATCCGATGGTGAGCGGTTTCGCCGGCGCGCTCGACGACAAGGCCACCACCGAACAGCTCGAGCACGTTGCCACCCTGATCCCCGACGAATGGCTCGCACCGTCCGCCACCGGATCACCGGCCGCGTGCGTGACGGCGATCCGGGAGCAGTTCGATCTCGGCGCCGACGGTGTGATCCTCCACGGCGTCGCGCCGAAGGACCTCGTGCCGGTCGTCGACGCGTACGCCACCTGACGCACGGAGTCAGGGGCGAGCCCACGCGCGCCGCGCGAGCGGTGGCACGGTCGTGATCGCGAGACGCAGCCAGTTGCGAGGGTTGCCCGGGCGGGCCCGACAGGCCTGACCGAAGAATCGGCGCGCCTCGGCGACGCGGCCGAGGCGGGCGGCGCGCACGCCAGCGGTCGCGGCGTGGCTGGCCGTCCATCGACGGTCGGAGCCGAACCGGTCGCGATAGTGCTCGAGCAGGTACGAGGCCCCTTGCAGCACCTTTTCGTCTTCGGCGCGGAGACTCGACGGGGTGCCGACGGTGTGGCGCAGATACGGCTCGTCGATCGCCTCGACCGTCCAGCCCCGTTCCTCGGCCATCGGCAGGAGCCGGTACGCGAGCTCCGTGTGCTCCGCGCTCAACAGCGACGGTTCGAAACCTCCGACCAGGTCGAAGATCGAACGGCGGAGCGCATAGGTCCCGCCGTGGACGAAGAGGCCGACCGCGTGTCCGAACCGCTCGCCGTAGTCCTTTGGGCGTCGTACGGGCGAGGCCAGCGGACGGCCGGACGCATCCACGTCGGTGACCGCGCACGAGACGATGTCGGCGCCTCGCTCGAACGCCGACGCATACGCGAAGAGCCATCCCGGGAGGGCCTCGTCGTCACTGTCGAGAAACGTCAGCACGTCGCCGCGCGCCAGCGTGGCGCCCGTGTTGCGCGCCGCGCCCGGACCGGCATTGGCTTGAGATGTGGAGCGAACACGGGTGTCGCCGTACGCCGCGATCACAGCGGGCGTGTCGTCCGTGGATCCGTCGTCGACGACGATCACCTCGAGATCGTCGATGGTTTGCCCCAAGATGCTGTCGATTGCGCGCGCGATGGTGCCGGCGCGGTTGTACACGGGCACGACGATCGAGAAGTAGGGCGCCACCAGGGTGGCGAGCGTAGAGCGTGACCAAACCGGTGCGCGCGGGTACCCGCCATACACTCGCCGGATGCTCCGGGGGCGCCTGCCCGACTTCCTCATCATCGGCGCGATGCGATCCGGGACAACGTCCTTGGCGCGCTACCTCGGCGCGCATCCCGGGGTGTACGTCGCGCCGAACAAGGAACTGCATTTCTTCGACCGAGCATTCGACCGCGGTCTGGATCACTACCGGCAACAGTTCGCTCGCGCACGCGGGGATCAGTCGGCCGGCGAGGCCACACAGACATATCTGTACGACACCACGGCACTCGATCGCATCGCAGCGACGCTGCCGGACGTCAAGCTGATCGCGATCCTGCGAAACCCCGTCGATCGCGCGTATTCGCACTACTGGCAGAAGCGGGCGTACGGCCGCGAGCCATTGTCGTTCGCCGCCGCGGTGTCGGCAGAGCCCGAGCGGCTGCGCGGCGCCGACAGGGACGAACGGTTCCGGTACTCGTATCTCGATCGCGGGCGCTACGTCGACCAGCTGCAGCGCGTGACCGAGCGATTTCCGCGGACGGCGTTGCATGTGCTCCTGTTCGAAGACCTCCGCGACGCGCCCGAGGATACGTATCGCGATGTGTGCCGGTTCTTGCAGGTGAACGAGGACATGACACCGGCCAACATCGGCGAGCCCCTCAACCCGTTCCTGATGTTCCGCTCCCGCAGGCTGCGCGAGGTGTCGCGCCGCTTCCCGCCACGGCTACGAAACGCGGTGGGCCGGATCAACGCTCGCAAGGGGGACTACGAGCCGTTGGATCCGGGGCTGCGGGCGGAGCTCGTCGAGTACTTCGCCGCCCCAAACGCGGCGCTTGCGGCGTGGTTGGGCCGGGACCTCAGCGTGTGGAACGGCGCGTGACCCGCGATCACGTCGTCGCTGTGATCCTCGCCCACGAAGCGATCGACAAGGTGCCGGCGGTGATCGCCGCGGTGCACGCACAGACCGTGGCGCCCGCGCACATCGTCGTCGTCGACAACGGCAGCACCGACGGCACAGCCGAATGGCTCCGGGCGCAACCTGGTCTTCACGCGGTGTGCCTCGATGCGAACCTCGGCGTCGGAGCGGGACACAACCGCGGATGGACCGCGGCCCGAGCGCTCGACGCGGGAGGAGCCTCGCTCCTCTGGTCGCTCGAGCACGACACGATCCCGGAGCCGGCGTGTCTCGAGCGCCTACTAGGCACACTCGCGGCGGAGCGAGCGCAGGACGGACGAGTCGCTGCGGTCGTGCCGGTCCAGGTCCTTCCGAACCAGCACATCACCGATCCTGGTGCCCCGCCCTACCACCACTCCACGTTGACGTTCAACGGCACGCTGCTATCGACGGACGCGCTCGATGCCGCCGGCCCGATCCGCGAAGACTTCTTCATCGGCCAGGAAGATCGAGAGTTCGCGCTGCGCCTGAGATCGGCCGGTTACGTGATCGTCATCGATCCCGAAGCCCTCGTCGTACACGGCAACAAGGGCGCCCGATTCCGGGCTCGTCCGAGCGTGCTGCGCTCGTACTACAGCAACCGCAACGAGGCGTACCTCATCGTGCATGTGCGGCATGAGCGACTAGGTCGCTTGCGCGTGATCGCGCGCACGGTCGGCGGCGTGGGCCGGGCCTTGATGCGCGACCAGTCCAAGGGCGCCCGCGTTCGCGCGCGACTGCGCGCCACCGTCGACGGACTTCGCGGGGATCTCGGCCGGAAGCACTATCCGTTTCTCGAGGCACAGCGATGAGGACGAACCAGACCGCGCCGGTGCCGCTGCTCGGCATGCACCGGAGTCCTGGTGCTGCGGAACGCCGTGGAAGTCGTGGCGTCCTTGTCGGCTCGGGACGCGATGCCCGCCGCTAGCGGAGCGGCGCCGTCGGTACCATCGAACGCATGAGTCGCGTCGAACGGATGGTCGCGAAGCTACCGATCAATCGCGCGTTCCGCCGTAGGGCGGCGTCGTCACTCGCCGTGCTCGCGTATCACGGCGTCGACGATCCCGCCACGTTCTCGCGACAGCTCGAACTCCTGCAGCGCGAGTACCAGCCGCTGACGCTCGCCGAGCTCGAAGGCTTCGTCACCCGCAACGAGGCGCCCCCACCCCGGTCGGTGCTCATCTCGTTCGATGACGGTCACCGGAGCGTGCTCGACGCTGGGCTGCCCTTGTTGCGCGAGCGCGGGTTGCCCGCAGTGGCGTTCGTTGTGACTGGTCTGCTCGACACCGACGATCCGTTCTGGTGGGACGAGGTCGAGGATCTCGTCGCGGCCGGAGGTTCGTGCGACCAACTCGCCGGGTTGTCCGGGACCGAAGCGGTCAGAGCAGTCAAGCGCCTGCCCGATGCCACTCGACTGGCGGTCATCGATGCGCTGCGCGCCACGGCGGTCCGGCCGGCGGGCCGGCGCGTCCAGCTCCGCGCCGACGAGCTTGCCTTACTCGAATCCGGCGGAGTGGCAGTCGCCAGTCACACGGTGACTCACCCGCTGCTGCCGGGATGCCCTCCCGAGAAGGTCCGCGACGAGCTCGAGCGCTCCCGCGAGCGGATCCAACAGATCCTCGGCCGCGCGCCGAGGTCGGTCGCGTACCCCAACGGCGAAACCGACGAGCACCTCACGGCGGCGCGCGACGCCGGGTACGAACTCGGATTCCTCTTCGACCATCGGTTGAATCCGACGCCGATCGTCGAGCCCATGCGCATCTCCCGCGTGCGGGTCAACAGCACCACGCCGATGGAGCGGTTCGAGAGCATCCTCAGCGGACTGCACCCGTGGGTCCACCACCGGGTGTTCCGCCGCAGCTGATCCGTCAGCCGAGGTCGTAGCCGAGCAAGGCCGGCGCCGCGCTGTGGCGTCGAATCATGTCGACCAGCGATGCATCGTCCGTGCGAGACGGGCGCTGGGCGACAACGACAGGAGTTGGAGTCACGTCGACCCCGAGGAACGCCGTCAAACCTTCGAGCAGGGCATTGGGGTCGTCGAACCACCGCTCGTAGCGAAGCGTGAACACATTCGGCCGATCGAGATGCGGGGCCAGGCCGCGGGCGACGGCGTCCATCAGCAAGACCTGGCGGATCACGGGGTCGTCGGTCGCGGACAGGAGCTCGTCATTCATCCTTCGGTTGAAGGCCAGGTCGTACTCCAGCCCTCGGGCCAACCGCCCGCGAGTGCTCCGGAACGACGCGAGGACCTCCAGCGGATGCCGCACGCAGACGATGAACTTCGTGTCCGGTAACAGGTCGAGGTATCGCCAGAATGCAGGCCACTTGACGCCGAGCAGGTAGTCGGGCGCAACGTGGATCGCGCTCGGCTTTTCGCCGTCGCGACACCACTCAACGCGACCGTCTGCGAGCAGCAACGCGCCGTCGAGCCGCCCGCGTGTCAAGGTGCCGGTGCCGATCTCGGCGCGCAGCGACGAGAACAGCTCAGCCGGCGCGAGGCGCATGCCGTCCCACGGCTCCATGACCGTGACGACGCGCGGCGGTTGATAGAGCGCGGCAGTCGCGAGTGATGTGCCGCTGCGGGGTAGACCGCAGATGATGAAGTCGCGTGGGTCTGGTGGGGTGACCGGCGATGTCAGGTGATCAGGGTCGAGCGTCAGGTTCGTGAGGAGTCGTTGCCAACGGCGCCGACGGGGCGAGAGCGAAATCGCTTTCGTCACCACCCGGCGTGCGACGCTCATCGCGCGACGTCTCGGAAGAGTTGGATCATGCGCGGCGCGATTGCCCCGAGCGTGAATCGCGCCTCGAAGATCTCACGGCTACGGCGCCCCATCGCGGCGCGTCGAGCTGGATCATGCAGCAACTCCACGATCGAACGAGCGAGGACGGTCGAGTCTTGCGGTGGCACCAGGACGCCGTTGCCCTCGGGACCATCGTCGACGAATTCGCGCAACACGTCGAGGTCGGAGGCCACGACCGGCAAGGCCATTGCCATCGCTTCGATGACGGCACCGCCGAGGCCCTCCCACAAGGACGGAAAAACGAACAGGTCAGCGGCGGCCAGCAAATCTCCGACATCGTCTCGGTGACCGAGAAGCCGGACGCTCTCGGGTGAGCGGGTCCGCTGGAGCGCGTCCTGGATCGCTGAGGATGCGTGCCCGCGACGGCCGGCGAGAAGCAGCACCGCATTGGGAGCCTGCGCCACGACCAGGTCCATCGCCTCAATCAGATGGCGCTGGCCCTTCTGCTCCTCTTGACGGCCCACCGACAGCAACACCGGCTGATCGGGAGCGAGGCCGAGCGTGTCGCGGACGGCGTTCCGGCGAGCGGGACCGGGCTCGCCCAATCGGTCGCGGCTACGGCCGCGTTCGATCACGGTGATGCGCGAGGAAGGGATCTTCAACCCGTCGCGCACATCGCGCGCCACGGCCTGCGAGATTGCGTGGAAGTGAGCGGTTCCACGAGCGGTCAAGCGGTCGACGGCCTGCGCGGCGGCGAGGCGCCATGGCGCGATCGCGGTGCGATCACGCCGGGTTCTGTCGTACGACGTGTTGACGAGGCTCGTGAGCACCGGCACGCCCGTTCCCCACGCGGCCAGCCGACCGACCACGGTCGCGTTGAAGAGAGCGGTGTGAACAAGGTCAATGTGCTCCTGCTTGATCAACCGGCGCACTTCCCTCGCGCGCGTCAGCAAACGCTTCGACGCCGCACGGCGAACGTCGCCGCCACGCGCCCTGACGTCGGCCTCGACACCCTGACCGCGTTCGAAGAATGTCAACACTGTCGCGGACATGCCAGTGTCCCGCAGGAAGGGCAAGAGCTCGGCAAGTGACCGCTCGGCTCCACCGGTGCCGAGACCGTCGATGACGAACAGGACGTGCGGCTCCGCGTTGCGGTCGGACATCTACTCGGGAACGACCGACAGGTCGACGAAGCTGAAGCCGTGACGGCGGATGGCGGACTCGTGGCGGCGTTCAACGTGACCGAGGCGCACGCGGTCGTAGATCCGAACACCGCTCTCCTCCCCCGCCATGCTCGCGACGCTACCCAAGGCCGAGTCTTCGGCCGGCGGTATCATTCGCCGCCGTGCAGCGGACCATTGACGCGTTCTTCTTCGACGCGGCCGAGTTGCGAGAAATCGCCAGCGCGCAGCACGACCGGTATGTCTCGGCGCAGCCGTTTCCTCACGTGACACTGCAGGATCTCGTGCCGACCGACGCGCTGCGTCCGATCATCGCCGAGTTTCCGGTTCCCGGGAGCCTGCCGGGCAAGAGCAACGACAAGCCGTACGAGAAGAAGCGGGCATATCGCGACGAGACCATGCTCGGTCCTCACACCCGACAGCTCATCAGCCAGCTCAACTCGTCGGTGTTCCTCCGATTCCTCGAAACGCTCACGGGCATCCCGGGGCTGGTACCGGATCCGCATCTCGCTGGTGGTGGTCTTCACCAGATCGAGCGCGGCGGTTTCCTGAGCATCCACGCCGACTTCAACCAGCTCGGCCGGCTCAGACTCGACCGCCGTCTGAATCTGCTGCTGTATCTCAATGACGGCTGGGACGAGTCGTGGGGAGGGCATCTCGAGCTGTGGTCGCGCGACATGCGTCGGTGTCAAGAACGGATCGCGCCGACGCTCGGCACATCCGTCATCTTCAGCACGTCGAGCGACTCGTTCCACGGCCACCCCGAGCCGCTCACCTGCCCGCCGGACCGGACGCGGATGTCGCTCGCGCTCTACTACTACTCGAACGGGCGCCCCGAGGACGAGGCCAAGCCGAGGCACTCGACTCTCTGGCAGCGACGGCCCGGCGAGCCCGCGGACAAGGTCCCATTGTCTCGAATGGTGCCGGCTGCCGTGCGGCGTATCTCCCGACGGGTCACCGGGCGCGGGCGCTGACCTCACCCGTCAGCGTTCGCTCGCTCTGGCCGTGAGCAACCCGGTCAGCATCCCGACGGCAACAATCAGCGCGCCCCACCCGACTGCGACGAGAAGGCTCACCACGGTCGACCGTGTCGCCACGACGATGGCGCTCGCGGTGAGCGCCGCCTGGCCAACGACACACGACAACGTCGCCACAGGCGCCGACGCACCGCGCGCCAGCAGCTGGTCGTAGATGTGGTCGCGGTCTCCGGCCGTGAGCGGTTGGCGGCGGGCCAATCGTCGGACGATCGCAAACACCAGCTCGACGAGGGGATAGCCGACGAGCAGGATCGCGGCCCCGACCGAGGGACCGGATCGCTGATGGCAGGCGATGACGAAAAGGATCGCGAGCGCGGTACCGATGAGGTACGCGCCGCCGTCACCGAGGTAGACGCGCGCGGGTGGCCGATTGAACGCCAGGAACGCCACGGCCCCCGCCGCCAGTGCGATCGCGACTGCGGGACCGTCGCCGTGCAGTACGACGTAGAAGCCCATCGCGCTCATCACCGTCACGCCGCCGGCAAGTCCGTCGAGCCCGTCGATCATGTTCACGCCGTTGCACAGGACCACCGTGGCCACGATCGACAGCACGATCACCGCGACGCGCTGCTCCCAGGCCGGGAGCGTCACACCAACGGCAATCCCGACCGCGATCTCGCCGACGATCCGCGTGACGGGTGGCAGCCCGACCGCGTCGTCGAGCAGCCCCAGCGTCAATGCCGCGCCAACTGGCAGCAACAACATGGGGCGGCTCGCGCCGATACCCCAGACCAGGCCGGCGGCCACGCCGAGACCACCGAGATAGGGAACTGGGTGGAGATTGACCTTCAAGGGCCCCGGCCGATCGACGAGCCCGAGACGGGGCGCCACCCACATCGCCAGCGGCGTGACCACGGCGGCGCTGATCAATGCGGCGAGGGCGACCACACCAACACCTTTGACTCGACGCGCTGGTGCACCTCGATCGAGGACACCTCGCGATAGCCGCACGAGCGATACACGTGCAGCGCGGCCGCGTTGTCCGCGCCGACGACGACCTTGACCGCGGTGGCGTCGCGCCCACCGAACTCGGCGTTGAGCGCGGCCACGAGTTCCCGGCCGAGACCCTGTCCACGCGCATCGTCGGCGACCGCGACGGCCAACAGCTCCGCGGCCGGAAGGTCATCGCTCTCGGAGCGTCCGTAGCGCCACGTCTCCAACACGGACCGGGCGTGGCGCAGCACCCGGGGCAAAGCGACTGCCGCGGCGATCACACCGTCACGCCGGAGGAACCGCCGATACAGGGCTTGTACGTCCTGCGTTCCGACAATCATTCCCGCCGTCGTACCGTCGGCCGCCTCGGCGATGAGCAGGAACGACTGCGGATCGCGGGCGATGCATCGGTAGAGACGCGAGAGGAACTGCGGTCCGAGCCTGGGGAGGAAACCCTCCGTGATCGTCGATGCGTGCAGGCGCGCGGCCACCGCGGCGTCCGTCACCGTGCCACGCCGGATCGTCATGCGCGCCACAGCACCTCGTCGTAGGTCGCCAGCGTGATGTCGATCACCCGTTGCTGATCGAACTGGTCACGAGCCTTGTCGATCGCGGCCGCTCCCATTGCGCGGCGTCGATCCGGAGCGTCCGCCAGCCCGCGCACCGCTACGGCGATTGCGCCGGCATCGCGCACAGGGATCAGCAGACCGGTGCGGTCGTGGTCGACAACCTGCCGGCATCCGCGAATGTCAGTGGCGATCACCGGCAGGCCCATCGCGGCCGCCTCCATCCCCGATCGCGAGAAGCCTTCACGCCACGACGCGATCGCGAAGACGTCCATCGCCGCGTAGATGCGTTCGACATCGCGTCGCTCACCGAGGAAGCGCACGCCGGCATCCGTGGCACGGTCGAGCTCGGTTTGCGAGACGGCGTCGTGCTTGTCGAGATCCGGTGGCCCGACGACCATCAGCAGCACGTGAGGGGCCGCGTCCCTGAGCGCGCGTGCCGCCGTGAACAACTCTCGATACCCCTTCTCCGCGACAAGTCGACCCACCGCGCCGACCACGACGGTGCGCTCGTCGATCCCGAGCTCGGCGCGCACGTCGGCGCGAAGGCTGCGACCACGGGCCGCATCGAACCGGCACAGGTCGATGCCGTTGCCCAGGAGCCTGGCCTTCGGCGCCCGGATGCCGAGGCCCGCCAGGACGGGCACGTCCTCGGGATTCTGCACCAGCTCTGCGTCGGAGCACGTGGCCGCAAGGCGTTCGAGCCCGTACACCACCCAGCGCTTCGAGCGGCGGTCCTGCGGGAGCGCGTACAGGCCGTGGACGGTGTTGACGACCGCAGGCACCCGAGCCGCGCGGGCCGCCAGCCGACCGACGACGCCCGGCTTGGGATTGTGCGTGTGCACGATGTCTGGGCGCAGCCGGCGGAAGACACGAGTCAGCTCCGCCAGCGCGAGTGCGTCGTGGTGTGGCGCCATCCGTCGCGTGAGATGCGCGACTGGCTCGTGCGCGATGCCACTGGTCTCGAGCTCAGGGACGAACGGCCCGGGTGCGGACACGCCGATGACCTCGTAGCCAGCCCGGCTGAACGCCTCGAGTTGCGGCTGCAACAGGAGAGCGAGGCTCATGTCGGTCGTCGTCACATGGACGAGACGGGGACGGCCGCGCATCACGTGGCGATTCGCGGTCTAGACCGCGACCGCGCCGCTGGCTTCCTCGAGCCTAGGGCGCGGGGTTCGCTCCACTTTCGGGATCGCGAACAAGATGAACAACACCGGGAAGAGTTGCACGCGTTCGCGCGCCAAGATACCGAAGTTGCTGATGCTCGAGAAGCCGAAGATGAAGGCTGCGCTGTAACCGGCGGCGAATGCGACGTACGCATTGCGCAACATCATCGCCGGGATTCGAACGATCCTCCGCCACGACACGGCGATGAGCCCGGCCATGAGCACGCCTTCCAAGCCGGCGACCGTCCCGAGTCCCGGTGCGAGCTCGAACGGAAACGGCCGGAGCAGGATCGTCACGGTCGCCTCGACGTAACCGAGGGGTGTCGTCGGGTCCGCGACGGTGAACTGCGACCCACCTTCGGACGTCTGGCTGGCGGTGTTGTCGAGGACCGTCTGCGCGGAGCTGAAGTCGAGGGCGTCCAGTTTGAAGAAGCTGGAGGTCTGCGCGAACAGCACCAGCGACGCGACCACCATGCCGATGATCAGTATGAACGTACCGATAGGTCGGGCCAGCAAGCGCGTGTAGGAACCTCGATTGCGACGGAGGAACAGTGCGATCGCGAAGCCGCCAATCGTGAGCAGGCTGAGGTGCGGTCGCACCATCACGCATCCGAACGTCCCGATTCCGAGCCAGATGAACCCACGGAATCGGCCGACGATCAGATTGGCGATGCCGAGCGCTGACAGGCCGAGCGTCAGCATCATCAGCGCGTCCTTGCCGACACTCGACGGCCAGAACAGCATCGAGGGCCAGAAGAACAGCAGCAACGCGTAGCGACGATGGTTGCCCTCCGGGAACGCGAGCCGGAACGCCTGATAGAAGAGGCACAACCCGACGAACGCGAACCACGAGTACACGACGTAGAGGCCGAGGCTCGTCTCGTTGACCACGGCGACAACCAGGCCGGTCGTCACTTCGATGAAGCGCGTGCCAACGAGGCTGCCGAGATCGCCGAACTTCCACTGCCGAAACTGCGGCGCCAGCAGGACGCCTTCACGGATGTAGGCCGTGGCGTCCGAGCCTTTGTACAGCACTGTCGTCTGCATGTACCGCAGACCTGTGCCGATCGACAGCTTGATCACCGCGGCCATGAGGATGAGTCGACCGATTCGAGGATCACGGTCCCGACGCGCGGCGGACGTCGCGAACGGCACGGTCAGCAGGAGCAGGACCGGTGCGACCAGGAACGCGCCCCAGATGTTGTAGTCCGTCGCCTGCATCGTCACCGCCAGCCCGATGAGGGTGATCATGACTGCGAGCAGGAACAGCAACGAGATCGCACTGACGCGACGCTGTCTTCCCAGGCGCTCGACGCGGGGCGTCGGGCCGGGCTGCTGAACGTCGAGCCATGCGCCGCGGGTCGCCACCACGCGACCGTCGGACGACTCCACACTCACCGGCGTTCCTTGAACTCCTGCCAGAACTCCGCAAGGGACTCGTCGCTGTGCGGACCATTGGATCCGTTGGTCGGCGCCCCGGCCGCGGACGGCTCAGGTGCCATGGACGGCTCCGGCTCCTCGGGCGCCTCGACCTCGTCCACCCAGGCGGGAGGAGCCGGAGCGCTCGTACCGCGCCGGCGGCCCTTTCGCGCGCTGCGGCGGGGTCCCAGATCCGCGGGCTCCTCGGCGTTTCGGCGACCGCGCCTCGGAGGCTCCTCCTCGGCCCGCTGGATACGGCCATCGTCGGACGCCTGTCCGCCGCGGAGGCGCTGCCACAACGAGGGCGGCTGCGATGCGGTGTAGTAGCGGTACCGGTAGTAGCGATACGCCGTCGGCATGTCGCTGGCACCGACGAGCACGGTCCCGATGGCCGGAGCATCGATACGACGCAGCAGCTCGGCGGCTCGCCCACATGCGTCGAGCGTTGTCTTTCGGGCGCGTACCACGACCAGCACCATGTCCGCGGCTCGGATCAACTCGCTTGCGTCGTTGGCGACGAGCAGCGGCGCCGTGTCGACGATGACGTAATCGAACAGCGGTCGCGCGCCGCGCATGAGCTCGACAGTGGCTCCGAGGAACGGCGCCGGGTTGTCGACCGCCGCGCCACTCGCGAGCAGCTTGACGCCCTTGACGGGTGTCGACAGGTTGAGAGAGCGCAGCGGCAACGGATTGGTCTTCCCGAGCACCTCGGTGAGTCCTGGAGCGCTCTTGACCGCGAACAGCTCGTGCACACGCGGCCGGCGGAAGTCCGCTGACACGACGAGCACCGAGTGGCCAGCCTCGGCCAGCAGCGCCGCAAGGTGCGCGACGGTGGTCGTCTTGCCCTCGCCGGCGCCAGGTGACACGACCACGAGCACCTTGCCGGTTCGCGCCGCGTCGGGGGTGGCGGCGCCCGCTTCGAGGTGCGCTTGATCGAGCGCACGTAGCAACACCATCGTGCGCAACCCGCGATACGACTCGACGAAGGGGGCTGAAGGCTGCGTCGCCGTCATCAACTCGCCCTCATGGCGACGCGCGCTGGGGAGAGTCGGGATCTCCGCCACGACGGGAAGTCCGAGGGCCTGTTCCGCCGAAGTCTTCGTGGTGAGCCGCGTTTCGAGCCGCTCCGCGGCGAACGCCAGACCAATACCGAGGAACAGGCCGAGCAGGCCCAAGAGCGCGGCCCGCGCCGGCTTGTCCTCGGGTGCCTTGAGGCCACCGTTGCTGGCGATGATCGCCCGAGCCGACTGCAGGGTCGTCAGCGTCGGTTGCGGCGGTCCCGCGGCGTTGCTTTGGAACAGCTGCGCGGACGCCGTTTGGAGTTGGCCGGCGAGCGCGTCGTACTGCGACTTGGCCGCCGACGGAACTCTCGGATCGGGCGGTGGTTGGAACGCGTCGAGTTGCGCTTGCAGCGAGTCAACGGTGGCCTGAAGCGAATCGTGCGCAGTCTGATATCGCAGGAGCCCGTCGTGGCTGAGGTCGTCGACCAGCGCTTGCGCGAAGTCGTCGGCGAGCGCGACCGCGAAGTTGGGATCAGTGTCCGAGGCCGTGATGTCGATCGTGCCCAACAGCACGTTGGGCCTGGGCTGCACCTTCTTCGCCAGCTTTGCCGGATCGGTGCCCGAACCGATCTTCGTCGCGACGTTCTGCGGGATCGCGCCGGTTGTCACCAGCAGCGCGGCCTGGTCGAGGTTGAAGACCTTCGTGCTGATGGTCGGGTTGAGGATAAGTGTGTGCGTGGCGCGGTACATCGGCAGCGCGTTGGCATCGTGACCCGGGGCGCTCACCCACCCGGCGACCACACCGACAAGAACCGCCAGCCCGACGAACATCTTGCGTCGGCGCAGAATTCGGAGATATTCGAGAGGCTCCACTGGGCCAGGTTTGCTCCGCGGGCTAAGGGCGCGACGCTCAGCCGGCCGTACGGGGCGATTGTAGATGCTGACACACCGGACGCGGAACACGACCCCGGTGGTCGGCCAGAATAGGGACCCGCCCCACAGCGGCGTCGCCTACGACCACCAGCACCTGAGCACACCACGACCTGATGCCGAAACCCGAACCCAACGGCGCCCGCCCCCGTGGCCTGTTCCGGACGATCGCACCGCTTATCCGTCGCGATCCAAAATTCGTGGCGATCCTCGTGGTCGTCTCGTTGATCGGCGGTATCGCCGAAGCCGGAATGCTCTTCGCGATCGTCCGTACGGCGAGCGCGATCGCCACTGGCGACTCGCGGGTCGACGTGAACATCGGCCCGCTGCCGGACATGAACCTCGCGGTCCCGAACCTCATCTGGCTGGCGGCCGGGTTCATCGTCCTCAGCCTCGTCTTGGCGCTCATCGCTGCGTGGATCACCGCGCGCATGGGCTCGATTGCGGTGACCGAGGCCCGAAGGGAGACCTTCGCCGCGTTCGTCCGCGCCGAGTGGTCGATCCAGGCTGCCGAGCGTGAGGGCGTCTTGCAAGAGTTCCTCACGACCTACGTGAGCCGGCTGGCCGGGGGCGTGCTGACGGTCGCGAGCGGGTTGGTCAACGTTTGCAACTTCGTCGCGCTGATGGGCTCGGCGCTCATCATCAGCCCCGGCGCAGCGG
>JBEEFW010000144.1:0-5294 GCA_041166385.1 Acidimicrobiaceae bacterium | reverse complement strand
TCACGTACTGCACGTTGCCCATGAACATCGTGGCGGGTTGCATGAGGCTCGACATGAACTGTGCGCCGAACGACGCTTCGTACAGTTCGTCGTTGGTTTCGCGGAACCGCTGCTCGACCTCGCGCTGGCGGCCGAACGACTTCACGATGGCGTGGCCGGTGAAGGTCTCCTCGATCTGTGCGTTGAGCGCGCCCGTGTTCTTCCACTGAGAGATGAACCGAGGACGCGCACGGGCGGCGATGACCTTCATCATGTAGATCGACACCGGCACGGTCGTGAGGGCAACGAGCGCGAGCACCCACGAGATCGTGAACATCATGACGGCCACGCCGAGGAGGAGCAGGATCGACGTGAGCATTTGGCTCAGCGTCTGTTGCAGGCTCTGGGCGACGTTGTCGAGGTCGTTGGTGACTCGGCTGAGCAGATCACCGCGCGCTTGCTTGTCGACGTAGCGCAGCGGCAGCGCGTTGAGCTTGTCCTCCGCCGCAGATCGCAGGCGGTGCATCAGGCGCTGCACGACGCCGGCGAGGGTGTACGCCGTGAGGATCGACAGGAACGCTGACACCCCGTACAAGGCGATGGCCTGGTACAGCACCCGATGCAGCGCCGTGAAGTCGATGCCGGCGCCGGACACGACGCCCCGGAAGATGATGTCGGTCCCGTGACCCAGGACGCGCGGCCCGAGCACGTTCAACACGGCGCTGCCGATGGCGACGACGGCGACGACGACGAGGATCGGTCGCTCTGGCTTGAGCAAGCCGGCCAGGCGGCGCACGGAGTTGCGGAAGTCCTTGGACTTCTCGGTCGGGACGCCCGCCGAGTTCCACCGTCCGGCGGCCCGCGTCTCCGGGGCCGCGAGCGAAAGGTCTTCCTCGTCCTCGTGGGTCTCGTCGAGGATGGTCATGCCGCGCTCTTCTCGCCGATCTGGGACTGCACGATCTCGGCGTAGGTGGGGTTGTTGGCGATCAGTTCCTCGTGCGTGCCGCGCCCGACGAGCTCGCCGTCTTCGAGCACGAGGATCATGTCGGCCTGCGAGATCGTCGAAACCCGCTGCGCCACGATCACGACCGCGGCATCGGCCGTGTAGGGCCCGAGCGCCGCGCGCAAGCGCGCGTCGGTGGTGAGGTCGAGCGCCGAGAACGAGTCGTCGAAGACGTACACCTCAGGCTTCCGGATGAGGGCTCGTGCGATCGCCAGTCGTTGCCGCTGGCCGCCGGAGACGTTCGTGCCGCCCTGCTCGATGCGCGCTTCGAGGCCGCCATGCATCGCTCGCACGAAGTCGGTGGCTTGCGCGACCTCGAGTGCTTCCCACATCTCGGCCTCGGTCGCGTCTGGCTTGCCGTACCGCAGATTGCTCGCGACCGTGCCGGAGAAGAGGTACGGCTTCTGGGGAACGAGCCCGATGCTGCTCCACAACAGCTCCGGATCGAGCTCGCGGACGTCGACCCCGTCGACGAGGACTGTGCCGGAGGTGCTGTCGAACAGCCGGGGGATGAGGTTGATGAGCGTGGTCTTGCCGGCACCCGTGCTGCCGATGATCGCCGTGGTCTGACCAGCCGATGTCGTGAACGAGATGTCGCAGAGCACCGGCCGTTCGGCGCCGGGGTAGTGGAAGCCGACGTCGCGGAACTCGAGCGCGCCGTGGGTGACGACGTGATGCACGGGCTCGTCGGGCCGGCGCACACTCGGCTCGGCGTCGAGTACCTCCTGGATGCGACCGGCGGAAACCGCGGCGCGGGGAACCATCGAGATGGTGAACGTGGCCATCACGACCGACATGAGGATCTGCACGAGGTAGCTGAGGTAGGCGACGAGCGAGCCGACTTGGATGTCGCCGTCGGACACGCGGTTCGCGCCGATCCACAGCACCGCCACGCTCGACACGTTGATGAGGAAGTTCACCGTCGGGAACATGGACGACATCAGTCGCCCGGCGCGCAACGACGTTTCGGTCAGCTCGTTGTTGGCGGTGCGAAATCGCTGCGCCTCCTGTGGTTCGCGAACGAACGCCCGCACGACCCGAATGCCGGTGATCTGCTCGCGCAGCACCCGGTTGATCTGGTCGATGCGGTCCTGCATCAGACGGAAGGCCGGCACCATCTGCGACACGAGGAGACCCAAGATCACCGCGGCCGCCGGCATGCTCACGAGCAGCACCGTCGACAGTCCGACGTCTTGGCGCAGCGCCATCACGATGCCGACCGCCATGGTGATCGGCGCGGCGATCGCCATGGTGCATGTCATGACGACGAGCATCTGGACTTGCTGGACGTCGTTGGTGATTCGCGTGATCAGGGACGGTGCGCCGAACGCGCCGACCTCGCGGGTGGAGAACTCCGTGACCTGATGGAACAGGGCCTTGCGCAGATCGCGGCCGAAGCTCATCGCCACCTTGCCGCCGAAGTAGATGGCGCCGATCGCGAACACGATCTGGATCACCGTGAAGCCCATCATCAAGACGCCGGTGGAACGGATGTAGCCGACGTCGCCCTTGATGATGCCCTTGTCGATGATGTCGGCGTTGAGGGTCGGTAGCGCCAGTGCGGCTGAGGTCTGCACGGCCGTCAACGCCACGACGCCCCACAACACTCTTCGGTAGGGCCCGAGATACGTGCGCAGCAGCCGGATCAGCACGACGCCGGCCCCGCGCAGATTCCGTGGAGGAACAGCTTGACGATCTCGGGCGGCGACATCGGCTCACCGACCAGCATCGGATGCGTCGCTGACAACGTGAAGGCCCGCAGCAGGCGTGCCGCGGCGATCGGCTCGACGTTCAACTCGTCGCGGTGCTCCTCGAACAGCGTCACGAGCGCATCGCTGTCGGCCATCGGTCGCTTCGCGTGATCGTGGAAGCGCGTGCCGATGCTCGAGACGAGACGCCACACGTCGACCACCCGTTGCTGCAAGATCTGGATCGCGGTCACGACTGCGTCGTCGAACGGCAGCTGCAGATCGATGGCCGCGAGCGCCCGTTCGAGCGGCTCGTTGTCGAGCGCGGCGTCGATGACCGCGGCGATGACCGCGTCCTTGTCGTCGAAGACCCGAAAGATCGTGCCTTCCGCGATGCCGGCGGCGTCGGCGATCTGGCGGGTCGTGACCATCTCGCCGTTCTCGAGGAGCAACGGGAGCGTGGCCTGCACGATCATCGAGCGCCGCTCGTCGGCCGGGAGGGCTGCCGCTCGTTTTGCCGGCCGCGGCGGTTCCACGGTGGTGGTCGAGCCTTTCGTCATCGGCCGGACGGTATCTGAGTGAGCGCTCACTCACAACCTGTCAGGCTCAGGAACGGGGTTGCAAGGGCACCGGAGAGAGGGTGGCGAAGCCGACGTGGAAGGCGGCCACGTCTCCGGGCGGTTCGGGCGTCGTCGAGGTGCAGTCAGGAGCGGCCAGGGCCGCGCCACCGTCGGCCCCCGTCTCGACGGTGACGTGGGCGAGTCCGCGAACCTGCCCGGTGCTGCATGTCGGCGCGTTGAGGCTCTCGACGAAGGCGGCTTGAGCCGGCGACGCGGTGAGCGCGTCGCGGTGATCACGCAACCACTGCACGGCCTGGGCCGTCACCGTGGCGAAGTCGATCGGCTCCCCGAGACCTGCGCTCACTGCCAGCGCGGGAATGCCGTGCTGTGCCGCCGCCCGGGCCGCGCCGATGGTGCCGGACAGATCGACGAACGGTCCGAGGTTCTGTCCGGCGTTCGTGCCCGACACGACGACGTCGGGCCGCTCCTTCACGACGGTCGTCAACCCGTAGTTGACCGCGTCGGCCGGAAACCCGTGCACGGCGACAGCGGGGTAGCCGCTGATCGTGGTGGTGTCGGACGCGGTGACCGGCCCGGGCGATGTCTTGCCTCCGGTGCCACTCGAATCGTCTGCCGGTGCCACGACGGTGACCGTCGTGTTGGGCTCGGCGACCAACGCGTTCACGAGTGCGTCGATGCCCGGCGCGCCCACGCCGTCGTCGTTGCTCACGAGAATGCGCAGGGGCCGCGTTCCCGCCGCCGAGGATCCGTTCGACGACCCCACGGCCGCCGCCGTCGAGGATGGTGCGGCCGCCTTGTCGTCGCTGCACGCGCCGGCGAGTAGCAGCACGGTTGCGACGACCACTGCCACTCGCTTCAACACCATCACCGCCAAGGTAGTAGTGAGGGGCGATGGCATTTGCGGACAAGTACGGACCGTGGGGCATCGTCCTCGGAGCATCAGAGGGGCTCGGCGAGGCCTACGCACGAGGACTTGCGGCACGAGGGCTCAACGTGGTCGTCGCCGCACGCCGCCAAGAGCCACTCGAACGTGTCGCCGAGGCGATCGCGGCGGAGCACAAGGTGGAAACGCGCGCGGTCGCACTCGACCTGGCGTCATCTGACTTTCTCGACCCGTTGCGCGCTGTCACCGACGAACTCGAGGTCGGTCTCGTCGTCTACAACGGCGCGGCGAGCTACGTCGGTCCGTTTCTCGACGGGGCCGACTCCTTCGCCGCGATCGTCGCGGTCAACTGCACGGGCCAGCTCGTGGTGTGCCATCACTTCGGTCGAGCGCTCGTCGACCGCGGCCGAGGGGGCATCGTGCTGATGGGTTCCGCGTCCGGGCTTGCCGGTTCGCCGCACATCAGTGCGTACGCGGCGTCGAAGGCGTTCGACCTCGTGCTCGGCGAATCGCTGTGGGCGGAATGGCGCGACCGCGGGGTGGATGTGATGACCGTGATCGGCCCTGCGATCGACACGCCGACGTACCGCAGCTCGTTGTCTGCGGAGGCGCGCGCCGGGTTGCCGACGCCGATGGATCCGGTCGATGTCGTGGACGACGTGTTGGCCGCGCTCGGTAGCGACCCGTCGTTCGTGCCAGGCGAGATGGCCAAGGGCCTCGCCCTGCTCGGCAAGCTTCCCCGCCGTCAACAGGTGGAGGCGATGGCCGCCGCTCAGGCTCAGCTGGCGAAGGGAAGAGCGCCCTGACTGGCTACGCCGCCGGGAACAGACCCGCCTTGCTCAAGAGCCCCGGAACTCGCTTGCCGAGTCGCTCCTCGATCCACGGCACGATCTGTATGAGACGACTGAGGTCCAGCCCGGTGTCGACGCCCCTGCGATCAAGCAGGTACGCAAGGTCCTCAGTGGGGATGTTGCCGGTGGCGTTCGGCGCGAACGGGCAGCCACCGATCCCGCCGAGGCTGGCGTCGAGCGCATCGACTCCGGCCTCGACCGCGGCGTAGGCGTTGGCCAAACCCGTGTTGCGCGTGTTGTGGAAGTGCGCGCGCAGCGCGACATCGCCCATCACCGCACGCGCCGCGGCGATTCGTTCGATGACGTCGG
>JBEEFW010000143.1:0-3374 GCA_041166385.1 Acidimicrobiaceae bacterium | reverse complement strand
CCGAGTCCAGACGCCGATGTACATGGCGGGGGCCTAGTGCGCCTGCCGTCCCACCATGCGGGGAACGCCATGACAGCCATGCCGACTGAAACCGCACCGCTCGTTGCCATCGGCGCGGGCGATCTGCCCGACGAAGTCTTCAAGATGATCGTCGACGCGACTGCGTACCCGTTCGTCGTCATCAACCCTGACGGTCACATTCGCTATGCCGGCGGTTCGATCGACCGAGTGCTCGGCTGGCCCGCCGACCAAGTCGCCGGCAAGAACATCGTCGACTTCCTTCCGCCCGATCAGGTCGAGCTCGCCATCGCCGCCATCTCGGAGATCGAAGAGGTGGATCGTGACGGCGCGGGTGTTCCGATGGTGTTCCAGCTGCTGCGCCCCGATGGCGAGACGTCGTGGGTGGAGATCGGCGCGATCCCGCTGCTCGACGTCCCTGGCGTCGACTGCATCGTGTTGCGCGAACGCGTGTGGGACTCGCAGCACTGGTTCGACACGTTCCTCGACGCGCTCCTGGCCGAGGAACCGCTCGACGACGTCTTGAGCGCGCTGTGCCGCTCGATCGCGGCATCGCTCGAGGCCGAAGGCGCGATGGTCCACTACCGATTCGACGGCGTGGCCTTCGCCGGCGCAGCCGGGTTCGGTGCTCCCGTTGACCAGCTTCCGCTCGACGTCGGACCGTGGTGTGACGCCGCTCGCGACGACGCTCCGGCCTCCGTCGACCCCGTCAACCTTCCCTGCTTCGTCGGCGCTCCGGCAATGGCGATGGGTCTGCGCACGTGCTGGACGATGCCGGTGCCCCTGAGTCAGGGGCTGGCCCCCGCGGTGTTGTCCGTATGGCGCTCCGACCCGGGCGCGCCGCTCATGGGTCATCGCCACGTGCTCGACCGCTCCGCTCGATACGTGCAACTCGCGTTGGTGCGGACGGCCGAGCACCAACGGCTCCGCCATCTCGCCGGTCACGATGCGCTCACCGGCGTGGCCAACCGCGCCGAGTTCCGTGATCGCCTCGCTCACGCACTCGCGATTGGTGAGAGCGACCTCGCCGTCGCGTTCTGTGACCTCGACGACTTCAAGCCGATCAACGACACCTACGGCCATCGCGTCGGCGACATCGTGCTCGTCGAAGTCGCCAGCCGGCTGCGCGCCTGCCTCCGTACCGGCGACGAACTGGCGCGGATCGGCGGTGACGAGTTCACGGTGCTCCTCCGCAACGTCCCGGATGCCGCGGCCGCCCGTCACGTCGCCGAGCGTCTGCTGGCGGCGGCCCGCGATCCGTTCCAGGTCGAAGGCGACGAGGCCAAGATCGGACTGTCGGTCGGCATCGCGTTGAGCGAGCCCGGGATCGGCGCGGACGCCCTGCTCGAGCGGGCCGACGACGCGCTGTACGAAGTGAAGCGCGCCGGTGGCGCGGGCGCGCACATCGCCGACGCAATACCGTCGCCCGATGGATCTGATCGAGACGCTGCGCACGACGGGCGCAATCCGCAACTTCCTGCCTGACCCCGTCACCGACGAGACCCTGCACCGCATCCTCGACAACGCGCGGTTCGCGCCGAGTGGCGGCAACCGCCAGGGCTGGCGTGTGGTCGTCGTCAAGGACCCCTCGACGCGCCGGGCAGTACGCGACCTCTACCTTCCGACGTGGTACGAGTACCTCGCGCAACGGGCAGTGGGGCTGACGCCGTGGGCGCCCATCACCGATCGCGAGGCCGAGGCCCGCGCCATCGAGTCGGCCGGCGACATGCGCGGTGGCGAGGGATTCCCGGAGGATCTCGACGAGGTGCCGGTGCTCCTCGTGGTCCTGGCCGACCTGCGCGCACTGGCCGCAGTCGACCGCGACTTGCCGCGCTACACGTTCGCCGGCGGCGCGTCGGTGTACCCGTTCGTGTGGAACGTCTTGCTCGCGGCACGCGAGGAGGGTCTAGGCGGCGTGGTGACCACGATGGCCATCAGGCGAGAGGACGAGGTCAAGGCCTTGCTCGACGCTCCGGACGAGTTGGCGGTCGCCGCGGTCATCGCCCTCGGCCGGCCCGTGCATCAGCCTCGCCGGCTCACGCGTGAACCGGTCGAGTCGTTCACCACCATCGATCGCGTCACGGGGCCGGCGTTTGCGGGTACATGAGCCCGCATGGCTCGTGCCCGTGTCGGCTGCTCGGGATGGATGTACAAGGACTGGCGCGGGCTCGTCTATCCGAAGGAACTGCCGGCCCGGCGGTGGTTCGAGCATTACACGACGCTCCTCGACACCGTCGAGCTCAACAACACCTTCTACCGCCTGCCACCGCCATCAACTGTTGAAGCGTGGGCGGCACAAGCGCCGCCGGGATTCTTGTACTCGCTGAAGCTCGGCCAGTTCGGATCACATCGCATGAAGCTCCGCGACGCGGCGTCGTGGCTGCCGAACCACCTCGATCGTGCGTTGCGTCTCGGTCCCGCGCTCGGCCCGACGCTGGTGCAGCTGCCGCCGAGGTGGAAGCGCAACGTCGAACGGTTGGACGAGTTCCTCTCGGTTGCGCCCAGGACGATGCGCTGGGCCGTCGAGCTCCGCGATCCGTCGTGGCTGCACGACGACGTGTTCGCCCTGCTGCGTCAGCATGGTGCCGCGCTCTGCATCCACGACCTGCTGGCCGACCACCCGTGGGAGCTCACGGCCGACTGGGCGTACGTCCGCTTCCACGGTCCGAACGCGCTCGAGCAGAAGTACTGGGGCCGCTACGGCGCTCGACGCCTCGCGCCGGTCGCGGCGCGCCTACAGCGATGGCTGGACGACGGGTACGACGTCTACGCGTACTTCAACAACGACTACGAGGGCCACGCCGTCAAGGACGCGCAATGGCTGCGCGGCCGGCTGCAACCTGCAGACTCGGACTCGTGCGCATCGTGAGCCTCGTCCCGTCGGCGACGGAGACGCTGCTGGCGTGGGGCATCGAGCCCGTGGCCTGCACCCGATTCTGCGAGCAGCCGTCGCTGCTGACGGTCGGAGGCACGAAGGATCCCGACGTGGCCGCCATCGTCGCCCTTCGGCCCGACCTCGTGGTCGTCGACGAGGAGGAGAACCGGCGGGAGGATCACGATGCACTCGTTGCCGCCGGCATCGACGTGCATGTTCTTGCCGTCCGCAGCGTCGCCGACGTCGACGCGCAGCTCGGCCCCCTCGCGACACGTGTGGACGCGAGGTGGGATCCGGTCGGCACCGTGGCCGGGCAGCCGCATCGGGGGACCGCGTTCGTGCCGATCTGGCGCCGCCCGTGGATGGCGTTGGGGGCGCCGACGTACGGCACATCGTTGTTGCATGGGCTCGGAATCGAGAACGTCTTCTCGACGCAGGCCTACCCGGAGGTCACGCTCGAGGCCGTCGGTGCGCTCGGGCC
>JBEEFW010000142.1:0-19686 GCA_041166385.1 Acidimicrobiaceae bacterium | reverse complement strand
CAACGGCGTATCCAGGGCAACTTCTTCAAAAAGGCCAAGGCCCAGATACAGAACCTCACCGGTAAGTCGAAGGAAGACAAGCGCACAGAAACTCCGGAGCCGAAGCTGCAGGACAAATCGAAGCCGGAGCTTCAGCAGCACATGGCGCGTACGAAGGGTGGCGGTCCGTCGGAGAACCCGGACTGGTCGAACCCGAAGTTCTTCGGAAAAGAACCGGACGAGTTCAAGGTCAAGCTGGCGGTGGCGCAGGAAGACGCCAACTGGCTCAAGAACGCGAAGGACCTGCGCAACGTCGGGATCAAGACAGCTCTGTCGTCAAAAGGACGCAAGGAACTGTTGGGCAACACCGGGGGCGCGGAGGAGATGCTCAGCAAGAAGGTGCTCGAGCAGCGGGGAGAGCTCGACAACCTGACGGACGCCGAGATCAAGAAGAAGGTCGACGAGTTCTCCTCCGGGATCCACGACGTCGGACACACGTGGGTCCGCCTCGAGACGTACGTCGGCGGGGAGGTCAAGGATCTCTACAGCTATGGGATGTGGCCGGCGAAAGTCGCCAGTTTCGAGGATCCCAACGAGAACTGGGGCGGCTACGGCAGCCCGCACTCGCCGGGACAAGGCGAGGTCCGGCACCCCGACAACCAGCACGAAGGCGACGCCATGAAGGCGTACTTCACGCACAAGGCGAAGAAGCCTCAGTTCCAGAAGGCATTGGCCATGGCCGGCGAGCGCTACGCCAGCCCGCCGCCCTACGTACTGCTCGGGTACAACTGCACCGCGTTCGCGAAGGAGATCTTCCAAGCCGCCGGCGGTTCGTATCCGTCGAAGGGCACGCTCCTGCCGGGGTTCGCGTACACCCCCGGCAATCTCTATGCCGCCATCGAGAAAAAGGCTGCATCCGAGGCGAAGAGCAAGAAGAAGCCGACCAAGGGCAAGCCGTCCAAGGCCAAGAAGGCCGTGAAGGAAGACGAGCACAAGGATCTCATCGGCAAGATCAAGGAGAAGCAGGAAATGCTCGCCGAATCGGGTGTGCGCGACGCGCACTCGGAAGCATTCGCCGTGCCGGACGACGACGCCAAGACCCAGGCGATGACGTTCTACAAAGGCACCACCTTCCGGTACGGCCAGCGCCCCGATTTCGCGGAGGACAACAAGACGACCTTGTCCGTCAACAAGCAGATGACATCCGTCGACAACCCCGAAGCCGCAGATCGCTGGGACGTCACCACGTTCTGGCTCGGCCCGAAGAAGTACATGTATGTGCCGACCGACGACGTCGACGTCGCGACCGTCGATCCGGCCAAGAAGAAGAAGCCGGTGGAAGACAAGAAGGTCGGCTCGGGTCCGCAGCTTCAGATGTACAACGGAACAGGCGGTGGCTTCCACAAGCCCGGACCCAGCGAGGCACCGAACCGCGCCATGGACATCTCGACGGTCGCGCAATGGCGAGTCGAGAGCAAAGAAGACGAGTGGGTCAACATCCAACGCGCGGGCGAGTACTTCTGGGTCAAGGAAGCCCACCTCAACTACTTCAAGGATCCCACCAACGTCCCATTGCCGATCGACCTCGGTGGCGTCGCGCCAAAGGTGGAGGACGAGGAGGACACTTCCGATCCGTTCGTCTCCGCGAAGGGAATCCCGATCTACGACACCATGATCGGGATGAAGCCCATCCGCCTGCTCCCGACCGACGAAGCCAAGTACCTCACGTTCGACCAGATGAACGACGATTGGCGCGTCGTGCCGGTCGACGCTAAGGACGTGTACGTGAAGGAAGAGGACTTCGAATGGTGGAAGAAGCTCACCGGGTTCAAGGGATGAGCGCCGTCAGCGCCAGACACGCCGAGATGCCGGCGGCGGTCACCGCGTTCTTCACTGCCGAGTCGTGGATGGTCAACGACCTCGACGACGCGCCGGTGGCCGCGGTACGTGGGGGGTATCGAGGCGAGAGCGGTGAGTGGTACGTCGACGTCCTGTGGCACGACGACGTGGAGCAACTCGTGATCCACTCCACCGCGCCCAAGCCGATTCCTGAAGACCGAACCGCTGCAGTCGCCGGCTACCTGACGTTCGTGAATTACGGCCTCCCCATCGGCAACTTCGAGCTGTCGCCACTCACTGGAAGCGTTCGGGTCAAGACCGGTCTCGCGGTCGGGGCCAACGACCTGACCGAGGACATCGTGGCCCGCCAGGTGTACGCCAACGTGATGACGATGGACCGGTACCTGCCGGGCATCGTGCAGGTCGTGTGGGGTACCGACCCCGCTGACGCCTACACCGCCATCGACGGATAGCGGCTGCGCGGCGGGGGTGCGCGGACGGCCGGAAGTGCGCCGCTAACGTCGATCGCGGATGTTCCTCAAGAGCCTCACGCTGAAGGGTTTCAAGTCGTTCGCCGAAACCACGGTGCTCGAGATGGAGCCCGGGGTCACGGTCGTCGTCGGCCCGAACGGCAGCGGCAAGTCCAACGTCGTCGACGCCATCGGCTGGGTGCTCGGCGCGCAGGCCCCGAGCGCGGTGCGCAGCCAGAAGATGGACGACGTGATCTTCGCCGGCACGGCGAAGCGCCCTGCCCTCGGACGCGCTGAAGTCAGTCTCACGATCGACAACAGCGCCCGGTTGTTGCCGATCGAGTTCTCCGAGGTCACGATCACCCGCACGCTGTTCCGCAACGGTGACAGTGAATACGCGCTGAACGGGGTTCCGTGTCGGCTGCTCGACATCCAGGAATTGCTGTCCGATACCGGTGTCGGTCGACAGCAGCACGTGATCGTCAGTCAGGGCCAGATCGACGCGGTGCTCAACGCTCGGCCCGAGGACCGGCGCCTGATCATCGAAGAGGCGGCCGGGGTCCTCAAGTTCCGCCGCCGCAAGGAGAAGGCCGAGCGCCGGCTGGCCGCGACCGAGGGAAACCTCACCCGCGTGCAGGACCTGTTGCGGGAGGTCAGGCGCCAGCTGCGTCCGCTCGAACGGCAAGCCGATGCTGCCCGCCGCCACGGTGACCTCGTCGCCGAGCTGATCGCGTTGCGGCTCCATCTCGCGGGCCGCGAGCTGTCATCGCTGCGCGCTCGGCTCACGACCACGATCGCCCGCCGTGCCGAGCTCGCAGCCGACGAATCCGCCCTCAAGGGAAGCCTCGGTCAGCTCGACAGCGCCGTCCTCGCGACGGAGGCGCAGCTCTCCGCCATGGGCGGTCACGACATCAGCGATGCCCTCGTGCGGTTCGAGTCATTGCGAGAGCGCGCCCGCGGGCTGGCCGCCGTGTTGAACGAACGGCGGCGCAACCTCGAGCGAGAGCGCAACGCCAGCGTCGATCAAGCGGTGATCGCCACGCTCGAAGCAGAAGCGGCACGGCTGACCGACGAGCTCGCACACGTCGAGGCCGAAGCCGTCGCGCTCGCGCCCGACGTCGATGCGTTGGCTCGTTCCGAACGCGACCTACTCGTCGAGCGCGAGGCGTTCGAAGCGCGCTGGGCGGAAGGTGTGATGCCTCCGAGCAGTCGGGCGGCGGAGGTGCGCGGCGAGCTGTCCGCGCTGCGGTCGGGCGTCGAGCGGGGCGCGGGGGAGATCACGCGTGTGCGCCAGCGGCTCGATGCGCTGGAGCAGAAAGCGGCTCGGCTCGCCGAGGAGAGCGATCGGCTCGGTCGCGAGATCGCCGAGGCCGAGGAGGCCGAGTCCGGTCTGGCCGCGGTGTTCGCGAGTGCGGAAGCGGCGCATCTGGCCGCGGTCGACATTGCGTTGGTCGCTGAGGAGGCGCGTCGCAGCGCCGATGCCGAACGTCATACCTGGGTCGCTCGCGCCGACGCGTTGGCGCAAGCACTCGACGACGCACGCGCGCGCGCGGGGGCAGCCCGGTTGTCGGAGATCGACGGCGTGGTCGGCACGCTCCTCGAGCTCGTCGAGATCGACGAGGGGTTCGAGTCCGCGTTCGAAGCCGCCGCGGGCGAGGCGTTGGCTGCAGTGGTCGTGGCCGACGTCGAGGCCGGGCGACGCGCGCTCGACGTGCTCCATGCTGGCGACCTGGCGGGCGCCGTGTTGCCGCTCGGCGCGGCGCGCACGCCGGCGCCGCTGCCGCTCGGTTCGGGCGAACCATTGCGGTGGCATGTGCGCTCAGATCGTGACGACGTCGAAGGGCTGCTGGACACACTGCTCGGCGCGGTGATCGTCGTCGACGGTGGCTGGGAGACCGCAGTCGACATCGCGCTGGCCAACCCCTCGTCGTCGATCGTCACGCGCGACGGTGACCGGTTCGGCATCACCGGATGGCGAGTCGGCGGCCCCGGCTCCGGCGCGACGGGTGCAGCGCTGGCCGAAGCCCGCGACCGTGCGGCCGCAGCGATGGCGACAGCTGAGGCCGCGGACCTCGAACTCGTTGCCGCGCAGACGTCGGTCGCAGACGCCCGGCGCATCGAGTTGGAGGCGCAGCGCGCGCTCGACGAGCACGACTCCACGGTCGCCGCCGCGTCCGACGCCCGCGCCCGGGTCGAGGCCGACAAGCGCGACGGCGACACCGACATCGAGTCGCTCCACGCGCATCTTTCCGACCTGAGCGCCCGCGTGGGGTCCGAGCAGGCCCGCATCACCGAGCTCGAGACGTTGCTTCCCGGGCTCGAGTCCGACGAAGCCGGCGTGCTCGAGCGTGGCCGCGAGATGAGCGCCGTGCGCAGCCGGCTCGAGGAGCGCGCCGCCGCCGTTGGCGCGCTGCGCACCGACATCGAGGTGCGCGCTGGTGCGCTGGAGGAGCGCCGTCGCTTCCTCCGCCGCCGGCTCGACGAGATCGAGGAGCGCCTCACGCGGAACATGGCGGAGCGGGCACAAGCCGAGTCGCGTCGAATCGAACTCGACCGCACGCAGCTCGCCGTCGAGCGCTTGAGTGCATTGGTGACCGATCGACTCACGATCGTCGAGACGGAGCTCGCGTTACTGCACGAGCAGCGCCGCCGTCAGTCCGAAGAGGCCCGCGAGGTCGCGGTCCGCCTCGACGGTCTCCGCAAACAGCGTTCGGCCGACGAGAAGTCGCTCGAAGAAGTGCGCGAGCACAGCCGCCGCGCCGAGATCGACGAGACCGAGCTGGGTCTACGGGTCGAGACGGCCGTTGAGACGCTGCGGCGCGATCTCGAGAGCGAGCCGGAGACCGCGATGGCGGCCGAATGTCCGCCGCTCGCCGAAGGAGTCGTACCGCAAGCTCGAGTGCGCGAGCTCGAGAGAGAGCTGCGGCTGATGGGTCCGATCAACCCGCTCGCACTGCAGGAATACGAGGCGCTGAAGGAACGGCACGAGTTCCTGGAAGCACAGCTCGACGACGTCAAAGCCAGCCGCCGCGACCTGTCGAAGATCATCAGGGCCATCGACGAAGAGATCGTCAACGTGTTCGCCGCCGCGTATGCGGATGTGTCGCACAACTTCGAGGCGTTGTTCGACACGTTGTTCCCTGGCGGGCAGGGTCGCTTGCGGTTGACCGATCCCGACAGCCTGCTCGAGACCGGTATCGAGATCGAGGCCAAGCCGTCAGGCAAGAACGTGCGGAAGTTGTCGCTGTTGTCGGGTGGTGAGCGGTCGCTCACCGCACTCGCGTTCCTGTTCGCGGTCTTCCGCAGCCGGCCGTCGCCGTTCTACGTGATGGACGAGGTCGAGGCCGCACTCGACGATGTGAACCTCCACCGCTTCCTCGACCTCGTGCACGAGTTCCGGGAGGAAGCGCAGCTGATCATCGTGAGCCACCAGAAGCGCACGATGGAAGCGGCCGACTGTCTCTACGGCGTCACCATGCAACCCGGCGGCTCGTCGAGGGTCCTCAGCGAAAAGGTCGCCGTCTGACCCCTCACCCCCTTTTGGCAGTACATACAACACACTTTTGTGTTGCCGGGACTGCCAAAAGCGTGGGAGGTCAGGGGAGGCGGTTGAACCAGGTGAGGGACATGCCGGCGGTCGCCAAGAGTGCGAGGAGGGCGGCGCCGACGAACCAGGTGCTGACCTCTCGCTGTTCCACGTCGAAGCCGATCGACGAGCCGATGTCGGCGTAGACCTTCTGGAGCTCGGCCGCGGACGTCGCGCTGAAGAACGATCCGCCGGTCTGCTGGGCGACGTCTTGCAGCGCGCCTCGATCGACGGGCACCGGAACGGGAAACGGCTCTTGCGGCACGGTGATCTCGCCGTGGTCCGTACCGAAGGCGATCGTCGACACTGGAACCTTCGCCTTCTGGGCCGCGGCGACGCCGAGGTCGTTGGCGCGCCCGACGGTGGTCTTGCCGTCGGACATCAGCACGATGCGCGCGGGGATCACGTCGGTCGCGGAGTCGTCGGCCACCGTCTGCTGACGGATCGCGTCGAGTGCGGTGAAGATCGCCTCACCGATAGCGGTGCCCTCGTTGAGTTTCAATCGATCGATGGCCTTGTTCACCTTCGCTCGGTCGGTTGTCGGTGACACGTCCAAGCGGGCGTTGCCGTCGAAGCTCACCAGCCCGACGTTGATCTTCGACGGCAACTGATCGACGAATGCCTTCGCCGCGGCCTTGGCGGCGACGAAGCGCGTCGGCGACACGTCGTCGGCCTGCATCGACAACGACGTGTCGATCGCCACGATCACAGTGGCACGCTCGCGCGGCACTTTCTCGTCGTGCGTCGGGCGCGCGAAGGCGACCACCAACGCCACGATGCCCACCAGGAACGCTGCGGCGGTCGCGTGGCGCCGCCAGCCGGGACGCTTCGGCGCGACCGCCTCGAGCAAAGCGATGTTCGTGAACCGCACCGCGTACTGACGGCGCCGACGCTGCATCACGACGTACGCGGCCGCAAGCCCCGCCGCGCCCAACAGCAACCACAACCGCGCGGGCTCCAAGTAGTGCATCAGGTGACCACGATCGTGGGAGCGACAGATTGACGATTGCGCCGCCGGGACACGACGAACTGCACGAGGGTGAGCAGCCAGTCCTGATCGGTGCGCAGCACCAGATGATCGGCCCCGACGCCGCGCATCTGCTGCGCGATCTGCTCGCGCTGGCTGACGGCGGCCGCGGCGAAGCGCTCACGCAGACCTGCATCGGACGTCTGCACCTCGTACACGTAGCCCGTTTCGGGATCGACGAGCTCGAGCACACCGACGTCGGCCAGTGCCAGCTCGCGCGGGTCGAGCACTTCGACCGCGAGCACATCATGGCGAACGCCGAGGCGCCGCAATGGCATCTGCCACGGGGTCGGGTCGAGCCAGTCGGAGATCACGACGGCGAGGCCGCGGCGCCGCATCGTGGCTCCGAGGCGTTCGATGCCGGTGGCCAGGTTGGTCGGACCTCCACCGTCGACGCGCGGCGCGGTGAGGACACGGTGCAACACGGACTGCAGATGCACGCGACCGGTACGGGCCGGCACGATCACCGGCTCGGCACCGGGGCGTAGCAGCATGGCCCCGAGGCGGTTGCCGTTGCGCGACGTGAGGAAGCCGACCGCACCCGCGGCGTTGAGCACGAGATCGCGCTTCTCGCAGTCGGCGGTGCCGAAGTCGAGGCTCGCAGACTGATCGATCAACAACCAGGTCTCGAGCTCCCGGTCGGCGATCGTGTCGCGGACGTACGGCGACTGCATGCGCGCCGTCACGTTCCAATCGATGCGGCGAGTGTCGTCGCCCGGTTGGTACAAGCGCGTCTCGCCCAGATCGGACCCGTGTCCGGGCACCAAGCCGCGGTAGTCGCCCTGGAGCAACCCGTCGAGCTTGTGGGTGATCGTCAGCTCGAGCCGGCGCAACACCTCATCCGGAGCGGGACCGATGGTCATGCGGGCGCGGGCATCGTCGGTTCGTGGACGGCGTCGTTCTGCGACGGAGCGATGCGCGGCGCGGGCACGGTCGACAGCACCCGAGCGAGGATGTGATCGGCGGTGATCTCGCGGGCGAGCGCCTCGTACGACAGCACGAGACGGTGGCGCATGATGTCGGGCGCGACGTCGAAGACGTCTTGGGGCAGGACGTACGTGCGGCCCCGCATCAACGAGAGAGCGCGTCCAGCCGCGACGAGACCGAGCGACGCGCGCGGGCTGGCTCCGTACGCGACGAGCGGTTCGAGATCAGCCAGCCCGTAGGTGCTCGGATTGCGCGTGGCGAGAACGAGGTTCACCGCGTACTCGACGATGCTGCGATCGCAGTACACGCGGTCGCTGGCGGCCTGCAGCGTGGCCAGCTCGTAGAGGCCGAGTACTTCGCTGGCCCGCGGCGGCGACACGCCCATGCGCTGCACGATCTCGACTTCTTCACCACCCGTCGGGTAGCCGACGAGCACCTTCATGAGGAATCGATCACGCTGCGCCTCGGGGAGCGGATACACACCTTCGGACTCGATCGGGTTCTGTGTGGCGAGCACGAGGAACGGCAACGGCACCGGGAACGTCTCACCGCCGATCGACACGTGGTGCTCCGCCATCACCTCGAGCAATGCGGACTGCACCTTCGCGGGCGCACGGTTGATCTCGTCGGCCAGCACGAAGTTGGCGAAGACGGGGCCGAGCTCCACGTCGAACTTCTCGCTCGACGAGCGATAGATCCGGGTACCGACGATGTCGGCCGGGAGCAGGTCCGGCGTGAACTGGAGGCGAGCGAACGTGCCACCAGTGACCGCCGCCAGGGTTTCGACGGCGAGCGTCTTCGCCAGTCCGGGCACACCTTCGAGCAGGCAATGACCGCGCGCCAGGAGGCACACCATCAGCCGTTCGATGACGCGGTCCTGGCCGACGATCACCTTCTTGATCTCGAACATCGCCTGCTCGAGTTGGCCGGCCTCGTCGAGAACGGGCCCGGTCGCGCCGGACGGCTTGGGAGTCATTCCTTCGGTCGCCTTTCGGTGCTGAGGGTGAGGATGCCGTGGCAGTGGAGCACGGGATGACGAATGCGAGCGTAAAGCCTCGCTGTGAAACACATGACGCGGCCAGGTCAGTCGGTACGTTGCAGCCTGTGCGCGTGCTGGTCGTGGAGGACGAGGTCGACCTCGCGCAAGCCGTGGCCACCGGCCTGCGCCGGGAGGGCTATGCCGTCGACGTCGCGCACGATGGCGACGAAGCCCTCGAGAAGCTGGCCTACACGGACTACGACGTGATCTGTCTCGACCTCACCCTTCCGAAGGTCGACGGCACCGAAGTGTGCCGCCGCATCCGCAGCGGCGAGACCGCGAGCAGCGGCGCTCGCATCCTCATGCTGACCGCCCGCGACGCGGTGGCCGACCGAGTGAAGGGGCTCGACGACGGGGCTGACGACTATCTCGTGAAGCCCTACGCGTTCGCCGAGCTCACCGCACGGGTGCGCACGCTCTTGCGGCGCGACGCGGGCCGATCAGGCGCCGTGCTGCATGTGGGCGATCTCATGCTCGACACTGCGCGCCTCATCGCATCGAGAGGCGGTCGCGAGCTCGACCTCACGGCCAAGGAGTTCGCACTCCTTCGGTACTTCATGAGCAGGGCCGGCGAGGTGTTGTCGACAGAGGATCTGCTCGAGCACGTATGGGACGAGTTCACCGACCCGTTCACGAACACCGTGCGGGTGACTGTCGGCACCCTTCGGCGCAAGCTCTCCGCCGAAGCGGAGCCGCCGCTGATCGAGACCCTCATCGGGAGCGGCTACCGGCTGCTCGACGGTCCAGGCTGATGCCGGCGAAGCGGCTCGCGGAGCGGATGCCATCGTGGACGGGTTCGATCCGTTTTCGGCTGACCTTGATCTACTCGCTGTTGTTGTTCGGCCTCGCGGCGATCGTCATCGGCGGGATGTACTTCGTGCTCGCCCGCCGTTTGGGCGACGAACCGGTGTCACGTACGTTCGTCATCGAGGAGCCCGTGGTCACGCCGCAAGGCATCGCGCTGCAGGAAGAGCGCGTGCAGGCCGAGTTCCAGAATTTCGAACGCATCGTCAACGGACGGGTGCTCGACAAGCTGCGCAACGTTGCGTTCCTCGCGCTCGGTCTGCTGTTCCTCGCCAGCCTCGGCGTGGGCTGGTTCGCGGCAGGGATCGTCGTCGCACCGATCGGGCGCATCACCGGAGTGGCCAGACAGATCCAAGCCACCGATCTCTCGCGGCGCATCGGCATGGGTGGTCCGAAGGACGAGCTGCGCGACCTGGCGGACACGTTCGACGGGATGCTCGAGCGTCTCGAAACCGCGTTCGAGGCGCAACGCCGGTTCATCCAGGACGCGTCGCACGAGCTGCGCAACCCACTCGCCGTCATCCGCACGAACGTCGATGTCGCGCTGGCCAACCCCGACCCTGATCCCGACGAGCTTCGGCGCACGGCCGCGGTGGTGGAGCGCACCGCATCCCGCATGAGCCGGCTCGTCGACGACTTGCTGGCCTACGCCCGTCACGGTCTGCCCGACCAACCGTCCGAGCAGGTCGATCTGCGGTCCGTCACGCTCGAGTGTGCGGACGAGTTCATCGCCCCGGCCGAGGCTCGCGGGGTCACGCTCCAACACCGCGCGCTGACCGACGTACAGGTCAACGGCGACCGCACGGCGCTGAAACAAGCGCTTGCGAACCTCATCGGCAACGCGGTGCGGTTCGCTCCGACGGGTACCACGGTGACGGTCGAGGCCGGTGTGAAGGACAGCTGGGCGTACATCTCGGTGGCCGATGAGGGTCCGGGCATTGCCGACGAGGATCAGGACGCGGTCTTCGAGCGGTTCTGGCGCGCTCCAGGGCAGGCGGACGACGACCACGGCGAACGCCGGAGCGGACTCGGCCTCACGATCGTGCGCGAGATCGCCGACCGACACGGTGGCACCGTTGCGGTCGCGTCGGAACGCGGCAAGGGCTCGACGTTCGTCCTGTGGCTTCCGCCGTGCTGATCACCCTCTTTGCGCTCGCTTTACCGAACCGTCGATAGGTTCGCCGCAGTGAGGCAGCAGTGAGTGGCGTGGATTGGGAGGGCATGCGGCCGCCGACGTGGCCGTCGCCGGAACCGCCTGTCAGCGACGCGCCCTCGTGGGCACCGATCACGGCACCGATCGCGACCGTCCCCCCGCCACCGCCGCCTCCCCCTCCGCCCTTCCCGCCCCCGTCGATGGGTTCCTCGCGCCCTCGGCGGGGGCGGCGGGTGGTCGCCGCGATTGCGCTCTGCGCGGCGCTCCTCGGCGGTGGCTTCGTCTTCGCTCGCGCCACGGAGGACAGCAACTCGAAGCTCACGCCGAGCGCGGTGGCCACGAGGTCGGGCTCGACCAAGATCGTCGACCCGAACGCCGAGGAGCCGATTGCCGCAGTGGCGGCCGCCGTCAGTCCCGCCGTCGTCCAGATCGAGACACGACAAGGCCTCGGCTCTGGCTTCGTGTACGACCAGGACGGCCACATCCTCACCGCCGCGCACGTCGTCGAGGGCGCGGGCAAGACCGTCAATGTCCGGCTGGCCGATGGGTCGTTGCACAAGGGTGAGGTCATCGGGGCGGACGACGCCAGCGATGTCGCCGTCGTGAAGATCGATCCGGTTGAGAACATGCAGGTCGCCAACCTCGCGCTCGGCATCAAGGTCGAAGTCGGCCAGACGGCTGTCGCCATCGGATCGCCCTTCGGGCTCGATCAGACCGTCACCGCCGGAATCGTCAGCGCCGTCGATCGTCCGCAAGAGACACCCGGCGGCGCGATCGACATGTATCAGATCGATGCGCCGATCAACCCCGGCAACTCCGGCGGACCCGTCGCCGACCGTCAAGGACGCGTGTTCGGCATGAGCGACTCCATCATCACGCAGACCGGAGAGAACGTCGGCGTCGGGTTCCTCGTGCCGATCGATCTCGCCAAGGCAGTCGCCGACAAGATCGTGGCGGGGGAACCCGTGGAGTTCGCGTTCCTCGGAATCAGCTCGGACTCACAGACCACCGCGATCGTCGGTGATGGCGCAATCATCGTGGGCGTCACCGCTGGCTCGCCTGCCGACAAGGCCGGGCTGCAGGAGGGCGACCGCATCACCGGGCTCGACAGCGCGCCCGTGCGCGATTCGATCGAGCTCGGCGCCCGCGTGCGTTCGCACCAGCCGGGCGACACGGTGCACGTCACGTTCGTGCGAGATGGCAAGTCACAAACGATCGAGGTCGTGCTCGGGTCGACGAAGACCAAGTAGCCACCCAATCTCCGGTCCCCCTGGTGCCATCCCCGCCGGCGCTAGGGGGACCGGTTCATTTTCGGCGTGCGATCACACGCGTTCTTGCGCTGCGCAACCCCGTATGCGGTGGTTGATCAACGCAAGAACGAGAGGGGATAGGTTCGCCGCATGAACGCTGGCACGGTTGTCTTCCTCGTCACGGTGCTGCTGGTCATTGCGGTCACCGCCGTGTTGGTCGTTCGCCGTCCGCGCAAGGGGGTCGAGCTCGAGCCACCGAAGGCGCCGCCGGCCAGACCGGTCACGCGGCCACCGGCCGACGTCCTGGCTCCGCCGCGAGAGCCGGAGGTCATCGCCCCGCCGGAGCCGGAACCCGAGGTCATCGCTCCGGTCAAACCGTCGTTTCGCGACCGTCTGGCCAAGGCGCGGAGCGCGTTCAGCGGTGCCGTGGGTTCGGTCCTGTCCAGATCGAAGATCGACGACGACACGTGGGACGACTTGGAAGAGGCGCTGCTGCGGGCCGACGTCGGCGTGCGCCCCACCACGGAGTTGCTCGACGCGGTGCGAGCGCGCGTGAAGGACGAAGGCATCACCGATCCACAGGCGCTGCTCGACGCGTTGAAGGCGGAGATGAAGGCGCGGCTCGCGGGCGACCGGTCGCTCCGCTTCGATGCCGGTCAAACGAACGTGTGGCTGTTCGTCGGCGTCAACGGTGTGGGCAAGACGACCACGATCGGCAAGGTCGGCCAGCGTGAGATCGCGGAGGGCCGCACCGTGGTGATGGCCGCGGGTGACACGTTTCGCGCGGCCGCAGCCGAGCAACTCGGGCTGTGGGCCGATCGTGTCGGCGCCGACGTCGTGCGCGGCAGCGAAGGCGGCGACCCGAGCTCGGTGATCTTCGATGCGGTCGAGCACGCGGCCGCGAAGGGTGCCGACCTCGTGCTCGCCGACACGGCCGGACGGCTGCACACGAAGACCAACTTGATGGAAGAGCTGCGCAAGGTGCGGCGAGTCGCTGATCGCGATCCCGGGAAGGTCACCGAGGTGTTGTTGGTGCTCGACGCGACCACGGGCCAGAACGGTCTGGTGCAGGCCCAGCAATTCACCGAAGCTGTCGAGGTCACCGGGGTCGTGCTGACGAAGCTCGACGGGTCAGCCAAAGGGGGCATCGTGCTCGCCATCCAGGTCGAGCTCGGCATTCCCGTGAAACTCGTCGGTCTCGGCGAGACGGCCGATGACCTGGTGGTCTTCGACGAGGAGGAATTCGTCGAAGCCTTGTTCTCGTAGCCCCCGGGAATAGGCAGGACTACCCTCGGGCACATGTTGGTCGTGCGCCTCGTCCTCTTCCCGATCAAGGTCGGAACGACCGCGACGAAGGTGGCCGCGAAGACGGGCTATCGCACCGGTCGGCTGTTCGGGTACCGGCGCTTGTTCGTGTTCGGCCTCGGAATCGCCGTCGGCTTGCTCATCGCTCCCGGCCCCGGCCGTGAGCTGCGGGCGAAGCTCCAGGCGGTGCTCAAGGGCGTGGTGCCGCCGTCGGATCCGGAGCTCGGCGAGCTCGTGCGCTTCGAGCTGAGCCACTCACCTCGTACGTGGCACCTCCCGCAGCCGGAGATCGCCGTCGAGGGCGGACGGGTCGTGCTCTCGGGTGCCGTTCCACATGCCACCGCACGAGCGGACCTCGAGCGCACCGTCAACAGCGTGCCGGGCGTGATGGCCGTGGAGAACCTCCTCACCGTCACGGGAACCAACGGCCACAACTAGCCGTCCAACCCGACCATGAGGTCTCGTGTCCTGGCGATTCTCGTCGCCGTCGTCGTCCCGTTGGCAGCACTCGGTGCCGTGATCGCCCAGCGGGGCGATTCGAAGCACACCCCCGCCCGGCTGCCGATCCTCGCTGGTGGGGCCGCAGGCGAGACGGCGGCGCTCGGAGCACCGTCGGCCGACATCGCGCTGTATCCCTACGGCGGCGTCGTCTACAAGGCCGGGGCGAACCTGCCCGCGCTCGACGGATCCGCACGCGCGTACCGCATCGATCGTCCCGGTACCGAGTTCGTTCGCCGACTTGCGGACGCGTTCGGTTTCACTGGCATCGAACCCGATGCCAACAGCACGTTCATCAATGGTGACGAGCAGCTGTCGGCGACGCCGTCGGGTTACTGGGGCTACACGAGGCAGTCAGCGGGTGGGGGCGTCTCGTCGTCGAGTGGCGTCGCGGTTGCGTGCGCGCCGAACGCGGACTGCCCCGTACCAGAGACCACCATCCCGCAACATCCTGCGGATCTGCCTTCGCAAGAGGACGCCCGAGCGTCGGCCCTCGCGCTGCTGGAGCGCGCGGGGATCGACGTTGCGCACGCATCGGTCACGATCGACGACTTCGTGACCCAGTGGTCCGTGCGCGTCGACCCGATCGTCGAAGGGCTGCCGACGGAAGGCTTCACGTCGACCGTGACGATCGGCGAGCGCGGCGTGGTCGACTACGCCAACGGCGTGATCGGTCGACCGGTGGCCGCCGACGAGTACCCGTTGCTCGGTACTCGCGCCGCGATCGACAATCTCAACAACGGCAAGGGCCTCATCGGACCGGTGCCGATGATGGCCTATGACACGCGGACCGCTACCGCTGCGCAGAGCGCGAGCCCCGACGCGCAACCGACGGATCCGATGCCGCATCCGACGTTCGTTCCGCCGTGTGACGAGTCGGGCGCTCCCACGAACTCCAGCCTCTATTGCTTGCCGATCGACGAGCCACCGGTCGACACGATCGCACCGCCGCCGCCGCAGGAGATCACGCTCATCGGGGCCGAGCAGGTGTTGCTGTTCGCGCAGAGCTTCACTGACGACCAGGGCTGGCTCGTCCCGGCCTACCGCTTCACGATGAGCGATGGCACGGGACCGACAGCGCTGGCCATCGACGAGAGCTTCCTCCTGCCTCCGCCCGGCGTGGACACGGGCGCGGGCTCAAGCGGTTCCGTCGACAAGGGCTCGGCGGGTATCGAACCGCAACCGGCACAAGATCCGACGACGGCGCCGAGCGGGCCTCCGAACACGATCGAACCCGGCAAGTAAAGACTCGCCGAGCGCGGCCGGTACGCTCGACCCTCGCATGTTCGAGGCCTTGTCCGACCGGTTCGATGGAATCTTCAAACGACTCCGTGGTCACGGCCGTCTTCGTGAGGAAGACGTCGACGAAGTCCTACGCGAGATCCGGCTGGCGCTGCTCGAAGCCGACGTCAACTTCAAAGTCGTCCGCAGCATGCAGGCGCGCATCCGCGAGCGCGCCATCGGGCTCGAGCTCAGCCAGGCGCTGAACCCTGCGCAACAAGTCATCAAGATCGTCCATGAGGAGCTGATCAACACCCTGGGCGGCGAGACGATGCGGATGACCTTCGCATCGAAGCCGCCGACGGTCGTCCTGATGGCGGGGCTCCAGGGTTCCGGTAAGACCACGAACGCCGCCAAGCTCGCTCGTTGGTTCAAGCAACAAGGCCGCAACCCGTTGCTGATTGCCGCCGACCTCCAACGACCGGCGGCCGTCGACCAGCTGCGCACGCTCGGCCAGCAGATCGACGTGCCCGTCTTCTCCGAGCCCGGGGATCCCGTCGAGACCGCTCGAAAGGGCGTCGAGGAAGCGAGACGCATCGGGCGCGACGTCGCCATCGTCGACACCGCCGGACGGTTGGCGATCGACGAGGAGATGATGGCCGAGGTCCGTCGCATCTCCGGCGCGGTCGAACCGCACTACACGTTCCTCGTCATCGACGCCATGACCGGTCAAGACGCGGTCACGACGGCGGAAGCGTTCCATCAGACCCTCGCGCTCGATGGCGTGATCCTCACGAAACTCGACGGCGACGCGCGCGGCGGCGCGGCCTTGTCGGTCAAAGAAGTCGTCGGTCGGCCCATCGCCTTCGCATCGACGGGCGAGAAGCTCGCCGACTTCGATCAGTTCCATCCCGACCGGCTCGCTGGCCGCATCCTCGGGATGGGCGACGTGCTCACGCTCATCGAGAAGGCCGAACAGGTCTACGACAAGGAAGCGGCCGAGGTCGCGGCCACCAAGATGTTCGAAGGGCAGTTCACCTTCGAAGACTTCCTCGAGCAGCTCCAGCAGGTCCGCAAGATGGGGCCGCTCGGCAACCTCGTCGGCATGATCCCGGGGCTCCCCAAAGAGGTCAAGAACCAGGAGATCGACGACAACGAGATCAACCGGATCGAGGCGATCATCCGGTCGATGACCCCCCAGGAGCGAGCCAACCCGGGGCTGATCGACGGGTCACGACGGGGTCGCATTGCCGCGGGCAGTGGGGTCATGCCGGGCGACGTGAGTGCGCTGATCAAGCAGTTCGCCGACGTGCAGAAGATGATGAAGCGCATGGGCAACGTCCCTGGCCTGGGCCGGAAGATGAAGAAGGCCAAGGGCAAGGGCAAGCCGTCCGGCGGGCGCGTCACCCCGAAGGGCACGAAACCCGCCACCGGCAAGCCGCCGCCGTTCTCCATCCCCGGAATCGGCGATGATGGCTTCCCGGGGTTGAACTGATCCCTACCGACCGAGCAGACTTGCCGGTCCCCTCACACGAAGGATGTATGCACTGTGGCCGTGAAGCTGCGACTCATGCGAATGGGCAAGACGAAGCAGCCGACGTACCGCGTCGTCGCGGCCGACTCACGCTCGCCCCGCAACGGCCGGTTCATCGAGATCGTCGGCACGTACGAGCCTCGCCAAGAGCCCTCGAAGATCGTGATCGACAACGACAAGGCCGTCGCCTGGCTGCGCAAAGGCGCCCAGCCCACCGACCGGGTGCAGCGGATCCTGCAGCTGTCGGGCGCTTGGGACGAGTTCAAGGGCGCGAAGCCTTCATGAGCGACGTGGATGACGTCGACGACGTCGAAGATGTGAACGCCAACCAGATCGACGATGTCGAGGCGAGCGACGACGATCTCGATGTCGACGCCAACACGATTCCCGCGGCTACGGCGCGCGATGTGTGTGAGTACCTCGTGAAGGCGGTCGTCGAGGACCCTGACGGCGTCGAGGTCGACGTGCGCGAGGGCGGACGCGGCACGACGATCGAAGTGCGGGTGACCCAAGGCGACATGGGCCGTGTGATCGGCAAGCGCGGTCGCATCGCGCAGTCGATCCGTACGGTCGTGCGGGCGGCGGCGGTGCGCGACGGCGCGTCCGTCGACGTCGACTTCGTCGAATAGCGAACCCCATGAGCGCTCGGTCACAGGCCGGCGAAGGGAGCGCCAGCGACGAGCCGGCAGTCGGCGGAGACAGCGAGCGCAGCGAGCGCTCGCAGCCGACGAGATTGGAAGTGGGCCGCGTGAAGAAGGCCCACGGGTTGCGGGGAGAAGTCATCGTCTCGCTGATCACCGATCGCGTCGAGCGGGTCGCGCCTGGAACGACCTTGATCGCCGATGGTCGAGCGCTCGAGGTCGAGGCCTCCCGGCCGCATCAGAAGCACTTCATCGTGTCGTTCGTCGGCGTGCTGTCGCGCGAGCAAGCGGAGGAACTGCAGGGTCGGACGTTGCAGGCCGAACCACTCGACGACCCCGACGAGTTGTGGGTCCACGACCTGATCGGAGCACCCGTGATGGGCACCGACGGTGGAATCGTCGGCGTCGTCGAGGCCGTGCAGGCGAACCCCGCCAGTGATCTGCTGGTACTCGACAACGGCGCCCTCGTACCGGTGTTGTTCGTCGTCGAGCGCCGTGCGGACGGCACGGTCGTGATCGATCCTCCTGAGGGACTGTTCGACCTTTGAGGATCGACGTCTTCACCATTTTTCCGGCGATGGTCGACGACTTCGCTTCCGAGAGCCTGCTCGGCAAGGCCCGCGAGCGCGGGCTGATCGATGTTCGCGTCCACGATCTGCGGTCCGGCGCGAACGATCCGCACCGCTCCGTCGACGACGCGCCGTTCGGCGGGGGCGCAGGGATGGTCCTGATGCCCGAGCCGCTGTTCCGCGCGGTGGAGAGCGTTGCCCCGCCGCGTCCGCTGTTCCTACTGGGACCGGGCGGCCGCCGGCTCGATCAAGCGATGGGGCAGGAGTTGGCCGCGCTCGACGGCTTCTCGTTGTTGTGCGGCCGCTACGAGGGCGTCGACGCCCGAGTGCGGGAGCATCTCGTGGACGACGAGCTCTCGATCGGCGACTACGTGCTCGGCGGCGGTGAGGTCGCGGCCATGGCGGTGCTCGAGGTCGTCGCCCGGCTTGTCCCGGGCGTGATGGGCAACGCCGAGTCGGCCGGCGACGAGTCGTTCGCCGAAGGGCTGCTCGAGTACCCGCAGTACACCCGGCCGGCGGAGTTCCGCGGGTGGGAGGTGCCCGACGTGCTGCGCTCCGGTGACCACGCCCGCGTCGCCCGCTGGCGGCGGGCGCAGGCGATCGCACGCACGCTCGAGGCCCGTCCGGACTTGATCGCCGATCGTGGTGGGCTCTCCGACGAGGAGGCGGCACTGTTGGAGGGCGAGCTGGGCATCGCCTATCCTGCTGCGTCCCCCGACAATGCTCCTGGAGCAGACGCGCAATGAACCCGACAGATCTCATCGACGCCGAGAACCTGCGTGACGACATTCCGGCCTTCTCTCCCGGCGACACCCTGAAGGTGCACGTCCGGGTGGTCGAGGGCAACAAGGAGCGGGTGCAGGTCTTCCAAGGGGTCGTCATCCGTCGGCAGGGCTCAGGCGTGCGCGAGACCTTCACGGTGCGCAAGGTGAGCTACGGCGTCGGTGTCGAGCGCACGTTCCCCGTGCACTCGCCGGTCGTGGCCAAGATCGAACCCGTCACCCGAGGCGCAGTGCGCCGGGCGAAGCTCTACTACTTGCGCGACCGCATCGGTAAGGCCGCAAAGATCAAAGAAAAGCGCTAAGGGCTCCACGTGCCCGCTACCGGGCACAGTCCGTGGCGACGTGGACTACTCGAGCTACCGGTCCTCGCACTCATCGCGCTCGTGGTCGCGTTCGTCCTCAAGACGTTCGTCGCGCAGGCGTTCTACATCCCGTCCGGCTCGATGGAGCCGCAGCTGCACGTCGGCGACCGCGTCATCGTCTCGAAGCTCGCGTATCGGCTGCACGAGCCCCGACGCGGCGACATCATCGTGTTCCCGTCGCCGGAGGACACCACCGTCGACGACAGCCCGTTGCCCGTCCGTGTCGTGCGCGGCATCTTCGAAGGCGTTGGGATCACCAAACCGACGGAGGAGATCCTCATCAAGCGCGTCGTTGGTCTGCCCGGTGAGACCGTCGAAGGCCGCGGTGGGCACGTGTACATCGACGGCCGCCTGCTCATCGAGCCGTACCTCCCACCAGGAGTCACGACCGACGCGTTCGGGCCGACGACAATCCCCAAAGGCGATCTGTGGGTGATGGGGGACAACCGCGGCGACTCCCGAGACAGCCGCTTCATCGGCCCGATCACCGAGAGCTCCGTGATCGGGCGGGCCATCGCAAAGGTCTGGCCCGCGGGTTCGACATCCTTCTTGTAACGGCTGCCGTACCATGGCGCCATGTCCACCGAGGACCTCGAGCAGTACGAGGCCGATCTCGAGCTGAGGCTGTACAAGGAGTACAAGGACGTCGCACCGATGTTCTCGTTCGTCGTCGAGACCGAGCGGCGCTTCTACCTCTGCA
>JBEEFW010000141.1:0-5807 GCA_041166385.1 Acidimicrobiaceae bacterium | reverse complement strand
GCGCAACGCGCTCGTTGGCAACGCCGTTCTGCACCGACACGATCGGGGTCGCGCTGTCGACGAGATCCACGAGGGCGTCGATGGCGTCCGCTGTGTCCTGACTCTTCATCGCGAGCAGAACCACGTCACCGCTCGTCCATGCGAGCTGTTCGGGAGTCGTGACCGTCTCGATGCGCAAGGTCACGGTGGAGTCGGGCGATTCTACGACGAGACCGCGGTCGCGGATGGCCTCGGCGTGCGCACCACGCGCGATCAGGGCCACGTCGTGCCCGGATTCGAAGAGGCGCGCTCCGAGCACGCCACCGATGCCACCGGCCCCGTAGACGACGAACCGCCTGCTCACTTCGGGCAGCGTTGCGCTTCGACGTCGGGCTGTCCGCTCGGCGCCGCGGGATCAGGAGCGGGCTGATCCGCGAAGCGGTCGTTGATCCACGTGAGCATGTCGCCGAAGGACGGACCAACCACTCCACCGTGCGTCTGACCGGGATAGACCCACCGCTGTTCGACCTGGCCGATCTTGCACAGCTGATCGAACAGCAGCGACGACGAAACCACCGGGATCAACTCGTCGCTACCGCCGTGGATGATGAGGAGCGGTTCGTTTGCCGGCGATGTGAACTTGCCGGGATCGTTGTCGTTCAGCAATTTCGCCCACGCGGGAATGCTGGCCGGGTCTGCCTTCGTCAGGTTGGTCGTGGACAGATCGGCTGTGGCGCGACCGACGTCGCCGGCACAACCTTCGTCCACCGCGCCCAAGGCATCGATGCCGGCCTGGGTGAGCACAGGATCGAGGGGCGCGCCTTGATCGCCGTAGGCCGCGTGGAAACCCGCGGCGGCCAAGAGGAGGTAGTACTTGAACGGGCCCGCCTGCAGCACCGGATAGAAGAGCGACAGCTGCGACGGCGGCGCGCCAGCGACCACGCCGACGAGATGCAGTTCCGGCGCCCACGTGTCGGCGATGTGCAACGCGAACATCGCCGCGTGTCCGCCCTGCGAATGTCCCCACACCAGGTACCGGTCGCTGGCGTGCACGTCGGGCAGGTTGCGAGCGGCGCGGACCATGTCGAGTGTGCCGCGCGCCTCGCTGTCGCCGACGATGTACGGGTGCCGTCCCGGGGTGCCGAGGCCTTCGTAGTCGGTACCGACCACGACGTACCCTGCATCGAGGAGCGCGTTCGCCAGATCGGCGTAGCCGTCCGGCGCCAATGAGGGCGCGCATTGGTCAGCGATGCCGGTCGTACCGTGCGCCCAGGAGATCACGGGGTAGCCCCCTTCCGGCGGCGGTGTCGAGGGCACGGCGACAAGACCGGTCACCGGGATGTCTCCGTCTTGCAGCGATCGCGAGTGGTACATCACCCGCGTCAACGTTCCGTGGAGCGTCGCACTGGGCACCGGTTCAGACTTGATGACGTCGCCGGGCTGCCCCGCCGGAAGCGGGTCGGGTACCGAGTAGAACTCGGGCAAGCCGGCGGGGGCCGGGATGGTCGAGCTCGGCGCCGCTGACGACGGCGCGGAGGGCGCGGGACCAGCCGACTGATCAGGCGAGTCGGACGCGCACGCGGCCAGTGTTGCCGCGAACAGAACTACAACGAGCGCACGCGTGCGCACCATCAGTCCCCCCTTGGGTCGTGCGCTGAGCCTGTCACACTGATCATGTGACAACGACGACGTTGCCCAGCTCGTGGTACGGCGACCCGGCGGTGCACGAGCTCGAGCGCCGACGCATCTTCGGTCGGTCGTGGCTGTTCTTCGGCTTGGCCGGGCAGCTGCAGTCGGCGGGCGACTACGTCGCCGCAGACATTGCCGGGTGGAATGTGCTCGTGGTCGTCGACGAGCACGGTGGGCTTCGTGCGCACCACAACGTGTGTCGCCACCGCGCCGGCCCGCTCGTCGGGCCCGGCACCGGGCGCGTCCCGAGTCTGGTCTGCCGTTACCACGGGTGGGCCTACGGACTCGACGGCGGGCTGCGATCGGCGCGTGACTTCGGTGAGGAGCTCGACTGCGACGCGATCAGCCTCGAGCCGGTTCGGGTCGACACCTGGCGGGGTCTCGTCTTCGTCAACCTCGATCTCGAGCACGACGCGCTGCCCTTGCTCGACGCGCTCGGCACATTCATCGACGCATGCGAACCGTTTGGCATCGAGCGTTTTGCTCCGGCGGTGGAACGCGAGCACCACCTCGAGTGCAACTGGAAGACCTACGCCGACAACTACCTCGAGGGATATCACATCCCGCTCGTGCATCCGGGTCTCAACAAGGAGATCGACGCCAAGCAGTATCGAGTCGACGTCGACGATCGCCATCGTTGGGTCCGTCACAGCGCGCCCGCGCGCGACGGTGCGCTGAACCAGGGTCGTTGGCTGTGGCGGTGGCCGAACCTCGCGCTCAACCTCTATCCCGACGGCATGTGCGTCGAGCGGTACGACCCGATCAGTCCCGGACACACCCGGTTGCGCTACTCGTATGCCTTCAACGATCCCTCGGCCGCCGAGAACGACGAGGTCGTGCGGATGTCGACAGAGGTGACCAACGAGGACAAGGCCATCTGCGAGGCCGTGCAACGCAACCTCGACAGCGGCATCTACGTCGAGGGTTGGCTGAGCCCGCGTCACGAGGCCGGGCTCGCGGCGTTCCAGGGCTGGGTGCGCGACGCGGTCAGCTGAAGGAGCGCTGGTCGAACTGCTCGAGCAGGCGGGCGCACGGCGTGCAGACGGGAAAGCGTTGCGGGTCGCGGACCGGCTGGAACCTCGCGCCGCACAGCGCGGTGACGAGCCCGCCTTCGATCGCGGCTCGGGTGATGTCTTCCTTGCGGGCGTAGTGCGCGACGTCGCCAGAGTCGTCGGTGTCACCGTCGGTCGTTCGCGGCTCGGTTTGCTGGTCGCTCACCGATCGCAGGTTAGGCCGACGACGTGGCCTTCCTTGCCAACGTGAAGCGCAGCAGGCTGCCCTCGCGGTCGACGTCCTCCACCCAGATCGACCCGCCGTGGTTCGCCACGACCCGTGCGCAGATCGCCAGCCCGATCCCGCTTCCGGGCCGATCGCCGTGATGGAGGCGACTGAACATCGCAAAGATCTCGTCGCGATGTTCGGCATCGATGCCGATCCCGTTGTCGGCCACATCGATGAGCCAGCGGTCGCCATCTGACTCCGCGGTGACCGACACCTCGGGTGTGACTCCGACACGCCGGAACTTGATGGCATTCGTGATCAGGTTCTGCAGGAGCTGTCGGAGCTGCGTCGCGTCGCCGGGCACCGTCGGCAGCGGTCCGACCTTCACGATCGCGTCGGTCTCGTCGATGAGCGCGGCGCTGTCGGCCAGCACCTCGCTGGCGATGACGTCGAGATCGACGGGCACCAGCTCGGCCGGGCGCTGCCCAGCGCGCGAGTACGCGAGGAGGTCGTCGATGAGACGGTCCATGCGCGCCGCGCCTCGGAGTGCGGCAGCCACATACGTCGAGGCGTCGCTGGCCTGCTCCGGGTTGGACTCGGCCTGACGACCCAGCAGCTCGACAAACCCGCGGACGACTTGCAACGGCGACTTCAGGTCGTGCGACACGATCGACGCGAATTGCTCGAGTTCGCGGTTCGACCGCTCGAGCTCCTCGTTCCTCTGCGCGAGCTCGGCGGCGGCACTGGCCAGTGCAGCCTCGGCGCGGCTGCGATCGACCGCGCTGACGAAGAGCTCGCCGACAGTTCGCATCAACGACACGGACTCGTCGCTCCATGTGCACGGGTTCCGGCGTCCTTCGAAGCCCATGAAGCCGACCTGCGCGTCACGCGCCCGGAGGGGCACGAACAGAATCGACTGCACGCCATCGGCGTGCAACGCCGCCATTGCGGTTTCACCGCCCTCCGGGATGTCGCGAGTCACGTCCGGAACGTGCACCGATTGCCCGCTGCGCAGTGAGCGCACCCAGAACCGTTGCGCGTCAACTGGCAGCGACGGGATCGGGGTGTTCAGTTGTGGAACGCCCTCGGCCCACCATTCAACGAAGAGCTCGATGCCCGCGGCCGATTCGGCTGACTTGAGTACGTAGGCGCGGTCGAGGCCGAAGTAGCCGCAGAGTTGCTCGAGCGCGTCCTGCACGACTGCCGGTAGCTCGTCTTCGTGCGCACCCAGGAACACGGTGGACATGCTCGTGACGAGATCCTCGACTCCGACCCGGAACCGCAACTCGGCCTCAGCGGAGCGCAACTGCTCCTCGGCGTCACGCCGTTCGTGGATGTCCTTCGCGACGATGTACACCTCGCCCGCGGCTCGGTCGGAGCGCACACTGGCCAACACCCATCGATACGAGCCGTCGCGACACCGCAGCCGCGTCTCGTACGACACTGTTTCGACGCCGGTCGCCGTCTGGCTGATCTGGTCGAGGTTGCTGTCGAGGTCGTCGGGATGGAAGAGGTTCGCGTACGGGCTGGCGAGCAGCTCCTCCTGCGTCCAACCGAGCGTGGCCGTCCACGCCGGGTTGACGCGCCGAAGCTTGCCGTCGAAGCCTCCGACAGCCAGTAGGTCCAGAGCGAAGTCGAAGAAACGCGTTTCAGGCACGCACGGTCATCGTACGGCGACAGGCCGCGCGAGGGCAGTACCTCGTAGGGCGCGTTCGCGACAAGTGCCGCGACAGGTGACGATCCGAACTCAGGACACAGCGACTGGACCGTGTTCCTTGCACGACGCCTCCGCCCGGGTGGGCGTCACGAGCACGCGCATGCGCTTGCCGCACTGAGGGCAGTAGCGAGGCGGATCGAGCGACCGCCGGCAAGCACCGTCGCATTCGTCGCTGGTCCGCCCGCAGCCGACGCAGAACACCTAGATCGCCTTCGACAGGGCTCCGATGGGCATGCGCAGATCGTCGAGCATCTGCAGGTCATCGGCCGGCGAGCGCCCCAACGTGGTGAGGTAGTTGCCAACGATGAGCGCGTTGATGCCCGCGGTCATGCCGAGCGACTGGAGCTCGCGCAACGTGACCTCACGCCCGCCCGCATACCGGAGGATGACGTCGGGCAGGGCGAGCCGGAACAACGCGATCCACCGGATGGCCTCGAGTGGTTCGACGAGCGGACGATCGCCCAGCGGCGTTCCCGGACGCGGGTTGAGGAAGTTGATCGGTACCTCGACGGGGGCGGCCTCGCGCAACTGGCCGAGCAACTCGATGCGCTGCGCCACGGTCTCTCCCATTCCGAGGAGAACGCCGCAACACAGCTCCATCCCGACCTCGCGCACCAGCGCGCACGTGTCGAAGCGCTCCTGCCATGTGTGCGTTGTGACGATCTCCGGAAAGAACGAGCGCGCCGTCTCGAGGTTGTGGTTGTAACGGTGCACGCCCGCAGCGGCGAGCCGTGTGGCTTGCGAACTCGTGAGGATGCCGGCCGAGACCGCGACGTTCAGTCCGGTCCGCTCCCGCACGAGTGGAGCGATGCGCACGAGTTGGTCCATCACGATCGGGTTCGGGCCGCGCACCGCGAGCACGATGCAGAACTCGCTCGCGCCCAGCTCCGCGGTCTCTTGCGCAGCCTTGATGATCTCGTCGGCGTCGAGGAACGGCGTGGCCTTCACCGGTGTGTCGAACTGCGCGGACTGCGAGCAGAAGTTGCAGTCCTCCGGGCAACCGCCGGTCTTGGCCGACAGAATGCCCTCCACCTCGACCTCGGGCCCGCACCATGCAAGGCGAACCTCGTGGGCGAGCGAAGCCAGCGCGGGCACCGTGTCGTCGGGCAGCTCCGCCAATGCGGCGAGCTCGTCGAGCGACAGAGGGCGACGGTCATCGAGCAATGCGTCGCCCGCAGCCGTCAGTAGCGATCGAGTCGTC
>JBEEFW010000140.1:0-25529 GCA_041166385.1 Acidimicrobiaceae bacterium | reverse complement strand
TGATCCGCGAGGGTGATCTCGCCGAAGCCAAGGAGCGCCTCCAGGCGTGTCTGTCGTCGTCATCGGACTGAACCACCGGACTGCACCGCTCGACCTCCTCGAGCGCACGGCGGTCGACGACGCTCGTTTGCCGAAGGTCCTGCACGACCTGTGCTCGCGCACCAACCTGTCGGAAGCGGTCGTCCTCTCGACGTGCAACCGCATCGAGGTCTACGCGATCGCCGAGAAATTCCACGGCGGCTACGAAGACGTCCGCAACTTCTTCGTCGACCTGTCCTTCCTGCCGGTCGAGGAGTTCGCCGACCATCTCTACGTCCACTACGACGACGCGGCGGTACTGCACCTGTTCGGCGTCGCGGCGGGGCTCGACTCCGCCGTGCTCGGCGAGAGCGAGATCCTCGGCCAGGTCGGCACCGCGTGGGAACGGGCCCGCGACGAAGGCACGACCGGTGCTGCCCTGAACCTCCTGTTCCGCCAAGCGCTCGAAGTCGGCAAGCGCGTCCGCACCGAGACGGGCATCGGCCGAGGCATCACGTCGGTCGCCCAGGCGGCCGTCGCCATGGCCACAGATCGCCTCGGCACGCTCGCCGGCCGTCGCATGCTGCTGCTCGGCGCGGGCGAGATGGGCGAAGTCATGGCCACGTCGCTCGGCGCGGCGGGTGCGAGCGACGTCGTCGTGGTCAACCGCACGTGGAAGACGGCCCGAGAGCTCGCGACGCGCATCGGCGGTCGCGCCGCTCGCCTCGCGGAGCTGCCCGCCGAACTGCTCACGGCCGATGTGCTGCTCACGTCGACCGGTGCCAGCACGATCATGCTCGAACACGCCGATCTCGCGTCGGCGATGGGTCATCGCGACGGACGCCCGTTGCTCATCGTCGACATCGCCATGCCGCGCGACGTTGATCCCTCCGCCGGTGTTCTGGACGGCGTCACGTTGCTCGACATGGACGATCTTCGCCGCTTTGTCGCCGTGGGCGTCGAGGGGCGTCAACGCGAGGCGCATCGCGCGCAGGCCATCGTCGAAGACGAGGTGCGCCGGTATCACGCCACCACCACCGCTCGCGAAGCCGCGCCGCTCGTCACCGCGTTGCGCGAGCACGCCGAAGACGTGCGGCTTGCGGAGCTGGACCGTCTCGCGACGCGTTTGTCGGGCCTCGACGACGCGCAGCGGGCGGCGGTCGACGCTCTCACGAAGGGCATCGTGGCCAAGCTGCTCCACGAACCGACCGTGCGGCTGAAGGATGCCGCCGGTACCGCGAAGGGCGACCGGTTGTCCGACGCGCTGCGCGACCTCTTCGGCATTTGACGCTACGGCCGCTGCGCATCGCGACGCGGGGGAGCGAACTGGCCCGCTGGCAAGCGAACTACGTGGGGTCGCTGCTCCCCACCGACGTCGAACTCGTCGCCGTGGAAACGTCCGGTGACCGCGATCAGGACGAACCCATCTGGGCGATGGGGGGCAAGGGTGTGTTCGTCAAAGAGGTGCAGGCCGCGGTGCTCGACGGTCGGGCCGATCTCGCGGTTCACTCGGCGAAGGACCTTCCGTCCGGAACGATCGACGGACTCGTACTCGCGGCGGTTCCCGAGCGTGGCGACCCACGCGACGCTCTCGTCGGCACCCCGCTCGCCGATCTTCCGCCCGGTGCACGAGTCGCGACCGGCTCGGTGCGTCGTCGCGCCCAGCTCGCCGATCTACGTCCCGATCTGACCTTCGATGGACTGCGCGGCAACATCGCGACGCGTCTCGCGAAGGTCGCGGGCTTTGACGCCATCGTCGTGGCTGCTGTCGCACTGCAACGGCTCGACTTGGCCGATCGACTTGCTGACGTGCTGCCGACGTCGGTGATGCTGCCGCAAGTTGCGCAAGGGGCGCTCGCGATCGAATGCCGGTCGGACGACGAGGAAGCGCGCGCCGCCCTCGCCCACGTGGAACACCGCGACAGCCGCCGCGCCGTCGACGCCGAGCGAGCCTTTCTCGACGAGCTCGGTGGCGACTGCGACCTTCCCGCCGGCGCCTACGCCACCGTTGGGGAGGAGGTGCAGCTCGAGGGTCTGCTCGCGTCGCTCGATGGTCGAGTCATCCTCCGTTACCGCGCCGCGGCTGAAGACCCGCAATCGCTCGGCCGCGCCGTGGCCCGCCACCTGCTCGACCAGGGCGGTCGATCCCTGCTCTCGTAATGGGGCCGGGTGGCGCACACCACCCTGATTTAGAACTGGTTTGACACTTACCGAACGGATACCCTTTGGCATTGGCGGAAGGCCGGTGCTGCTGAGGGGCAAAGCACCGGTCCTTCGAGAGTGAACCGAGCAAAGGGCGGCCCGGTGGGCGTTGCGGGTGCGACGACATGGATCAGTCGAGCAGCAGCAGGCTGATTCGCGATCGCTACGAGGCGATCGACGTCCTCGGCCGCGGTGGGCAAGGCGAGGTGTGGAAGGCACTCGACCATCAACACGGACGCGTCGTCGCGCTCAAGATGCGCCCGGTCGTCGATGGCGAGCACCGCGATCGCATTCTCGCCGAAGCGTTCATCCTGCTGTCGTTGCGGCCGCATCCCAGCCTGCCCCTCGTCCGCGAGGACTTCTTCTGGGAGGACGGCTACGTGCTCGTCATGGACTGGGTCGAGGGAACGGACCTCGGCGCGCTCCTCCTGGAAACGGGTGATCCCGGGCTTCCGGTGTCGAGCGTGCTGGCGTGGCTCGGCCAAGCGGCTAGCGGCATCGATCATCTGCACGGACAAGGCATCGTGCACGGCGATGTCAAGCCCGCCAACCTCGTGCTGACACCCGAAGGTCGAGTCGTCCTCGTGGACTTCGGCATCTCGCGCTTCCGCGACGACGGTGGGCTCGCGTCGATCGGGTCTCCGGGCTACGCCGCGCCGGAATCGAGCAGCGGCGAGTTGTCCGGCGCGGCGGATGTCTACGGCCTCGCGGCGACAGCGGTTGCGCTCCTCACCGGTGCACCCCCGACCGGCGGCCGACCGGAGTGGGACGGTGTGCCGAACGCGGCCGCCATCGAGCGCGCCATCCGCCGCGGCCTCGCGTCCGACCCGAGGCGCCGTCCCCGGTCGGCGACCGAACTCGTGGAGCGGTTGCAGGCTCACCTGCTGCTCGACCTGCCCACGGGTGTCGTGACGTTCCTGCTCACCGACATCGAAGGCTCGACCGCGCGCTGGGAGGACGACCCGAACGCGATGGCCGATCTCATCGCGGTGCACGACGGACTCATCGCCGACGCGGTGGAGACCGGAGGCGGACGCCTGCTCAAGACGAGAGGCGAAGGCGACTCCACGTTCAGTGTTTTCACGCGCGCGAGCGATGCCGTCGTGGCCGCGCTGAACGCGCAGCGCAAGTTGCGCGACGCCACCGGGCTGTCGGTTCGAATGGCCATCCACACCGGCGAAGCCGAGACCCGCGACGGCGACTACTTCGGCCGAACGGTCAACCGTGCGTCGCGCTTACGGTCTGTCGCTCACGGCGGTCAGATCCTGCTGTCGTCCGCCGCCGCCGATCTCGTGGTCGACGCGTTGCCCGACGACACGAACTTGATCGACCTCGGCTTCCGTGAGTTGCGAGACCTCGCTCGCGGCGAGCAGGTGTTCGCGGTCGCCCATCCCGCGCTCGATCACGTCGAGGCGATCGCCGAGCCCGTACCGGTCACGCCCGTGGCCCCCGTCGCACCCCCGACCCCTCGGCCTCCCGCTCCTGCCTTGGCGGCGCCGGTGCCGACGCCCGTGCCGGCCGCGCGCCAGCGGGTCGCGTTCCCGGCAGCGCTGGCCAGCCTGCGCAGTCCGAGTTTCGTCGGACGGGGCACGGAGGTGAATCACCTCCGCGACGCGTGGACCGCGGCGCGCGCCAGCGATCGCCGGCTGCTCCTCATCGCAGGCGAGCCCGGCATCGGCAAGACGCAGCTCGCGATCGAGATCGCGCACGAGGCGTACGTCGACGGCGCGGTCGTGTTGCACGGCCGTTGCGACGACGGCCTCCAGGTGCCGTTCCAGCCGTTCGCGACGGCGTTGCGGCAGTCGATCGACGACGCCGAAGCGGCCGGCTCGGCTCCTGTGCTGGGGCGACTCGCCGGCGAGCTCGTGCGGCTCGTGCCCGACATCGCGCCGCTGCTCGTCGACCTCGCGCCGCCCATCCACGCCGATCCCGAGACGGAGCAGTACCGCCTGTTCGACGCCGTCAGCCAATGGCTGCAAGCGTTGGCGCAGGAATCGCCGGTCGTCCTCCTGCTCGACGACCTGCACTGGGCGACTCGCCCCACGTTGCACCTGCTGCGCCACGTCTTCCGTTCGACTGAACGATCGCGGCTGCTCTTGCTGGGCGCGTACCGCGACACCGAGGTCGGGCACGGTCATCCGCTCACCGAATTGCTTGCCGACCTGCATCGAGTGCCAGGCCTCGAGCGCCAACTGCTCGCGGGTCTACGCGAATACGACGTGGTCGATCTCCTCGACGCGTTTGCGGGACACAGCCTCGGAGTGCCGGGCGCTGAGCTCGCGCACATGGTGCACGCGCTCACCGATGGCAACCCGTTCTTCGTGCGCGAGCTGCAGCGCCACCTCGTCGAGACCGGTGCGCTCGTGGCAGTCGACGAGGGTCGGTGGGCCGTGCACGCCCCCGCTGAGCTCGGCGTGCCCGAGAGCGTGCGCGAAGTCGTGGGTCGCCGTGTCGCGCGTCTGTCCGAAGCCACCAGCGCGACGCTCGAGCTCGCGGCCGTGATCGGAGCCGACTTCGATCTCGACGTGCTCGTCGCCGCGGGACGGCTCGATGAAGACGCCGTGCTCACTGCGCTCGACGAAGCCGTGGCGGCGCGGCTCGTGCTCGAGTCCGGTCCGTTGCAGTATCGATTCGCGCACAACATCGTGCGAGCGACGATTTTCGACGGACTCACTCGCGTTCGCCGCAGCCGGGCCCACCGGCGGGTCGCCGAGGCGATCGAATCGCGCCATGCCGGCGACCTCGACACCCACCTCACCGACCTCGCGATGCACTACGCCGAGGCGGCGACGGCCGGTGACGGCACGAAGGCGGTCGAGTACGCGACCCAGGCCGGTGATCTCGCGCTCGCCCGCCTCGCATACGACGAGGCCGTCGGGTGCTACCGGCTGGCGCACGACCTGCTCGGCACGACGGAGGCGCCCATTGATGAGCAGCGTCGCGGTCGTCTGTTGCTGGCGCTCGGCAAAGCGCAGCGGATGGCCGGCCACTCCGACGCGCGGGAGACCTTGACGGAGGCCGCCCGTGTCGCCCGCCGTTGGCGGGACCCGGAGCTCCTCGCGGACGTCGCGCTCGCCAACGCCGGATCTGTGTACAACCCCGCAGAGCGTGTCGATGCGGATCAGCTCGCGACACTCGAAGCCGCGCTCGAGCTCATCGACGACGGCGACTCCACGATGCGGGCTCGGCTGCTCGCACACCTCGCCATGGAGTTGAGCTTCGGCTCCGACCGCGAACGGCGAATCGCCGCGAGCGACCAGGCGCTGGCCATCGCCCGCCGCCTCGGCGACCAGGCCGCGCTCGCCGAGGTCTTGGTGTTGCGCAGCCTCGCCGTCTCCGATCCCGAGCTACGGGCGGAGCGCTTGGCGCTGGCCGATCAGCAGCTCGCGCTGGCCCACGAGCTCGGTGATCCGGCGCTTGAAGTCATGGCCGCGGTGAACGGCGTGGTCGCGGCCGTCGAGTTGAACGACGCCCCGTTGGCCGCCGCTCGGCTCGAACGCGCCCGGGCATTGTCCGACGAGATCGGGCTGCCGTCACTCCGCTGGCAAGTGAGGGTGCAGGAGGGACGTCTCGCCGCGCTCTCCGGGCGGTTTGCGGAGGCCGAGAGCTTGATCGCGGACGCGTTGAGTCTCGGGCAGGAGGCGACCCATCAGGACGCGCACATCGTCTACGCCGTCCAGCTCTACTACTTGCGCTTCATCCAAGGGCAACTCGACCAGCTGGCGCCGCTGACCCGTCAGGCCACTGACGTGTTCTCGAATCAGCCGATCGCGCGTTGCGCCCTGGCTGAGTCCTATGTCGCCGAAGGCAACTTGGAGAAAGCGCGCGACTGGTACGAGCGCGCGCTCGAGGTCGACGTTCCCATCGCCGAGATCTTCCCGCGCAACTCGTCGTGGCTCCTGGCGACCGCGATGCTCGCCCAGGTGTGTGTCGCGGTCGGCGATCGTGAGCGCGCTCCCGAGTTCATCGACGCGTTGGTGCCGTACCGAGGGTGCGTGGTCACCGACCGCGCCACGTGGGGCGGCTCACTCGTGTTGCACCTGGCCCGGCTCTATCTGCTGCTCGGCCGAACCGACGAAGCCGAGAGCGCCTTCCGCGAGGCGTGGGCCGATCACGAGAAGGTCGGCTCGTTGCCGATGATTGCGCTGACGAAACTCGATCTCTCCTCGATGTTGCTCATGCGCGATCGAGACGGCGACCGCGCTGAAGGAGAGCAGCTCCTCACCGATGCGACGCGCATCTGCGAGCAGATCGGTGTGGATGCAACCAAGGGCTGGCCTGGGTGGCCGATCGTCAGCCGACTCGACGCGCCACCTCCGCCGCCCTCGCAACCAGCTGAAGCCACGCCCCCGGGCGCGCTGATCGGTCGCGACGCCGAGCTCGCGCGGCTGCGGGCGGCATGGGCTGCGTCGCTCGCCGGCACCACTCGGATCGTGCTCGTTTCCGGCGAGCCTGGCGCGGGCAAGACGCGCCTGCTCGACGAACTCGCCGCCAGCGCGCGCACCGAGGGCGCCATCGTGTTGCGCGGCCACAGCGACGACGGCACCGGCGGCCCGTATCAACCATTCGTCGAAGCGCTCACCCAGCTCCTCTCGTCGGCCGGCGACGACCTGCCTCGGATGCTCGGACGACTCGGAATGGAACTCGCCCGCCTGGTGCCCGACGTCGCCGGTCGCCTCGCTGGCGGCCCCACACTGCTGCACTCCGACCCCGACACCGAGCGGTACCGGTTGTTCGACGCGGTGGCGGGCTGGCTGCGCGCCACTGCGACCGTCGCGCCGCTGGTGCTCATCGTCGACGACCTGCAATGGGCGGCGCGTCCGACGCTGCAGCTTCTCCGGCACGTTGCGGGTTCGCTGACGAACAGTCCGGTGCTGATTCTCGGCGCATTCCGCGACACTGAGGTGACCCGAGGACATCCGCTCAGCGAGTTGCTCGCCGACCTCCACCGCGTGCCCGCCGTGGAGCGGCTCGGGCTCGTCGGGCTCTCGGCCGACGACGTGGCTCGCCTCTTCGAAGATGCGTCCGGTGGTCCGCTGGACGCGGCCCGGTTCGAGTTGGCCACGAACATCCATCGGGAGACGAACGGCAATCCGCTCTTCGTGCAGGAGTTGCTGCGTCATCTGGCGCACGAAGGTGCCGACGCGTCCGACACCGTTCCGCCAAGCGTGCGCGCGCTCGCGGTTCGCCGCCTCGAGCGGTTCTCGCCAAGTGCGCGCCACGTGCTCTCGGTCGCGTCGGTGATGGGCGACGACATCGATCTCGCGGTGCTCGGGGATGTCGCGGGGCTCGACGAGGAGGAGTTGCTCACTGCGCTCGATGCTGCGACGGACGCGGGCATCGTGCGCGAGGAGCCGGGCGCTCGCGCGCACTACTCCTTCGTGCACTCGGTGGTGCGAGCGACGCTGTACGACGAGCTGGAGCCGGAGGAGCGGGCGCAGCTGCACCATCTCGTCGGTGGGTCGTGGGAGCGCCGGCACGGCGAGCGCACCGAGGACCACCTTCCGATGCTCACGCACCACTTCGTGCGCGGCGGGGTCGACCAGCAACGAGCCGCTGACTATGCGATGCGTGCTGGCGATCGGGCGATCGAACAACTCGCGGACGACGAGGCCATCGAGCTCTATCGCCGTGCGCTCGAGTTGTTGGCCGACGTCGCCGACGCTCGTCGCCGCGCCGAGGTCCTCGTCAGGTTGGGAAGTGCGCAGCGGCGGATCGCCGACCCCGAGTATCGAACGACGTTGTTCACGGCGGCCGACGCCGCCCGCGCCTCCGGAGCGAACGACGTCCTGGTGCAGGCGGCATTGGCCAACTTCCGATCGACCTTCAGCGGCCTTGGCGCCGTGGACGATGAGCGTGTGGGATTGCTGGAGGAAGCGCTGTCCGTCGTGGGGACCCACGACTCAGCCGAGCGAGCCGAGCTGCTTGCCCACCTGGCCATCGAGCTCATGTTCGGACACGACTTCGAGCGTCGCGATCAGTTGAGTGCCGAAGCGCTGGCCATCGCTCGTCGGCTCGACGATCCGTACACGTTGGCGCACGTGCTGAGCTACCGGTCAGACGCCATCGGCCATGCGAAGACGTTCGACGAGCGCCGTCGACTGGTCATCGAGCAGCAGGAGCTGGCGGCCCGCATCGGCGATCCCAACCTCGCGCTCCTGGCCGCGTTCGAGCGTCACACGATGCTCTTGGCCGAGCGCGACCTCGCGGAGGCCGATCGTGTGTTGGCGCGCGCGCTCGAGGCGGTCGCGGCATCGCAGCAGGCGATGCTCCGTTGGGTGGCGATGGCGTCGCGCGCCAACCGCGCGTTCATCGCCGGCCGGTTCGACGAGACCGAGCAGCTGCTGTCCGAGGCACTGCAACTCGGTCACGACGCCGGTCAACCCGACGCATTCATCGTGTACGCCGGTCAGCTCGGCCTGGTGCGCTTCTTCCAAGGCCGGCTGTCCGAGCTGGAACCGTTGCTGGCCGCAGCCACCGAGGCCGCACCTGGGCTCGCGACGTTCCGTGCCGGGTTGGCGGTCCTGTACGCCGAACTGGGCCGAAGCGACGACGCGCAAGCGATCTTGGATGAGCTCGCGAGCGACGGATTCACGTCGATTCCGGAGGACATCGTCTGGTTGACGGGCGTCGCGTTCTGCGCGCACGCCTGCGGACGGCTCGAGCACGTGGCCAGCGCGCCGAAGCTGCTCGAGCTGCTGGCCCCGTACAGCGGACGCTTCATCACCGAAGGCCCGAGCTTCCTCGGTGCAGTCGACCGGTACCTCGGGGTCCTCGCAGCGCTGCTCGAGCGATGGGCTGAAGCCGACGCGTACTTCGAGCTCGCGCTCGATGCTCACGTCGCGATCCAGGCTGAGGGCTACGCCGCGCTCACGCGCCTCGACTGGGCGAAGATGCTCGTGGCCCGCGGTCTGGTCGTCGATCGGGCGCGCGCCCGTGTGCTGCTCGAGGAAGCAATCGCCACGAGCGCCCGGCTCGGCGCAGCGGCCATCGGCGAGGAGTCCCGCCTGCTGCTCGAACAGCTCGCGCGACCTTCGTTGCCTCGATTCGTTTCGGGCGCGCGGTCGCCATTCGTGGGTCGCGGCGAGGAGCTCGCGGGATTGCTCGACCTTTGGCACAAGGCGCAGGGCGGTAGCCGCCAACTGGCGCTCATCGCCGGCGAGCCAGGCATCGGCAAGACGCGCCTCGCGGAGGAAGTGGCCGCGCACGCCCACCGTGAGGGGGCGTTGGTGCTCTTCGGCGGGTGCGACGACGAAGCGGTGGTGCCGCTGCAGCCATTTGTCGAGGTGTTGCGAGCGCTCCTCGCGGATGGCACCGTCGCGGTCGATCGCCTGTCGCGCGACCTGATCCATCTGTTGCCAGAGCTCGACACCGAGTTCGACGACGGGGGAGCATCGGGCGGCGTCGGGTCCGAGCGAGCGCGCCTGCTCGACGCGCTCGGGACCCTCCTCGACGGACTCGCGGCAGACCGTCCGCTGGTGCTCGTGCTCGACGACCTGCAGTGGGCCGATCAGCCGTCGCTGCTCGTGATCCGCCACTTGGTGCGGCGACCCACGCCGGTCGGCATGCTCGTCGTCGGGACCTACCGCGACACCGACGTCTCGCGCACGCACCCATTGGCCGACGTGCTCGCGGAGCTGCGCCGGGAGCATCTCTTCGAGCGGATCGCGCTGCGCGGTCTTTCGAACGACGAGGTCATGTCGTTCATCCAACGCCAGGCCGGATACGACCTCGACGAAAGCGATCAGGATTTCGCCCTCGCCCTGCGAGGCGCAGCCGAAGGGAATCCGTTCTTCATCGAGGAGATCCTGCGTCACCTCATCGAGAGCGGGGCCCTCGAGCGGCGCGAAGGACGATGGTCGATCACCGTCGAGTCGTGGGACGAGCTCGGTGTGCCAGAAGGCGTGCGCGAGGTCGTCGGCCGGCGCTTGTCGCGTTTGTCGTCGACCGGCGAACAGCTGCTGGCCGCCGGTGCCGTGCTGGGTCGGACGTTCGCCTACCAAGTCGTGCGGCGCATGCTCGACGCAGGTGACGAGGATGTGCTGTCGGCGATCGACGAGGCGCTCGCGCTGCACCTCTTGCTCGAGACGCCCGCGCCGGAACCGACCTACATGTTCAGTCACGGGCTCGTGCGGGAGACCTTGTACGACGAGCTCAGCCTGCCGCGACGCCAACGCCTGCATCTGACGGCAGCCAAAGCCATCGAATCGTCGTACTCCGCCGATCGGTTGGCCGAGCACGTCGGTGCGCTCGCCGTGCACCAGCGCCAAGCGGGAGTGGCGGCCGACCCGGCGGCTGCGGTCGCGTGGTCGGTGCGCGCCGGCGACGCCGCGTTCCGCGTGTTCGCCTACGAAGAGGCGGCCGGCCACTTCGAAGGCGCGATCAACGTGCTCGCCGACTTCGGTGGTCGCGACAACGACCTCGAGCGAGCACGCCTCCTCGAGCGACTGGGCAAGCTGCGGATCTTCACCGGCGACAACCCTGACGACGGGGTCCGTCACGCGGAGGAAGCGCTCGCCGTCTACGAGCGGTACGGCGAGTGGCGCCGCGCCGCGACGATTCACTCGCAACTCGGCTCGCACCTCGCGATGGTCGGTACGACGCAGGGTCTCGACGTCGCGGCCGGGCTGCGGCATCTGGAGGCCGCGGCCGCCGTGCTCGGCGACGACCGTGACCGGGCTGCGGGCTACCTGCAGATGGGACTTGCGAACGCCACACTGCGCGGACTGCGCCTCGCCGAGACGCTGCGTGCCGCCGAAGGCGCAGCCGACATCGCGGCCGAGCTCGGTGACCACGTCCTGGGCGCCAACGCAACGCTGTTGCGAGGTCTGTCGGTCTTCGAGCGCGGCGATCCGTCTGCCGGCGGGCAGCTGGTCGAACAGGCGCACGCCATCTCTGAGGAGCACGCGAGCCCGTTCCTCGTCCTCCTCACGTGTTGGAATCGTGGGTACCTGCACCTCGCGCTCGACGACCCCGCGGCGGCCGACTCCTGGTATTCACTAGAACGCACGACCCCGCGCTTCGACGACGCGCCGAGAGCGTCGTCGGTGCTCGAGGTGAATCACAACCGTTGCCTGTTCGAGCTGGGCCGATTGAACGAGCTCGACGCCCGTTGGCGCGGTGGCTGGACGCCGGCGATCGCCGACCGACTCGGTGCAGATCCCGAGGTCGCGAGCGCAGAGATCCGAGCTCTGCTCGACGAGTTGCGGACGGGAGGCGACCGCTGGACGTTGCTGTGGCACTTGCATCTCGGAGCGACGGCCCTCCGCACGCTCGGGCGTGATGACGAGGCCCGCGCGCTGCTCGACGAGGCGCTGTCGATCGCCACCGACGCCGGTGCGCTCGTGCAACAAGTGCCGATCCGCTGTGAGCTCGCCCTACTCGAACCGGCGGGCGGGCGGGCGCACGTGGACGAAGCCCAGCGCATCATGAGCGGTGGTGGGTTCGGCAACCTGGGGTCGCGCGTCGCGCTGGCCGACGCCGCGGTGACGGCGGCTGAGGGCGAGGCCGCGGATGCCAGCCGCCGGTTTGCGAGCGCGGTCGAGGCGTTCCACGAGGGCGGCCGCGTGTGGCTGGAGGCGGATGCGTGGGTGCAGTGGGCCCGCGCCAGCGCGGCGATGGGCGATGACGAAGGGGCCGACGAGCGCCGGGCGCGGGCCGCGGACGTGTACCGCCGCATCGACGCCGCCCCCCACTGGATCGAACGCCTCGGTCTCTAGATTTCGCCGGTGGTCGGCGCCCCTAACCTGCACGGTCTGTGACGGTGTTCCTTGTTGGCGCGGGCCCCGGTGATCCCGGACTGCTCACGGTGCGCGCCGCCGAGTTGCTGGGCTGGGCCGACGTCGTCGTGTACGACCGGCTCTCGGCAGCATCGTTGCTCGACCTCGCGCCCGTCGACGCGGAGCGCATCTCGGTGGGCAAGGCGCCTGGGCGCGCCGAGATGACCCAGGCCGACATCAATGCGCTGCTGATCGAGCGGGGCAAAGCGGGTCAGCGCGTCGTGCGACTGAAGGGCGGCGACCCCTTCGTCTTCGCACGGGGCGGCGAGGAAGCGGCCGCTTTGCTCGAGGCCGGCGTGGCCTTCGAGGTCGTTCCCGGCATCACCTCCGCGATCGCCGTGCCTGCATACGCGGGTATCCCCGTCACGCTCCGGCACTCATCGACATCGGTCACCCTCGTCACCGGCCACGAAGATCCGGATGTCGGTGCAGAAGGGACAGTCGACTGGGAAGCGGTTGCTCGCGTCGGAGGCACCATCGTGGTGCTCATGGGCGTGGCCCGCATCGGCCAGATCGCCGCGCGCCTCATGGCGGGGGGCCGCTCAGCCGACACGCCCGTCGCATCGATCACCTGGGGAACGCGACCCGAGCAGCACACCGTGCGGGCCACTCTGGGCACCATCGGAGACATCGAGCTCGAAGTACCCGCCACGATCGTGATCGGCGAGGTCGCGGCACAGGACCTGGCGTGGTTCGAACGCCGCCCGCTGTTCGGCAAGCGAGTCGTCGTCACGCGCGCTCGCGATCAGGCATCCGTCCTCAAGGCGCGACTCCTCGACCATGGAGCCGTGGTGATCGAGCTTCCGACGATCGTCATCGACGACCCTGACGACGGCGGTGACGCATTGCGTCGCGCTGCGGCCGACGTGCACGCGTACGACTGGGTCGTGCTCACATCGGCCAACGGCGCCGAGCGGCTGATCAGCTGCCTCAACGACGCTCGTGATCTCGGAGGAGTGAAGGTCGCGGCCATCGGACCTGGCACGGCCGACGTCCTCGCCAGGGCCGGCGTGCGCGCCGACCTCGTGCCGTCGCACTACGTGGCCGAGGGATTGCTCGACGAGTTCCCCGAGCCGCCGGCCACTGGCGAGGGTCGAGTCCTACTCGCGCGGGCGGCAGTGGCGCGCGACGTGTTGCCGGACGGGCTGCGGGCCTCCGGCTGGCGCGTCGACGAGGTCGACGCCTACCGAACCCGGCCGGCCACCCCTAGCGATGCGGTACTCGACGCCGCGGCTGAGGCCGACATCATCACCTTCACGTCCTCGTCCACGGTCGAGCACTACGTCGAGATGGCCGGCGCTCGCCGCCGGCCTCCGGTGGTGGCGTGCATCGGTCCGGTCACCGCCGCCACCGCGCGACAACACGGGCTCGTGGTCGATATCGAAGCTCCGGTGCATTCGATCGACGGCTTGGTCGACGCCATCGTCGACGCCGTCGTGGAGGAGCGTTGAGTAGGACGACGGGGCTGATCGCCTGTCTGCTCATGTCGACCCTCGTTGCGTGCTCGCCGGGCAACTCCGCGGCGCCGACCACCACGAGCACGACGAGCACGACGAATCCGACGACGGTGTCGGATCCTTCGGCGACGACGAGCACGACGGCCGAGCCCACGACGCTCGGCGGCAGCGAGGGTTTTCAGACGCGCAAGCCGGGTGTGCTCGTCGTGGGGACCGAACGGATCCTGCCGCCGTGGTTCATCCACACGACCCCGAGCGAAGTCACGGCCGGATTCGAGTACGACCTCGCAAGACTCCTCGCCGCCCGTTTGGGCGTGCCCATCGTGAAGGTGGTGTCGACGTCGCTCGTGCTGTTGATGACCGGGCAGGACTGCAAGTGCGACATCATGATGAGCGGCATCACCATCACGGATGGTCGGGCGCGCACGATCGATCTCAGCGAGCCGTATCTGACCGCCGACCAAGCCGTGCTGATGCGAGCGGGAACGACGATCTCGAACGTGTCAGAAGCGGCCGTCGTGCGTTGGGGCGTCGCGCTGCACAACACGACCGGGCAGGACGTGATCAAGAACCGGATCAATCCGACGACACCGCCGCGCGTGGTGGTGAACGAAGACGACGCGACGCGGATGGTGGCCGATGGCCGGCTCGACGCGTTGCTGCTCGACACCCCGGACGCGTTGGCGATGGCGATCGCCGATCCTCGGTTGGCTGTCGTCGGGCAGTTCCGAACGGGCGAGTTGATCGCCATCGGTCTGAGCGTCGGCTCGCCGAACACCGCGTTGATCAACGAAGCGATTCGCGACTTGCGAAATGACGGAACGATCGATCGGCTGTCGCGCGCATACTTGGGTATCGAGCCCGCGAACGTTCCCCCGATCCCTCCGTAGTGATCGCGAAGGCGTTGCGCGGGCTGGTCTTCGATTTCGACGGGCTCATCTGCGACACCGAGACGTCGTCGTTCGAAACGGCGCGCGAGATCTACGCGGAGCACGGTGTCGAGCTGACCGTCGCCCAGTGGCAGAGTCGCATCGGCACGCACGGTCGCCACTGGCTCGCGGATCTCGAGTCAGCGCTCGGGCCGTTGAGCAACCGCGACGCGCTCACGGAACGGCGGCGGCTCGCACATAGCGAGCGCTTGCGCGCCGAGGAGGCCCTTCCCGGCGTCGCGGAGTTCACCGAACGGGCCGTCGCCGCCGGTCTCACGCTCGCGGTTGCGTCGAGCTCGAGCATGGGGTGGGTCACCGAGCATCTCGAGCGACTCGGGCTGCTCGATCGGTTCTCGGCCATCAGCACGAGCGAAGGCGGCGTGCCCGCCAAACCCGATCCCGAGGTCTATCGGCAGGCGCTGCAGGCCATCGGGGTGGAGGCGAGCGACGCCATCGCCTTCGAGGACTCGTCCAACGGCATCGCCGCCGCCAAGGCGGCCGGGCTCTATTGCATCGCCGTACCCAACCGGATGACCACGGGCCTCGATCTCTCCGCCGCCGACGAGATCGTGCCGTCCTTCTTGGACCTCGATCTCGACCTTCTACGCTTGTGACGTGGCCTTTCCTCAGCGGCGCTTGCGCCGGTTGCGTCGGACCCCGGCGTTGCGCCGCATGGTCGCCGAGACCCGGCTTGCTGTCGATGACCTGATCGCGCCGTTGTTCGTCCGCGAGGGCATCGCCGATCCCCAGCCGATCGCGTCGTTGCCGGGAGTCATGCAGCACACGCGCGAGTCGCTGCGCAAGGAGGTCGTCGAGCTCGCGGCGTTGGGGATTCCCGGGGTGATCCTGTTCGGCGTTCCCGCGGAGAAGGACGCCGAGGGTTCCGGCGCGTGGGACGAGAACGGGATCGTGCAGCACGCGTTGCGCGATCTGCGGGCCGAGGTCGGCGACGATCTCGTTCTCCTCGCCGACCTCTGCCTCGACGAGTACACCGACCACGGTCATTGCGGAGTGCTGACCCCCGACGGCGAGGTCGACAACGACGCGACCATCGAGCTCTACGGGCGTGCCGCGGTTGCGCAGGCCGATGCTGGTGCCGACATCGTGGCGCCGAGCGGGATGATGGATGGCCAAGTGCTCGCGATCCGAGAGTCGCTCGACGAGGACGGCTTCGATCACGTGGCGATCCTTGCGTACGCGGCGAAGTACGCGTCCGCCTTGTACGGACCGTTCCGCGACGCTGTCGACGTGTCGATCGTCGGTGGCGGTGATCGCAAGGGGTACCAACAGGATCCGCGCAACGCTCGCGAGGCACTCGAGGAGATTCGCTTCGACCTCACCGAGGGCGCCGACATGATCATGGTCAAGCCGGCGCTCGCCTATCTCGACGTCATCGCTCGAGCCCGCGCCGAGGTCGACGTGCCGCTGGCGGCGTACCACGTGTCTGGTGAGTACGCGATGGTGATGGCCGCGGCCGAGCGCGGCTGGATCGACGGTCCAGCCGTTGCGTTGGAGCACACCACCGCGATCAAGCGTGCGGGTGCCGACATCGTTCTCACCTACTTCGCGCGGTCACTGGCCGAGTCGCTTTCGCGCCAGTGAACAACGAGGAGCTGTTTGCGCGCGCCCAGCGCGTGATCCCGGGCGGCGTCAACTCACCAGTCCGTTCGTTTCGAGCGGTCGGCGGTACGCCGTACTTCGTCGCCCGCGCCGAAGGGCCGTATGTGTGGGACGTCGAGGGCCGGCGCTACATCGACCTGGTGCAGTCGTACGGCGCGATCATCGCCGGTCACGCGCATCCAGCGATCGTCGCCGCGGTGCAGGAAGCGGCCGCCGGGGGCACGAGCTATGGCGCGCCGACGGAACGCGAGGTGCTGCTGGCCGAGGCGATCATCAACCGGGTGCCGAGCTGTGAGCTCGTGCGGCTGGTGTCGAGCGGCACCGAGGCCACGATGTCTGCCATCCGAGTGGCGCGCGGGTTCACCGGTCGTGATGTCGTCGTGAAGTTCGCCGGCAACTACCACGGTCATGGCGATCTGCTGCTGGCGGAGTCGGGGAGCGGCGTCGCCGCGCTCGGCTTGCCGGGATCGGCAGGCGTGACCGATGGCGCGGTGCGCGACACACGCGTCGTGCCGTACAACGCGGTGCCTGAGCTCGACGCGAACACGGCCTGCGTCATCGTCGAGCCGATCGCCGCCAACATGGGCCTCATCGGTCCCGAACCCGGCTTCCTCGAGGGACTACGAGCGGAGTGCGACCGGGTCGGAGCGCTGCTCGTGCTCGACGAGGTGATCACCGGCTTCCGCGTCGCGCGCGGTGGCGCGCAGCAGCTCTTCGGTGTGCGGCCCGACCTGAGCACGTTCGGCAAGGTCATCGGCGGGGGCCTGCCGATCGGCGCGTACGGCGGCCGCCGCGACGTGATGAGTTGCGTCGCGCCCCTCGGTCCCGTGTACCAAGCGGGCACGTTGTCAGGGAATCCCCTCGCCACGGCCGCCGGACTCGCGGCGCTCGAGCTGCTCGACGACGCCGCGTACGCGCGGTTGGAGACCACGGCGCGCGAGCTCGGGCTCGGTTTCGCCAAGGCGTTCACCCGTGGCGGCGGGATCAACTGCAGCGTTCCCACGGAGGGAACGCTCGTGGGGCTCTTCTTCGGGCCGTCCGAGACGTTCGGTGCCATGGGGCGACCGCTCGACTACGCAGCGGCTCGCAGGACCGACGAGGCGATGTACGCGCGGATGTTCCACGCGTTGCTCGATCACGGCGTTGCCATCGCACCAGGCGCCTACGAGGTGATGTTCCCCGGTCTGGCGCACACCGAGGCCGTCGTCGAGGAGATCATCGCCGCGGCCGAGCAAGCTGCCGCTGCGATGCAGTAGACCAACTCCTCGTGGATGCCGCTGCGCTCGACGGAAACCCGCACTGCGACGCGCTGGTCCTGTTCGGAATCACCGGCGACCTGGCGAAGAAGAAGCTGTTCCCGGCCGTCTACCACATGGTGCGGGAGGGCTCGCTTCCTCCTGATGTTCCGATCGTCGGGGTGGCGTCGTCGCCTTGGACCGACGAGGACCTGCGCAAGCGGGCGCGCGAATCGATCATCGCTGCTCTGGGCGACGCGCCAATCGACGAAGAAGTGTTCAAGTCACTCGTCAGCCGGCTGAGCTACGTCAGTGGCAACTACACCGCTCCGGAGACCTACGACCACCTGTCACTCACGCTGCAGGGCCGTGAGCATCCGCTGTTCTACCTGGCCATCCCGCCGACGTTGTTCGAAGACGTCGTCAACGGGCTGGCGCGTGTCGGGCTCAACAAGGGCGCGCGCGTCGTGGTCGAGAAGCCGTTCGGCCGCGACCTGCGCAGCGCTCGGGAGCTCAACGCGGTGCTCCACGAGGCCTTCCCGGAGGAGTCGGTATTCCGCATCGACCACTTCCTCGGCAAGGAGCCCGTCGAGAACCTGCTCGTGTTCCGGTTCGCCAACTCGATGCTCGAGCCGATCTGGAACCGGAACTTCATCTCACAGGTGCAGATCACGATGGCCGAGCAATTCGACGTGCAGGGCCGCGGCGCGTTCTACGACAAGGTCGGCGCGACCCGCGATGTCGTGCAGAACCACCTGCTCGAGATCGTCGCGCTGCTCGCCATGGAGCCGCCGTCGGCGGCGTCGGCGGCCGCGCTGCACGACGAGAAGGTCAAGCTCTTCCGGCAGATCGACGCATTCAGTCCCGCGTTGATCAGCCGCGGCCAATACCGCGGCTACCGCGAGGAGGAAGGTGTCGATCCGAGCTCCGACACCGAGACGTTCGTTGCGACGCGGTTCGAGATCGAGTCGTGGCGGTGGGCCGGCGTGCCGTGGTTGATCCGCGCGGGCAAGGCCATGCCCGTTACGGCGACCGAAGCGATCGTCGAATTCAAGGCGCCGCCGCGGCTGCTCTTCTCGAACGCCGGCAACCGTCATCCGGAACCGAACTACCTCCGCTTCCGCCTCGGTTCCGACGACGGGATCATGCTGCACCTGCAGGCGAAGGCGCCGGGCGACGAGTTGGCGACACGTCCCGTCAACCTCGAGGTGTCGTACGACAAGGTCTTCGGCCGGCGGGCCGAGGCCTACCAGCGACTCCTCGAAGACGCGATGGAAGGCGACCCGCGGCGGTTCGGTCGCGCCGACGCGTTGGAAGAGCAGTGGCGCATCGTCGACCCCGTGGTGTCGAACCCTCCGCCCGCGAACCTCTATTACAAGGGCACGTGGGGCCCGTCCGACGCGGACCGGTTGGCTGCTGACGTAGGCGGTTGGCGCGAGCCGCTGGCCCCGGGGGAACACCCGACCTCGTAGTTTCGGTCGGAAAGGGAACCTTTCCGACCGAGTCAAAGGCGTCGACCTCCGGTCGACAATGAATGATCCTTCACTGGCCGACCGGCGAAGCCGGATCGACCAGAGGTGGGGGGCTCCGGCGGAGCCTCTGCCCCCCACACCTCCCGCCGAGGTTCTTTCGGCCTGCGCGGTCTCTTAGATTGATCGCCTTGCTCGCGACCATCCCGTACAAGACGTTTCCCAAGATCGCGCTCGGACCGCTCGAACTGCGCACCTTCGGTGTGATGGTCGGCTTGGGCGTGCTCATCGGCGCCTGGGTCGCTGCCCGTTACATCGAAGAGCACACCGGTGTCCTGCGCGACGAGACCTACCGGCTCGCGACGCGCCTCGTCGTGGGAGGCGTGATCGGTGCGCGCATCACCTGGGATCTGTCGCACACGAACCAGATCGACTCACCGCTGGACTTGATCGCGGTGTGGAAGGGCGGTCTGCAGTTCTCCGGCGGGTTCATCGCCGCGGTGATCATTGGGTTCCCGACGTTCCGCAAATGGACGCGGTCGGTGCGTTGGTCGAATCTCGACGGGTACGCGTACGGGCTCACGATCGGTTTGGCGTTCGGCCGCATCGGCTGCACGTCGGTGGGCGAGCACTTCGGGTGGCAGTCCGACTTCCCGTTGGCCGTCGAGTTCCGTGGTGGCAGCACCCGTGAGCCCGCGCTGATCGGCCAGACGTTCCACAACACGGCGATCTACGAGCTGGCGTACTTGCTCGTGCTGTTCGGCATCCTCACGCTCGTCGTCCGCCGCCGTCCGAGGCCAGGGACGGCGATGGGGGTGTTCTGCCTGTACTACGGGTTCGCCCGGTTCCTCTCGGACTTCCTGCGGGTCAACGACAAGACCGTGTGGCCGGGCCTCACCGGCGCGCAGTACCTGATGATCGCGGTGTTCCTCACCGGCATCTGGATCATGACGCGGGTGCGCAAGACCACGTCGTTCGACGAGCTCACCGTCGCCGCGCCTGCGGTCCCCGAACCGAGCGACGGCGAACCCCTCGAATCCACCCCTTAGGCCAAATCCCACTCAGACATACACAGAAATGTGTATGTCTGAGTGGGATTTCGGAGTCAGGCGGCGCCGGGCTCGGGGACGACTCGCACGATCGCGGCGACGGCTCTGTAGGCCGCTTCGGCGGGGCCGAGCTCGTCCTCCCGCAGCAGGTTGGCCATGATCCGCAGCACCCACTCCATCAGCGAGCGTGACTGCATACCGACCTTCGTGAGCTGGCCGAGAAGTGCAGGGTTGCCGATCACCTTCGCGAACAGCCGCGCCACCTTGAAGTACAAGCCGTACTCCTCTTCGAGCAGTCGCGGGTAGCGCTGCAGCGCCATGCCGTCCCCGGTCGCGAGCGCCTCGTGCAACAGCTGCGCAGCCAGGCGTCCTGTTTCGTAGGCGTAGTCGATGCCTTCGCCGTTGAACGGGTTGATCGTGCCGGCGGCGTCGCCCACGAGCACCCAAGTCGGTCCGACGTTCGGTGTCACCGATCCTCCCATCGGCAGACGTCCACCGGTCGGCGGTCCCGTCGAGCCCTCCGGGGTGATGCCCCAGTAGGCCGGCGCGGTCGCGGCGAACTCGTTCATGAGGTGCGACGTGTTGACGCTCTTCCAATCGCGGAACGTCGAGAGCAACCCGATGCCGACGTTGATCGTGCCGTCACCGACGGGGAAGATCCATCCGTAGCCCGGCAACGAGTTGCCGTTGCGATCACGTACGTCGAGCGCCGACTCGATCCACGGCTCGGCGTGCAGCGGGCTCTCGTAGTACCCGCGGATGGCCATGCCTTGCGGGAACGAACGGTTGCGCGTCGCGCCGAGCGCGCGGCCGAACCGCGAGTTCGCGCCGTCGGCAACCACGACGTAGCGCGCCCGCACCTCGTCGGTCGTGTCGGTGGCCTTGTCCTTGACGACGGCGCCGCGCACGAGCCCGCCTTCGAGCAACGGGGCGATCGCTTCGCAGCCTTGACGAATGGTCGCTCCGGCCGCGATGGCGTGGTCGGCGACCATCTTGTCGAGATCGCGACGCCGCACGACGTAGCCGTAGCTCGGATAGATCGGATGGTCCGGCCACTGCAGCTCGAGCGTGATGCCGTGGGCACACGCCCGCAGCCCGTCGTACCGGTGGAACTGCTTCAGGCCCTCACCGAGACCCATCTCTTCGAGCTGGTGCACGGCGCGCGGCGTGAGGCCGTCACCGCAGGTCTTCTCGCGCGGGTACGTCTTGCGCTCGAGCACGGTGACGTCGTGGCCCGCGCGTGCCAGCCAGTAGGCCGTCGCCGCTCCCGCTGGTCCGCCCCCCACCACCAACACCTCGGTGGTGTCGTGCATTAGGTCCCGGCTGCGACCGGGTTGCCGTTCTCGTCGATCGGCACGGGCTTTTGGCCCTCGGTGATGGCGACGAGATCAGGCTCTGGCGCCAACCCGCTCAACACTTCGCGTTCGTAGCGCACGACCTCCGCGATCTCGAGCGGGGTGAGCTGCGCGTGCCACGCGGGCATTCCGCCCTTCTTCGGCTTGCTGTTGGCGCCGTACGTGTCGCCCGGCCAACCTGCGGACCCGACAGACACCCACCGCATCTGGTCGACGAAGTTCGGCCAGTCCTTGGCCAGCACGCCGTTCTGGAATGCCGGGAAGTTGCCGCCGCCTTCGCCGGAGGCGCCGTGGCACGTCGCGCAGTTCTGGTAGATCTTCTCGCCGGCGGCAAGAGGACCCGTCTGCTCCACGGCGGGCTTCTCGAGCGTGTTGGCGTAGACGAACGCCCACAACGGCAGCAAGGCCAGCGCGGGCATGGCCCACACCGGGATCTTCTTACGGCTCTTGTATGCCTGGATGTAGGGGGGATCGGGTTTCGGCGGAGGCGGTGGGGGCGGGGGGGCGGCGGCCGCTGCTGGTGCTGGGGTGGCCGCGGACACCTGCTCGACCTCGCCGCCGGCGCTCGGAGCGGGAGCCGCCCCGGCGTCACCCGGGGTCGCGAGACCGGCGGCCTCGCGGCGGGCTCGAGACCGCGCCAGAAGATGCTCGGGGATCTCCGTCATTCGCGGGCGACATTAGACGGCTCCGATGCCCTGAAACCAAGACGGGAGTAAGGGCGTGGCGGTTCGTGCACCGCGAAATCACCGTGCTAGACAACGGCGCACACCTTCTTCCGACTGGTCCTTGCTCGGTAGAATGTGAGAGATTTCACGAGGCAGATCCCGCCGCCGGTGCCGTGCCGACGGCCAAAGAGCGAGGGAGGTGGCACCCGCCCGAGTGGTTGCGTTCGTGATGTCCTTCGTGGTCGCAATCGCCGGCATGGCGGGCGTCATGCGGTACGGCCGTCGTCGTCCGGTCGGCGCGGCCCTCACATGGGGTGAAGCCATCGCCGCCGCGACGTTCGCGTTCGCGTTGATGTTCTGGGTGTACGGCGTGGTGCCGCACCAATGGTTGCAGTGGGCCAACAACGAGTTGCGCTGGACGCCGTCGAAGAAGCTCCTCGGCCCCGGCGATGTCATCAAGGACTACGTGCCCTTCACCGTCGACTACGAGAAGTTGCGCGACCTCATCGTCGTGGGGATCTATGGCATCTTCCTCGGCGCGCACGTCGCCATGTGGGCACTCTGGCAAGACCGCAGCAAGAGAGCCGACAAGCGGGCGCAGCGAGAGCTCGCGCCGTCCACCTACGGCCGTCCACTCGTGAAGCAGGGCGGGTAAGGCTGATCATGGCTCGCACCGATGCGAACCCACCGATGCCGGAGTTCCGGACCGACTACGTCCTCCAAGAGGTCGACAACGACTACTTGACCCGCGCGGTCAAGCCGAAGCAGTTCATCCACATCGACCAGTCCGAGTGCATCACCTGCGAAGGCTGTGTCGACATCTGCCCGTGGAAATGCATCTTCATGGTGCGGAACGAAGCGATCAGCGAAGCGATCGACACGGACCAACCCGGCGACGATCCCGCCGACCAGTGCGTGTTTGTGATCGACGACGACGTGTGCACCCGGTGCGCGTTGTGCGTCGACCGTTGCCCGACCGGGGTCATCATTCTCGGCAAGCTCGTCGAGCCTCCCGCCACCGGTGATCCCCACATGCGCACCAACACCCATGGCTACAGCTATGGGATGAGACTCGGTTAGAGAAGGAGCGCGCTTTGGCGAAGTCGATGTCCGACCGACCTTCGATGGGCGATCGCGTCTCCAAGCTGAACGACACCGTGCAGGGGTCGCAGGCGTGGGGGTCGATCTTCCGGCCGGGCTCCATCTTCCGCAAGGGCTACACCGACAGCCCTCGTAACCGCTCGTACGTGATCATGAACTCGGTGCTGTACCACCTGCACCCGGTCAAGGTGAAGCGCCACGCCGTGAAGGTGAGCTACACGCTCTGCCTCGGCGGGTTGTCGTTCTTCCTGTTCATCGTGCTCACGGTCACCGGCATCTTTTTGATGTTCTTCTACCGGCCCACCACCGCGCTGGCCTGGCAGGACATCTCGACACTGCACACCTCCGTCGCGTTCGGCCTGCTCGTGCGCAACATGCATCGATGGGCCGCGCACCTGATGGTGATCTCGGTCTTCCTACACATGGCGCGCGTCTTCTACCACGGGGCCTACAAACCGCCACGAGAGTTCAACTGGGTCATCGGCGTCATCCTGCTGACGCTCACCCTGCTGCTGTCGTTCACCGGCTACCTGCTGCCGTGGGATCAACTCTCGCTGTGGGCTGTCACGGTCGGTACCAACATGATGGGTTACACACCGGTGTTCGGAACGCAGGTGCGTTTCGTCTTACTGGGTGGTGCCGAGATCGGCGGACCGACGCTGTTGCGGTGGTACGTGCTGCACGTGCTCTTCGTGCCGTTCATCACCGTGATCTTCCTGGCCATCCACTTCTGGCGCGTCCGCAAGGACGGCGGCATCTCAGGACCACTCTGATGACCGAGATCCCCGAACAAGTCGGATCGGCTTCGCATTCTGTGGGGGACACCCCCACACCCGCGCCCCTCGCCGTCGTGCACAAGCACGAAGGTGGTGATTCGCGATGACCGAGATCCCCGAACATCTACGTAAGCGAGCGGAAGAGGCTCGCAAGAAGGCGCAAGAGGCGGCCGGTGCCGCGTCCCCACCTGCCGGAGCCGACACCCCGCCGGCCGGCGACGGCGGCGGCGACGCCGCGCCTCCGTCGGAGAGCGAATCGCGTATCCCCGCGCACCTGCTCGAGCGCAGCAAGGCGGCCAAGGCGCGCGCTGAAGGCGAAGGCTCGGCCCCGGCCGACGCGCCCTCGACTGCGCCAGCGGTTCCCGCGGCCGCAGCCGTTGCCACGGCCGCTCCTCCGGTTGCGGCCGGGCCCGGAGGTCACACCCAACGACTGCTCACCGTCGTCAAGTCCGGTTCGATCCAGGACGTGAAGGCCGCACCGATCGACAAGGTGCACGTATGGCCGCACCTGCTCGTGGTCGAGTTCGTCGCGTCGCTCGTGATGACGGCGTTCTTGCTCGTGTTCTCGACGTTCGTCAACGCACCGCTGCAAACACTGGCCAACGTCAACCGCACCCCCAACCCGTCGAAGGCGCCGTGGTACTTCCTCGGCCTTCAGGAGCTCCTCACGATGTTCCATCCGATGGTGGCCGGCGTGACGATTCCCGGCGTCGGCATCTTCGGCTTGATCCTTGCGCCGTACACCGATCGAAACCCGAGCAACAAGCCGGAGGATCGGAAGTTCGCCATCGCGTTGATGACCGTCTTCCTGATGTTCTGGGCCGTACTCGTGATCATCGGCGTGTTCTTCCGCGGGCCCGGCTTCAACTTCACCTTCCCCTGGCGAGAAGGTCTCTACTTTGACCTCTAAGGATTTCGACGCATGAGTAGTGGAGCCATCATCGGGATCGGCGTCGCCGTGCTCGTCGTGCTCGCGGTCGTCTTGCTCGCCGGCGCGGCGCGCCGTCGCGACACCGGTGAAGCCGTCGGCGGGTTGAGCCGCGAGACGCGCAAGCGCGACAAAGGCCTTGGCAACGCCGCGGCCGCCGTCGAGGCACCGATCGCCGGACGCGACGTGGAAAAGGCCGCCGCCATCGAACGACGCGAGCCGTCGACGGAAGTCGTCAAAGCCAGCGCCGGTGAGATCGCGCCGTGGGTCGCTCCCGATCCGGAGACACTCGGGGTCTCCCGCCGGCAGTTCCTGAACCGCGGCATCGTCACGCTGATGAGTCTGAGCTTGGCCACGTTCGGGTTGTCGATCATCGGCTTCCTGTGGCCGTCGAGCGCCGGGGGCTTCGGCGGCAAGGTGCGGCTCGGCAAGATCTCCGACATCAGAACGGCCGTCAAAACCGGGCAGGGCGCGTCGGCGAACTTCGGCTACTTCCCCGAGGCTCGGTGCTGGGTCACCGAATACCCGTCGACCGCGCTCGAGAAGGCCAAGAAGGTCGCCGCGTACACGCCGCCCGTGATCGCGGGGATGGAGGCGGGCTTCGTCTTCCTGTACCAGAAGTGCGTTCACCTCGGATGCCGCGTGCCTCAGTGTGCGACCTCGCAATGGTTCGAGTGCCCGTGCCACGGCTCGCAGTACAACCGTGTCGGCGAGAAGAAGGGCGGCCCGGCGCCGCGCGGCCTCGACCGCTTCACACCGGAGATCGTCGGCGATGTCATCACGATCAACACGAGCACGAGCGGCATCATCCAAGGTCCGCCGATCGGCACGAACACGACGGGGCAGGAGGCCGAAGGGCCGCACTGCGTCGGTGGCGGCGGGCACAAGGCATAACGACCAGTGACCTTCGCGGCCCTGACCAACGAAACCATCGGATGGACGATCT
>JBEEFW010000139.1:0-12383 GCA_041166385.1 Acidimicrobiaceae bacterium | reverse complement strand
GGCACGTACAGCCCGCCGTCTCTGGCCAGGCCCTCGAGCAAGACGTCGTCGAACCCCAGCTCGGGAGCGCGCCCCCGCGTGGAGACGAACTTCTTCAAGACACCACTCGAACGAGCGAGACGACGCGGTCAACCACGTCGAGCTCGCGCAAGTCGCGCAACGTCGACTGCATGTCTGCTTCGCGTGCGGTGTGCGTGATGAAGATGAGGCGGGCCTCGTCGCCCAGGCCCTCCTGCTCCATCGTCCGGATCGACACGTCGTGCCGGCCGAACACGCCCGCGACCGCGGCGAGCACGCCCGGTTTATCGGCGACCTCGAGGTTCAGGTAGTACTCCGACGTGGCGTCGTCGATCGGCCGAATCGGCACAGTGGCCAGCGTGCCGATCGTGGCGCTCGAACCCTTGGTGAGGTTCGCGGCGGCGTCGATGAGGTCGCCGAGCACCGCGCTCGCGGTCGGGAACCCGCCCGCGCCGCGTCCGTAGAACATCAAGTTGCCGACGGCCTCGCCTTCGATGAACACCGCGTTGTAGCTCTCGCGCACGCTGGCCAGCGGATGGCTGACCGGCACCATCGCCGGATGCACGCGAACACCAACGGCATCGTCGACCCACTCGACGATGGCCAGCAGCTTCACGACGTAACCAAGGCGCTTCGCATACGCGATGTCGGCCGCGGTGACGCCGCTGATGCCCTCGTGGTACACGTCGCCGGCGACGACCTTCGCGCCGAACGCGATCGAGGCGATGATCGCCGCCTTGGCGCCGGCGTCGAACCCTTCCACGTCGGCCGTCGGATCGCGCTCGGCGTACCCAAGACTCTGCGCCTCGGCCAGCGCGTCGCCGTACGACACGCCCTCCTCGGTCATACGGGTGAGGATGTAGTTGGTCGTGCCGTTGACGATGCCCATCACACGCGTGATGCGCTCGCCGGCCAGCGACTCGCGCAACGGCCTGATGAGCGGGATGCCTCCGGCGACGGCTGCCTCGAAGAGCAGGTCGACGCCGGCCTCGTGGGCGGTGCTGAACAGCTCCGCGCCGACGTTGGCCAGCAACTCCTTGTTGGCGGTGACCACCGGCTTGCCCGCCTCGAGCGCCTTGGTGATGAGCGATCTGGCTGGCTCGATTCCACCGATCACTTCGACGATGACGTCGATGCTCGGGTCGCCGACCACCGCTGACGCGTCGGTGGTGAGTACGCCCTCGGCCAAGGTCACGCTGCGCTCACGTGAGGTGCTGCGCACCGCCACGGCAACGACCTCGAGTTGCAGCCCGGTGCGCGCCGCGATGTCGGCGCCGTGGCGTTGCAACAGTTCGATGAGCGGGCCACCGACGTTCCCGCACCCGAGAACCCCGACCCGCACCGTCTGACTCATACGAGACGAACGCTAGACGGCGCAGGCCGGAGCCTCCGTTGGGTTACGGCGTGAAGGATTGGGTTCCCAATGCGATGCTGACGGCACTGAGCGACGAGTGCGCCTGCATGTAGGCGACCTCACGCCCGACGTCTCCGACGCCGTTGCTTCCCGCCACCGGTGCGATCTGCACGGTGCTCAGCACGCCGAGCGCCCTGCCGTTCTTGTCGAGGAACGCACTGCCCGAGTCGCCGGGGATGCCCGGCGTCGCGGTGTAGACGTCGTGCGACCAACCGCCGGGGCTGTCACCCAAGCTCGTGCCCTGCTTCGGGCTCGTCTGCGACACGCCGAAGCGCAACGACGAGTTGCCGTACGTGTACACGGTGTCGCCCGTGACGGTGCCGGGCGAACTGGTCGCCACGGGTCCGCCCCAGCGCGGGATGGACGGGTTCACCTTGGCGTAGTCCGCAGGATCGAGCTCGACGATCGCCAAGTCGTTGTACTGACAGGTCTCGGCGTCGCTCTCGCCGAGCGACTGCATCGTGAGCCACGAGTTGTAGACCATGTGCCCCGGCTTCGAAGCGCCGCCCACCGTGACTGGCGTGCCGATCGGCAGTGAACCCGACGTGCAACCGTTCGTGGCCGTGTTGCCTCCGGTGCCGGAGCAGTGCGCGGCCTGGCCGATGAACACCTTCGTGCCGTCGGTGAACACGAAGTTCGCGGTGCACTGCCCGCCAGCCGTGACGGTCTGGACGCCAGGGTGGATGGGAGCGGTGGCCGCCGGCGCCCAGGTCGGGGCGGCGGCGGCCGGAGTGACAATTGCGATGCCACCGAGCGCCGCGAGCGCGACGGTGGCAGTAGCGGTGAATCCAGCAGCGAGCTGCTTCAGCCTGTGGGACACGGGCACATGGACCTCCATTGATCAGTTGTGCCCGCGCCCACCGGCTTGAACGTCTGTCCTTCCGAAACCTTACGATTCTTCTGGTTTGTCCACCAGGAAACCGCTCACACGCCGAGCGGAAGCGGGCTCCCGTCGAACCCCACCGTCCCCAGGGCGATGTTGACCGCTCCGAGGCTCGAGTTGGCATGCATGTACGCCACTTCCTTGGCCACGTCACCGACACCGTTGCTACCGGCGACCGGAGCGATGGCCACGGTGCTCAGCACACCGAGTGCGCGGCCGTTGGCGTCGAGGAACGCGCTGCCCGAGTCGCCGGGGATGCCCGGCGTGACGGTGTAGACGTCGTGCGACCAGCCACCGGGGCTGTCGCCCAGGCTGACGCCCTTCTTCGGGCTGAGTTGGGTGATGCCGAGGCGCAGCGACGAGTTGCCGTAGCTGTAGACGAAGTCGCCGATGGCGGCTCCCGGCGAGGCGGCGGCCACGGGTCCACCCCAGTGCGGGATCGACGGATTGACCTTGCCGTAGTCGGCCGGATCGAGCTCGATGATCGCGAGGTCGTTGTACTGGCACGTCTCGGCGTCGGTTTCGCCCAGCGCCTGCATCGTGGCCCACGAGTTGTAGACCATGTGCCCCGGCTTCGAGGCCCCGGTCACCGTGACCGGCGTCCCGACAGGCAGGGTGCCGGCGCTGCAGCCGTTGGTCTCGGTGTTGCCGCCGGTGCCGGAGCAGTGCGCGGCTTGCCCGATGAACACCTTCGTGCCATCGGTGAACACGAAGTTCGCCGTGCACTGCGCTCCCGCAGTCAGTGTCTGGACGCCTGGATGGATGGCGGCCGTCGCGGCGGGCGCCCACGTGGGTGCCGCACTGGCCGGGTTGACAGCGAATAGCCCACCGGCCGCGACGAGCGCGACCAGGGATGTGCCAGCAATGAGCTGGCTGATCCTGCGGATCAGGTGCAACGGAACCTCCACGTTCGTTCGCGGTTGTGTTGGCGTGCCCGCGCCGACGTGTGTAACGACCGAATTGCCCGAATCTTGCGGTCCTAGCCGAGATCGGTGGTCAGCAGGTCGTCGAGCGACTCCCGCCGGACCACCAGCCGGGCATCGCCGCCGGCGACGAACACGACCGCGGGCCGCAGCACTTTGTTGTAGTTCGATCCCATCGAGTGGCCGTAGGCGCCGGTCACGGGGGTGGCGAGCACGTCGCCCACCGCCAGATCGGCCGGCACATCGGCGGCGCGGACCAGCACGTCGCCCGACTCGCAGTGCTTCCCGACGATTCGCACCTGACGGGGACGGGCGGCAAACGGGTCCCGCGGCAGAAAGGCCTCGTACCCGCTCCCGTACAGGACGGGCCGAGGGTTGTCGCTCATGCCGCCATCGACCGAGACGTAGGTGCGGATGTCGGGCAGTTCCTTGACGGTGCCGACCGTGTAGAGCGTGACCGCCGCCGCGGCGACGATCGCCCGTCCCGGCTCGGCCGTGATCCGCGCGGTGATGCCGGCTGCCGCGCTCGCATCGCGCACCGACCGCGCCCATTGCGAGATCGAAGGCGCCTCTTCCCCGTCGACGTACGCGACGCCGAGCCCACCACCAATCGACAGCTCGCCCAGCGCGAGATCGCGAACGAACGGCGCGACCACGTCGACCGCTTGATGGAAGAAGTCGGCGACGAAGACCTGACTCCCGATGTGGAGATGCAGCCCATCGAAGTCGATGGACGCGGATGCGGTGGCGCGCTCGATTGCCTTGGCAGCGTCGCCGGACGCCACGCCGAACCCGAACTTCGAATCTGCTTGCCCGGTGCGGATGAACTCGTGCGTGTGTGCCTCGACCCCGGGAGTGATGCGCACGAGCGCGCGGGGAGCCATCCCGTCGTCGACGTGCAGCTGATCGAGTCGGTCGAGCTCGTCGAACGAGTCGATCACGATTGTCGCGCCGGCATCGCGCGCCGCACGAAGCTCGTCGACACTCTTGTTGTTGCCGTGCAGCACGAGCTGCTCGCCCCGCGCGCCGGCCGACAGCGCGATGTGGAGCTCGCCGGCGGTGGCAACGTCGAGCCGCATCCCTTCCTCGAGGGCGAGCTTCGCCATCGCGCGGCACAGGAACGCCTTCGTCGCGTACGCGACGCCGTCAGGGAAAGAGGCCACAGCCTCGCGGCAGCGGGCCCGAAGGTGTTCCTCGTCGTAGACGAACAGGGGCGTGCCGAACTCCCGCGCGACATCGGCCATCGAGCAGCCGCCGATCGTGAGCCATCCGTCGTCACCCACCGCAGCCGTGTCGGGCAGCAGGTTGGTCGGAATGGGCCTGGCCACGGTGACCTACATCGACTCCGGGGCGGACACGCCGAGCAGGTCGAGACCGATGGCGAGCCCGATGCGCGCGGATTCGACGAGCCACAACCGCGCTTGCGTCACCTCCGGGCTCACGCCCTCACCGATCACGTAACAGTCGTGGTAGAAGCCGTGGAACCGATCCGCGAGCTCGCGGACCCACGTGCCGATCTTGTGCGGTGCCCGCTCTTCGCAGGCAGCGAGCACGACGTCGGGCAGTTCGGAGAGACTCCGCAGCAGCTCGAGCTCCCGCTCGTGCACGAGGAGCGCCAAGTGGTCGCTCGTCAGCGCACCGCGCACGACGTTGCGCACGGTGGCGAACCGCTCGATCGACGCGATGCGGGCGTGCGCGTACTGCACGTAGTACACCGGCGATTCCTTCGACTCCGCCCGTAGCTTGTCGAGGTCGATCGTCGGCGCTTGATCGATCGAGGTCATCAGCGACAGCAGACGCATCACGTCTGGCCCGATGTCGTCGACGAAGTCATCGAGATCCACCGCGTTGCCGAGCCGCTTGCCGATGCGACCGCCGGCGAGCGAGACCATCTGGCCGATGCGGATCTCCAGGCGACTCGGATCGACACCGAGGATCGCCATGGCGGCCTGCAGGCTCTTCACCTGGCCTTGATGGTCGGCGCCCCACACGTTGATCACGCGGTCGAAGCCGCGGATCAGGAACTTGTTGCGGTGATACGCGATGTCGCCGGCGAGATACGTGTAGTCGCCGCCCTGATCGGCCGAACGACGCAGCACCCGCTTCTCGCGCGGATCTCCGTACTCACCAGTGCGAATCCAAAGTGCGCCGTCCTCCTCGAACAGCACACCCTTGTCGGCGAGCAGCGCAATCGTCTCTCCGACGGCCTCGCTCTCCTCGATCGACGCCTGGCTGAACCACTCGTCGTAGTCGATGTGCACGTCGTGCATCTGGTGGCGGATGAAGCCGAGGATGCGATCCGCTGCCCACCGTCCCGCCGAGTCGACCTCCTCCGGACCGTCATACGCGGACGACAGCCCTTTGACGTAGGCACTCGGGTAACCATCTTCCGGCACCGGCTTGCCGGAACGCCGCGCGAGCACACTCGCGCCGAGACGGCGGATCTGTCCCCCGGTGTCGTTCACGTAGTACTCGCGGCTGACGGCGTAGCCACACCGCTCGAGCAGACGCGCGACAGAGTCGCCGTACGAGGCGAACCAGCCGTTGCCGACGTGGATCGGGCCGGTGGGGTTCGCGGACACGAACTCCACCTGCACGCGCTCGCCGGAGCCAAGGTCGAGGCGCGCGTAGTTCGATTCACCCTGTTCGATGATCTCGGTCAGGACGTCGTGCAGCCACGTCGGCCGGAGGTGGAAGTTGACGAATCCCGGCCCGGCGAGTTCGACGCGCTCGACGTGCTGCGGAGGATGTGCGTTCAACCACTCGACGAGCGCGGTTGCGAGCTCGCGCGGGTTGCGGCCGGCCGCCTTCGCCGTAGCCATCGCCACGTTCGACGACCAGTCGCCGTGCTCGCGACGTGCCGGCCGTTCGAGATGGATCTCCGCAGGCGCGTCGACACCAACCGCCGCGAGGGCGTCGCGCAACGACTGTTCGAGCACATCACGGATCACGGGATCGTGCTCCGGTCAGGAGGGACGCTTCGAGGCGCGGGCCTCGAGCAACCGGTTGACGCGATCGACGAGGTCCAACGGCTCAAACGGCTTGGTGACGTAGTCGTCGGCACCGGCGTCGAGACCGGAGCGCACGTCGGCGTTCTGCGCCTTGGCCGAGAGCAGGATGATCGGGATCTCGCTGGTCGACGGATCGGCCTTGAGCGCCGTCACCAGCTCGAGCCCGGACACCTTCGGCATCATGATGTCGCTGACGATCAGGTCGGGCTGATCGGCGCGAGCGACCGCGATGCCTTCTTCGCCATCGCGGGCGACCAACACGGTGAAGCCCTCCATCTCGAAGTTGACCTCGAGCAGTTTGAGGATCACCGGGTCGTCGTCGACCACGAGGACGGTGCTGTCCGCCATTAGGGGAGGATGCTACTCCGGCGGCCTGAGGCCAACGACGTCTTGTTCCCGTCTGACGGTGAACCCGAGTTGGTCGTAGACGCGGATGGCACTCGTGTTCGAGGCCAGCACGTGGAGCATCGGCGTCTCCCCACGATCGAGGATCCGGCCGCAGAGGTCGCGCACCAGCGCACTGGCCAGGCCACGCCCGCGGGCCGCTTCGTCGGTGCACACCGCGCTGATCTCCGTGTAGCCAGGCAGCTGCATCCGCACGCCGGCCATGGCGATCAGGATGCCGTCCGAGTCGCGGACACCGATGTAGTCGCCGAGTTCGATCGTGCGCCGCTCGAACGGACCGGGATGCGTCCGGCCGACCAACGCGAGCATGTCGCTGACGTCGTCCGACCCGAGCAGCTCGGCGTCCGCGGCGGCCGCGGGCTCGACGGTGGCCGCGACCATCTGCACGGTGGGCAGGCTGAACAGCTCCTGCCAGCCATCGGGCACGTTCGGTGGCTTCATGAACAGCACCGCGCCGCCACCGACGCCGACGAGATCGCGGAGATCGCCCCAGGTTCCATCGGTGGGCACGTCGGGAACCGCCGAGAACGCCGCGACGTCCGGCTCATATCGAGCGGCCGCAGAACGGAGGTCCGCTACCTTTTGCTGGGGACCGGTGAGGGCGTGCCACACCGGATTGTCGAGCACGTGCACGGAAGGATCCTGGCATGACACGAACGCTGCCTCACCTCTCGCATTGGGGGGCGTTCAGGGTCACCGTCGACGACGACCGCGTCGTCTCGGTCGAAGGCCATCCGGACGATCCGTCACCGTCGCCGTTGCTCGCCAACTTCGTCGACGGTGTGCACCACAGGGCGCGCGTCACACGACCGGCGATTCGCAAGGGCTGGCTCGAGCATGGGGCGGGACCTGACGAGCATCGCGGCTCAGACGAGTTCGTCGAGGTGGAGTGGGCCGAAGCCCTCGATCTCGTCGCCGCCGAGCTGCAGCGGGTCCGCACGACGCACGGCAACGAATCGATCTACGGCGGTTCGTACGGCTGGGCCAGCGCCGGACGTTTCCATCACGCGCAAGGTCAGCTGCACCGGTTCTTGAACTGCGTCGGCGGCTACACCGCGTCCGTCAACAGCTATTCGCTCGGTGCCTCGGAAGTCATCCTGCCCCACGTCGTCGGCACCGCTGCCGAGGTGTTGCGCCGCGCGACCACGTGGAAGGCGATCCTCGAGCACACCGAGTTGGTCGTCGCGTTCGGCGGGATGAACGTGAAGAACGCGTGGGTCAGTCCTGGCGGCGTCACCCGCCACACACTGCCTCCGAGCCTCGCGGCCGCGGGTGAACGCGGATTGCGTTTCGAGTTGTTCAGCCCGCTGCGGTCTGACTTGCCGGCCGACGTGCATGCGACGTGGCATCCCGTCGTGCCCGGAACCGACACCGCAGTGATGCTCGCGCTCGCTCACGTGCTCGTCACCGAAGGACTCCACGACACCGACTTCCTCGACAAGTACACAGTCGGTGCTGACCGCCTCATCGCGTACGTGCTCGGCGAGGAAGACGGATCACCGAAGACGCCCGAGTGGGCCGAATCGATCAGTGGCATCCCCGCAGCGACGATTCGCGACCTGGCGCACCGCATGACCGAGCACCGCACGCTGGTGACGGTCAGCTGGGGACTGCAACGAACGCAGCACGGCGAACAGCCGGTGTGGATGGGCATCGCGCTGGCCGCGCTCCTCGGACAGGTGGGGCTGCCGGGTGGTGGGTTCGGTCATGGCTACGGCTCGATGGCCGACGTCGGCGCGCCGACGGTGCCGTACCCGCTGCCGCTGTTCGAGCAGGGTCGCAACCCCATCGACACCTACATACCGGTTGCGCAGATCAGCTACCTGCTCGAGAACCCTGGCGGCACGCTCGACTACAACGGCCGCACGTTGCGGCTGCCCGACATCCGCCTCGTGTACTGGGCGGGCGGCAATCCGTTCCATCACCACCAAGACCTCAACCGGCTGCGACGCGCGTTTGCTCGGCCCGACACGATCATCGTCCACGAGTCGTACTGGACCGCCACCGCCCGCCACGCCGACATCGTGTTGCCGACGACCGCGTCCTTGGAGCGCGACGACGTCGGCTGCGGGCGCAACGACGGCTACATCATCGCGATGCCCCGCGCACTCGATCCGATCGGCGAGGCCCGCGACGACTACGAGGCGTTCTCGGAGTTGTCGAAGCGGCTCGGCGCGTGGGACGAGTTCACCGAGGGGCGTACGGCGCGTGAGTGGGTCGAGCACATCTACGAGCGCTTCCGGTCACGGGTGGGCGAGCGTGATGTCGTCGTGCCGCCCTTCGACGAGTTCTGGGAAGCCGGCGAGACGCGGTTGCCGTTCAACTCCGACGATCACACGTTGCTCGACCGGTTCCGCGATGACCCCGACGGCCGCAAGGTGCCGACGCCGAGTGGGCGCATCGAGTTGTTCTCGTCGACGATCGACGCGTTCGGCTACGACGACTGCCCGGGCCATCCGGTCTGGTTGGAGCCGCAGGAGTGGTTGGGCAGCGAGCGAGCGGCTCGGTTCCCGCTGCACTTGATCGCCAACCAGCCGACACCCCGGTTGCACGGGCAGCTGGACAACGGCGGTCACAGCCAGGCGTCCAAGGTCGCCGGCCGCGAGCCGATCCGCATCCATCCGTCTGATGCAGCCGAGCGCGGCATCAGCGGTGGCGATGTGGTGCGGGTGTTCACCGATCGCGGTTCGTGCCTCGCCGGCGCCATCGTCACCGACGAGGTGCGGCCGCGCGTGGTGAACCTCTCGACGGGCGCATGGTTCGACCCCGTCGATCCGTCGGTGGCCGACGGGCTGTGCGCGCACGGCAACCCGAACGTGCTGACGACGGATCGAGGGACGTCGCGCCTCGCGCAAGGTTCGACCGGCCAGCACGTGCTGGTCGAGATCGAACGCTTCGAAGGCGACCCGCCGCCGGTGCACGCGCACGAGCCGCCCACGTTCGTCACACGCGGCTAGGCCTCGGGCGGAAGCCGTTCGGCTCGCAGTTGCGCGCGGCGCACCTTGCCCGCGTCGTCGCGCAACGCGTCACTGACGTACTCGATGCTCCGCGGGATCTTGTACCGCACGAGCCGCTCACCGAGGAACTCGAGCAACTCTTTCTCGCTCATCTCGCTGGCATCCGCTTCGACGATGGCGTGCGCGCGGCTGCCGAGATCGTCGTCGGGCAACCCGATGACGATGACTGATCGCACGGCCGGGTGCTCTTGGATGGCCGCTTCGATCTCCGCCGGGTAGATGTTGGCGCCGCCGCTGAGGATCATGTCCTGCATCCGGTCGCCGAGATACAGATAGCCCTCGGCGTCGACCCATCCGACATCGCCCAGCGACTCCCATCCGCCCTCACGGGAACGAGCCTCGGCACCGACGTAGCGATAGGTCGGCGTGTCGCGCGCCGATCGCATCCAGACCTCGCCTTCCTCACCGGCGGGCAGCTCCTTGCCGTCCGCGTCGAGGATGACGATCTCACCGCTGATCGGGCGTCCGACGGAGCCGCGGTGCTCGAGCCACTCGGTGCCGAGAATCACGGTTGCGGTCTGCGCCTCGGTGCCCGCGTACAGCTCGATGATCCGTTCCGGGCCGAGCCAGTCGATCCACGCCGCCTTCAACCACTCGGGGCACGGCTCGGCGAGGTGCCACACCCAGCGCAGCGACGACAGGTCGTACCGATCGCGCACCTCCTCCGGCAGGCGCCAGATGCGCTTCATCATCGTTGGCACGAGGTAGACGAGATCCGCCTTGTACTCGTCGATCGCGGCCAGCGTGGCCTCGGCATCGAAGCGCGGCAGCACGACGACGTGGTTGCCGTAGAGCAGCGCCTGGCACGACCAGACGATCGGGCCGTTGTGGTACAGCGGTCCGGGTAACACGAATACGCCGTCGTGCTCGAACAGCAGAGCCGACGGGAGTTCGGGATCGATGGTCGACGGATCGCCGGACACGATCAGCTTCGGGCGGCCGGTCGAGCCACCCGAGGTGGGGGCCTTCCACGCGGGCGACACGGCGTCGGGCAGCGGGCTGTCGTCGGTGTCGGGCGGCGGGACGTAGCCGGCCGGTAGGCACGCACGGTCGGTGAACATGGTCGGCTCCACGCCGAACACGACTTTGGGGTCGGCGAGCTCGACGATGGCGGCCAGCTCGCGATCCGGCAGGCGCGCCGACACAGGCTGTGGGATGGCGCCGATCTTCCACGCGGCAGCCACGGCCACGAACCATTCGACCGAGTTGGGCAGCGCGACCGTGACCATGTCGCCGACCTGGACCCCGCGACCGGACAGATCGCGAGCGAGGCGGATCGCGCGTGCGTCGAACTCCGCTCGCGTGACGTGCTCGTCGCCACATGTCAACGCGATGCGGTCGGGCGCGACCTGCGCGAGGTCGGTGAGGCGCTGAGCGAACGACACCGTGACCATCGCGCTGTGAGCGTAGGTGGCGCGGCCACAATTGGCTGGCCCGTTGCGGACGAGCCTCGGTGGTGGACATGAAAGCGTGGACAGGGGAACTGACGGTGTTCGCGGTCGCCGTCGAGGGATCAGCGGTTCGAGTCGACCTCATCGGCGGCGACCACATGGTGTGCGGATCGTTGCTGTACGAGTTCGACGACGAGCTGGAGTGCGAACGGAACTTCGCCGTGCTCGGTCAGTGGCGCGACGCGGGCACACCGGTCCTGGCGTTCGCGGAAGACGACGTGATCACGCTCGTCGACCCCCAAGCCACTGTGGAGAACCTGCTGGCCGAGCTCTCCACCAACTGGCCCTGATCGACTGATGTGCACGGACATGACGCTTCCGTCATGCGGGTGCACTCCAGTCGTGAAAGAAGCGCCCCCGGCGCGACTCGAACGCGCGCACACGCCTCCGGAGGGCGCTGCTCTATCCGCTGAGCTACGGGGGCGAGAGCGGTTGAGACTACTTCGCTAGCAGGGCACGCCCACCGGGGCTTCGCCCGGGACGATGCCGACCACGGTGGTCGAGGTCGTCGGGGCTGACGTCGAAGGGACGCTGTCGGCCGGTGTCGTCGTCTCGTCGGTCGGTGGCGCCGTCGTGGTCGTCGTCTCCGCGGGGCGTGGGCTTTGCATCACGGTCGTGAAGTCCTTACCGGTGACGATCGCGAGCTCGTTCGCGCCCAGCGACGCGTCCTCGAGGAGCACCGCGGCTGAGGTGAGGTGGCGCGCCAGCAGATCGGCGGCGGCCTCGGACCCCGGCGCGTACTGGATCACCGTGAGGTCGCTGGCGGGCGCGTTGCCGGCCGGGCCGATGGTGAAGCCGACGGCGCCCAACGCCTGGCGAACGTCGCGCGCCTGGTTGGCGACGCCGCTGCCGTTGAACACCTGCACCGTCACCTGACTCTCGACCAGCTGCGTGGGGTCCTTGCCCCGGAACACGTCGAGCATCGGCTGCGAGCCCGCCTGGTCGAACAGGAGCACGGACGCGCCACCATTCGTCGTGAAGTTCTTCACCGGCAACGAGTACGACTCGATGTCCGACGGCTGCAGCTCCTTGAATCGCTGCACGAGGTTGAACAGGTCGCCACGGTCGATCGTCTGGTCGATCGTCACGCTGTCCTTCGCCACGTTCAGTAAGCGGGTGAACGTGCCGAGGTCTGTGATGCCGAGCGAGAAGGCCTTCGCCAGGGCCTTGCGCACGAAGAACTGCTGGCGGGTGATGCGACCGAGGTCGGACGTGCCGTCGCCCTGCCAGCGACCACGACTGTCCTTGAACTCGAGGTAGC
>JBEEFW010000138.1:0-102727 GCA_041166385.1 Acidimicrobiaceae bacterium | reverse complement strand
ACTCGAACCGCTACGGCAAGATCGAGGACATCGTCGTCGGCCTCGACGTCGTTCTGGCCGGCGGACAGCAGATCCGAACCGGCGGTGTGCCCCGGCAAGCCGTCGGGCCGGATCTGAACCAAGTGTTCGTCGGGTCGGAGGGCACCCTCGGCGTGATCACTGGGGCGCGACTCAAGGTGCACGACGCGCCGCGCCATGAGGACACCAGCGCGTGGGCCTTCAACGATTTCAGGACTGCGCTGGACTTGCTTCGCCGGGTGGCGCGCCGTGGCGGAACGCCCGCGGTGCTGCGGCTGTACGACGCCACCGAGGCCGACCGCGGCTATCAGACCGGCGACGCCAACCTCGTGCTCGCCCGCGACGAGGGCGATCCGGTCACCGTCGAGGCGTCGATGCGGATCGTCGCCGAGGAGGCGAAGGCGCTCGGCGCCGATCCGATGGATGCAACGCTCGTCGACAAGTGGATAGCGCACCGCAACGACGTGTCCGCCCTCGAGGCGCTGATCTCCAAGGGCTTCGTCGTCGACACGATGGAGATATCGGGCCTGTGGGCCGCACTCCCCCGTATCTACGACGCGACGATTGCCGCACTGAAGAGCGTGCCCGGAACCCTCGCCGCGTCCGCACATCAGTCGCACAGCTACCTCGATGGCGGGTGCCTCTACTTCACGTTCGCCGGCAAGGTCGAACCCGACGACAAGGATCGCTTCTACCGCGCCGTCTGGGACGCCGGTCAGGGTGCGGTGCTCGCCAACGGTGGCGCGCTCAGTCATCACCATGGCGTCGGCCTCAACCGGTCCCGCTTCGTGCGCGAGGCTCTCGGTCCTGCGTTCGATGTCCTGGCCGCGCTCAAGGACGCGCTCGACCCGAATGGCATCCTCAATCCCGGCAAGCTCGGTCTCGCGAGCCCGTTCGGCGAGACCGGATTTTGATACGCGACATCGATTGGCGGGCCGTCGGCGCGGGCGTGGTCGCCGCGCTGGTGCTGGCATTGCCTGCGGGTCTCATCGGGGCCGTGGTCGTGAGTGACGAGTCGAACAACGGCGTGTTCGCGTTCTTCCTCGTGATCATGGCGGGGATGCTGATCGGAGGTTTCGTCGCCGGCTCGAAGCGGCCAGATTCGCCTTTGACGCACGGCGCCCTCGCCGCGGTGATCGCCTACGCGCTCGCTCAGGCCGTGACGGTCCTGGTGCGGATCCTCGGCGACTCCACGCTGCGCTCCCCCGTCGTCTACGTCTTCAACGCGCTCCTCATGGCGTCGATCGGTTGCGTCGGCGGGCTCGTCGCCGAACGGCGCAACGCCCGGTTGGGATCGCCAGGATGAGCGGCGGCTCGCTCCTCGTCATCGATGTCGGCACAAGCGGCTTGCGGGCCGCCATGGTGCGCCCGGATGCCACCGTCGAGCACGCGCACTACCAGTCGCTCCTCCCGTCGTCACCCGCTCCGGGCTTCGTCGAGTTCGACGCCACGGCGATGGCGAAGGCCGCGCTCGAGTGCGCGCACGCCGCGCTGGCCGAGGGCGGTCCGGTCGAGGGCGTCGGGATCACCAACCAGCGGGCGTCCACGATCGTGTGGGAGCGGGCGACAGGTGAGCCCGTTGGACCCGGCGTCGGATGGCAGGACCTGCGGACCGCGGGCATGTGCCTCGTGCTGCGCGAGCAGGGGCTGCGCCTCGCGCCGAACGAATCGGCCACGAAGCTCGCGTTCCTGCTCGACATGGCCGATCCCGACCGGTCACGCGACCTCTGCTTCGGAACGGTCGACACGTGGATCGCATGGACGCTGTCGGCCGGCGCGCTGCACGTCACCGACCTTTCGAATGCCGCGGTCACCGGACTGATGCACGGCGATGGCCGCGGCTGGAACGAAGAGACACTCGACGTGCTGCGCATTCCACTCACGGCGCTCCCCGAGGTCGTCGATTCGAGCGGCATCATCGGGACGGCGACGGCGCTCGATGGATCACCGCCGATCGCGGGGATGGCCGGCGATCAACAGGCGTCCCTCATCGGCCAAGGTTGTGTGCGGCCGGGCATGGCCAAGATCACGTTCGGCACCGGAGGCATGCTCGACATGGTGCTCGGCGACGATCGACCCGCGTTCGAGACGACCGGCAAGGCCGGCACGTTCCCGATCGTGGCGTGGCGGCGCGGCGGGAGGGTGACCTGGGGCATCGAAGCGGTGATGCTGTCGGCTGGTACCAACGTCGAATGGCTCCGCGACGACCTCGGCCTCATCGACACGTCGGCCGCGTCGGAGGAGGTGGCCGCGCAGTGCGACACCACCGAAGGCGTCATGTACGTGCCCGCACTGCTCGGTTTGGGCACGCCGTACTGGGACTACGGCGCTCGCGGCACGCTGCTCGGCGTCACGCGCGGGACCGAACGCAGGCACCTCGTCCGCGCCGTGCTCGAGGGCATCGCGCATCGTGGCGCCGACTTGGTCGACGCCGCGGAAGCCGACAGCGGCACGCACCTCGACAGCTTGCGGATCGACGGCGGCATGGCTTCCAATCAGCTGTTCGTCCAGGCAGTGGCGAACAGCAGCCAGAAACCTGTCGAGGTCTCACCGCAACTCGAGGCCACGACGCTGGGTGCCGGATTCCTCGCGGGCCTGGCCACCGGTACGTGGTCGTCCGATCACGACGTCGCCGCGACGTGGCATCCGGCGCGCATCGTCGATCCGGACGCGGCGGTTGATCGAGAGCGATGGCGCGACGCGTGTCGACGGGCGCAGGGATGGATCCCCGAGCTCTCGGCGCTGGAGTTCTGATGGCGACGGACCAAGTGGTCACCACGCCGGCGGACGCGGCGCTCGCGGGGTTTTTGCAGTCAATCGAGCTCGCAGTGGTCGACGCGTACGACAAGCTCGCCGCGTTGCTGAGCGATGCGACCAAGCCGACGGTGGCCGCGTTCCAAGCGCACCACAAGGAGTACGCGGATGCACTCGGCAAGCAGGCGGGCGCTTCTGCCGTCTCCGGCCCGAACCTCGCGCTGACCTTCGTCCTCACCGCACGGGTCGGCGGCGTGACCGATGAGAAGGGCGCGCTGGAATTGGCGTTCGGCGTCGAGAACCAAGTGGCGGAGACGTACGCGTTCTCCCTCACGACGCTCGTGAGCCCCGACGTGATCCACCTCGTCGCCACCATCCTCCCGGTCGTCGCCGGGCACGCCGCCGTTCTCGGCTCGAGCGTCGGACTGACCACGGCCGCGCTGTTTCCCAACGGCGCGCTCGAAGGCACGGTGGTCGGTGACGGCTCGGATACCAAGCTCGGGTACGACCCCGCGTCGTTCCCGGTCGGGTGACGCAGGTGCTCGACCGACGACAGTTCCTCCAAGCCAGCGCCTTCGCGTTGCTCGGCACCGCGATCGCGGCCTGCACGAAGGACAAGCCCAAGGGCGCGCCCGGACAGCCCACCACAACCGAGCCGACGACGACCTCGAGCGGCGCATCGCCCAGCGATGTCGCACTGCTCAAGACGGCGGCGTCGCTCGAGGCGCTCGCCGTCGGCGTGTATCAGCGAGTGGCCGGCGCGGCTCTCGTGAAGAACCCCGCCGTGCTCGACGCGACCACGATCTTCATGGCGCACCACACCGCGCATCAGATGACGCTGAACGAGTTGCTGCGCGTCGCCGAGGTGTCCGCCGTGACCGCCCCCAACGGTGAGATGGATGGCAAGATCTTCCAACCGGCGCTCGCGGCCGCGAAGACCGAGGACGACATCATCCAGCTGTTGTTCACCCTCGAAGAGGTGATGGCTCAGACGTACGTGTACAGCGCCGACGTACTCACAATGCCCGAACATCGAGTGGCGATCATGACGATCGCCGGCACGCAGGCGCGACACCGCACCCTCCTCGGTTCGGTGTTCTCCGGGCAGACGGTCGCCGACCTGTTCCCGTCCGCATTCGCGAAGAGCAACAACCCCCTGCCGGCCGACGCGATCCTCAGCTAGAAGTCGCGGCGTTACGCGGCGACGGCCATCTGGGTCGTGTCACACCCTCGGCGGGCTGATCGTCACCGTGCCCTGGGCCAACCCCACGAGCCGATCGCCGTTCGTGGCGTCGATACGCACGACCGCGGTGCGCTTCGTCATGGCCATCACCTCGGAGCGCGCTCGCAACGTCCCCTCGCTCACGGGCGCCAGCAGGTTGACCTTGAACTCGGTGGTCGCCGCCCACGCGCCTCGTGGGATGAGCGGATACAAGACCGAGCCGAGCACGTGGTCGACCAACGCCGTGAGCACGCCGCCGTGGGCGGTGCCGAACGGATTCAGCAGCTCGGGACGCATCTCGAGCTCGGCGATCATCGTGCCGGGACCCACCTCGACGGTGGTGATACCGAGGTACGCGGGCAGGCCGGTCATGCCGGTGTTGCCGCCGAGCACCGCCTCGGCAATCTTCGCGTCGTAGTTCGGAAAGTCCACACCAGACCCTACGCTTCGGGCGCAATGCACGCCTCTGCACAACGGGTGATCGACGCGGCGACCGCGTGCGATCTCGACATCGAGGTCCACGAGTTTCCTGACGGAACTCGCACCGCGGAAGACGCCGCGCAAGCTGTCGGAGTCGAAGTCGGCCAGATCGTGAAGTCACTCGTCTTCTCGGTGGACGGCGTCACAGTGCTCGCATTGGTGTCGGGCAGCAACCGCCTCGACGTCGAGGCGCTCGCTCGCGCCGCCGGTCGCGACGGCGCCAGGGTCGGGCGACTCGACGCACAGGCCGTGCGCGAGGCGACTGGCTACGCGATCGGCGGCGTTCCGCCGTTCGGTCATCCAATGCCGCTGTCAACGTTCATCGACCGCGATCTCCTGCGCTATCCGAGCGTGTGGGCGGCGGCCGGCACACCGCGACACGTCTTCCCGACAACGCCTGACGAGCTCGTCCGCGTCACTGACGCCACCGTCGCCGACCTTCGCGAAGCCACGTAAGCACCAGGACCTGAGCATGCGCGTGCGCCGAGTGCTGCTGCTCGTGGTCACCACCGCCGCCTTGGCGATCATGTGGCCGGCGTTGTCGTCGGTCTACGGCGAGGTCGGCACGATCATCGAGATCTCACGGTGGTGGATCGTCGCGATCGCGATGGTGGTCACACTGCAGATGCTGGCGAACTGGCAGTTGTATCGAATCGTCCTCCGAACGTCGAAATGGTTCGACGTCGCCGCACCTCAACTGGCGAGCAATGCGGCAAGTCATCTCCTACCCGGCGGTAACGCGATCGGTGCTGGCATCCAGGTGCGCATGTTGACGACTGCTGGCTTTCCAATCACGCGCATCGTTCCCGCGCTCGGCGCGGCCAGCGTGCTAGGCACCGTGGCCGGATTCGTGATCCTGCCGCTCGTCGTGCTGGTGGCGAGCGCAGCCGGAAGCAGCATCGACTCGAACCTCATCGCCGCGATGTGGATCGGAGCTGCGCTCCTACTCGCGGCGTTGTTCGCGGTGGTTGCCGCGGCGGCCAGCGATCGTCCGTGGCATTGGGTCGCTCGCGCCATTTCATGGGTGCAGGTGCGACTGCGTCGACCATCGAATGCCGCTGAGCTCGAGCGCCGTCTGCTTCGCGAGCGCGACCAGACTCGTGAGGAGCTACGGGAGCGCGCCCTGCTCGTCGGGCTCATCGCGCTGGCGCGGCCGTCGTGCGACTTCCTTGCATTGCTGTTCTCGTTGCGGGCCGTCGGCGCGCACGTGAATCCGGCCGCGGTGCTGGCGGCATTCATCGTGTCGAACATCGCCGGCATGATCCCGCTCACGCCGGGAGGGCTCGGCTTCGTCGAAGCGAGCCTCGGAGGTGTGCTCACGCTCGCGGACACATCCGCGGTCCACGCCAACCTCGCGGTCGCGACCTACCGCGTCGGTGAAACGTGGCTTCCGTGCCTCGCCGGTGCGATCGCGTTGGTCTGGTTTCAGCGCCGCCATCGCGAGCCCGACGTCGCCGCTGTGGCTAGTCCATCCCTCTCCTAGGAAGGATCCCGCTATGAACCCGACTCGCGATGCGTTGCAGAGAGTGGCCACCCACGTGCTCGCACGCGCTCGATTCGCCGCCACCGGCCGTTTCGGTCTGCGCGCGACCCCGGGCGGGTTCGGCACACCTGCGTTCGGCGAGGGCGTCGAGGTGCTTCGAGTCACAGAGGCGCTGCTCGTGCGGGAACGGGACGGACACGCGTCGGCCACACCGCTCAACGGTGCGACGCTCGCCGGACTTGCTGCATTCGCCGGCGCCGATCTGAGCACCCCGTTTCGCGCGGGCGACGATTCGCCTGCGCTCGGCAACGCCGACGAGCCGCTCGCGATCGACGCGAACGCCGCGAGTGAGCTCGCCGATTGGTGGCACCTGGGGTGGCGAATGATGGACACCGCGGGGGCGGATGCAACCGACGCAATGGCGATCCAGCTGTGGCCAGAACACTTCGACGCAGGGACATCGGTCGCAGTGGGCGCCGGCGAGAACGATCGCTGCAATCTCGGCGCATCACCAGGCGACAGCTACAGCGACGAGCCGTACCTCTATGTCGGTCCGTGGACCGACGACCGGCCCGGGGACGCGTCGTACTGGAACGCGCCGTTCGGGGCGGTGGTGCGTCGCTCCGAGGTGCTCGCCGCGCTGGACCCCTACGCTGCGGGCGTCTCATTCCTGCGCCGCGGTCTGGAGCTCTTGCGATGATCGACATCGAACCGCTGAGCGGCACCATCGGAGCCGTCATCAAGGGGGCCGACCTTCGCGGCCTCGACCCAGAGGTGACAGCGTCGATCCGATCGGCGCTCGTGGAGCGCAAGGTCGTGTTCCTGCCCGGGCAACACCTCGAGCCGGCGGAGTTGGTTGCGTTCGCCCGCACGTTCGGCGAGCTCACGCCTGCGCACCCGGTGATGCCGGGCATGGCCGAGCAACCGGAGGTCCTCGAGGTCGACGCGACCCGCTCGCGGCAGGATCCCCGCTATCGCGATGAGTACGAGAACGACACGTGGCACGCCGACGTCACCTTCATGCCGACACCGCCGCTCGGGTCGATCCTCCAGGCGAAGGTGGTGCCTCCGGCCGGCGGCGACACGGTGTTCGCCGACCTGCAATCCGCGTACGAATCACTCAGCCCGACCATGCGGGCGTTCGTCGACGAGCTGTCGGCGGTGCACGACGGCCGGACGGAGTTTGCCCGCTTTCTCGCCACGAAACCGGACGGGGGCGAGTGGGACGGCGAGCGGTTCACCGAACTCGTTCCGGTCGAGCACCCGGTCGTTCGCACCCATCCCGAGAGCCAGCGCCCGGGGTTGTTCGTGAATCCGACGTTCACGACGCACATCGTCGGGCTCAGCAAGGCGGAGAGCCGCGCCGTGCTCGGCTTCCTGTACGAGCATGCCACCGCACAGGAGCATCTCGTGCGCTGGCGCTGGTCCGAAGGCGACATCGCGTTCTGGGACAACCGCTCGACGTTGCACTATCCCGTCCGCGACTACGGCGACCACCACCGCCTCATGCACCGCGTCACGATCCGCGGCGACCGCCCGTACTAACGAGGGTCGATCGGGGTGATGGTGCCGAGGGCGGATTCGATCGCCTCGGCGCCGTCGAGACACAGGTCGTCGCGGAACCAACGTCCAACCACTTGCACCCCCGTCGGCATCCCGTCGACGATGCCGGTTGGCACAGCGGCGGCCGGGAGGCCGAGCAGGTTCATCGGCGTGACGAAACGGATCAGCTCGAGCGTTCCCAGCGCGTTCGCTTCGGACTCGACATCCCAGCCCGCGCTGAACGCGGGGCCGGTCCACACGGGGCCGACGATCAGCGGATGCTCGTCGAAGAACGCGCTCCACGCTCGCGCGATCTCGTGACGCTTCATCATGAGCTCGAAGCTTCCGGCGTAGTCGACCGTGCCGATGCTCGACTCCGCCCAATCGAGGAACTGCAGCGCGTTCGGCGACATGATCCCTTGCAGCTGCGGCTTGAGGAGCGCGATCTCGGAGATCAACCAGCGGCCCCAGACGTCGATCGCCTCTTCCACCAGGGGCGGGGTCGACTCGACCACGTCGTAGCCCGCGTTCGCGAGCGCATCGCCCGCGGCGCGCACCGCTGACGCGACCGTCGACGTCGTCGCGCCGCCCGGCGGTTCCGGTACGAGAGCGACGCGAATCGGCGCGGCCAGCGCGGGGCCTTCGAACGGCACGGGCGCGCAGAACGGATCGCGTGAATGCGCGCCGATGAGCGCTTGGAACCCGACGCGTACGTCTGCGACGCGACGCGCCATCGGTCCATCGACGGCCATGAGTTGCGCCGCGAGGAATGGCTCCTGGGGCGACGTCGCGCCCGCGCTCGGCACGCGGTGTGAGGTCGGCTTGAGCGACGCGATGCCGCAGCAGTACGCGGGATTGCGCAGCGATCCGCCGATGTCGTTGCCGAGGCCGAGCGGGCTCATGCCCGTGGCCAGCGCCGCCGCCTCACCACCGCTCGACCCGCCCGCGGTCTTCGTACCGTCGAAGGGGTTACGCGTCACGCCGTGCAGCCCCGACTCGGTGTGCACACGCAGGCCCATGTCGGGCAAGTTCGTGCGCGCCAACGGGATCGCGCCGATTGCTCGCAACCGCTCGACAACGGGCGCATCGCTTGGTGCAATCGCCCCGGCGAGCGCCGGCAGTCCCTGGGTGGTGGCCGACCCGGCGACGTCCAGGTTCTCCTTGATCGTGAACGGCACGCCGTGAAGCGCGCCGAGCGACTCTCCGGCGGCCACCGCTCGATCCGCTTCTTTCGCGGCCTGCAACGCGTCGTCGGCCAGCACAAGGGTCACGGCGTTGACCGAGGGATTCACGGCCTCGATCCGGTCGAGATGCGCCTGCACCACCTCGACGGCGGAGACCTCACCGCTCGCGATCGCAGTTGCCAGTTCCGTCGCCGAGCGACGCCAGATCTCACCCATCGTTCCCCCTTCGATTCACCGCCCGGCGTCCCACACTAGAAAGGAACCGTGGCCGGGAACAGGGGGCGTGATGGTGTCGCCGTGATGGCGGGAGCGATTCGTCTGGCTTCAGGTGTCTCGTTCCTCGTCGCACCGAAGGCGGCGAGCACGTTGTGGGGGTCGGATCCCGAGGACAACCCGACGGCCTCGCTGTTGCTGCGGTCGATGGGGTACCGGGATGCGCTCGTCGGCGCGATGTTGCTGCGCTCCGGTCTCAGGAACGACTCGGCCACGCCCGGCTGGTTCCTCGCCAGCGCCGGCGCGGACCTCGCCGACCTGGTCGGTGGCCTCGCCAACCACCATCGGCTGCCCGAGCGGTCGCGCACCGTCGGACTCGGCGGCGCCGTGGTCGGCATCGCCATCGGCGTGGCCGGCGCCCTACGCGCGCGCTCCCGAGTTGCGAGGGATTGAGCGGAAGGCGACGTCGCGGTCGACCTGCGGCTCCTTCGGAAGGCCGAGCACGCGTTCGCCGATGATGTTGCGCTGAATTTCGTCGGTACCGCCCGCGATGGACACCGCTGGGACCGACACAAGGACCTCGGCGACCACACCGTCGAGGAAACTCTCCGGGCCGGTCAGTAGTCCCTGGGTGCTAGCGATCAGCGCGTGCGCGTCGTATGACGCGCGGGCCAAGTTGCTGGCGGCGAGCTTCGACAACGAGCCCTCGGGACCCGGCGGGCGGCCCAGCGCCCGCGAGATGTTCGCCCGGGCCGCGGTCCACTGATTCACGCGCTGCAGCGAGAACACCGCCGCGATCCGCTGACGCACCAGCGCGTCGCCCGCGACACCGGCGGCCCTCGCTGCCTCCGCCACGAGATCAGCGCGGCCGGCACGCTGCGGATACCAGGAGTAGGTGGAGAAGTACTCGTCGGCCTCGGCCATCGCCTCACGAACCGTGCGGCCCGTCGGCGCCGCGAACCGCGGGCGCTGCAACGCCGCGCCCCGACGCTCGTACATCAACGTCGTCACGGCCACCCGCCAGCCGTCGCCCGCGTCGCCGATCATGTTCACGGCAGGCACGCGCGCCTCGTTGAAGAAGACCTCGTTGAAGGACGCGTGGCCGTTCATCTGGCGCAGCGGGCGCACTTCGACGCCGGGCTGCCGCATCGGAATCGCGAAGCAGGTGATGCCTTCATGCTTCGTCGCGTCCCAGTTGCTGCGGGCGAGCAACAGGCCGAGCTCCGCATGATGGGCGCTCGTGTTCCACACCTTCTGCCCGCTGACGATCCATTCGTCGCCGTCGCGGTCCGCTCGGGTCGTGAGTCCGGCGAGATCAGATCCGCTGCCGGGCTCGCTGAACAGCTGACACCACATGTCCTCGCCTGTGACGATGCGATGCAGCAGGCGAGCCTTCAATTCGGGTGACCCGTGGGCGAGGATCGTCGGCGCGGCGAGTCCGATGCCGACGCCGACGGGCACGCCGACGGCCCCCGCTCGGGCGAGCTCCTCAGCCGCGATCGCGTCAGCTTCCGGTGGTAGCCCGCGCCCGCAGCACTCGACCGGCCAGGACGGCACGGCCCATCCGGAGTCCGCCAGCAGCGTGCGCCACTCGACGAGGGGCCTCTCCGGATCCCAGTTGGTCTCGATCCAGGCCCTCGCCTCCGAGCGCACGTCGGTCCCGACCGTTGCCATGGTCCCATGATCGCTGACCAGGGGTGTGAGGGCATCGTGCGTTGAACCGGTAGACTCTTTTGGCTCGTTGAGGACGTTTCCGCTCGCACCGGTTCCCCTGTCCGGGCCGCACATCGCCCTTACCGTCCCGGGAGCCTCATGCCCACACCGCGATCAGCACCCCGTCGCGTCGCGCACGCCGACATCGACATCGCCCGGCTCTACCTCACCGGTGTCGGCCGCCATCAGCTCCTGAGCCGGGATGACGAGGCCCGACTGGGCGCGGCTGTCGCCGCCGGTGTCGAGGCCCGCGACCTGCTCGAGCGTTGCGGCGCCTCGCTCACCCCTTCAGAGGGACGCAAGGCCCGCCGGGCAGTGCGCGATGGTGACGCCGCCGTCGACGCATTCGTCTGCGCCAACCTGCGGCTCGTCGTCTCGATTGCCAAGCGCTACCAGTCCTCCGGCATGGATCTGCTCGATCTCGTGCAAGAGGGCAACATCGGCCTCATCCGCGCTGTCGAGAAGTTCGACGCCCGCAAGGGGTTCAAGTTCTCGACCTACGCCACGTGGTGGATCCGCCAGGCCATCCAGCGAGGTATCGCCAACGGCGCCGCCACGATCCGGATCCCGATTCACATCGCCGATCGCAGGTCGCAGGTCGCGCGGGCAACGGGCGAGCTCATCGGCGCGCTCGGTCGTCACCCGACCGATCACGAGATCGCCGACCACCTCGGAATCCCCCTCAGCGCCGTGCAGTCTCTCCAGGAAGCGGCCAGCGTCACGGCCAGCCTCGACGCGACCGTCGGCGCCGACAGCGACATCGAGTTGGGCGGCATCATCGGCGACTCGTCGGTCGACGTCGAGGAGACCGCCATGACCTCGGTCCTGCGGGCTGAGGTGGCGCAACTCCTCGGCGCGTTGGACTCGCGCGAGCGACAGATCCTCGAACTCCGCTTCGGCCTCGACCGCGGCGAACCGCGCACGCTCGAGGAGGTCAGCAGGCATTTCTCGCTGACGAGAGAGCGCATCCGCCAGATCGAGGCGCGGGCGATGACCAAGCTGCGGCACCCGAGCACAGTCGACGTCGCCACCGCGCTCCTGACGGCGTGAGCCGTCTCCCACATTCGACAAGGAAGGCAAGAAGATGAGAAACCCAGGACAAGACGCAGACCAGCAGAAGCACAAGACCCGTCGGCACGAGCGCGAAGACCTCGTGGAGCACTACCGCGACCTTCAGCGCGAGGTGAACTCGCTTCGCCCCGGGTACAAGGGACAGCCGCTGTCGGACATCGCCACGATGCTCGAGCGCCGGTTCGGCAAAGACCTCGACGCGGGCACACTCGACCGCTGCGCTCACGCGTTTGCCGCCGGAGAGTCCATCGAGATCTCTGCACCGGCGCCACAACGCTCTCCTGACAGCCGTCGCCGGGGTTGACGTTGTACGGTCTGCCTGTGGCGCGGGTGCTACAGGTGGGTGAGCGAGTCGAGGTGCACACGAAGTTCAACGACTCGTGGGTGCGCGGCTTCGAGATCGCCGAGATCGTGGAGGGTGGCTACAAGGTGCGCCGCCTGTCCGACGGTTCGCTGCTGCCGAACCTCACCGGGGAGGACGACGTCCGCCCCGCCTCCGACATCTGACTCAGTCGTCCTCGTCCCGATCCTCGTCCCGTTCCTCATCCCTCGCGGTGGTGGCCGCATCGCGATCGGCGTCGTCGCGATCGGCGGCGGCGGACGCGAGTCGCTCGGTGAGCGTCCTGACCGTGGGACGGGCTTTTGGCGGTGGTTCGAGATCTCGGGGATCGACCTCGTCGGGGCGCACCCCCCGGTGACCGAGGTCGATGCCGAAGTGACCCGGATCGTCGCCCGGTCGCGGGCCGTCGTCAGGTCGCGGCTCGTCGTCGGACTCGTCGTCCTCGGGGACGTCGTCGTCGGGCTCGTCCTTGTCGGGCATCAGGACTCGCGGATCGCCCGCAGTGCTCGACGCCATACACCGCGGTAGGCGTCGAGGCCGTCGACCGACAGGTAGCCGAGGGGTCCGGTGGCGATGGCGACCCGCTCGGGGACACTCCCCCACACCGGGACGTCGACTTCGCGCCATCCGGCCACCACTTCTTGATAGTCCCGTGTATAGGTCCGGGCTGAGCAGATGACGAGCCCAACGGGTACGCGCCGCGGCACCATCCCGAGCACCGCTTCGACCCTCGGAGTCTCGACGCCGCCGACGCGGGTGGGGACCACCACGGCATCGGCGCGATCGAGCGCCTTGGCCAACAGCTGCTCGTGTCCCGGAGGGGTGTCGACGATCGCGATGTCGTCGTCGCCCTTGATGCGATCGAGCGCCTTGGCCAGCAACCGCTCGGTGGGGGCCTCGACGAGGCTCACCCACTCGAGGTGCTCGTCCTCGGAGTTCTCGAGCCAGTCCGCCGCGCTGGCCTGCGGATCGGCGTCGATCAGCAGGGCCGCCCTCCGGCCCGCGGCGGCGAGCGCCGACAAGTACACAGAGGTCGTCGTCTTGCCGACCCCACCTTTGAGAGCCGCAACGACAACGATCATTGCCCGAACGTAGCGGTGTAGCCGGGCGGCTGCGACACCGTCGTCGGTGCGCCCTCGCGAATTCGTTTCAACGTGTCCTCTCCTGGCGCGCGGGCGCCATCCGGATCCGGGAGGCTGAAGTCGGTGTACATGACCCGGCGCTCGCCGGTGACGGGCGGTTGGGCCATGTGCAGCGTGCAACTGAGGTGGATCGTGACGTCGCCCGTCGCCGTCGGCAGGTCGAGCTGCGGCAGGTCGAGTCCCTTGCGCACGAAGGCGGGCTGGATCAGCGCTCGATGCGAACCGGCCACGACGCGCAGCTGGCCGGAGTCGGCATCGGCACCGGTGACGGAGATTCCCACGGTCATCGAGCAGCAGCGGTACGAATGACTGCCCAGGCTGCAGTCTTTGTGCCACGGCACATCGGAGATCCCCTCGACGATCCCCACGGGCTTGACCAGTGCCTCGATGATGTTCTTGTTCGACCCGGGCTTGCCGAGCCGGTGGCCGTCGTCAGTGAGCGTCGAGAGCCGTCGCAACCGGTCGTCCGCCAGCAGCGCAGCCGTGGCCGGCGAATGCTCGTGGAAGTACTGCATCCGCACCAGCCGGTCCGTGCCGTCAGCGGTCTTCGCCCACCACGAGCGTCCGTCGCCCGGCGCGTACCGCGGCATCGCCGCGTCCATGTCGTCGGAGACCGTCTGCATCTCTCGTTCATCGAAGACGCCGGCGACGTGGAGGAAGCCGGCTTCGGCCAGGAAGTGCGCGAGGTCGGCGGGCTCGTCGTCGACGGAGAACGCACGGTGGAGATCCAGTGGCGATCCGTCGCGCTCGCGAAAGTCGATGGCGCCCGTGGTGTGCAACGGTCGGGCATCGATCAGCGACCGCAGAATCACCGCCCAGTCGAGGAAGTCGTCGAGGTGCCCCTTCGGCATGTCGAGGTCACCACCCACGAAGAACGCCATCGCGGTCCGAAGATCGTTGACGAGATCGGTGAGACCCTGCGCGTCGAGCCGAACGACCGCTGCCGCGTCATGACCGGGCGTGATCGTGAACCCGTCCTCGGTCAGCGACAGCGTCCACGCCTGGTCGTTCACTTCGAACGCCATCGGGCGAGGACGGAGTTCGCGCGCGCCGTCGAGCGCGAGCGCGCCCCGTTCGGCGATGAAGGCGGGCAACTGGTGACCGAAGAATTCGGGGGCATCGACCGCGCGCACATCGGCTGCGGTTCGTGTGCGCACATCGACCGAAACCATCGTGGGAACCATACGACGGGCACCGCGGTAGAACCTTCTCGATGAGGCAGGGTGAAGCGTCGATCACCGCACGGCGGGTAGCAGCGCATCGGCTGACGTTTGATCGGATGCCGGCGCCGTACGGTGACTCGGCGGCGGACGAGCTGCTGGCGCGCGACGTCGCCGGGTCAGTCGATGTGGCCGGCTCCACGGAGCAGATGGTGCGCTACCTCGCGGCGCGAACGGCGTTCTTCGATCGAGTGGTCTTCAGCGCAATCGACCACGGCATGTCGCAGGTCGTCGTCGCGGCGGCCGGCTATGACGGGCGCGCCCTCCGGTATGCCGAACCCTCGGTGCGGTGGTTCGAGGTCGATCACCCTGCTACCCAGCGCGACAAGCTCGAACGGATCGAACGACTGGGCATCGACACGACCCACATCTCGTTCGTGCCCGCCGACTTCGCGGTCGACGACGTCGCCGGCGCCCTGACCCGCGCGGGCCACCAGCGAGAGGCGTCCTCCTTGTTCCTGTGCGAGGGCGTGGCGATCTACCTCGAGGCCCACGTGCTCGAGGCGTTGCTGCGCGCGCTGCGCGCTGTCGCCGCCGATGGCAGCCGGCTGGCCGTCAGCCTCTCGATCACCGCCAGCTCCGAGGCCGAGTCGGTGCGGCGCGAATCGTTCCGGACGGCGGTGGCGGCCATGGGCGAGCCGGCGCTGACGGTCCTCGGTTCGGACGATGTGGATGCACTGCTGGCCACCACGAAATGGCGGGTGCTGCCGTCCTCGTCGGAGCGCGCCAGTCGTGCGGGCCTCCTCGTGCTCGAGCCCAGCTCGTAGCTAAGCGGTGATGACGGACTGGATCGCGATGAAGTGGCACACCGCCGCGGCCACGACCATCACATGCCAGATCTCGTGGTATCCGAAGACTCGGGGGAACGGGTCGGGTCGCTTCGATCCCAGCACGAAGACGCCGACGGTGTAGAGAACACCGCCGATGACGACCAGCGCGAGCTGGGTCGCCGTCAGGTTCTGTACGAGGCTCGGTGCGGCCGCGACCGCCACCCACCCGAGAGCGACATAGCACGCCGCTCCGACGAATCGTCGCTCCGCGATGCCGACCGCCGCGAGCACGACGCCGGCAACCGCACCCGCCCACACCGAGATGAGCATGACGGTGCCAACGACACCGCCGAGGACGACGAGGCACAGCGGGGTGTACGTGCCGGCGATCATCACGAAGATCGTTCCGTGGTCGAGGCGCTTGAATCGTGCTCGCCATTTCGGCGACCAGCGAGGCCGGTGGTACGCCGCGCTCACACCGAACAGCGCGGTGAACCCGATGGCATAGACGATCGCCCCGACTCGCCCGCGCCCCTCGGACGCATTGGCGATCAGCAGCGCGCCAGCCGGGAACGAGAGAAAGAAGCACGCGAGGTGCAACCATCCGCGTAGCAGCGGAGCAGGAGCAACAAGGTTGCTGGGCGCATCGACGGCGACGCTTGACTGAGCGGTCGAACCCACGTCACCAAGGGTAGAGGGTCCGCCCCACCTACACTCCGGCAGCAGGGAGGGGATGTGGCGGGGCGTGCACGGGTCACCATGCTGTTCTGCGACCTCGTCGGGTCGACATCCCTCCTGACGCGCCTCGGTGACACTGCGAGCGACATCGTTCGCCACGACGTGTTCACTGCATTGCGGCGACCGGTGGAGGTGCATGGCGGCGACGAGGTGAAGAGTCAAGGCGACGGCCTGATGGTCGCCTTTCGCGGCGACGCGTCAGACGCGGTGACGTGTGCCATTGCGATGCAACAAGCGATGGCCGGCCTCGATCGTCATCAGCCCCTGCTCGGTCTCGCTCTGCGGGTGGGCATCGCCACCGGCGAAGCCACGAGCGAGGACGGCGACTGGTTCGGAACGCCCGTGGTGGAGGCCGCTCGGCTGTGCGCGGCGGCTGCACCGGGTCAGGTGCTCGTCGCGGAGAGCGTCGTCGCCGACGCACACGGTCTCGGCGTCTCCTACCAATCGGTCGGCGCGCTCGACCTGAAGGGGTTTCCCGAGCCTCGTCCCGCGTGGTCGGTACCGGTGCCGATCGCGGACGCCGACGCACCCGCACTTCCACCGGGCCTCGACCCAGCGGGTGAGCAACCGTTCGAAGGTCGAGACGACGAACGGCTCGCGATGCGGGGCGCGATCGAGCGTGCCGGCAACGGCGAGCCGCAGGTCGTCCTCATCGTCGGCGACGCGGGAGCCGGAAAGACGCGTCTGGCGGCGGAGATCGCGAGCGAGGCGGCGGCCGCCGGCGCGGCAGTGCTGTACGGCCGCGTTCGGGAGGAGCGTGATCGGCCGCTCGGACCGCTGGTCGACGCATTGCGCTGGCACCTGGCCACCCGTGCGCCCCAAACCGACCCGTCACAAGAGAGCGCTTCAGGGCTCGTCGCCACACTTACACGAACAAGCGAGGTCACGCCGATTGTCCTCGTGCTCGACGATCTTCAGCGCGCGGCGACACCATTGCTCGCACTGCTCGCGGACCTTGCCGAGGTGCACGCTCCATGTCGCGTCGTCGTGATCGGTCTCTTTCGCGAGCGACCAGGAGCAGGCGAGGACGACCCACTGGTGCAACTCCTCGCCAAACTCGAGGGGTCGACGCGAGTCACGGTGCTGCGACTCGCACCCATGGGTGTCCGATCCGCTGCGGCGCTGCTCGCCCCTGCGACACCTGGAGTGGTGCTGGCGGTGCTCGCTGAGACCGAAGGCAATCCTGGACTACTCGTCGAAGCCCGTCGCCGGCTGGCCGCGGCCAACGCGTTCGACGACGAGCACGGCGCGCGCGAGGCATTGGCGACGGGCTCGCCCTACAAAGGACTGGCGGCGTTCGGGGTCGAGGACCACGAACTGTTCTTCGGGCGCGACAGCCTCGTCGCCGCCCTGATCGAGCGACTCGAGCGCACTCGCTTCCTCGCCATCGTCGGCGCATCTGGTAGCGGCAAGTCCTCACTCGTTCGTGCCGGACTCCTTCCCCGCCTCGGTGCCACCGCCGTCATCACGCCTGGTGCGCACCCGAGCCCGAGCGACATCCCGCCACACGGCCTGCTCTTCGTCGACCAGTTGGAGGAGTGCTTCACACTGTGCGATGACGACGACGCTCGCACTGCATTCCTCGATGCGTTGCTCAACGCGTCCGTCGCGGTGAACGGACCCACCGTGGTGGTCGCGCTCCGCGCTGACTTCTTCGGGCACGCGACCTCGCATCCGCGGTTGGCGGCGGCGCTCGAAACCAGCACGGCCGTGCTCGCACCAATGACGGACGCCGAGCTGCGGGACGCCATCGAGCTTCCGGCGGACATTGCCGGTCTCCGCCTCGAGCCGGGGCTCGCCGATGTGGTGCTCGCGGACATCCAGGGCGAGCCCGGCGGGCTGCCGCTGCTCTCGCATGCACTGCTCGAGACCTGGCGCCGGCGACGAGGGCGCACGCTCGCCATCGCCGACTATCGCGAGGCGGGAGGCGCGAAAGGGGCGATCGCGCGAACCGCCGACCGCGTGTACACGGAGCAACTCCTGGCCGAGGAGCAGCCACTGGCGAGAGCGATCTTCCTCCGGCTCACGGAGCTCGGCGAAGGGGTCGACGACACGAAACGACGGGCGTCCCGCCAGGAGCTCGAGACGCTCGGCGACACGGTGGCGATCGACCGCGCGCTCGGCGCGCTCGTCGACGCCCGCCTCATCGTGACCGAAGATGGCTATGTCGAGGTCGCCCACGAGGCACTCATACGCGAGTGGCCACGGCTGCGCGGCTGGCTCGACGACAACCGCGACGCCATTCGCACGCACCGGCATCTGAGTCGCGCGGCCAGCGACTGGGACGCATCTGGCCGGCCCGACACCGATCTCTACCGAGGCGCGCGGCTGGACGCCACGCTGCAGCTGATCGAGTCGGACGTCGTCGCGTTGAACGCACGTGAGCGGGAGTTCGTCGAGGCGAGTGCCGCAGAGCGGGACCGCGACCGCAACGAGCTCGCCGAACGAGCGAGAGTCCAAACGCGATCGAACAAGCGTCTGCGCCTGCTCCTCACCGCCGCGGGCATCGCACTCGTCGCGACGGTGGTCGCCAGCACGCTCGCCATCTCCCAACGAAACCGCGCCGACGACCAAGCGCGTGTGGCGAGCGATCGAGCGCGAGTGGCGACGGCGCGTGGGCTTGTCGTGCGCGCCCCCACACTCGCCGAAGCGCAACCCGACGTCGCGCTGTTGCTTGCCGTCGAGGCACTGAAGTTGGACGACAGCCCCGAATCGCGAGCCGCGCTGGCGAGCGCCCTGTTGCGCCGCCCGCAGCTGCTGAGCTTCGTTCGCCCTGTCTCTGGACCGTACGCACGGGTGATCGCGCTGCCCGGTGAGGGCGTCCTCGCCGCCAACGGCAGCGGTCTCGATCGGTGGACCGCCCTCGATCCTCGACCCGTCTCCGTCGTCACGGGCGTGGAGCCGATCGATGTCGCAGCAAGCGGCGATGGATCGCTGGTGGCGATCGCTGCCAAGGACGGGACCGTTCGTGTGCTGCGCGTCAACGACGGCTCGGTGGTGCTGTCGCCGACGACGCCAGCGGGCGGGATGGCCGGTCATGTTGCGATGTCGAGCGACGGGAAGCAGGTCGCCGTCGGCACGACGGACGGCAAGGCCGTCGTGTTCGACGTTGCATCCGGAGCAACGAGTCCAACGCTCGACGCCAGCGACGGTGCGGCGACCGACGGTCCCGCCCCCACCGTCGCCTTCGGCCCGCGCGCCGGACAGGTGACGACGGCCTCGTACTTGGGAGCGGTCCGCTCGTGGGACATCGCCACCGCCGCGCCCGGACCCGGTCTGTACGGCGGGTACCCGACCACGGCGCTGGCGGTGAGCGGATCACACGTCGCCACCGGCTCACCCGGAGCGCTTGGCACGATCCCCACCTCAACCGTCGGCGACATCGACACCGGCCAACCGCTGCAAGCCCCGATCGGACGCTTCATCTCCCCGGACGGCGCACTCAGTGTCGGGCTCCCCGCTCCTGGCACCATCCCGGAAGGCATCGTCGGCATCCCGGCTGCGTCGGTCTCGCGCGACGCGAACGGTGCGGTCACGCCGACGCCCGCGCCGGCTCCACCTGTCCAAGACCGGATCGCGGTCACATTCACACCGGACGGCTCCAACGTCATCGGCGTCAACCAGATCGGCGGGCCGGGCGTGGTCGTCGCGTCGACCATCGGAACCACGTCGGAGACGATCGACGCGGGAGTCGGGCCGGTGCGCGACATCTCGGTCAGTCCAGATGGCTCCACGATGGTGATCACCGGAGACGCCGTCGCGGTGTGGGCGCTCGGCGGTCGCCAGGCGATGTCGGTGCGCACCTATGGACCAGAGCAACTCGCCATCGATGGCGTGGTACCCGCAGGCGCGACGCTCACCGGCGCACTGAGCCCGGATGGCACGCGCATCGTCGTCACGTCCGCGCTGAGTCCTTCCCGAGTGCTCGACGCCACCACCGGGCTGCCGACCTCACCGTTGATCAAGGGCACGGCCCGATTCGCCGACGACGCCACGCTCATCGCCGGGTCGAGCGCGCCGTTCGTACTCGAGCGCATGCGATCGTCCGACGGCACCTCTCTCTCGCCTCCGCTCGACCTGGGAACGTTCACAACCACGAGCTTCGCCGCCAATCCGGCGCGCGATCGGTTGGCACTGGCGAATGGCACCGACGTCCAGATCGTGCGCACCGAGAACGACAAGCTGATCGTCGAGTCGTTCGTGAACGGCATCGGCACCAACGCCGCGGCGATCTCTGGCCTGGGGTACAGCGCAGATGGCAATCGCCTCGCGGTGGCCGCGTCGGACACGCTCACCGTCTACAACGTGACCTCCAAGGCGCAACTCACCAGCGTGGCCCTCGAGGGTCAGAAGGCGCTGTCCGTCGAGTTCAGTCGCGACGGCAAGCTCCTCGCGGTCGGGACCAAAGCGGGGCCGGTGCTGCTCTTCGACGCGGCGACGCTGCAACCGCTCAACCCGGCGCTCCAAGGTCATACCGGCAACGTCGTCGAGGTCGCGTTCTCACCCGACAGCCGGCGGCTCGCGTCGATGTCGGCCGACGGCACCGTGCGGATCTGGGATGTCAACGGTCGCCAGTTGCTCGGTCAACCGCTTCCGACGATCACCGAGGAACAACTTCCTGCAGTTCGAGGCGGCACGATGAGCTTCAGCGTGGATGGACGAATCCTCGTGGCACCCACGCAATCGGGCCTCTCCGCCTGGCAAGTCGATTCGACCGACTGGGTCACCACGGCGTGTCGCATCGTGAATCGCAGCCTCACGCGCGACGAGTGGAACGCCTACCTCCCGCCGGGCACTCCGTATCGCGAGACGTGCGCCACGAGCTAGCTGGGCGCTGACACGCGCCATCCGCCCCACGTCGGGTCGGGGCGGCCAGTCGTATAGGCCGCATGCAAATTCTCGAGCCACGCGACGCTGTCGTCGAGACCGCCTGGGCGGTTGCGAGCGAGCCACCGCTGCCGGTACCGGTCGGTCAATTCTTCGAGCTCGCGCGCGAACGCGAGGCGAGTGGCCTCCGGCACCGACTCGATGGTGCCGTCGCCGTCGAGCCGGGCCAGGGCGTCACGCGTCAGCAACTCGACGATGTCGATGCTCCAGTGCAACTCCGCGACAAGCAGCGCCGCGTCGGCACAACGGGGGGCGGCACGGTCGACGGATGCACGCGCATCCGCGAGGCGCTGTGCGAGGCCTGCGAGTTCTTCGGGCGTGAGGCCCCTGGTCAGTCCGCGCCCGATGGTGAGCTGCGGGAAGTAAAGGTGCAGCACGATCGTCGACATGTTCGGAAACTGTGGCGTCACGTCGAGGTGCGCGTCACCGAGCAAGACGAGCGCGGCCGCGAGCTCGCCGGTGGGATCGTCGTAGGCGTGCGCGCTGAGGGCCGCGGTGAGGTCGATGTCGGCGTTGGCGTCGAGGCACCACGACACCGCCGCGCCGTAGGAGAACCCCGGATCGCTAATCGGCAGCTGTTGCAGATGGCCCTGGTCGCCCCAATCAGTGTTGAGGTACCCGGTCGCACCGTGGTCGAGTGCGGCGCGCGCCGCGTTGCGGCAGGTGTCGACGGCGTTCGTGAACCGACCGAGGATGCTCAGCCAGCTGGATGTCCCCGGCGCGACCCAAAACGGGACACCCGCCTTGGCGAGCGCCCGGCCCCGCTCGTCGTAAGGGTGCCACTCGTCGTAGCCCCACTCGCACACGGTCACGCCCGCCGGTAGCAACCCGAGCAACGCGTCGTCGTGCGCCAGCATGTCGCCCCAGATGAGCATCTCGCGACCCTCGAGCTCAGGCAGCGAGCGCAGGGTGGCGATCCAATCGAGGAACTCCGGCAGCCGCTCCGGAGGCAGCTCCCACGCCTCGTCGAGCCCGACGTGCACGCGTCGGCTCGTGAACAACGGCAACAGCTCCGCCAGCAACTCGCGTATCAATGCGAGCGAGCCGGGATTCGACGGGTCGAGTGTCATCGCCTTGCGAACGATGCCCCACTGGTCGACGAACCCGTCAGGCCGCAGCGCCAGGGAGCGGTATCGGTCGTGCTGCACCCACCGGTTCATGTGCCCGAGACAGTTCTGATTGGGCACGAGCTCGACGTGTCGGTCGCGGCAGAACGCGTCGAGCGCGCGGATCTCATCGGCGGTGAACGGGCTGGCGTTGCCGTGCGCCTCGGGGTGGTTCTCGTACGCGAACGTGTGCTCGCTGTAGAGCTGCACCTGGTTGATCTTCCATGACGCCAGGCGGTCGACCAGAGCGCTGATCGTCTCCATCGTCGGAACCTTGTCGCGCGAGATGTCGAGCATCACGCCCCGCACCGGGAGATCAGGGTGGTCGTGGATCGTCCCCACCGGCACGCGGCCGTCGTGCAGACGGGCCAGCTGCTCGAGGGTGCACCGGGCGTAGAACAACCCGGCGTCGTCCGCGCCAAGGACCTCGACGCCGTCGGTGCCGATGCGCAGCTCGTAGCCCTCGGCTGGGAGCGACGCGTCGATCGTCTCGCTCACGATGTCGTTGGCGACGAGCGAGTCTCCCAACTCGAAGTGACGGGGACGCGGCAGCAGGTTCACTTCAGGTCCCGCCGGTAGACGAAGTACACGTTGCTCACGCGGCCTCCGACGGCGGCATAGGGAGGGACGGGCCCGACCCAACAGACATCGACGTACTCGCGGCCGCGACGGCGTAGTTCGTGCAGCGCGCCGATCAACGCGGGCTTCCCGCGACCTTGTCCCATCACGTCGGGGCGTACCGCGACGGGACCGAGGAATCCGCTTCTGTTCACCTCGAACGCGCAGATGGCACTGATGCCGGCGTCGTCACGACACACCATGAGGTTGCCGCGATCGAGCGCACGCAGCCCCTCGGGTCGCCAGTTGGTCCAGTGCGTCGCGAACCACTTCCCGATCTCGTCGCGCTCAGTGGCGGACGCCAGAACGTGTCCGCCCGGGTCGTCGGGAATGTTCGCCAGGTCGACGCGCATGTCGAAGTTGGTCTCGACCCGCGAGTAATGGTGTCGCTCGAGGAGGCACAGCAGCGCGATCTCGGTGCTCGGCACACCGGGCCACAGGTAGAACGGTGCGTCGGCCCCCGTGGTGAGCGAGGTGTAGCCGTTCGCCCTCGCGTCGGCCTCCGCCGCCTTGACCAAGGCGTGGCCGTGGCCCTTGCCGCGCGCTGCCGGATCCACCATCAGCAACCGAATGTGCGCCTTCGCGTCGCTCGTCACGGTCGCGATGACGCCGACCGATGGATCGCCCCGGATCGTCGCCGGCTGTTCGGGCGCGAACAGGGCGAGCTCGAGTTCGTGCGCGGTCGGTGGACCGACGACCGCCCGCTCGCACAGCGCGGCGATCGCATCGAGCGCGTCACGATCGAGGATGGGCAGGTCGCTCACGGCGCCGTGACCGTACCGGGCATCGACGCCAGCAACCGGAACTGCGCGAGAGCACGATCGCGGTTCTGCTCCGGCCGCGAGATGCGGTAGTAGACATCGCCCTCGAGCCAGTCCGTCAGGAACCGCACCGCCTGTTCGTACGCGACGACCGCGCCGGCGACCTCGATCGCGTCGATCTCCGCTGGTGCGGCGACCGTTCCGACAGCGGCGCGGTAACCGTCGAGTACCGCGGCGTACAGCGTCGGGTCGACCACCGGCCCATCGCCGCTGACGTCGTCCTCGGCGGTGATGGTGGAGGCGGTGCGCAGAAGGTCGCCAACGTCCCAGAACCACGCGCCGGGCATGAGCGTGTCGAGATCGAGGAGACAGACGGCCTCGCCGTCACGAAACAGCATGTTGTCGAGCTTGGCGTCGTGATGCGCAACGCGCACCGGGACTCGGCGAGTGACCGCCGCGGCCCGCTCGACCAGTGGCACCGCGGCGAAGGCCATCGCGATCTCGGCTTCGACTGTGGCGGCACGACCGACCGGGTCGGCATCCACTGCCGCGCGCAGGTCCCGAACCCGCCGATCGAGGCCGTGAAACCCAGGCAGCGTGGTCGTCACCGTCGTCGGGTCGAGGTCGTGGAGCGCCACGTGAAAGTGCCCGAGCAAACGTCCCGCCGACGCGGCGATCGACGGCGTCACTCCATCGGCGGGCGAGGCGGCCGGTACTCGTCGCCACGCCCGCCACGGCTCACCGCCCTCGTACACGAGCCACTCGCCCGCGCGATCGGCAACGGGTTCGGGGACGAGTCGTCCCTTCAGGTGCCGATGAACGGCGAGGATGTTCGCCATGACCGCTTCCGCGTCTTCGAACACGGACCGATTGATGCGTTGCACCACGTAGTCGTCCGTCGCCGTCTGCACGAGGACCGTCTCGTTGATGTGGCCCCCGCCAAAAGGCTCGATCGAAACGACGTCGTCGAAATAGCACTCGGCGACCGCGCGCACGTGGGTCACGAGAGCGCGACTCGCACGACGTCGACATCCTCGGCGTAGGTGATGCCGATGCAGGCTTGATCGCAGCGGAGCACCTGCACCGTCGCACCCTCGTCCACAAGCACACTGACGACGTCGGGGAGCAACACCTCCCCCGCCTCACCCGACGCCGCGGCGTCGTGCACCGCGCGTTCGAACACGGCCACCATCGACTCGGGGAAGGCCCACATGTTCATCGACACCCACTCGTCGCCCCGGACGTCGTCGACACTCACCGTGCTCTCGGTGATCCGCGTGAGGTTGTCGCTCTCGTCGGTCGCGAGCATGGCTCGCTTCACCGGCTTCGTTCCGATCAAGGTCTTGCCGACCTGGAACGCGACGACCGAGGTGGTCGCGACGTCAGGGGGCGGCCCGACGAGCAACACGAACGCGGCCGCCGGATAGAGGTCGTCGGCGTTCACCACCGCGAACCGACCGCGGATCGCAGCACGCGCTGCTAGCACCGCGTCGGTCGTGCCCCGCGGAGCGGACTGCAACACGACTTCCACCGGCAGCAGGGGCGGATGTGCGGCGAGATGGTCGTGCATCTGCGCTTCGATCGTGGGTGAGGTGACCACGATCGCGTCAACGAAACCGGCCGCCGCGGCCCGCGTGAGCAGCACATCGAGGATCGCCTCGCCGGCCGGTCCGACCGTCGCCAGTTGCTTGACGCCACCGAACCGGGTTCCCGAACCGGCGGCCAGGACGATCAGCTGCAACCCGTCACCGTCGCGGATTGTGACAGGTATGGAGTCAGGGATGACCCTCCAGGACCTCGGGTAGCCCGATTGCAATGGCTGCGTCGGCCCGATTCTTCTCGGTGGATGACACGAGTCCCGCGTGCGCTCGCCGATGGGTCAAACGTGTGCTCGCCGGTTGGCGGGTGTCCGACAGGCAACAACACGATGTGCTGTTGGTGGTGAGCGAGCTCGCGACGAACGCGGTCATCCACGCGCATTCTGATTTCGTGGTCGTCGTCCAGCGAGCGGCGGGCAGCCTCGGGATTGCCGTGGCCGATGACAGCGCGGACGACCCCACTCCGCGGGAGCCATCGCCAGAACGGGTCGGCGGCCGGGGGATGCGCATCGTGCAAGCGCTCGCGCGTCGCTGGGGAGTCGAACCCATCCCCGGCGACGGCAAGATCGTCTGGGCCACGCTCGCCGGCTGACCCCTTCGCCACTGGAGTGCACCCGCATGACGGAAGCGTCATGTCCGTGCACTCCAGTCGGTCAGAGGGAGCCGAACACTTCGTCGAGTGACTCGACCAGGTAGCCCAGATCGTCGCTCGTGAGGCTGTTGTGGCTCGGGAGCGAGAGCGCCGTGTTCGTGATCCGGTCGGCGTTCGGGAACCCACCTTTCGGCGCGCGGTGCTCGATGTCGACGAAGCCGGGCTGGCGGAGGATGTTGCCGGTCCACACCATGCGGGTGGCGATCTTGCGCTTGCCGAGCCGCTGTTGCACGTCGGTGCGATCGATCCCCTCGTCGAGCAGGAACGGGTAGCGCATCCAGGTCGTCGTCACGTCGTTCGTCGTGCGGGGCCGGACGACCTTGCCCTCGTGCTTCTTCATCGCGTCGTCGAGCATGTGAAAGTTGTGTTGCCGGCGCCGGTTGAACTCCTCGAGCTTCTCCAGTTGCACGAGCCCGTACGCCGCCATGATCTCGGACGGCTCGAAGTTGTAGCCCACGTCGTCGAACACGAACACGAGGTCGTACGGCGTGCCGTCGGTGAGGGGACCGAATCGCTCGGCCGTCCCCTTCCGGCTCCCGAACTGGTACGTCTCCGATCGACGGCCCCAGCGCCGGCGCATGAGGCACGTGTCGAGGTGTTGCTCGTCGTCGACGCCGATCAGCCCGCCGTTGCCCGCCGCGGTGATCGCGTGGCCGCGGGCGAAGCTCGTGGTGACGACGTCGGCGCGCGCGCCCGTACGTGTCCCTCGCAGCCAAGAGTCGAGGACGTCGCACGAGTCTTCGATCACGAGCAATCCGTGCTTGTCGGCGATCGCGCGGATGCGATCCCAGTCGGGACAGTTGCCGACGAGGTTCGGTGCGAGGATCGCTCTCGTCCGCGGTCCGATCATCTCCTCGATGCGATCGACGTCGATCTGGTACGTCTCGGGGTCGACGTCGACGAACGCCGGGACGATCCCCGACTGCACCAGCGGAGCCACGTCGGACGAGAACGTGACGACGGGTGTGATGACTTCGTCGCCCGCCTCGCACCCGAGCAGGTCGACGGCGAGCCGTAGCGCGGAGCTGCCCGAGTTCACCATCACGCCGTGCTGCTTCGCGAGCAGCGTCGCGACCTGCTGCTCGAATGCTTCGACGCGAGGTCCGAGGTCCAAACGCGTTGACCGCAACACTTCGACGACGGCATCGATCTCGCGCTCGTCGTGCACGGGCCCGGCCTCGGTGATGCGCCGGATCACAGGTTCGTCCACGCGCCGCAGCGTACGGCTACTTGTCAGCCCGTCGCGGACCGCCAACGAGTACCGTCCGAGATCGTGGGTCTCACCCGGAAGCAAACCGTCGCGACCGGGCTCGTGGTGGCCGTGGTGGGCGGCGCCGCCGCCTTCGGACTCATTCGCAGCGGCGGCTCAGGGTCGAGTTCGACGTCGGCCGGCGGTGGACCGTCGGGTGGCGGCGGAGGCGCGGCTGCCAGCGAGGACACGCCGCGTGTGCCGCACAACAACATTGCCGCCATCTACAACCTGTTCGGCGCGTCAGCGGACGACACCAGGACCATCGACGCGATCGAGGCGCGGCTCAAGGACGAGGGCTACGACGTCAGCCGTCGCTACGAGGACAAGACCGCCGGCGCAGGCGGCCAGGGCACCGCCACGCTGAAGAACTTCATCAAGATGGCTGACGAAGCCAGTGTGATCATCATCAACACGCACGGTCAGGACTTCTCCGGTACCACGCAGAGTTGTGCGATCGGCAGAGGCAAAGGCCTGCGTCGAACCTGCGGGGGCAGCCGCGACCAACCGCCGCCGGACGACACCGTTTCCGAGGAGGACAGGGTTCCCGCCGCACCAGTTGCGTCACGGCAACAGCCGATACTCCAGGTCGAGTGGTACCCGAAGTGGAAGGACCAGCAGGCCGCCCTCAAGCGCTACCTCGACGAGTACAAGGACGCGAGTTGGTTCTACGACCCCTTCGCCGACTTCCCCGATCACTACGTGGCAGGGACACTCGTGGCCAGGCGTCCGGGAGACACGACGGTGGTCAACCCGGACGGCACGATCAACTCCGAGGGTGGCCGGCCGTGGTTGGGCATCACTGCCGCGGGAATCGAGCACTTCTTCAAGGGCAAACAGATCGATTTCATCGACGACATGGCGTGCCATTCGATATCCCTGGCGAGGAGCTTCGACGCGCGCGCCTACTTCGGGCACACCAACGTCGCATGTTCCCCGTTCGAGGCCAGGGACGAGATCACGCTCTTCGACCGGCTCATCGGTGAGTCCGGTGTCGACGCGCGAGCCACCGACAAAGCGTTCGCCAGGGGCGGGTTCATCGACAAGTTCTTCGCGCTCGCGCCCGACTCGAAACCGGTCGTGCTGTCGCCGGCCGTGAAGGAGGTCTCACCGAGGGAGGGCGGTGTCGTCAAACCGGGCGAGACGACAGCCGCGTCGATCACGTTCGATGCCGAGATGAATCAAGACAGCGCGGACGGCATCGTGTCGGTATCGGGATGCAGCGCGAAGGTCGAGAACCCGAAATGGAACAGCGCCACCGAGCTGAAATTCGACGTCACCATCCCGAAGGACCAGACCGAGAAGTCGATGACGGTCACGGTCCATCACGACAAAGCACTCGCCGAACCCGGGACGGCCGACAACCACCATCTCGACGGCGATCAGGATCCGGCCGACAAGTCCGGGCTCGCTCCGAATCGTGACGACTACGTGTATCGCCTCTCCTGCACGAACGCCGCCGTGCTCAACGTCGAGGTCCGCTACACGGGAACGATGACCGCCAACTACACCGGAGGCGGCTTCTCGTACAACGTCAACTTCACCTGGGATGAGAAGCAGGTCCACCCGTTCCAATTCACCGACGGCCTCGTCGAGTACCTACCAGCGGAGCCGCCGACGCTGACCGCGTCGGGTATGACGACGACAAGCGGGCGAACGGGCGGGCCTGAGGAGGCGTGCACGTACACCGCCGCGCCTGCGCCCGTGTCGACCTTCCAAGTGAACGCACAGGAGGATCCCTCCGTGACGCCGCGAGTTCGCACCGTCGACGTGCTCGCCTACTTCCCCGGCAGCACCCAAGAAGGCGGCGGCGCCGGCAGCGCGGCGGCGCAACTCATCTCGTCCGGCTCGTGCCTCGAGTCGGGGCGAGGACCGCAGCCGTTCCTCTTCTACAACCCGAACGGCAACTTCGACCCGGGCGGCACGCTGAGCCGGGCGCAGGCCGCGACCGCCGACGGCGTCGACCTCGATGCGCTCGCCAGCTCACCTCATGTCGTCGAGTTCCCGTTCGAGTACACCCAGCCCGACACTGGGGGCGGCAGCGACCACGTCTTCGGTAGTGCCACGCTCACCATCACCCTGCGCTGACGCCTACCGCTCGTCGCTCGCTGTGAGCGCGCCGATAGCGTGCCTCCATCGTGCATCTGCCCGAGACGCCACAGATCGCCGACTCGCTGCTCGACCTGATCGGCAACACGCCCCTCGTCCGCTTGCGGCGCGTGACCGAGGGTCTCACGTGCCAGATCGTCGCCAAGCTCGAGACGACGAATCCCGGCGGAAGCGTCAAGGATCGTCCCGCCGTCGCGATGATCGACGCCGCCGAACGCGAGGGCCTGCTCCTTCCGGGGGGAACCATCGTGGAGCCCACCTCCGGCAACACCGGCGTGGGCCTAGCCATCGTGGCCGCCCAGCGCGGCTACAAGTGCATCTTCGTGATGACGGACAAGGTCGCGCCCGAGAAGGTCGACCTCCTCCGGGCGTATGGAGCCGAGGTCGTCGTCTGTCCTGTCGCCGTGGAGCCCGACGATCCGCAGTCGTACTACTCCGTCGCCGAACGCCTCGTGCGTGAGACCCCCGGTGCGTTCCGGCCGAATCAGTACGACAACGAATGGAATCCGTGGGCGCACGAACACTCCACCGGGCCGGAGTTGTGGCGACAGACAGCGGGCCGCATCACCCACTTCGTCGCGGGCGTCGGAACGGGCGGCACGATCACGGGCGTGGCCCGCTACTTGAAGGCGCAGAACCCGGCGGTGCAGATCATCGGCGCCGATCCCGCGGGCTCGGTGTACTCCGGCGGATCCGGACGGCCGTATCTCGTCGAAGGCATCGGCGAAGACTTCTGGCCGACCACCTACGACCCCACACTCGTGGACCAGGTCGTCGCGATCAGCGACGAGGACAGCTTCCACATGGCGAGACGGGTGACCGCCGAAGAAGGAATTCTCATCGGCGGCTCCGGGGGCACGGCCGTTGCTGCCGCCATCGAAGTCGGCCACACGCTCGGACCCGACGATCTCGTGGTCGTGCTCATCCCCGACTCTGGTCGCGGTTACCTGTCGAAGGTGTTCGACGACGACTGGATGGCGGGCTTCGGGTTCCTGCACAGCGAGGGCCGCACTGTTGCCGATGTTCTCGAGGCGCGCGGCGGCGACGTACCACCGCTGGTGTACGTGCATCCCGAAGAGAGCGTGCGCCGCGCCGTGAACCTCATGCGCGGCCACGGCCTGTCGCAGCTGCCGGTCGCCAAAGGCGAACTTCCCCTCGCGGCCGCCGAGGTACTCGGCGCGGTCGACGAGCTGGCGCTCATGGACCTCGCAATGCGCGACCGCAGCGTGCTGGAGAGCCCAGTGGAGAAGGTGATGGGCCCGCGCCTGCCGACGATCGGCATCGGCCAACCCCTCGAGCTCGCGGTCGAACTGCTCGATCAAGCGCCCGCGCTCGTCGTGCTGGCCGGTGGGCGCCCGCTCATCGTGCTCGCCCGCACTGACGTGCTGCGCTACCTGTCGGCCGTCGACCAATGACCGAACCAGGCTTCGAGACCCGAGCGATCCATGCCGGGCAGGAACCGGACCCGGCGACCGGCGCGATCGTCCCGCCGATCGTGCTCACTACGACGTTCGCCCAGAGCGCCGTCGGAGAGCACCAGGGATACGAGTACTCGCGGTCTGGCAACCCGACACGCGCCGCTCTCGAGTCTTGTCTCGCCTCACTCGAGAGCGCCCGCCACGGGTTCGCGTTTGCGAGTGGGCTCGCGGCTGAGGACGTGCTCCTGCGCCAGGCACCCGTCGGTGCACACATCGTCTTGGGGAACGACGCGTACGGAGGGACGTTCCGCCTGATCGACAAGATCTACCAGCCGGCAGGGTGGACGTGGTCGGCGGCCGATCTCAGCGATCTCGACAAGCTCGCCGCCGAGTGGCCCGCCAAGACCGCGGTTGTCTGGCTCGAGTCGCCGACCAACCCGGCGCTCAACATCGTCGACATCGAAGCGATCAGCGAGCTCGCGCACCGCCACGGCGCGCGCGTCGTCGTCGACAACACCTTCGCCACGCCGTACCTGCAACAACCACTCGCCCTCGGCGCCGACGCCGTGGTGCACTCCTCGACGAAGTATCTCGGAGGACACTCCGATGTCGTCGGCGGATTCGTGGCAACGTCCGACGACGAGCTGGCTGACGGGATTCGCTTCGTGCAGAACGCCGCCGGGGCGGTGCCGTCACCGTTCGACTGTTACCTCGTGCTGCGTGGCGTGAAGACACTCGCGATCCGGATGGATCGCCACTGCGACAACGCCCGCGCCGTGGCCGAGATGCTGGTGGCCCATCCTGCGGTCGATCGAGTCCTCTGGCCGGGACTGGAGGAGCATCCCGGTCACGACATCGCGAAACGCCAGATGCGCGACTTCGGCGGCATCGTGTCCTTCACGCTGCGCGATGGCGAGCAGGCGGCACTCGAGATGCTGCAGCGCACGAAGCTGTTCACGCTGGCGGAGTCGCTCGGTGCAGTCGAGTCGCTCATCGAGCACCCCGCACGAATGACGCACGCCTCTGCCGCCGACTCTCCGCTCGCCGTCGACCCGGCGCTCGTCCGGCTCTCCGTCGGCATCGAGACGGCCGCTGACCTCCTCGCCGACCTCGAGGCCGCGCTGTCCTAGGCGGTGTGGTGGTTGACGAGCTCGGATTCGATGACCTGCACCGGCTGCGGCAGTCCCACCGACCCCAGCGCGGCGCCGAGTCGTGACGCCATGAAGGCTTCCTGGTCGGCCTTGCTGTTCCAGACCTCCATCACGACCCACCCGTCGTCGGTCGGCCCGCCGACGTGGCTGACCATGCCCGCGGGCCAGTCACCGTTCCCGTCGCGATCGATCCCGAGTTCTTTGTTGACCGCCCAGTACTGGTCCTCGCCAACGCCCTCGAACCTCAACGCAATTCCGTATGCCATCGGACCTCCCTAGGTGCTGCGCGGAACCTACTCCGAGTTCACTCCCGGTCATGCGCCTCGGGCCCCCCATGCAAAATGCGACCGATCAAGGACGGAGCCCGCTCCAACCGGACGTGTCAACGTAGTGCGCACGTCATTCGTTGAAGGGGTGTGGTGGGACGAGACGACGATCGCTCCTTTCGAGTGGTGTTCGACCGGACCTTCCCGCTCGCGGAGCGACTTGCCCGGCGGATCACCGGTGAGGATCTCGTCAGCGAGGACATCGCCGCCGAGGCGTTGACACGGCTGTATGCCCGCTGGTGGCGCATGGCGGGCGTGGATCACGTCGATGCGTGGGTGTTACGGGTGGCGACCAACTTGGCAATCGACCACGTGCGCCGCCGCAGCAGTGCGAGAACCGAACTTGCACGGCCCCCTTCCTCCGATCTCGACGATGCCATCGTGCTGCGACTGGCACTGGCGATCGCACTCGAACGGCTGCCTCGTCGCCAACGCGAGGTGGTGGCCCTCCGTTACTTGAGCGATCTGAGCGAGGGGGACGTCGCGTCCGTACTGGGCGTGAGCCCGGGATCGGTCAAGACCCACCTGCATCGAGGACTTGCCCGGCTGCGGTCCACTCTCGAGACCAGCGACGAAACCGAGTTGGAGGTACGCCTTGCCGGCCAGTGACGAGATCTTCAACCGAGTCGTGCGCGAGGGCCGACGGCGTCGCGGCCGCGCCCTCGCGATCGGAGCTACTACCGCTCTGGCCTTGGTGATCGGGGGCCTCGTGATCGTCACGCGGTCCGGCCCCTCTCGCTCGCTGAGCGTCTCCGTGTCCGGCACCGGGTCGGATCCGACGACCACGACGACCGGCGACAAGCCCGTCGTCCCCGACCCGTCGCTGTCGAGCACCACGCTCGAGTCGACCACGACAACGAGCCCGACGACGCCGCCGACATGCGGCGCGGGCGTGACGGCGTACGCCGCGGGCACGACCAGCCTCGGACGTCTCACCGTCGGAAGCGACGGGCGCGTGTGGTTCACCTCGGCCCCTACCGCCACGGTCGGCGCCGTCGACCTGCTGGGAACCGTCTCGACGTACCACGTACCTGCCGCGCCGTCGAACGCCTATCTTCCGGCGCTCGATGCCGACGGCAACGTGTGGTTCGCCGAATGGGGCACAGCGACCGTACACATCGTCACCCCTTCCGGGTTGTTCTTCTCGAGTTCCTTCGCCGAGAACGTCAACGCGATGACGCATGGAGCCGACGGCGAGCTGTGGTACGCCTACGCGGACTCCTCCGGCGAAGGGATCGCCTCGCATCGCTCGGACGGCACGGATCCCCACCAGCTCGTGCAGCCCTCGTCGCAGGGGTACGCAGGGCTCGTCGACGTCGAAGCCGGCTCGGATGGAACGATCTGGTTCGCCGAGAGCGCCATCAACAAGATCGGCGTGATCAAAGATGGAGTCGTTCGCGAGTTCGACGGCCCCGCCAACCGCCAGGGCGCGAACGCCGGCCCGGATGTGATCGCCGCTGCCGCCGACGGCGTGTGGTTCCTCGCGCCGAACGCGGATGGCACCCGCCTCCTCGGCCATCTGCACGCTGACGGCTCGATATCCGACACGCAACGTCTCGCCGCGTTCGACATCGCGGTCGGCCCCGACGGCACCGTCTGGTTCACCACGAACGCCAACTCGCTCGGCGCGGTTCAGCCGGACGGCAACGTCATTTCCTACGAGACGCAGACGGCCACGCAGTTCGTCATCATCGGGCCCGACGGCAACCCCTGGTTCACCACGGGCAACGAGGTTGGGACCATCAGACCAAGGTCGTGCGGCGCGCCGTGACGGCGCACGCTCTTCACAACGCGAGAAAGGGACCTTTGGCCCTGCCCGCGTATCGGCTCCGGGTCGAGGATGGAGCCGCACGAAGGAACGGAAGGTCGTCATGCGCACTGTCAGCCGGCACAGCGGAATCGAGGTTCTCGGGTCGGACGAGTGCAGGGACTTGCTCGCCCAGGACGTCATCGGTCGCGTCGCAGTCGTCGTCGGCGGGACGCCGATGATCTTCCCGGTCAACTACGCCCTCGATGGCGACGACATCGTGATGCGCACACTGCCGGGTTCGGGGTTGGATGCCGGCCAAGGCCATGCCGCCTTCGAGGTCGACAGCTTCGACCGGACCAGTCAGTCGGGATGGAGCGTCCTCGTCACAGGTCACCTCGAGGAGGTCACCTGGTATCAGGCCAAAGACATGGCGCGACTGCAAGCGCTGACGGTCGTGCCGTGGACGGGCGGCGCCCGCGACGTGTGGCTACGGCTGCGACCCGGTTTCATCACCGGCCGCATCGTGGGAGGCAACCAGAACGCGTGACCGGTGGCTGACGACCGCGCGTTCCCTGCCGGTCGGGCGTCAGGCTTTGCGGACTCCCGGCCGGCCCGCAGTCACGACGAAGGATGATGCCGTGGAGATCGGTGAGCTCGGGGCCGTCGTGGATTCGACGACCCGATAGTCGGCCGTGAACGAGGTGGGCGTCACGTTGCAGCGCACGTAGCCGCGGTGCCGCGCGTCGGCCATGAGTGCGCCGCTTGCGGTGGCCGCCGATTCGAAGAAGCTCACGAGGGTCGCTGGGAACGAGGACGACACCGACGTCCCAACGAATTCCACCGCGACCACGGAGTCGTCCTTGCGCACATCGGCCACGGCGCTGGCGTGGATGTCGCCGGTGATGATCACTGGGTTCCGTGTTCGCGCCAGGACCTCGAGCACCCGCGTCCGCGCCGCGGGGTAGCCATCCCACTGATCGAAATTGAGCACGGTGGTGCCGCCGAGAGAGATGGGCGACGGACTGAAGATCACTTGGTTGGCCAGCACGTTCCAGGTCGCGGACGACGCCGGCATCCGTTCGGTGAGCCACGCCTCCTGGTCGGCGCCGAGCATCTGTCGCGAGGGATCGTCGACCTCGGGACACACCTCGCCGACGTCGCTCGCCCTAGCGCAGGCCTGGTTCGCACGGTGCTGTCGGGTGTCGATCGCGAAGAACGAGGCCAGGCCGCCCCACTCGAGCACGCGGTTGATCTCGAACGTCGGTCCGGTCGGCGGGTCGAGCCGCACCGGCATGTGCTCCCACCACGCCTGGTACGCCGCGGCCCGGCGGGCGAGGAACTCGTCGACCGCGACGGAGTCCTGCGACGAGTCGCCGGCGTAGTTGTTGTCGACTTCATGGTCGTCCCACACGATCAGCCATGGGCGAGCGGCATGCGCTGCTTGCAGATTCAGTTCGCTCTTGTACAGGCCGTAGCGGTTTCGATATCCGTCGATCGTCGTCGGCTCCGGCCCGTCGTGTTGACGCACGGCGTTCTGGTTGACGGCACCCTCGTAGATGTAGTCGCCCAACCAGACGACGAGGTCGAGGTCCTCTTCCGCAAGGTGCGTGTGCGCGGGCCAGAACCCGTCTTGAAAGTCCTGACACGACGCGAACGCGAAGTGCAACGACGACGCGTCGCCCGCCGGCGGCGTGCGCGTGCGGCCCGTCGGACTCGTGAACCCGGCCACTCGAAACCGGTAGCGGTAGTCGACCCCGTCGCTCAGGCCGTCCGCAATCACGTGGACGCTGTGGGCGTGGCGCGGCTCCGCAGTCACTTCTCCCGATGCAACGACATCCGCGAAGGCGTCGTCGGTCGCGACCTCCCACACCACGGAGACGTCCTCCTCGGGCATTCCTCCGCCGGAGGTCGGTGTCGGCGCGAGCCGCGTCCACAGCACGACGCTCCCGGGCGCGGGATCTCCGGAGGCCACCCCGAGCGTGAAGGGCCCGCCGGGCAACGGCACCGCGGGCGGCGCCGGCGTGCGCGACGTCGTCGTGCCCTTGCTCGTGCTGCTGCTACCACTACTGCTGCATGCCGCGAGCGCAACCGCGCTGGAGGCGCTGAGCAAGAAATCACGGCGACTCAGCGGCATCCCCGCGGAACGTACCATCGCCAAATCTGCTGTACCGCCTCACGTGAACTGACGGTCGTGCAGCCCTTCCGTTCTGCCGCAACGCCGATCGCAGGCAACGAGTTGGTCATTCTGACGCCTTCGTCACAGCTGCAGCGGTGTGGAAGCGAACTTCCCCAGGAAAGGGCGGATCGACGTTGTTGAAGGAGCCAGTGGTGACCGCGCTTCCGTCCGGCAAGAACGTGATGTTGGTGGCGTAGCGCGTCGGAAGTTCGATCGCGCCGCGGTACGCACCGTTTCGCGCGAAGCGCAACACCCGCCCCTCGCCGTAGACGACGACGTAGAGCTCGCCGTTCGGCCCGATCTCCAAACCGTCGGGGCCGGTCTCCGCATAGGGCGTGTCGTAACTATCCGAGCGTTGCGCATCGACCAGCTGCACGAATGTGGCGGGTGGTCCCAATGAGCCGTCCGGGCGAATCTCGAAGCGCAGCACTCGCCCTGCCATGTGCTCGCTCACGTAGAGGTGCAGGTGGACCTGGTCGACGTAGACGCCGTTGGGATACCAGAGCGTGTCCGCGACGATGCGCAGCACGCCGTCTGCCGCGAGATGCAGCACTCGTCCGTGCGGCTCGGTGTTTCTCGAGAACGGGCCGGGATCGGAGAAGTAGACGCCGCCGTGTCCGTCGGCCGACGCATCGTTCGGATCCATCAGAGCCTTCCCGTCGGCATAGGCGCTCCAGCGGCGCCTCTCCTCTCCGGCCGCGGTGACCGCCACGACCCGTCGGCCGAGATGACAGAGCACGAGGTAGCCGTCGCCGCCATAGGGCGCGATCGCCGTCGGCCCGCAATCGCGTTGGGTGAAGAACGCCCGCGCCGCGCCGTCTTCGACCACCGAGACGCGGTCCGCGCCCATCTCAGCGAAGTACAGCCTCTCGCCCTCACTGAGCGGACCTTCCGGATACGACGCCGCGATCGGCTCGGCGCTGTCGTCCTTCGACCCATCGAGGAACAGGCCGATTGTCGCTCCGCCTGCGAGAAGCGCAGCGATCGCGACCAAGAGCCTGTGACGCCGTCGGGCAGTACCAATCACGGTCGGCCGAGAAGTTGGTCGACCGGCGCGAAGTCGTCGCTGAGGACCATCGCGTTGCCGATGAAGGGTTCGATGTCACCGCCACTGATGGCGACGGACCGCGAACTCGTACGTCGGAGCGAGTCGTTCAGGTCAGTGATGTCGGGTAGCGCATCCCCGCCGATCAGCAAGATGTTGGCGACTCCGCCGTAGGAGCCCGACAAGACATGGCTGGGAGCCACGACCGCGACGTCACCGAACACCGAGCGGAACGTTTGCGCTTCCGCCCGGGCCAGGTCGTAGTGGCCTGAGTCGATCAGGTTCATGATGTAGAGGCCGTTCGGCACCAGCACCGCGGCGACGTCGTCGAGGAACTCGCGCGTGGTGAGGTGCCAGGGCACGGAGATCCCGGAGAACGCGTCTCCTATGACGAAGCTGGCGGAGCCCGAGTCGGACGTCGCGACCTCGGTGCGCGCGTCGCCGATCCGCGTCGGGAACCGCGTTCGAAGGTTGTCGATGCTGAGGACCGCGGTGACTCGCTCGACCAGCTCCTCGTCGATCTCGTACACGAGGTGCGAGGCGGCCGGATACGTCGCTTCGAAGTACAGGGGGAGCGTGTAGCCCCCTCCACCGACGTACCCGAAGCGAAGTCCCGGTTCGTTGCTTCCGGGTGCGGCCTCGACGATGGCGGCCATGTCCCGCAGATAGGGGAAGTGCAGCTCCCGCGGGTCGGCAACGTTCGTGACGCTGCTGCTGTAGATGTTGCTTCGGATGAGGAAGGTCGACGGAGCGGTCTGGTCGATGTTGAGACACACGTACTTCGTTTCCGCATCGCACGGGAGTTGCCGGCCGAGTTGTGATCCACCAATGCCGCCGAGCACGAGGACGATGACCGCACTCACACGGATCGAGCCAGGCTCCCCGAGTGCGTACGCAGTGGCAGCCGCCAGCAGGAGACAGGCGGCGCCGCACAGGACGAGAATCTGTCCCGATCGGAGCGTCCCGACCAGGACGAACCCGGCACCGAAGTTCCCGACGAGCGCTCCGGCGGTGCCGATCGCTGACACCGCTCCCGCCACCGAACCGAGCCGGCGAGAACCCTGGCCGATCGATCTGAGCACCGTGGGGGTGATGGCGCTCAATGCGACGCTCGGCACGAAGAACCCGCCGGCTGCCAGGGAGAGAGCGCCCGACGGGTCGTTGGGAGTGGCGTTCGGTCCGATGGCCCGGATGATGTACGGCGACGCGATGAGGGACACCCCGCCAAGGGCCAGTGATCCCACCAGGAGGGCTCGGGTCGGCACGCGGTCCGCGAGCCAACCGCCCGCCCAGCTGCCGACCGAGATGCCTGCGAGTACGCATCCGATCACGGCGGAGAAGGTCTCGAGTGTGAGGCCGACGTACGGCGCGATGACACGAGCGGCCACGACCTCGCTCACGAGCACGATCGCCGAGGATGCAAGCACGAGCAGCGCGCCGAAGGCCCACCCCACCCGCAGAGGCTCAGGACGTTCTGTCCTACTGGCGTTCTCGGCCGAAGTCACTGGCTCAGGGCGAGTCCGGGCAGGTGAACCCCTCGCCCACGCGCAGGGTCGAGCCCCGTCCCGTGATCGAGCCGCGCACCTCGTCGCCGGGGAGGATGACGCCGATCGGGCCGCAATGATCGCTCGACGCGCTGCTCAGTTCGATCACCTGCCCGTCCCGCGTGATCATCAAGTGCCACGTGCCGGTGCCGATGTAGCCCCCGGGCTGCTCCGCGACATACCCGGCGGTCGTTGCTCCCTCAGTGGCCACGAAGAGACTGCGCTTGGAGTCCTGGCGTGCGACGCCCAGTCCGACGGCAGACACCATCACAACGAGAGCGAGGCCGGCCGCGCCGCGCAGCTCCCGGCGGCGCCGCGCAAAACGGGCGCCATGAGCGGCCACGACCTCAACGGCGCGGGGCGTGGTCGGAGGGTGTTCCACCAAGGCGTACAGGGATTGCCGCAACTCAGCCATCCGCCGCCTCTTCGTCCGTGAGCCAGGCGGCCAGTCGTCGCCGGGCGGCGGCTAGCGCCGAGGCGACTGTGCCGCGTGAGATGCCCATGGTCATTGCCACTTGCTGCTCGGGAAGATCCAACAGGTAGCGCAGCACGACCGCCACCCGCTGGCGCTCGGGTAACTGCTGCACGACCGTCCAGATCTCGCGGTCGACGACCCGGGCCACCTCGGCCGGCGGCTCGACCGCCCGCCGCTCCAAAGCCGCTCGCCGCGTCCGCCGGCGCACCACGTTCAGCGCGACGCGGTAGACCCAGCCGCCCGGTGAAGCCATCTGCCCGACTTTGCGCCAGTCGGCGTACGCCCGGGCGAACGCTTCGTCGGCCGCGTCGGCCGCCACATGAGGATCCCCGGCGACCCACGTCAACGCGGCCACGACCTTCGGGTGCTCGCGCAGGTACCACGGCTCGAACCCCGCGAACGTGTCGACCGCCTCGAACATCGTGACCGGAACGGTCACGACCGCGTCGGTGACCATTGCTTCCGTCGCCGCATGAACGCCAGGGCGCCGACGCCCGCGGCCGCGGTTCCGAGTCCGGGCGCCAACCAGGAGGATGCCGATCCGCCATCTCCACCGTCCTGCGCGGGCGCCGGTTGCGGGGATCCCTCGCTCGTCAGCTCGAACCCCGGGCCGGGGCGGAGCTCCCCGGATGCCAGCTCCACCGCGATGTCCGGCAGCGGAACGTCCCCGATCAGCGGGGGCGTGGGCGCCAGCGCAGAGAACGGAGCCGAGCCCGACGGTTGACCGCCGGCCGTGGTGGTCGCGGTCGTGGCGACGCCGCTCCGTTCGTCGTCGATGATGCTGACGGTCACACTGTCGCCGCGATCTATCCAAGGGTCGGCGTTGACCTCCTCCCAGGCGAGCAGCGTGAACCTTTGGTCGCCCTCGGCCCGGTCATCATCGACGATGGGGATCTTGACCGTCTTGGAGCCCTCGACCGCGGTGAAGACCAGGACACCGCTGGTCGCGATGTAGTCCTCGGGCGCGCGCGCTTCATCCGAGCAGATCGTGTTCGGGGGGTCGCCCGCCCGGGAGTAGGTGACATAACAGGCCCCGTTGAACGTCTGGTACGCGACCCGACCCGCTCTCCAAAGCGAGACGGTGATCACCACCTCGCCTGCGGACTCGAGGGCATAGGGGGCTCTCGGAGTCAACGAAGCGCTCGAGTTCTGGGCCGCCGCCGGCGGGGGCACGAGCGTCATGGCAACCACGATCACGGCGATGCCAGCACCGATTCGTTTCATGGTCACTCAAGTCACGAAGGGGCCGAAATGTTCAGAACGGGTGTTCTGAACATTTCGGTCTGCTCGTGACTTGAGTGCCTGTGACTCGAATGATGCGACTGTTGCCACTAGCGGTTTTCGCCATCGCGGTGGCTGCCTTGGGGGTTTCGAGACTCCAGGAACCTGGAGACAAGGGAGTTCCTCGCGCCACCCGGGTGGCAGTACAAGCTCCAGGGTCGACGATTGCGGCGCCCGCAGACGCAACCGAGCTGCAACCGGTCCCATCGTCGGATGGCGGCGCTTTCGAACCCGACGGAGCCGTGACCCTGTCGGCGACCCCAGCTGGAGGTCAGCAATCTCCGAACGGCCCGCCGTTGCAGGGGCGTGCTTCCGAGACCTCGCTTCCCAGGGACTCTGCGATGGCTGGTCCGCCCGTGTCGTACACGGACCCCGCCGATGATGCAGACGGTGTTGCGGCCCAGCCGACGCTGAGCCAACCAGCGTTCGACATCCTGGAGGTCCGGTGGGCTCCAGCGTCTGAGGTCGACACGCAGCAACGCGGCTATTCCTCTTCGATCACCGTCGCCGGCGCTGCCCGGAACGATGCTGCCTACGTCACCTATGGGACTTCCCATCAAATGTCCCGGGCGAGCGGTGTCAGCTGTACAACATCCTCGCACCGGGCATCACTGCGTTCGCCAACGTGTTCTGTGGGACGACCGACAATGGAACGCGGCGGTTCATCGGAAGCGTGAACGGAAGCCAGGTCACGTCGACACGGACCGCGACGGGTGGAACGCAGCTCATCGCGACGTTCGACGATTCCGCTCTGCCGGCGTTGCTCGAATCTGGGGGACGGATGTTGTACAAACTTTCTGCATTCACCTGCGCTGCAGACCCGGAAGGTCCTGGAGCTGGCCTGCGATGCGGGTATTGGGAGATCTTGGACGAAGCCAACACGTTCAAGTCGTATCGCCTGTAGCGATCGAGTGAATCCACCACGACGGCGTAGGACAATGATCGCCGACTCGAGCGCGACCGTTCCGGTCACAATCCACGAGGTGGTCGACAGTGCCCACGCGGAGTTCGAGGCGTGGTACCTGCGCGAGCACCCGAAGGTTGTCGCCGCGTTGACGTGGATTGCCGGCGATCCACACGTTGCGGCCGACGCGACCGATGAGGCGTTCGCTCGGGCATATGCCAACTGGCACAGAGTGGACCGGATGGCTTCACCGGGCGGGTGGGTCTACCGCGTCGCGCTGAACGTTGTGCGCCGGCGAATGCGGCGTATGGCCTTCGAGCAGCGGACCGTCGAGCCGCCGGCCGAGGTCGCCCAGGTCGTGGACTACGAGATCTGGACCGTGGTGCGGCAGCTGCCCGAGCGCCAGCGCATCGCCGTTGTCCTGCGGTACTTGCTCGATCTCCCCGAACAGGAGGTGGCAGTCGCGATGCGCATCTCACGCGGCACCGTGGCCTCCGCGCTGGCAGCCGCACGCCAGCGACTGGCGACCTGGCTCACCGAGGAAGACGAGGTGTCGGATGGCTGATCTTCGGCGATCTCTCCACGCATTGGTGGACAACCCTCCTATCAAACCCGTGGCCATGGAGGTCGTCGCCGCTCGCGGTGCCCGGTACGCGCGGCGGCGCCGCGCGCTGCGCGGTGGGGTCGGCATCGCGCTCGTGGCCGCGGTGTCTGCCGCGGCGGTGGGCCTCGCGCAGCGGAACTCCGATCCGGGCGTCGTCGTCGCAACCCAAGGGGCCGGTCCAGCGGTCTCGTATACCGACCCTGCCGGCGATGCGTACCGGCTGGGGTCCCCAACGAGCCGGCCGGAGTTCGACATCGTGCAGGTCGGATGGGCGCCCGCGTCCGACACCGACCAGCCGCGGGGCGGATACTCCACCTCGATAACGGTCGCCGGCGGCGCTCGTGACGACGGATACTACGTTTCATACGGCGACTTCCCGGCGGAAGTCGCGGGCGAACAGTGCCAGATCTACCATTTCCTCACACCAGGAACGGACGCGTTCGCCAACGTGTTCTGCGGGCGGGAAGACGCGGGAACGCGCCGGTTCATCGGCCGCATGCAGGGGAGCGCAGTGATCACGACGGCGACGCCGGACGGGGGCACACTGCTCGAGGCCACGTTCGACGATTCAACGCTTCCGCAGCAGCTCCAGGCCGCAGGCCGATTGTTGTCCAACCTGTCCGCGTTCACGTGCGACGAGAACACGGACTTCCCCGCCTGCGGCACGTTCGAGGGAAACTCCGACTTCGTCGCCTCAACAGTTTCGTATCGCGTCTAGCGATCGACCGCCTCGGCGCAGTGGCCGTCGTGGAGAGGCCGGTCATGACGATCTCCGATTCCGGCGCCCATGTCTCGGCACTGGTCAAATCACGTCGTCAAGTCGTCGACGAGTTCCGTGAACCGCAGGTCAGGGCGGTGGTGACGGTGAGCCGACCTGTAAGCGGGATTCACTTTCGGCCGATCTTGCTACCTGCGAGTTCGCGCGGAAACCGGGGCTGACCTGCTCATGTACTACTGCCGACTACGGGCCAAATCTGCCAGGTTCGGACTGCCCTGGAATCCCAGTGGAATCCAGAGCGGCGCCCACCCGACCAGGAAGACCAGTACGAGAGCGATCCGCGCGGGAGTGGTGAAGGTTTGTCCACCGCGCGTTCAGCCCACTTCCCCGACACGCGTCGCAACGCCGCTTCCTGCGCTGACCGGCCGCCCGGGATCACCTTGATTCAGTCCGCGGGTCGGGTGTGGTCGGGGTGGCGGGCATGGCCATGGCAGTAGGACTGGCCGCACTCGGCGCAATACGCCTCGGCGCTTCCGGTGACACATTCGGGGTTGGAACACATGTTGTCGGTGTCTGTCATACAGCAACCTCTACCACCAAGCCGCGCCGACTAAGGAGCCGCTCGTCACGTCGCATCCCATGGGGGCTGAAACGAGGACGGACCGATGAAGGGATGTGGCTCGTTGGGGTGCTCGAATGCCCACTCACCCATTGCGCGAAGTCGGCTGCGTAACTCCACTGAGTGGTCGTCATCGAACTCGAGCGTTGGGGAGGGAGCGAGGTGCCACCCGCTGCCAAGGAGATCATCGAGGGAGTCGGACGTGTGGAAGTAGACCCAACGCCGCGAACTCCCAGCAGCGATGGCGTTCAGCCGCCGCGCCAACGAAAAGGTGCCCGGCAAGTCCTGACCGTCGATCGAATCTTCGTGTGCACGGTTCAGCAGGAATAGCGAAGCCCTTCGGCCAATCGCGAAGTAGATCGAGCCAGCCGTGTACAGGCCGACAGGTTCACTCTCGAATCCAGGCGGCGGTATCAGCATGACGGGCATGTCGGATGTCAGTAGAGATCGGCGCTTCCAGCGAATCACGTTCCAGGTGTAAGCCCGCGCCAATACCGGCGTGAACTCATCGAGCATGCGCATCGACTCCTGAACGTGGTACTCGGCCGGCAGCGTCGACGTGAAGTCGAAGTCACGCACTGCTGCCCAATGCTCTCGAACTTCGTCCTCCGTTGGAGCACGGCCGAACTCCGCCGCGAGGACGTCGCGCATCTTCATCGGGCCGCCTGCCGCCATGTCCAACTTCATAAAGGAGTCCTGCATGGCGTCGATCTGCTCGCGGTTGCCGGGCACTCGCAGGAACTGAAACGCGACCAGTCGGGCGAGGGCGTGACGTTCAACCTCACCATCCAGACGTCCGCCCCGCATCAGCCGGTGCACAAGACTCGCAGCTGGGCCTTCCACCAAGTCAGCAATAACCTTCTCGGCGGTGTCGGTGCGAGTGCTGTCCTCCAGCGTCAGCGTGTTGTAGTCGTTCTGTGCTGCAGCTCGATCAATCCCTTGCGGATAGATCGCACCCGACTCTCTGTCGTAGGTGAGTACGCGGCCTTGCGCGTTGGCAAACCCCCGAAGGATCAACCGCGGAACGAAATGGTGGCGCTTGCTCCGATCCGCCACTAGTCACTGCCAGCAGGTCTTGCCCCCGCGGGACACGATCGGGGTGCGGACAATGCAACCATCACAACTCCAGCTTCGCCGTGCGGCAGCCGCCCGATGCCACGAGATATGAAGCGCCCACTAGCTCCAGCCACCTCGGACGGCGTCAAGCACAACGCCATGGCTACGGCCGCCAGGTGCAACCAGAGTTCTCCCGCCTCACGGATCCCGGCGTCGGCGTAGGGCTACGAAGTGACAGGATCGCCATGGAAATACATGCAGCTTCCGCGTTATCCTGCGGAACATGGCGAACGACATTCAGTGGCTGTCGACGGCCGAGGCCGCCAAGCGCCTCGGCATCACGCCCCGAACGCTGTATCGCTTCATTGATCAGGGCGACATCCCGGCCTACCGCTTCGGTCGTGTCATTCGCCTGAAGGCCGACGAGGTCGACACGTTCATCGAGTCGTGCAAGATCACGCCAGGCACGCTCGAGCATCTCTATCCGGAGCCGACTTCCCCGGAGCGTTGACGGGCTGCACGCGCCGCTTGAACAGCGCGTGACCAGCTTCCGAACTTCGCAGTGACCGTCAGCTGTGATGGAAGTCGAGGGTCACCTGCAGCGGCACCTGCGTATGCCGTTGCGGTTGCGCTGTCGCTCTCGTCGAGCCAACCAACGACAGCCGTCAGCACCTCGTCTTGCGTCCATCTCCGGCCGGCGGGCATGTCGCCGACCGCTCCGAGCGCCGCTCTCCACGACCCGAACCGAAGAAACATGGTGTTGTACGAGGGAAGCCTGTCGGCCTTCGCAGCCGCGCTGTAGGTGGCGGCGCGACGATCGCCTCCAGCGGCCAGCCATCGGCGCAGCGCCTCGACAAGCTCGGCGTCGGTGTAGCGCGGGACGACCCTCGACTCACGAACATGGCCGGCCTCCTCGAGAGCTTGCTGCCAGTTTCCGAATCGTCTGCAGATCGTGGACAGAGTCGGCATCGCCGGGTTCGCACGCCGGGCACGTTCGTACGCCCCGCCTGATGCACTGTCCGAACTCTCGAGCCAGCTGCGCAGTTCATCGATCAGCTCGTCGTCGGACCACCCCCGGCCCGATCTCACATCTGTAGCGTATGCAACGAGTTCCCGCGGGCCGCGTGCACACGATCGACCACATCGCGCCACTTGCCAACTCTGGCAGCAAGCGTTGCCGTGGACGGAAGGTTGGGATTGCCTCGAGCGGCGTTCGCGTAGTCGGAAGGTCCAGCTCCCTCGTGCTCGTCGAGCCAGCACGCGACAGCCTCGAGCACTTGCTCCGGCGTCCAGCGCCGTCCGGCTGACTCCTCGCCGATCTCAGCCATTGCCGCGGGCCACGACCCGAAGCGAAGCACGACCGTAGTGAATGACGGCCGATCGGGCTGACCGGCGACAGCCGCGCTGTAGGTCGCGGCACGCCGGTCGCCGCCCGTGTCGATCCAGACGCGTAGCGCATCTCGCAGTTCCTCGTCGCTGAAGCTTCGACGTTCCTGTCTGACCGAGAAGCGCCCGACCCGTTTAAGGGCCCGCCTCCATCCGCCGAAGCGTCGCGCAATTGTCGAACTCGAAGGCATGCCAGGATGCGCCCGGTAGTAGGCCTCGTAGGCGAGAAGCTTCGGATCGTCGGTGCTCTCAACCCAGGAACGAAGCGCGGTGAGAAGTTCGCGGTCCGGTCGATAGCGCTGGTTGCGCCCTCGAAGAGGAGGCGGTCCGATACGCGTTCGGCTTCGTCGTGGTCTGGCCGGCGCCTGCCAACTTTCGGCGACACGGAGCAGACCTTCACCGGGGTGGTCGGCCTCACTCGCCCACGTGACCGGACACACCCGCTCGGGTCGAAACGTGCCATACGCGTTCGGCGAAGGGTTGACGACCACGTAGTGGAAGTGCGTCGCGTACACGGCTCGGCGATCCGCCGCTGGCATCGTCGGCCAGGCCGCCTTGAGGGCAGCGGCATCGCGCCAACCGGACTCGATCGGCTGGTGACCACCGAGCAGTATCAGACCAGTCTCACGCTGCAAGGCGCCCACGAGTGCCGCTTGACGCGCCCCGCGCTCTCCGTCCGACAAGCCGGTTGCTTGGGCTATTTCCCGCAACGCCGTCGCGTGCGCTTCGAGCAACTCCGCGACCTGCTCGACCGGGAGCGGATCCGGCGGCTCCGGGGGGCGCTGCCGCAGCTCCTCGAGCACGCAATCCAACATGTGTTGTTCGAGCTGCGCCGCGCTGGCGTAGACCCGATTGCAGCCAGCCCCGATTCGAGACGAGCACACGTACACCCGGCGCGGTGCCGCGTGGCGACACCTCATGCGTGCACCGCAGCGCCCACACCGCAACAGTCCCGTCAGCTCATACTTCGCGCGAGTCGACCATCCCTGATGGTGGCGACCACTAAGCGAGGCGCCGACCAGCGCGAAAGTCGCACGATCCAGCACGGCAGGAAAACAGTCCCGCGCCACCACTTCACCGTGATACGCCCGATCACCCACAAGGCGCGGTGCGACGAGGGTGTTCCGCAGAACGCTCGACGAAATAGGCGCGCCACGCTTCGACCGGACGCCGCGGTCGAACCAATCCCTCGAAATGGCATAGACGTTGTCGCCGTCCAACATGCGACGCGCCGCCTCACGGATCAACTCAGCCTCAGCCGGGTCGAGTTCACGCATTCCTTTAACCCAACCGAACGGCGCCAGACCCGGCGGCGGCTTGCCCGCTTCGGCCGACTCCCTATGTTTCGCCGTGATGCGAACGCTGATCGTGGCAGATTCGAGTTGCGCGAAGGTCACGAGGATCCGTACGAGAGCGATGCCGAGATCCGTGGATGCATCGATCGGCTCCATCGCCGACGCAATGAACGCGTCGGCCTTCTCGCACACCGACCAGAAGCGCTCGAACTCTGTGGGCCGGCGCACCAGACGATCGAGCTTCCATACGACAACACCGCTGATGCGCCCGCTAGCGATCTGCTCGAGCATCCTCTCGTACGAGGGCCGGACTACGCCTCGCTTGTACGCGGACAAGTCGACATCCTCGAAGACCTCCGCCACATCCCAGCCCCGAAGCTCAGCGAACGCTCGGCAAGCCTTCTCCTGACGAGCAGTCGCAGTCTGTTCGCCGCCAGTCGAGTCGTGGCTGAGCCGTGTGTAGATGCCGATGCGCAACGTCATCGGCAAAGCTTCGCACCACGCCTACTGCCTGACTCGAGTACGAAAGCGTCTCAGGCCTTCAGGCGTGCACCTTGCCGTAGATGTCGAGCGCGTCGTCTAGGTGAAGCTCGTCGAGCAAGGTGAACAGCGGTGTCCATCCAGTCTCGTCGTCCACAGAGCGCATCGTTGACTCCAAGTGTTGCGCGTTGCCGCAATCATTGCGGCGGGCGAGCTCGTTCACGTCTCGGCCGAACGCGGCCGTGTCGTTGAGGAAATCCGCCACGGCAGCAAGTTCGACGCGGAAAGTCTCCCCCCGCTGCATGAGTTCTGCCGCTCGCCCTGCAAGTTCCATGTGGTCGACCATTTCGTGTAGTCCCGTCCTTCGCTCGCTCGGTTTGTTGCTCGGGTGAATCTGCTGACGGTATTATCATCAACGGCCTCTGACATTACAATGATGATCCTCTTGGAACGGAGCGTCATGGTCACACCACGCACGAACACGACCGACGTAATTGCGTTAGCTAACGTCAGTCCCGTGGGAAGAAAGGTCGACGGCGACGATCTCGTTGGAGTCACAGAGATAGCGGAACGGCTTGGCGGCATCCCGCGAGACACGGTCCATCAGTGGCGACGTCGTTACGACGACTTCCCTGAGCCGATAGCCGTTCTGACGCAGGCACTCGTTTTCGTGTGGGCAGATGTTGAACGATGGGCGGATCAGAACGGCCTACCGAGAGGCGGCCCAGGCAGACCCGCAAGTGACAGTCCTTAGAACGAGTACCGCTCAACCTCCACGATTGCCGCGTCGTCTTCAATCGTGATGACGATCCGAAGGCCAGGCTGCTGACAGTCGTCGCGCCGTTCTTCTTTGCCTTCGATCGCGTCGAGCCGGGAGCGGAGCGATGCAGCCAGCGCCGTCAAGCTCACAGTCCCGCGCAGCACGTCGTCGAGGTCGGCGCCCATGTCGACCGGAATCATCGCAGGGTGCACGCCCTGTGAGCGACTTGCGTTAGTAACGCGATCACGCTCACAGCGTTAGCGACGACGCGGCCGAACGAGCTCAGCATCTGGACGTGCGCGGGAAGTACGGTGGCCCGGTCGATCAGGGCGGCACGGCGGGGAGGTTGCCAATGTTCTGCCCAAGTTGCGGAGCGACGATCACGCCCGGTGCAGCGTTCTGCGCTGCATGCGGCATGAAGGTTGGCGTGCCGGTCGCTGCACCACCACCACCACCACCACCACCACCACCACCGCCCCCTGTTGCGGCCCCGACCAAGACGAAAGCTCCGCCGTCGAAAGCTGGCCTCGGCTGCCTCATCGTGATCCTTGTGTTCGTCGCGATAGCCGTCATCAGCGCGATCGTCGGCGGCGGCAGCAAGTCGACGAGCGGCACCGACAACGACTTCTCTGCGAAGTCAGCCTGTAACGACTTCGTCAAGGCCCGACTGAAGTCACCGTCGACCGCGCATTTCAACGAGGACACGGTGACTCATGTCGGCTCTGGCTACACCGTGTCGGGGACCGTCGACAGCGAGAACGGCTTTGGTGCCAGTCTCCGCTCGGTGTTCACCTGTGAGATGACCGACACCGGCGACAAGTGGCACCTGACCAACCTGGATTTCATCGACGGTGGAGACGTCAACTAGCCGAGCGTTCTGAACTCTGACAGCGGGGACGAACATCTGTTCGATAGTGTGCACGCGTGACGCGTCGTCCCCCGCTGTACGTCTGGCGTGTATGGCTGCGTCTCCGGGCCGACGAACGCACCGTCGAACACTGCGCCGAACTCGCCGTTGATCTCGGCCGGTACGACGGCCGCACGCGCGTCGAAGGTGGCTCTGTGATCGTCTCACTGCGGATGGTCGGGCATGGCGGGCCGGCGAGCGCTGTAGGCGACGCGCAACAAGTCACGACCCACGCTGCCGCCAATGCAGGGCTGCGCAACGTGCGGGTCGACGTCGTGCACGCCGAACGGATTGCGGCGTCGCCCTAGTAGCTGAACACCACGTCGACGTCATCCTCGGACGAGGACACGTCCCTGCTTTCACACCAGGCGCGCGCTGCGGCTCTGTCGTTCGTGCTGATGGCTTTCAGGCGCAGCGCGCCCGAGGCGTCTACTTGGCGAATCTCCGCTAGGCCCATGTGCTGCACGAGTTCGCTCCCGAGGGCACGCACGCTCTCCATGATGCCGGCGTGACTCAGTGACTCCTCGAGCCGGATGGCGCGGGGCGAGCTCGCGATGTGTGGGCTGGCTGAGAATTGCGGGCCTGCAGATTCGACGTATCCGTTCCCGGCCTCGTCCCTGATCACGAGGCGCAGAGGCTTGGCGTCGCGGATGTCGGACTCAAACGTTGCTTCGATCGCGGCATCGCCCCAACACCCTCCGTTCTCCACTGCGTGCAATACGGCGGCGCGGACGCCGACAAACAGCGCTCTACCGACGACATCGTCCACGATCTCGTGTGTGGCATCAGCTTCGTCGAGAGCGGTGAACACCTCTAGAGCGAAGTAGCCGGAACCGTCATGACCGAGCACGCCGAGCGCTCCACGCTGATGACCGGTGTGCGAGGGCCCAACGACAAACCGTCGTGGTGCCGGCGTCACCGACGCCACAGCGAACGGCATCGGTAGCCACGGACTCAGGTCGAGCCCGGCGAACCACTGCTTTGTTCTCTGTATCGCGGGGTGATCGACGGTCATGGTGCCTGGATGGCTTGGTACGAGAGCGACGACAATCCACGCACGTCTCGAGTCGCGGGAGCGGCGCCCAACCGAGAGCCAGTCATCGATCCGGTCGTCAGGCGAAGCTCGCCGATACCGGTCGGCGTACCAATCTCCGAGTTCGGGTTCGAGCAGCCAACGCGTTCGGGTGCCGTCGCGCACCGGGAACCGCAGGCGGTGATCGCGGGGGTCGGCGAGTGCGTGGGGTCGTCGGTCGCTCGGCGGGACCAGTACAACGCCGAAGCCGGCTGTCGCACCTGGGGCCTTCGGAACGAAGAAGGTTTCGCACTCGATCCAGGGCGAGACGTGGTTGCCGATTGCCTGCCGTAGCTGGCGAAAGTCCTCGTCGACGATCTCCACCGGCTTGGTCCTAGCGGCCGTCGCGTCCTCATCCTCGACCCCGAAGATCAGCGCGCCACCTTGACGGTTGGCAAGCGCACAGACGTCCTTAGCGGCCTCGCCTTGCTCGTTGCCGGGACCGGAGAGCCGGTACCACGCTCCCTTGAAATCGAGATCGTCGGCTTCGCTGGCCCGATCCGCAACCACCCGATCGAACGCTGCTGGCGACATGTCAGGGGTCAGCCGTTCCCCAAACACGGAGGCGAGCCGGTGCGAGTGCCACGCCATTGCTCGACGCTACTAAGCGCGACGCGCGGCGCCAGCAGCACAGCAGACTTCGTTGCTCACGTCTCGATGTCTAGCTCGATGCGCCCGCGTATCGAGCAGTCAGCTGGCCGCCGGAGTGAGCTACAGGCCACTCATCGGCTCGTGGCCGCTCGTCAGAGCGGGAGTGTCCTCGGTCAGCCGTCGTTGCTCAAGGCCGGTGCCGTACGCTGGCGCAAGGTTGTACCTCGGACGCACGACCCCGTTCTTGCGCAGCTCCTCGAGCATTTCCAGCGTGTCGTGCATGGCGTCCTCACCCCCCGCGGCCTGGGCGAGCGTATCCGCCAGCTCACTCATCCGGTCAGCACCCATAGGAAGATCAGTATCCATCGTAACCCCCTACCCAGTCCACTGCCATGAAGAAGTGCTGTCGCCTCATGCGATAGTCCGTCAGGAGGTTGTTATACGAGGCGAGAGCGTCTCTCACTTCGGGATCGTCATCTAGGTCCTCGATCTGTAGCTTCAGGTCTCGTCGGGCTACCTGCATCGAGATGCCTCGGCTGTGAGAGTGCCAACGGGAGGTCTCGTTCAGCTTACGGGCGACCTCTTGTGCCCGTTTCTTCCTCATCGCCGCATCGACCTTCAGGCCGCGAGTCTCGGTCTTGCGCCAGTTCTTGAACTTGTACTTGACCAACCACTCTTCCAGCAGAGCGATTGAAAGTTCGCGCGCCTGCTCATAGCGATACAGCTCGGCTGGGTCGAAGTTCTGGAGCAGATACGCCAGCTCGGCGGGTGCGAGGCCATCCGGTGTCGCTGACTTCTTGACGAGTCGCTCGAACTGCTCCAGGTAACCCAGAGCCGGGACGTAGATCCGACTTCCAGGTCGCGCCAACTGCGGGTCGATTGGTCCGAGGGTCGCGGAGTAGTCCATGTAGATGTTGTCTCCGGACATCACCAGCACAGTGCCGGCCGACATCGCGAACGTTGTCACCACGAAATCGACCGTCCGGTAGTGATGACGAAGCGTGTGCGCTATGCGCTCGGCAGACTCGACGAGGCCACCGTTCGTTTCGAGGTTGACGATGAGCCGCCTGCGTCGTGGCTTGATGGACTCCACAGCCATCTTCAGAATGTTCTGACCGCCGTCGTCAATCGCGCCGACGTACGTAAGGAGGTTCGCTTTGGTTATTCGCTCGACCTCTTGTGCACGCGCTCGAACCTCGCGCTCGATGATCTGATTCGAGTCATGGATCAGGTTCTGCACCGCCGAATAGCTCCCAACCCGCCCCCCTGCCTGCGGCCGACAAGCTACATGCAGACGTGTCTGCCGAGCGCCACCTCATCCCCGGCTGACTGCGCGCGGTCCACCGCTTTCAAAGGGCATGAGCGGCAACAGGCGGGAATGGTGTCGTTGCAATGATCGCGCGGGATTGGCGGACGGGCGGCAGTGCATCGGCAATCACTTGCCCCATGTCGCCGTCCCCCATAGGCCCGTGCCCCAAACGGCGTAGTTGCGCTGTATCTCGACCGGCGACAAATAGAACGTCACCCGACATTTGCGGTCAGCAAAATCGATGTCGACATCGGAACCTTGCACGAGATAGTCGGTTTGGATCGCGGTGCCGATGTTCTGCGGCTTGAACCGGAACGTCACCCGGTCCCCGTACCTGAGGCCGAGCGCCGCGGGCCACAACGTCTGATCGGCGCCAGGGTTCAACGTGATCGACTCGACCCGCGTGAACGAATCCTTGTGATGGTCGACGATCCATTCGGCCAGCGACTGCGCTTCCTGTTGCGACTTCAGTTTCGTGTCGACTGTCTTGGACTTCAGACCGTGCGCAGCCTTCGACGTCGCGTCGAGATGGCGAGCCTCGCCCTGATCCCATTTCACAATCGCTTCATTGACGACTTGCGACTCGTCATCCGTGAGGACCAGGCCGTCAGGTTCGAACCTGTACGCGCCCGGCGCCGCGGCCGGATCGTCAGTAAACACAGCCTGCGGTGTCGTGGAACGTGACGCCGTCAGCGCCGAGTAGCAGTCGCGGAACGTGAGCTTGCCGGCATTGCGATGCTCCACGAACAGGTCGCCGGCCTCGGTCAGCGCGATCTGTTTCATGTAGGCGAGGCCGTCGCCGCCCAACGCGGTCGGGCCGAGCGTGATCGTGCCAGTGTCGATGCTCGCATCGGCAGCAAGGACGCCGCAGTAGTCAAGAACCCTTTGGATGCGTTCGCCGGTCGTGTCGCCGTTCCACGGTGTCAGCCCTGCGTCCGCGTGCGCAGCGATGCGCGTCGGCGACAACAGCGAGTCATACACGCGCACGTCACCAAGGCGACCGCAGTAGAACGTGTTCTCGGACCCGTCGTTCGGTCGGACGTGACCGACCGTGAGAAAAGTTTTGGGCACGGAGGCGCCTGCGTAGGCGACGGACGCAATGCCGACACTCACGCCGTCGACGTAGATGCTGTTCCCGGTCGTATCGAACAGAAACACGACGTGACGCGGCCGCTCAGTGAACTCCGCTGAAGGCGTCGGCGCCACGAAGTCGTTCCGGTAGCCGCTGGCGGACTTCCACCACAAGCAACCGGCCGAGAACGTCGTGAGGCCAGCACCGTCACCGTCGAGCCAGCACGCGAGATGTAGGCCGTTGAACTCGGCGTCGACGATCTGGTCGGACAGCGCATCGGCGCCCACGTCGTGGCTGACCCACGCCTCAATAGTGATTGGAAGATCGGTCGGCAGGTCCGTGAGAGTCGCGATCGGAGCGGCGACAGAGGTACTGACTGCGGCAGCGTCAAGCGCCAAGGTCGCGGCGTCGTCGAACGCGATCATCGGCTCACCGACCGCGACGGCCGGCAGCCCGACGTTGTCGAGGTTGTCGACGCGCGTGTATTGCAGCGCAGCGTCTCGACCGTTTCCCGACGAGTCCGCGACAACCTGACCGGATGTCTCGTTCAGCCGATACCAGATGAACGTGGGATCGGCCGACGCCTCGAGCATCCACACGTTCGCCGGCAGATCAATGCCGCCAAGGATGATCTCCACATCGGTCGACGTGAGCTCGATCACCGATGTTGTCGGCGTGAACCCGGACTGAGGGAACCCGTCCGTGAACCCGGTGAACTGGTCGTAGGTGACACCACCAACCGTCAACTTGAGACGGTCACGTTTCCGCGGGTTCAGCTTCCCGTAGTACGTGCCCGCAGCATTGAGCTTGTCAAGCACACGATCATGGTTGTCGAGCGTCGACAGCATCGAGCCGGGCGAGAACTCGCCGCTACCAGGCTTCTTCCCGTAGCCGTAGCTGACACGCGACAACCGCGCCGACAGGTCCGTGTAAACCTGCGCGTCCAACGGGTCCGAATCGAAGCCGACTTCGAACGTCGGAACAGGAAACGACGTCACGTGTCGGTCTGTTTCGCCAAGGCGACGCCGAACGCCTCGAGATCAGCGACTCGATAACGCACCGCTCCGCCAAGACGAATCGCCTTCAGACGGCCATCGGCGACGAGGCGCGTCACCGTCCGCTCCGACACACTCAACAGAGCCGCGGCACAAGACCGGTTGACGAAAACTGGACGCATATCGAGAGTGTGCGCAGTCCCCTCCAACTCGATTACATCCGTCACCGCCTGGCCCGACGTGACCCGAATACGCGACCGCTCGAGTGCCTTGGTGAACTCGCTGAGCTGTGGCGCAGCAACACCTCTCCGTCGAAGCTCGAGCGCGTGAGCACGCAGCGCGTAGACCAAGTGGTCCGTGAGAGCCGGCGAGAGTTCGAATACGAGAAGGCCCGGGTCAGCCGATCTGGTCATTCAGTACCGCCCAACCGGGGAGAGGAATGTCCGGTTCGTGACCCCCCCCAGCTTTCGGGGGGAGAAGCGGACAGAGATGGGCGTCCGGAGAGGGGAGGCGAAGCCCGGCGCTGCAAGGCCCCCCTGCCCCCGGTCACCATGCCTCCGACGTCTTGAGCTTTGATGTCCGGTTCCCTTTGCGCTGATTGCACACGCGGTGCGCTGGCCGGCCATTCAGGGGGTCGAGCAGGGCACCACCTCGGCTGACCGGCGTGACGTGATCGACGGTCGCGCTCATCGGGTGACGCCACGGCAGCCGCGGGTCGATGGCTGCGTTCTCGCGGCCGAGTCCGTGGTCGTTGTCGTGTAGGCAGATCCAGCACACATAGCCGTCGCGTGCGAGGACGATCGCCCGCACTCTGCGCCACGGCCTTCCGCCAGTGCTACGAGACACTGGCATCATCTTCGGATCGAAACGGGTTCTCCCGTCCCCGAACCCCCGACTTCATCACGAACTTTCGGAACACAAAAAACGGGACAGAGATGGGCGTCCGGAGGGCCAAGCGCTCTAGCGATGTGACCCGCCCCCCCTCCCCGCCTCCGCCGGCCACTGTCACCACTGCAACGACGATCGCCTCGGCGCGGGGAGCGTGTTGCCCTTCCGCTGGTTGCATCGACGGTGCGCTGGCCGGCAGTTCCGAGGGTCCAGCATCCTGCCGCCGAGGCTGACGGGAACGAGATGGTCCACGTCGGCGCTCATCGGATGCGGCGCGCTGAGAGTGCGGTCGATCACAGGGTTCCGGCCGGCCGCCGCGCAGATGTGACAGACATAACCGTCGCGAGCGAGGACTGCTGCTCGTACTCGGCGCCACGGGCGTCCCCCCGTGCTACGAGACACCCGCGGCCTCGTCCCCGCCCACGCACTCGCAGGCGAGCGCTTGTTGTCCGCACCCTCGACACTCAGCGGTGTCACAGCCGGCATGGTGAAGGCCGCCGAGCTCGACACCACAGCCGTTGCAGCGTTCGGCTGCTTCAAAGTCGAGGTTGGGCCAGAACGCTTCATGTCCGTACGGCATGTCGCCGACGTCGACCAGGCACGTCGGCGCTGTCTCCATCGCCTGCCCGCATTCGTTGCACACGGCGTGCCGACCGAGATCGCCGCGCCGGTACGCGTCGATCAGGTGAACGTTCGACTTGTCGGCAGGTGAAGGGTCGCCGCGTTCGGCGCGTTCGGCTTGGAGCAGCAGCCTGGCTGCGTTGACGCGGAGCACGGCCGCGAGTCCTTGGTTCGCGCTCATCGGGTTGCATCCCGAAGGTCGAGTAGTTCGTCTATGCCGCCATCGGTCGACGTGTCGGCGTCAACCTCGAGCGCGTTTGACGTTGCCGTCATAGTGAAGTCCTTCCCGTAGCCTTTGGAGGCTCTGTTGCCAGTCACGCTCAACCGCTCCGCACGCACCCCCGTCAGTCGCACCGTGGTCGGAGTGGTCCGTATCCCGCGAGTCCTGCCGGCATGGATGCTCGACGAGCTCAGAGGGTTTCAAGCGTCCGCTCGAGCATCGTCCGGAACCGTTTAACCCACGCCGCCGCCTCGACACGCGGCACGTTCACCGACAGCCATGCGCCCTCGCCCGGCCCGGTTTGCGGTACTAGTTCTTCGCCGTCTTCGCACGTGGTGTGCGCGCCTGTCGCGTTGATCGCTTCAGCGACCCAGCTCAGAATCGTGAACGCTCGCTTCGATGCGTCTTCGAACTCGGCGCGCTTCGAAGCTTCTCTGTCTCCTGGCGCAACGTTGCCGTCGACGTCATCGCCGCACTTGAGCGCGTTAAGCGCGTCAGTGAGGCCTGGACCCATCACGGCGGTCTGAACGTCGATATCGACGTTCGACCCCTCGTAGTCGTTCAGCACGATCGTGAAGCGGTTGAAATCGTCGACCGTCGCATCGTCGTAGTCGATGAGCTCCCGATTGAACGGTGCGGCAAGCTTGTGCAGCTGCTCGCTTAGTCCATTGATCTTTGCGGTGACGGTTGAGGCCGGCGCCTCAAGCGCCGTGCCGATGCCGGCACCTTCACCATCCTCCTTCCCCTCCCTTATGGTCGGGTCGGGTCGGATCGGGACGGGGGGTTGTGACTCACGCTGTGACTCACGCGTTAAGTCACGCGTGACGAGGTCGGGATGAGGGACGATCCGATCGGCGAGCCCACCAGATCGCAACCGCGATTCAGTGACTTCCGAAGTGGACGTTCGGCGCTCCACACCGTCCTGGTCAACCCACAGTTGACGCCACTCACCGTTCTCGAGGTAGTACGAGATCAACGGCTTCTGCTTCGCCCCTGATGCAGCGCCGTGATCTGTGGCTACGACGTACCGGCAGTAGCGCGCATCGGTGCACAGCGAGTGATCGCCTGCTTGGTGTTGTCGCCGCTTGCGTTGCCGTTCTCGTGCAAGATCGCGGACCTTCTCGACATCTGCCGCTGACGGCTGATCCGCTAGGAAATCGACGATCTCCCATCCGTCATCGGCCACGGCCCACAGCCCGGCCTGCACGAGCTGCGCTACCGCTGATTCAGACTCCGGCTCGTCGGTCAGCCAGTGGAGCGCATGTCGCTGAATGGTGCCGTCTGTCAGGTGGGCACACGACCACACGATTGCTTCGAAGTGCAGTAGTCGGACACCGCGTGGGAGTCCGATGAGCCGCGGGTCGCTCGTGCATCTGTCGTCGAACTTGGCCCATGTCACTAGAACAGCCGCCCGTCGTGCTGGTGACGGACGAGCGACCGTCGTTCTTCAGGCGTGTGGCCGCCGCGAATGCCGTCGCTGTCGCCCCGCTCGAGCGCGTCAGCGAGACACGCGGCTTGAACAGGACACCGCGCACAGATTGCTTTGGCCGGCGCAGCGGCAGCGGCAAGTGCTGATCGCGGAAAGAACATGGCGTCGCCGTTTGTCACGCCCGCGCACAACGCTTGCGTGTGCCAGGTGGATGCGAACTGTCGGCTGACGACCGTCACGATGACCTGACCGTGTTCTTCACGAGCCACGCGTCGACGTCGGCGCGTCGATACCTGATCCGTCGCCCCATGCGGACGAATGGCGGGCCGTCGCCGCGGTACCGCCAGTCCTCAAGGGTGCGTTCGGGCGCGTTGAGGTACGCGGCTGTGCCGGCCGTGTCGTCGATGTCCTTCACGAGGCGAGTTCGTCAGCGAGGTCGGTTAGGAGGCGGCCGTACGCGATGCCGCGGGCTCCGTGTGGGCGACGCTGGCCTGTCTCCCACCGGGCGACAGCAGAGGGTGAGGCGTCCACGGCGGCGCCGACCTCCGCCAGGCTCAGACCGGCGAGTCGTCGCAGGCGACGACCGGTCCCATCAGCACTGAGGCGCCGGGCACGAAGCAAGCAGAGTGCGTCCATGGGCTAAGTAAGCGCAATTGACGCCCAGTTGATGACGGACCGTTGACATTACTCCGACATTTCTGGTATGGTGCCCCGATGAGCGACTTTGACGCCGCCAACTCCTTCCTTGCCGACCCCGGCCCTGAGCCACAGACCGACCGTTGGGCGTCGACGTGGACCGACCCCAACGGAGGCGAATGGACGGTGGAAACCAGGTGGGCGGTCGTCGATGGCGCTCTGCAATGCGTCCATATCGCATTCACCGCCAAGGACGACGCACAGCCCGTTTCGACCTATGTCCTTCGCTCGCCCCTTGCTCCCCTTCTGGAGGAACATCGCATCCAGGTCGCCGGCAACATCCGTTACGACGTGATGTCCGACTACCTCGAGATCGGCCAGGTGATCGACGTTGGCGGAAGGAAGAAGTTCTTCGATCGTGGCGGTTCGCCACTGTCCCCCGACGAGGTGTTGCGCGCGATCGCCACCGCCTACCGCAATGCAGTCGAGGGCGGATTCAAGAATCCCGTCGCGGTGGTCGCTGAGTGGTTTGGCTTCGACAGTGTTGACGCCGCGGAACAGCGCATTCGACGCGCTCGACGCAAGGGATATCTCGACCCTCCCGCCATGCCATGAGAAGGCTCTTGACCGACGAGCAGCGCGCAATGGTGGAAGCAAACCTGGGACTCGTTCACGACGTGCTACGCCGAAAGGGCCTCGCCGGAACGGACGCGTACAACGATCGGGTACAAGACGGCATCGTCGGACTGATCCACGCGGTCGAAACCTACGACGTCGACCGCGGGTTCAAGTTCTCCACGCACGCCGACATTCGTATCTGGCATGAGATTTGGAAGGCCATCAGCAACGACAAGGACCCGGCCACATCGCTCGACGCGATCGTGGCCGGAGACGATGCCGGCGCTCAAGGCGAGCTCGCCGATGTTGCGGCGCAGTATGCGTTCGACGAGGCAGTCGAGCACGAAGATGCAGCGCAGGATGTAGCACGGCTTGGTGTCACGGCTGCTGACTTGGCGCTGTACGACGACGTGCCGGACGCCACTATCGGACGACGACTTGGCATCAGCGCGGGAGCGGTAGCAGCGCGTCGCTATCGGCTCGAGTCGCGCCTGCGGGGTGCTGCCGGGATCACCGACACCGCGCTCAACGACCGCACCGCCTGAGACCACAAAGGAGAGACGGCAAATGGCAAGCATCACTGACAGGTGGGAAACGAAGGTCGACGGAAAACGGACGCGCACCGCGCGGCACGGGACGGGCCTGCGGTATCAAGCACGTTGGCGCGCGTACGCAGGCGGGCCACCGAAGACGCAGCTATTCGCCCGCAAGATCGACGCCGAACGGTTCCTCGACGGCATCCGCGGCGATCTTCGGCGCGGCGTCTACATCGACCCGGATGCTGGCCGGCAGACGTTCGAAGCGTTCGCTGACGAGTGGGCAGCGGCCCGCGATTGGAAGGGCACCACACGTGACCAGTGGACCAGCGTGCGGAAACGGCTTGTGCCCTTATTGGGCGGAAAGCCGCTCGAGGTCATCGACCGGCTTACCTTGGAAGCTGCGCAGAACGAGCTGCTGACCAACGCTCACGGAACGTTCGCGAACGCCTACGCCAAGACGACGACCACGACGACGATGGCGTACGCCGGCATGGTCATGCGCGCCGCACACGTCAACGGACGTATCGGTCGTGATCCGACCAAGGGTCTCAAGGCGCCGAAGGTCCGTGACGGCGAGAACGACGGCACCGTCGGCCCGGAACAGGTGCCGACACGAGCGGACGCGATCGCGATTCTTGAGGCGGCACCTCGAGCCTTTCGCGCCGCCATCGCGCTTGGCCTGGCCGGACTTCGAGTCGGCGAGGTGTTGGGCATGTCAGCCGATCGGATTGAGCTCGACGACCGCAAGGTGACGATCGACCGCCAGCTTCAGCGGATCGGAACCGAGCTCATGCTCACGACCACGAAGACCGACAAGCCGCGCACGATCGTCGTTCCGGGCGTAGTGGCCGTCGAGCTGCGCCGTCACCTGCGCGACCACCAGTCAGACGGTCTGCTGTTCCGTGGGTTGCGAGGGACTCCGATGATTCGCCGTGACCAGTTCTATTCGTCGGCATGGCGTCCGGCGTTGGTCGGCGCCGGACTCGCCGAGGACCGCTACAAGTTCCACTCGCTGCGACACTTCTGCGCCTCGATGTTGCTAGCCGAAGGCGCGCCGTTGACAGCGGTAGCGGCTCATCTGGGCGACACGGTTGAGACGGTCAGCCGGACCTACGTCCATTGGCTGCGTGACGAGCGGAACGTCCCGGCAGACGTTCTCGACCGCGTGCTCGCCCCGATTACAGCAGCCGCGGCAGCGTCGGCGACATAGAGGACAGCGTCAGGGATCGCTTTTCAGTTCGTTGATCAAACTTCTGGCAACGTTCTCACCAGGCATGGATACCGGCTTCACCAGCACGATCAATTGGTCTAGCAGTCGTCTTACAGCAGGTGACGCGGTGGAAGCTTCGCGCCCAGCCATGCTGCTGAGCACTGATGCAGCCGCCCCGGTGTGCAGTTCTGCAACGACCTGTCCAGTCGTATCGCGAACCTCCAGGCTCGGCCCGCTAAGACCCAGGGCTGACGCGGGGACGCCGTCAACATCGAGGTTGCGGAGCACTACAGACCCGGAACGCCTGGACAGAATCAACGTCCGCGGATCGTCGGTCCGCCGCCAATGGTGCAGCCGAACAAGGCTGGCGCTACTGGCCGTTCTGATCAGTTCGTTGAGTAGTTCGGTCCAGGTCTTGTCGTTCACGCGTTGCCTTCGCTCTCCATCACAGTCTGCACGCGCAGAGCCGCGTCCGTAGCCTTGTTGGCTGCTATCCGCAGTTCAGAGGTCGCTACGTCGACCGGCACCCCGAGGGCGAGCTGTTCCTCGGAGAGCGTGACTATGGTCGCCACCGCATTGAGCTCTAGGACAAGGGCGTCGATGTCGTCTGTTCGGTGGCGGACCGTCTCAGCGAGCACTCGAACCTCCGTTGCACTTCGGCGCCACAGCATCAATGCGAGCGACATCTCCGAGCGAGGCCGGGTCGAGGCGTGGCCTAGTTCACGAGCGGCAGTCTCGAGCCGTCCGATGGCTCCATGAAACCGCGAGCCTCGTAGTTGGGCACGTACCCGGCGCCCGACAAGAAAAATGGTGAGGAATGCACTCGATGAGAGCACTAGGCCGGCCGTGCTTGCAGCAGTGCCCCATGCACTTTGGTCCCACTCGGCCGGCCACTGCACGGCCACATGATGACCGCACCTTTCTTCGTGCGCTGGAATCCCACGGGAATCCGAGCCGCCCGCGGAGAGTCCGTGGCGCCGGGAAAGTCCTGGTCAGCCGGGTGGGTGACGGTGAGCCGGCCTGTAAGCGGGATTCTGTAGGTCGCTTGCGCGACCCGGTGGCCATCCATCTATGCGGCCTACCTGGGGATGTCGACCGGGCCGGTCATCCCCTGCTTGGCCTTGCTCCGGGTGGGGGTTACCAAGCCGCCCGGGTCGCCCCGGACGCTGGTGCGCTCTTACCGCACCGTTTCACCCTTACCTGTGCTGCGTTGCCGCAGCCATCGGCGGTCTGCTCTCTGCTGCCCTGAACCGACAGGTCACCCCGTCCTGGTTCTCACCAGCACCCTGCCCTCTGGAGTCCCGACTTTCCTCGACACCGTCCCGTCCGAAGACGACCGGCGCCGCGGCCACCCAGCCGGCTCACCGTCACGAACAACCGTAACAACGTTTGGGCGTTTCACGGGGCCCAGGGCCGGAGAACGCCCAAACGTTCGCAATGGTCGGCGGTCAGCTCGACCACGGGGTCTCGTTGAACGATGTCAGCACGCGTCCCCACGGTCGGGGGCTGACGCGGGTGATCGATCCCGGCGCGACGTACATCCGCCACGTGGCCTCGTCGCCGACACCGAGCGCCCACGCCGCGGCCGCCTTCACCGGCGATACGTGCGTGACGACGATGATGTCGCGCGCCGCGGCGTCCGCGATGAGCTCGTCGCAGGCGGCGCACACTCGCACGCCGAGTTGTCGGAGCGACTCCCCGCCGCCGGGCGCATAGTCAGCGTCCGCACGCCAGCGCCGCCAGGTGTCCTCGGGGACGTCGGCGACGGGCGTGCCCTCGTAGGTTCCGTAGTCGAGCTCGATCCACCGCTCGTCGATATCGACGTCACCTTCGCGGGCGATGATCGCCGCGGTCTCGCGTGCGCGACGGAGCGGGCTACTGATGATGCGGGTGTCGCGGCGGAGCGGTGCGAGAGCGGCGGCCACGGCAGACACCTGGGTACGACCGATCTGGTCGAGCGGCGGATCGGAGCGGCCCAGCAACAGCCCGCGGGCGTTCGCTTCGGTCTGTCCGTGGCGGACGATGATCAGCACTGGCGCTGTCCTAGCGCGGAAGCTGACCGGTGCGCAGGAATCGACCGCGGGCGGCGGGCTCGCGCAGGCCGAAACGGTTCCACGCATACAACAGCGCGACCACACCGACCAGCTCCATGAGCACCGACAGTCCACCGCGCTCGAGCTCGGGCAATCGATCGTTACCGAAGGACGCGCCGAAGGCCGGCCACCAGAACACGTGCGTGTTCGCCCATGCGCCATCGAGCACGAGGTGCATGAACATGCCGATCGGGAGACCAAGCCATCGGCGACGTACGAGACGGCGGCGCTGCGTCGACAGCATCACCGCGGCGAGCAGCGCGACCGGCGCCAGCAGCGTGTGCAGAAGCCACGGCCCGCCGGTAATCGCGTCGGCCAGGGGCAGGACGGAGCCGATCAGCACCAGTCGATAGTCGAGCGCCGGGCTCTGGAAGACGGCGACGACGAGCAGCCAGCCGATGCCGAGGAACCAGAAGAACAAGTCAGCGAACCAGCAGGCGGTTGCACTCGGTGCAGTGCGCGATCTCGTCGTCCGGCGCGCGGCGGATGCGATCGACATCGACGGCGGAAAGCGTGAGGTGGCAACCCTCGCAACGATTGCCGGAGAGGCGTGCGACCCCGATGCCACCGAGCGCGCCGCGCAAGCTCACGTACTCGGCGAGTAGCTCTGCTGGCACTCCGGCCACGGCTTCGGCGCGCTTGGCGACGACGTCGGCGAGCTCGGCGTCGATGACCACCTCCTCTTCGGCGATGCGAGCGGTCAGGCCGATCGCCTGGTCGTCGAGCGCGGTCCGCTGCGCGGCGAGCGTCACCAGGTCGGCGTCGAGCGGCTCGGCCTGCTCCATCAGCTCGAGTTCCTGATCCTCGAGCTGCCGTTGCCGGCGGCTGAGGGACTCCATCTCCTCCTGGAGCGCCGTGAGCTCGCGCGGCACGTTGACAGCTCCGGAGTACAGCTTCTTGTCGGTCTGCGCCGCTTTGTCGCGCACCATCGAGATCTCGTCCTCGAGCCGCTTCTCGTTGCGTGAGAGCTCGTCCCGCTGTTCCTGCACCTGTCCGGCCCGCTGCTCGAGCGTGCGCAGCTGGGCCTGCGCGGCGGCCAGCTCCGCTCGCTCGGGGAGGTGATCTCGGCGGTGGCGCAACTGGTCCGCCGTCGTGTCGAGAGCCTGGACGACCAAGAGGTCTTCGAGCGCCTGCATCAGTTCGGCTTGTCTTTTTTCGTCGTGGGTGGGAACGGCTCGAAGGTCTTCGGCGGCGACGAAGGCGTGGACGTGGTCGACGGCGCTTCCGGAGACGATGTCGTCGACGCCTTCACTTCCTTCTCCTTCGGCACTTCCAAGAACTTGCCACCCTTCACTCGATCCGGCGCAGCGAATTGCACGATCGGCACCGTCGTCATGGCCTCGACCATGAAGTTGTGCCACACGAGTGCGGGGAACGTCCCGCCGAAGACGTTGATTCCGCCGACCGAGTTCATCGGTACGACCGTCTCCGGGTTGCCCATCCACACAGCGGTCGCGAGTTGCGGCGTAAAGCCGATGAACCAGGCGTCGCCGTGGCCGTCGGTGGTGCCCGTCTTGCCCGCAACCGGGCGTCCAGGGATCTGCGCCCTGGTGGCGGTACCGCCGGTTACCACTGCTTGCAGGGCGACGATCTCCTGTCGGGCCGACTGCGAGGACATCACACGCGTCGGCTTGACCTCGTGCTCGTAGATCACGTTGCCGGCCGCGTCCGTGATCTTGTCGACGAAATACGGCGGGTTGAACAGGCCATCGTTCGCGATCGCGGCGTACGCCCCGGCCATGTCGAGGGGGGTGACCTCGCTGACGCCGAGCGGGGCGGCCACCACGTTGCGGAGCGGCGACGTGATGCCCATCTTCTTCGCCTGTTCGATCACCTTGTCGACGCCCACGATCTGGCCAAGTCGCAGGAACGCGCAGTTCACGGAGCCCGCGGTTTGGCGCGTGAGCGAGGCCACGCCGCCCTCGCCCTTCTGCACGTACGGATCAGGCATGCCGCCGGGGTTCTTGATGGCGCACTGGCCGCCGTCGATCGTGTCGTTGATCGTGATGCCCTGCTCGAGGGCGGCAGCCAGTACGAACGCTTTCATCGACGATCCCGGCTGGCGACCGTTCGGGTGCGTCGCGAGGTTGTACTGGAAGTTCTCGAACCCTGGACCGCCGACGAGATTCCGCACCGCTCCTGTTGACGGCTCGACGCTCACCAACGCGATCGTCCCGAGACAGTGCCCGGCGCCGTCGTTGAGTTTCGGACAGGCGGAGTCGGTGTTCTGCTTGGCGCCACCGATGACGAACAATCCGTTCGGGTCCTTGTTGGGCAACGTGCTGTTGCGCGAGTCGATCGCCTTCAGTTGCAGCACTGGATCGAGCGTGGTGTAGATCCGGAGACCGCCCTTGAACACCGCGTTGTAGCGCGCCGTGTAGTCGTCGCCGAGGTTGAAGGTCGGATCATCCAGCAGCGCCTGCTTCACCTGTTCGATGAAGTAGTCCTTCGGTGGCGCCGCCACCTGCGACGGCGACGTCGGCAGCGGCGTGAACGCGTACAGGTCTGCTTCGCCCTGCGTCAGGTCACCGGTTTCCACCAAACGCTGCAACGCGATGTGCCGGCGCTCGATCGCCAGCGGCGCGTTCGTGAACGGGTCGTAGTCGCGTGGGTCGCGGATCATCGCCGCGAGCAGCGCGGCTTCTGGCCACGTGACGTCGCCCGCGTTCTTGCCGAAATACGTCTCAGCCGCGGCCTGCACCCCGTACGTGCCGTTCCCGAAATACACCGTGTTCAAGTAGCGCTCGAAGATCTCGTCCTTCGACATCGTCTGCTCGATACGCCACGCGAGAATCGCCTCGTAGCTCTTGCGGGCCAGCCCCTGTTTCGTCGGGTCGGGCAACGCGTTCTTCACGAGCTGCATGGTGATCGTCGAGCCACCTTGCTCGACTCCGCCAGCCTGCACGTTCGTGAACAGCGCCCGCATCGTGGCCCGCAGGTTCACGCCCGTGTGGCTGTAGAAGTTCTCGTCCTCCACGGAGAGGATCGCCCGCTTCACGACCGACGGGATCTCGTTGAGCGTGACCGGCGCACGATTCTCCACGGCGGGCAGTGGACCGACGAGCTTGCCGTCCTTGTCGTAGATCAGTGAGCGCTGCGGCAACGGGTCGAGGTTGATCGGCTCCGCCTCGCTGCGGCTGGCGGTGAGGAGCGTCGCGACCTGGGGCACGATGGCGAACGCGAACGTGACCATTCCAATAGCGCCCACGGTGCAGATCGCGACGAACCGGTAGAGGAAGCGCACAGCGGGCGCGACGTTAGTGGCGGCCACTGGGGCCCTCTACGCGGGTCGCACTAGGTTGCGGACCGATGACACATCCGAGGAAGTTCCGATTCGGCGTACAGGCGTCGAGCGTGGCGACCGGGGCCGAATGGGCTGCGCTGGCCCGCCGAGTCGAGGACATGGGGTTCGACTCGCTGTTCCTCCCTGATCACTTCGGCGACCAACTTGCGCCGGTTCCGGCGATGATGGCCGCCGCTGACGCCACCACCGATCTGAAGGTCGGCGCGTTGGTGTTCGACAACGACTACAAGCATCCCGTCGTTCTGGCCAAGGAGATGGCCACGATCGACGTCCTTTCGGGCGGACGGGTCGAGTTCGGGATCGGCGCAGGGTGGATGACGACCGACTACGAGCAGGCGGGCATCCCCAAGGAGCGCGATGGCGTGCGCATCGCCAAGATGGTCGAAGCGCTCGAGGTGTTCCGGGGGCTGTGGGCGCCGGGCGCCTTCAGCTTCAAGGGTGAGCACTACACCATCGACGGACTCGATGGTCTGCCGAAGCCGCTGCAGCAGCCGCACCCGCCGATTCTCATCGGGGGTGGCGGGCCGAAGATGCTGCGCATCGCCGCACAGAACGCCGACATCGTGGGCATCAATCCGCAGCTCACCGCGGGCGAGATCACCCCAGATGCCGGCAAGGACGCGGTCGCCTCGCGCGTCGACGAGAAGGTCCAATGGATCCGCGACGCCGCCGGCGCGCGCTTCGACGACCTCGAGCTCAACATCCTCGTGTTCTTCGGCATGATCACCGACGACGCGCGCTCGCTCGCCGAGAACCTCGCCGGCGCGTTCGGCGTCACGCCCGAAGAAGCACTCGAGTTGCCCTACGCATGGTTCGGCACGGTGGAAGAGATCTGCGACAAGTTGCGCGCCGCCCGCGAGCGTTGGGGTGTGTCGTACTTCGTGCTGCAGAAAGACGGCATGGAGGCGATGGCGCCCGTCGTCGCACAGCTCGCCGGCACGTAGCGGACTCCATGCGCATCGAGGGCGTCGAGCTGCGCGTCGTGCGCCTGCCACTGCGCCGACCGTTCGCGACCGCGCACGGGCTGGTGGTCGAACGATCAGTGCTCCTCGTGCGCGTCATCGGCGATGAAGGTGAGGGTTGGGGCGAGTGCGCCGCCGAGGAAGTGCCGACCTATTGGTACGAGAGCGTCGAGTCGGCGTGCTCGGTGCTCCCCAGGCTCGCCGTCGACTCCCCAGTCTCAGGACACCCGATGGCCAAGGCCGCGCTCGAGATGGCGCAACTCGACGCCACGCTCCGAGCACGGGGCGTATCGCTCGCCGAGCATCTCGGCGGCACGCGGGACCGGATCGACGCAACCGCCACCGCGGGATTCGCAGACGACGTCACCGAGTTCATCGAAGCCGGCTATCGATCGGTGAAGCTCAAGGTCTCACCCGAGCACCTCCCACCGCCGTTGCCGATCTCGCTGATCGGAATGCAGCTCGACGCCAACGGATCGTTCGCCAACTGCCCGGAACTACTCGACGACCTCGACGAGCTCCAGCTCGTACTGATCGAGCAGCCGTTGGGTGTCGACGATCTCACCGGGCACGCCGCGCTGGCCGAGCGCCTGCAGACGCCCGTGTGCCTCGACGAGTCGATCACCTCGCTCGGCGCGCTCGATGCCGCGCTCGCGCTGGGGGCCGTCGACATCGCCTGCATCAAGCCGTCGCGTCTCGGCGGTCTCGCGATCGCCAAGGAGGCGCAGGAACTGTGTGTCGCCGCCGGCGCGGGCGCCAAGGTCGGGGGCATGTTGGAGACGGGCATCGGGCGAGCGGCCGCCCTCGCCTTGGCGTCTCTACCGGGATTCACGTTGCCGGCCGACCTGTCGGCGTCGGATCGCTACTGGGAGCACGACGTGACACCACCGTTCGTGCTCGACGAGGACGGCCGGTTAGCGGTTCCGACCGGACCGGGCCTCGGCGTTGACATCCGGATGGACGTCGTCGAGCACTACACCGTGTCGGTGGAGCTCGTTCGCCTCAACTGACGATCGCAGCGGGACGATCACGATCGTTCCCTCGTCGCGCACGACGCGCACCCGGGCGCCGTAATAGCGACTCAGGTTGTCCTCCGTGAGGACGTCGTCGGGTGAACCAGAGGTGACCACCACGCCCCGGTCGAGGAGCACGAGCGACTCTGCGTACTGCGCGGCGAGTGTGAGATCGTGCATCGTCGACAACACCGTCAAGCCGCGATCTCGCCGCAGCTCGTCGACGAGATCCAAGACCTCCTGCTGATGCCCGATGTCGAGGGCCGTCGTCGGCTCGTCGAGCAACAGAACAGGCGCCTCCTGCGCCAACGCGCGCGCGAGCACGGTGCGCTGGCGCTCGCCACCGGACAGGGTCTCGATCCGGCGCTGGGCCAGCGGGCTCAGCTCGAGCTGCTGCAACACATCGCGCGCCACGGCCAGATCGCGCACACCTTCGACACCGAATCGGCCGATGTGGCTCGTGCGGCCGAGGAGCACATAGTCGAGCACCTTCAACCCGTAGGGCACGATCGGGTCCTGCGGCACGACGGCCACGACCCGAGCGCGGGCGCGCGCCGACAACGCCGTCATCGAGTCGCCGCCGACGGCGATCGTGCCGTCGTACGCCACCAAGCCCGCCACCGCTCGCAGCAGCGTGGTCTTGCCGGCGCCATTCGGGCCGACGATCGACACCCATCCGCCCGGGGCGACATCGATCGCAACGTCGGACACGATCAGCTGGCCACCCAGATGGATGGTGACGCCGTGACAGGAGATGCGAGCCGTCATGTCGCGACCACGCGACGAGTCCGTAGCACGAGCACGAAGAACGGCGCGCCGAAGAACGCGGTCACAACGCCAATCGGAACTTCAGAAGGCGCCAGCGCCGTGCGGGCGACGATGTCGGCACCGACGAGGAACGCGCCGCCGAGCAGCAACGACAATGGCAGGATCACTCGATAGCTCGCGCCGCCCAGCAGGCGAATCGTGTGAGGAACGATGATCCCCACGAAGCCGATGAGTCCGCTCACGGAGACGGCGGCCGCGGTTCCGAGCGACGCAGCCACCACGACGATGGCTCGCACTCGATTCGTGTGCAATCCGAGTGTGGCGGCTTCGTCATCACCCACACTCAACACATCGAGCGTGCGGCGGTGTGCCAGCAACACCGCGGAGCTGACGATCGCGTACGGCAACACGAGCACCACGTCGTGCCAGCCCGCCGTCGTGAGTCGCCCGAGGATCCAGGAGTACACCTCCCGAATCGTGTCGGTCTCGCGTTGCTGTACGAACGTCTGCATCGCGGTGAGGAGGCTCGTGATGGCCACTCCGGCGAGCAAGAGCGATGCCGACGAACGCCGGCTGTCGCCTGAGGCGCCGATGGTGTACGTGATCGCCACGGCGAACAACGCTCCGGCAAAGGCCGCGAGCGGGATGAGGTCGGACGAGCCTCCGCCGCCGCTGTGCAGCCCCGCCACGATCGCCAAGGTCGCGCCGAAGCCAGCGCCGGCCGCGACGCCGAGCAAGTAGGGATCGGCGAGCGGATTTCGGAAGACGCCCTGGTACGAGCCACCACAGAGTGCGAGCAGACCGCCAACGAGCAGGGCAAGGACGACCCGCGGGAAGCGCAGGTCCCACACGATCGCCGCTTGCGCAGGGGTCAGCGACGAGCGGATGTGCAGGAATGGGAGGTGACTGGCGACTTCTCGCAACGCGTCGACCGGACCAATCGACGTCGGCCCGATGGTGAGTCCCAACACGGTGGCGACGAGGACGGTGATGACCGCGCCCAGGAGAACGCTGGGACGCAGCGTCGTTCCCCGGGCGCGGTCAACACTCACGTCTTCACGGCCTCGACGATCTGTCTGAACAGGTCGACGACACGCGGGCCCCAGCGCGACGCGATGTCGTCGTCGAGCGCGATGACCTTGCCGGTCTTCACGGCAGAGATCGTCGACCAGCCTGGACGTTGCGAGACCGTGTCCTTCGACTGGGCGCAGCACTTGGTGTCGGCCAGGAAGATGAAGTCCGGGCTGGCCTGAACGATCGCCTCCTGCGAGAGCTGCGGGAATCCGCTGCCGTCATCCGCCGAGTCACCGATGTTCTTGAGTCCGGTGGTGCTGATGAGCGCTCCGATGAACGTCTTCGAGGTCGCGGTGAAGAACGTGTTGTCGAGCTCGTAGTAGTAGGTCGTACCGCTCAACTGCTGCGGCACCTGCTTTGTGAGCCCATCGATGTCGCTCTTCATCTTCGAAACCACCTTGTTCGCCTCGTCCTGATGGCCCGTCCTGGCGCCGAGCGTTGCGAGCTGGTCGTACGAGTCCGTCAGTTGCGTTGCCGGCGGCAGTGTCAGAACGTCGATCTTCAAGTTCTGAAGACCGGCGACGAGACCGGCGGTGTCATTGGGAATCACCACGAGGTCCGGTTGATACCCCGCGATGGCTTCGACGTTGGGCGTGTAGCCCGACAAATCGGTCTTCGGCGCCTCCGGTGGGAAATTCGACTGGTCGTCGACGGCGACGACCTGGGGCCCGGCGCCGATGGCGAAGAGCATCTCTGTCGCGGTCGCGGAGAGCGACACGATCTTCGCCGGCTTCGATGCCGCCGACGATGACGCGTTGGTGACCGCTGGTTTGGAGTCGCTCCCACACGCGGCGATGAGCGCGACCGCGAGGCAGAGAGCGAGTAGGCGTTTGCGCAAGGGTTTTCCTCCTTTGTTCGAGTCCGGGGATCTCGACGACAGGGGAAAAACGCCCTGACGCACGAACGGCCCTTTTCCTCGAGAGCTGTTATTCGTGCACCGCTGGCCAGGCGATCTGGCTCATCCTCCGAGGAGGCTTCACAGCTGCGGGACAGCGCCGGGCTCACACCGGACTTCGCTGAACCAGCGGTACGGGAAGGAAGCTAGCGCACCTTCAGTATTCGATGCCCTTGATGGCCTTGATGCCGGCGTCGAAGGCGTGCTTCACCTTGCGCATCTCGGTCACGGTGTCGGCGATGGCGATGAGCTCCTCCGGTGCGTCTCGACCCGTGATCACGACGTTGGTGCCAGGCGACCGGTCGCGAATCGCCCGGACGACATCGTCCACGTCGATCCACCCGAACGTGACCGCATACGTCATCTCGTCGAGGATCAGCAGATCGTGCTCTCCGGCGGCGAGCTTCTCTTTCGCGAACGCCCACGCCGCCTGCCCCTTTGCGGCGGTTTCGTCGAGGTCGGTCGACTCCCATGTGAAGCCGTCGCCCAGGGTGTGCCAGTCGATACCCAGGTGGTCGGCGAGCTTCTTCTCGCCTGTCTTCCAGCTGTCGGCCTTGATGAACTGCACCACCCCAACTCGCCAGCCGCGTGCCCAAGCTCGTCCCATCACGCCAAAGGCGGACGACGACTTCCCCTTGCCATCCCCGGTGTTCACGACGACGACTGAAGGACGGGCCATCGGCCCGACGCTAACTTCGCCTCCACGCCGATGTCACCGGAGCTCCGCTTGCGGCGGGAAGACGATCGCGATCTCGCCGTGCTCGTATGGCGGTTCGACGCGCCCGCACGCGTCATTTCGTCGGCGCCGCACGGCGGCGGCATCGCCCTTCGATCGTGGGTAGTGAACGCGCAGGTGCCAGGTGGCTATGCCCGCCTCGATCCGGCCGCTCACGTCGGCGAGATCGCCGCCGCCTTGGAACTCGACGGCGAAGGCGTCGGCATGCTCACCGCCGCCGATGTCCGAGCCGCGCAACACGCGCACGATGGCGACGTCGAGGTCACCGTCACCGTCGGACTCGGACAGCCGACGTGGGCCGCCGCGCCCGACGCAGCAGCGGAGTTGGTCGGCACGATCAACGTCGTCGCCTGGATCCCTGTGTGCCTCTCCCCCACCGCGCTGGTCAACGCGGTCGCGACGGTGAGCGAAGCCAAGGCGCAGGCGCTGTTCGACGCCGGTGTTCCCGGAACCGGCACGGCGACCGACGCCGTCGTGATCACGTGTCTCGACACGGGCGCCGAGGAAACGTTCGGCGGTCCACGCTCGACGTGGGGCGCGCGGCTCGCCCGCGCCACGCACGGCGCCATCCTGGCCGGTGCGCGGTGATCACGTTGGTGCTCGGTGGGGCGCGCTCCGGGAAGTCTGAGATCGCCGAAGGGTTGGTCGCGAAGCTGCCGGCACCAATCCTGTACTTCGCCACCGCGCAGCCCGAGGGTGATGACGATTTCATCGCACGCGTCGAGCGGCACCGCGACCGGCGCCCCTCGGAATGGACGACGATCGAAGCCGGCGCCGACCTCGCGGGCGCGCTGCAAGCAGCGCGCGGCACTGCGCTGGTCGACGCCCTCGGTCCATGGGTCTCGAGCCACGCGGATTTCGTGGTCGACGTCGACGCGCTCATCGCCGCGCTGACCCAGCGTGACGGCGATGCCGTCGTCGTGTCCGAAGAGGTTGGGCTCGGGGTGCACCCGTCCACGGAGAGCGGTCGCAAGTTCCGCGACGCCCTCGGCGACGTGAACCGCGCGGTCGCGGCCATCGCGAACGAAGTGCTGCTCGTCGTCGCCGGCCGCGTGCTGCCGTTGTGAGACGAGCGCTTGCGTTCCTCACGCCTTTGCCGGTCGGCACGGCGCAGCCTCCCAACCGGCGCACGCTGGCGTGGTTTCCTGTCGTCGGCGCGCTCATCGGCGCCGTGCTCGGCGCTGTGTGGTGGGGCGCCGAACGAGTGTGGCCCCCCGTGGTGGCCGCCGGGCTGGTGGTCGCCGCCGATCTCGCGCTCACCGGCATGCTCCACTTCGATGGGTTGATGGACACCGCCGACGGTCTGCTCTCCCATCTTCCGCGCGAGCGTCGCCTCGAGGTGATGCGGCAATCCGATGTCGGCGCCTACGGCGTCGCGATCGCGGTCGTCGTGATCGGTCTGCGGTTCGGGGCGATCGCGTCGATGCAACCGAGCGTCTTGCTGCTCGCCGGAATCTGGTGTGCATCGCGCACCACGATGGCGGTGATCGCCGGCGCGCTCCCCTACGTGCGCGACCGCGGGCTCGCCACGGATGTGGCCGGAAGCGCGTGGCGGCCCATCGGCCTCTACGGCCTGATCGCGTCAGTCTCCCTCGGTGCATTCGCCGGCGGGCGGCTCCAAGAAGCTGCGGTCGCGTCGGCGTTCGTCGGAGCGATCGCGGTCGCATTGCTCGCTCGTCGACGGATCGGTGGCTTCACGGGTGACGTACTCGGCGCGGCGGCCGTCATCGGCGAGACCGTGGCCCTCGTGGTCGCGTGCGCGTCGTGGTGAGGGGCCGCGCGGTCGCGCTCGGATTGATCGCCGATCGCCTCCTCGGCGAGCCGGCCGCGGCGGTGCACCCGGTTGCACTGTTCGGCAAGACGATGGGCGCGGTCGAACAGGTCCTGCATCGCGACCGCCGCGACGCCGGAGTGCTGCATGCCGGCATCGGCGCCGCCATCGGGTTGGGGATCGGCCTCGTGAGCACGACCGCAGCCGCGACCTACACGGCCGTCGCCGGCAAAGCGCTCGGCGATGCGGCCATGGAAATCGACACGGCCTTGGCCAACGGCGACCTCGAGGGCGCTCGCGAGTTGCTGCCCGCGCTCGTCGGTCGCGATCCTCGTGACCTTGACGAACGAGACGTGTGCCGCGCTGTCGTGGAGTCCGTGGCCGAGAACACCGTCGACGCGGTCGTCGCGCCCGTGCTGTGGGCGATGGCGGCCGGAGGCCCCGGCGCGCTCGGCTACCGCGCGGTGAACACGCTCGACGCGATGGTCGGCCACCACTCACCCCGTTACGAACGCTTCGGTTGGGCGAGTGCTCGCCTCGACGATGCCGCGAACTTCGTCCCGGCGCGCGTGACCGCGGGGCTCGTCGCTCTGGCCCGGCCGCGGCGCGCGATCGCGATCGAACGCGCCGTCTTGCGGGACGCGCCGTCCCACCCGTCACCGAACGCCGGCGTGAGCGAGGCCGCGTTCGCCGCCGCGCTGAACGTGCGCCTCGGTGGACCGAGCCGGTACGGCGATCGCTCCGAGGTACGCCCGCCGCTTGGCGACGGTCGTGTCCCCGAGCGTCACGACATCGCCCGCGCCGTCCGGTTGTCGTCTGATGTGCAATGGATCCTCACCGGCCTTGCGGTGGCCCTCCCTTGGTGACGCCGGTGCCGCAGCCGGGCGCGCACGGCGGCGATGGTCCGGCCGTGGCGCGAGCGCTCGGTCTCGACCCGACCGATGTGCTCGACCTGTCACTCAGCCTGAATCCGTTCGCGCCCGACCTCACTGCCGCGGCGACCCGACATCTCGACGCGCTGCGTCGCTACCCCGACCCTTCGACGGCGACGCGCCTGCTGGCTGAGGCGATTGGTGTCGAGCCCGAGCGCCTCGTGCTCACCAACGGTGGCGCCGAGGCAATCGCGTTGGCCGCGGCTCGCTTCGGCGGCACGGTCGCGTCCGAGCCCGAGTTCGCACTGCATCCTCGCGACGGACGGGGGCCGACGTGGCGTTCGGATCCGCACAACCCGAGCGGACGGCTGGCAGGCGACGACGAACGCGCCGACATCTGGGACGAGGCGTTCTATCCCCTCGCCACCGGGCAATGGACGGCCGAGCGTCCGAGCCTGGCCACGGTCGGATCGCTCACGAAGCTCTTCGCCTGTCCGGGCCTGCGCCTCGGCTACCTGATCGCGGACGACGTCGCGCCGCCGCTGTGGTCGGTGAACAGCCTGGCCTTGGCGCTGCTCCCCGATCTGCTCGCCGCCGCGGAACTCGACAAGTGGTCGCGGGCCATCTCCGAGCTTCGCGCCGAGTTGGTCCAGCTACTGGCCACCAACGGATTGGTCGCCGAACCGTCGGACGCGAACTGGGTGCTGGTCGAGGCTTCGGGGCTTCGTGATCGATTGGCGCATCATGGTGTCGTGATCCGTGACTGCACGAGCTTCGGCCTTCCGAACCATGTGCGCATCGCCGTGCCTGACGAGCGCGGTCTCGAACGGCTTGCAGAAGCGCTGGAGCGATGAGGGCCTTCGCGGCAGCGGCAGCGTCAGTTGGATTGCCTGACACCGGCGCAGAGCGCGCCGCGGCCGCGCACCATGATCGGCTCACCAAACCGCGCGGCGCGCTGGGAGATCTCGAGGCTGTCGGCATCCGCCTCGCGGCCATCAGCGCATCCATGCCGCCGCCGGTTCCGCATCCGGCCGCCATCGCGGTGTTCGTCGGTGATCACGGCGTGCTCGCGCAGGGCGTCACGCCGTGGCCCCAAGAGGTCACTGCGCAGATGGTCGCTAACTTCGTGTCCGGCGGCGCGGCGATCAACGTGCTCGCGCGGCAGATGGATGCGACCGTCACGGTTGTCGACGTCGGGGTTGCATCCGAGCTCGACGCCGCCCCGGGGCTGCTGCGCCGCAAGATACGAGCCGGCACCGATGATCTTGCGGTCGGGCCGGCGATGACGTCGGACGACGCCGAACGCGCGCTCGATGTCGGCGCCGAGGTGGCGCGCGATCTCGTGGCCGGAGGCGCCCGGGCACTCGTGACCGGCGACATGGGAATCGGGAACACGACCGCCGCCGCCGCGATCATCGCGGCGCTCACGGGGAGCCCAGTGGCGGACGTGACGGGCCGCGGCACGGGCATCGACGACGTGACGCTGGCTCGCAAGATCGCGGCAATCGACGCCGCGCTGACCCGCTTGGGCCCGAGTCCTGACGGGCGAACCGTGCTGCGCGAGGTAGGCGGCCTCGAGATCGCGGCGCTGGCGGGCTTCATCGTCGGCGGTGCCGCCGAGCGAGTGCCGGTGGTGATCGACGGTGTGATCGCCGGCGCAGCCCTCCTCGTGGCGGCCGATCTGTGTCCGGCGGCGTTGGCATTTGCCTTCGCCGGTCATCGCTCCACGGAACCGGGCGCGACGGCGGTGCTCGAGCACCTCGACCTCCGTCCCCTGCTCGATCTCGGCATGCGCCTCGGCGAGGGTTCGGGCGCGTGTCTCGCCCTCCCCATCCTCGAAGCCAGCGCCCGTGTCCTCGCGGAGATGGCCACGTTCGACAGCGCGGGAGTCTCCGACAAGTCATGACCGGCAGAACCGCGTTCGGCGAACTCGGCTACCACGTCCAGGAGAGCGTGCTCGACGCGGCCGAGCTCGAACAGCTGCGTGCTGTCGCCGAATCGGTCGCCGAGCGCGTCAAGCAGCACGCCACACGCGATGGCGCCGGACCGAAGGGGCGCTTGGGCGACGGTCATCGCATCCAGTTCTCGTCGCGCGCTGGCATCCAGTGGGAGTGGACCGAGGGCAGCCAAGAGATCCGGCTGATCGAGCCGGCTGATCATCTCGATCCGCACATCGACGCCCTGTTCAGCGACCGGCGGCTGACCGACCCCGTGCGTCGCGTGCTGGAGACCGAGACACTCGGGCCGTTCACCTCGAAGCTCAATCTCAAGCGAGCGCGCGAGGGCAGCGAGTTCCCGTGGCACCAGGACTTCCCGTACTGGTATGTCGCCGCTGGGCACGCGGCGGCCGACGTCGTGACGGCGATCGTCTTCCTCGACGACGCGACCGAGAGCAACGGCGCGGTCCGTGTGATCCCGGGCTCGCATCGGAACGGACCGGCGCCGCGCGATCCGCAGGATCCGACGCGCTTTCTCGCCGATCCGGCTCGGCTCGATGTCGACACCGAGGTCGTCGTCGAAGTACCGGCTGGTTCGGTGCTCTGGTTCGGCGCGTTTCTCGTGCACCGCTCATCGCCGAACACGAGCGGACAGCACCGGCGCGCCCTCTTGCCGTCGTGGCAACCGGCCGGGCGACCCCGGTTGCACGACCTCGCGTATCTCCCCGAGAAGGTGGAAGACCTCCCATGACCCTGAGCTACACCGGCGCGATGGCGAAGGTCACCGCGGCGGGCGAACGATTCGAGACCGCCGAAGCCGACATCCGCGGCACGACCGTCACCATCTTCCGCAACGCACCACCGAGCCTGCGTGAGATCGTGGCCACGACCCGCGCCCGCGGCGACGACGTGTTCCTCGTGTACGAGGACGAGCGCTGGACGTTCACGCAATTCGCCGACCAGGTCGACGGCCTGGCTGCCGCGCTCGTCGAGCGGTACGGGATCGTGAAGGGCGATCGCGTTGCGATCGGAATGCGCAACTACCCGGAGTGGGTCGTGGCGTTCGCGGCCATCACGTCGATCGGCGCGATCTCGGTGTCGCTCAACGCCTGGTGGACCGAGGACGAGCTCGACTACGCCCTCGAGGACTGCGGCGCCCGCATCCTCATCGCCGACCGCGAACGCGCCGAGCGCAGCGCGGCAACACGACAGCGGCTGGGCATCGACGCGATCGTCGTACGCGATCCGAGCGCACCTGATGGCGATCGGTGGGCCGACGTGGTCGTGCCTGGTGCGGCGATGCCGGATGTCCACATCGGCCCGGAAGACGACGCCACCATCCTGTACACGTCCGGCACGACCGGCCGGCCGAAGGGTGCCGTGTCGACGCACCGCGGCATCGTGCAGGCGTTGCTCGGCTTCGGCTGTCGGTCGGCCGTCGAGCGGCTGCGGAATCCCGAACCGCCGTCGAGCGACGACGCGCTGGCCTTCATCCTCGTGGTGCCGCTGTTCCACGTCACCGGCTGTGTCCCGGTGATGCTGTCGTGCCTCGCCAGCGGCCTGAAGCTCGTGATCATGTACAAGTGGGACCCGGAACGGGCGCTCGAGCTGATCGAGCGCGAACGGGTCACCAACTTTGTGGGCGTCCCCACGCAGAACTGGGATCTGCTCGCGTCACCGCGGTTTGCCGACCACGACACGTCGAGCCTGCGCAACGTCGGTGGCGGAGGCGCACCCGCGCCGCCTGAACTCGTCCGCCGCATGCAGTCGAACTTCCCGAAAGCGAGTCCGGGCATCGGCTACGGCATGACCGAGACGAACGCCTACGGTCCGCAGAACGGTGGCGCCGATTACATCGCCCATCCGACGAGCACTGGTCGGGCCACGCCGATCCTCGAGATCGAGGTGCGCGATCCCGAAGGGCTGGCGCTGCCGACGGGCGAGCGTGGCGAGATCTGGTTCAAGGGCCCGCATCTCATCCGCGGCTACTGGAACCAGCCCGACGCGACCGACGAAGTGATCGTCGACGGTTGGCTCCGCAGCGGCGACATCGGACGCATCGACGACGAAGGCTTCGTCTACGTGGAGGACCGCGCCAAGGACATGGTGCTGCGCGCCGGCGAGAACGTCTATTGCGCGGAAGTCGAGGCGGCGCTGTACGAGCACCCCGACGTGCACGAGGCCGCCGTGTTCGGCGTCCCCCATGAGCGACTCGGTGAGGAAGTCGCGGCCATGGTGCTGCCGCGCACCGGCGCGTCGCTCACCGCATCCGAACTGCAAGCGCATGTCGGCGAGCGGTTGGCGCCGTTCAAGGTGCCGAGCCTGATCACGATCGTCGACGTCCCACTTCCGCGCAACGCGTCCGGCAAGATTCTCAAGCGCGAGCTGCGAGATCAGCTCACGGCGCGTACGTGATCAGAACGCGGTCGTTGTTCTCCGGACCCGTCACCCACACAGAGTCGGCGTACGGCTTGCCGGCGTCGTCGAATCCGACGTAGACGCGTTTGTACAACGCTCGAACCTCGCCTGCGGCGTTCTGTTGGAATGCCACGTCGTAGGCGTCGAACGACCCGAGATCCGCCATCATTCCTGCGCCGAGACCCTCGATGAACATCGCCGCGCCGGAGGCGCCGGCGGCGGGAGCGTTGTTTCCTGGATACATCGTGTCGGGCTGATTCGGCGGCGCGAACTCCGGAGCCGTCGGCTCGATGTACGGCGGCGGGGTCTGCTCCTTCGCCGGCTGATCAGGGACGACGCCGAGGTACGGCGCGGCCCCCGGCGTGAGCACCAGTTTCTCGACATCGCTCTGCGTGCTGCCGACCGGTCGCCCACCAACGGTGCTGCCGACCCCGATCCAGAACCGCTCCCAGACGCTGGGGTCTTCACGCCACCGCTCGACGCCGACGTCCTCCCACAACGTCGTCCAGCCCGGATCGCTGCCGTCGAGCTGCAGCACGCTCGGCTGCCCCGGAACGAGACGGTCGTTCGCGTGGTATTCGACTCCGTCGCGCGTGACGAACGGCGCGACGAGTGGATACAGCCGGCCGTCGGGACCCTCGATGAACCCCGACCCGCGATAGCCGGCGCCCGGTTGATAGCCGCGACACGACGGATTGACGGCCCGCAACCAATCGCCCTGCTGCGCGCCGCGCAGGTGCTTGGCCGGATTCCATTCGAGCGGCGCGAGCCTGGCGGCGACGGCCAACGTTGTCGCAGTGACGAGGTCGGTCGAGTTGATGCCGCCGCCCCCTCCCGCCGTCGCGAATGCCCACCCGACATGTGCGACCCACGACGCGAGTTCGTCGAGGTCGATGACCGACGTCCAGATCGGATCTCGATACCACCGCTCTTTGAGCCACCCGATCAACCCACCGGATGCGAACAGGAAGTCCTCGAGCGCGACATCCAACGCCACGAGTTCGCTGCGGAGTTGCGAGATCACGTCGCCGGTCTCGCGGGTGTACGCCAACAATTCGCCGGGCCGCGCCGAGCAGGTCGTTGCGTCGCTCACCGGGGCCCCGTTGGCTGCAGCAACGTCTCGGCTTCCTGCGCCGCAAGCGTGAGCTCGGCCAACCGAGTCGCCGCCGCGTGACGGAATTGCAAGACCCAGAACCCACCATCGACGAGTGCTCCCTGCACGGCTGCGAACCGTTGCTCGAACGTGTCGCGGTGCGGACCGCTCCAATCAGGACGAGCGACCGTCGCCGCGTGATCGTGTTGGGCGATGAGGTCGAGCAGTCTCGGCGCCACCCGGTCGCAGGCTGCAATGGCTTCGATGGCCGCCCGTCCCTCCACCCCCAGGGAGAATGACATAGATTGAAACTACATGAAAGCTCTGTAGTTGTCGAGCCCGAGATTTCGACGGCTCGGCGCCGTAGCCTGCGGTGATGTTCTCCTCGCGCAAGGACAAGGTGCAGATGATCAGCGAGGACGATGCGCTCCCCGGGCACGATCACCGGCTGTTCTCGGTCCCGACGCAGCACTTCGTCAACTTCCACGAGTTGGAGCCGCCATTCCCCGACGGACTCGAGCAGGCAATCTTCGGCCTCGGATGCTTCTGGGGCGCGGAGCGCAAGTTCTGGGAGACGCCCGGCGTCTACAGCACGGCCGTGGGATACGCCGGCGGCCACTCCCCCAACCCGACGTACGAAGAGGTGTGCAGCGGACGCACTGGCCACACCGAAGCGGTGCTCGTGGTGTACGACCCCGCGAAGGTGTCGTACGACCAACTCCTGAAGGTGTTCTGGGAATCGCATGATCCGACGCAGGGCATGCGCCAGGGCAACGACGTCGGCACGCAGTACCGCTCGGCGATCTACACGTTCACGCCCGAGCAACGCGCCGCCGCGGAGGCGAGCAAGACGATGTTCGAAGCGCGCCTACGCGATGCGGGCTACGGCGAGATCACGACGGAGATCGCCGACACACCCGCCTTCTACTACGCCGAGGACTACCACCAGCAGTACCTCGCGAAGGTGCCGAACGGCTATTGCGGGCTCGGCGGCACCGGCGTGTCGTGCCCGATCGGGCTCACCACCACCGACTGAGCGTTGATCGACTGATCAGCGCGTGCGCGACTTCGGCGCAGCGCGGCGGCGGCCGCTTGCTGCCCGTGTGCCGGGACGGCTGCGACCCTTCGCCGAGCGCTTCATGGCGTCGCGGCCGGTGTCACGAGCACGATCGATAAGGCCGGAGACCACGGCGGCGATCGTGTTGAAGGGCGGCTCGTCGGGTGCCTTCGGGTGGGGATGCGTCGGTGCCACCTTCTTGGCGTTGGCGAGGGCCTCGCCCAGCTCGGCGAGATCGGAGCGCGACAGCATCTTGCGCACCCGCGGGAACATCTCCTGTTCCTCTTCCTCGACGTGATGCCGCACGTTCTCGATCAGCACAGTGACCTTCGCGTCGAACCGCTCGTCCTTGGGGTTCATGCCCTCGAGCTCGCTCAGCAACCACTTGACGACGTGGTGTTCCTCGAGGCTCTCGAGCACATCGTCGGTGAGCTCGTCACTCGCGCCCTTGATGAAGGGATAGAACGCGACCTCCTCGATGGCCGCGTGGATCGCGAGTTCGTGGATGATCTGCTCGACCAGTTTCGCCTTGGTCTTGTGTGCGTTGTCGCCGGCCTTCTCGAACTTCTTGAAGAGCTCGTTGACGGTCTTGTGGTCGTTCTTCAGCAGTGTGATCGCGTCCATGGGGCCACGTTGCCCCTTGACGCTCATGCTGAAACCTGCGACCCGCGGTTACGACGAGGATGAGGTCGAATCCGTCGACGACGAACCTGTGTCGGGTGCGGCCGCCTTTGCGGCATCCTCGGCGGCTTCCTGCTCGGGCGTCTCGTTCGCCTCGTGCGCGGCATCCTCGTTGGGACCGTGGCCACCGCGCCCACCAGGGCCATGCGGTCCTCCGCGATGCGCCGTACCCGCATCCTCGGCGGCTTCCTGCTCGGGCGTCTCGTTCGCCTCGTGCGCGGCGTCCTCATTCGACTTCGGAGCGGTCGAGTCGCTCGATGTCGAGTCGCTCGACGTGCTCTGCGCGCCTGCCGGGCCGGGGCCGAAGAAGGCGGCGCCGACGCCCGCACCCGTGAGGAGTGATCCGGCAACAATTGCAGCAGCGAGTGGTTTCTTCATGGGTCCACCGTAGGAGTCGTTCCTGTGAGCCAGCCGAGAATCAGCGCACAATGCGCTTGGGAAGCTGCAGCCGGACTCCTGTGCGGCTCTCGAAGTACTCGATCATTCGATCGCTCGCGACATCCCACGTGGGAGTCGGCGCGTCGCGCTCGACACCGTTGGTGAGCGCTCGCCGGTGCTCGACGACGTGGATGAGCTCGAGCGCGCACCGCAGCGCCTCGTAGTACGGCTGCGCCGCCAGGTCCGCTCCCGTGAGCGAGCGGTAGGCCTTCACATACCGGCGACACATCCAGCGGCTCTGGCGCAGAATCACGGCCTCCACGCGGGGCCCAGCTTCGATCGGAGCGATCGTCAAACCCATGGCCGTGAAGCCGACATCGAGCGCGGGTTCGGCCACCGTCGCGACACTCCAATCCAGCACGGACGTCACCCGGCCGCGCTCGACGAGGAGATTGCCGGGCCATAGATCGCCGTGACAGATCGCGAGTCGCCTCTCCGTGGGTCGATTGGCCCGCAGCCAGCGCGCCGCCTCCTCGAGCTCAGGCGCGCCTGAGGCAGCGGCGTCGTCGAGCACGTCGAGCCAACGGTCGACACCGAAGGAGAGTCCGTCGGGCGCGTCGGTCAGCTCGCCGACGGACAGTTCGTGGAGCGCAGCTTGCGTCCGAGCGAGCGCCGTCGGCATGCGAACCACCAACCACGGGAATGCGCGCAACACCGCACTGAATTCCGCGCCACCCATGGGGCTGCGTCCGTCCAGAAACTCCATCACGAGAAATCGGCGACCCACAACGTCGACCTGCTCTTCGCACCACAGGACGTTCGGCACAGGAAAGCCCTGCGCCGTCAGCGCTGATTGAACGAGAAACTCACGGCGAACCTGCTCGGGTGGTCCTTCGCGTGGGAACAGCCGAAGCACGAGCCGAGCCGACCAATTCGGATCGCGTGCGTTGACGCGAAACGATCGGTTGTCGGTGTAGTAGCCCCCAGTGAGTCGCTCGAGCGGTTCGACGTACTCGAGGTCTGGTTGCTCGAGCCGCGCGCTGAGCGCGTCGAGCAGTTGTGCCGCGACCGCGTCGGTCACGGCGACGCGTTCATCCAGTGGGGACGATCATCACCGCGCAGGTTGCTTGGTGGGCGACCGAGTTGGGCACGCTGCCGAGAACGCGGCGGGCGCCGTGCATCCCTTTGCTCCCCACAACGATGAGGTCCGCGTCTTGATGAGCCGCGACTGCCAACAGTGCGGACGGCGCGGCCTGTGGGCACGCAAACGTCTGTACCGCGACGCCATCGCGTTCGATCTCCGACGCGAGCCGCTCGAGCTCTTCCTCCACCTGCGCCTGGATCTCGGCGTCGGTCGTCGGTGCGATCGCCATCATCGCGTCGCCGGCGAGCGCAGCCGTCTGCAACGTGGGTCGAAACGCGCGTACAAGGTGCAGCTTCGCACCGTGAGATCGAGCGAGATCGGTCGCCATCGCCACCGCCTGCCGTGACCGCGACGATCCGTCGGTACCGACCACGATCGAACTGAACATGTCCGCCTCCCCAGGGTCCGCCTTTGGGGCAACTCTCCCAAATCGCGTGACGGCTTACAAGGTGTCGCCCGTCACTTACCGTTTGGCTACGCACCGACGCGTACACTCGTGAGCGTGACTGTGGGGAGCATCGGCGTACCGGAACTGCTGATCGCGCTCTTCTTGCTGTTGTTGCTCTTCGGGGGAAGCCAGCTGCCGAAGCTCGCTCGATCGTTCGGGCAAGCAAAGAGCGAGCTGAAGAAGGCCGCTGACGAAAAGCCTGCCGATCCCGACGCGGACACCACCGCTTCCTGACGTCAGGCTTGCCTATGTCGCCGGTGGGCGCGGAGGGACTCGAACCCCCGACCCCCTCCTTGTAAGGGAGGATCGGCCGAGTGTTCGAAGCCGACCGCGTCCCATCGGGTCACATAGCGAATGATGCGATAGCACCGCGCTCGCGCTGATGGCCTTCCTGTTCGCACTTACTACCCACGACTGGACGTGGCTGTTCCTCGCGACTGATTGCGGCTGGGCGAGTCTTGAGCATCATGCTTCGTCGGAGGCAAGACGACGGTGGGATGCCCAGATCGCAGATGTGTCTGTTCTCGTTGGGCTCTCAGATGGCTGGCGCGTGTTGTGCTTTGCAGCGGGGACAAGGGGGACCGTCGAGCGGGTTGATCGACGGCGCGAAGTGTGGTCTGGGGACGCGGAGGCCACGAGCCTTCATCATGGTGTGCAGCCGAGTCCGGGCGCGTCGCACGCCTGAGGTTCGTTGCCGGAAGGCCGGCGGTGTGAAGAAGCGGAGGTTGGTTCGGGCGGCGAAGTGCAGCATCGTGAGTCGCTCGCCGAGGTACGCGATGTGCCGCGCATTGGTGTAGCGGCCGCACCCGGTGTCGGTAACGGCGCCGCACCGGCGGCAGCGATACCGGTAAGGAGGCTCCGAGTCGTACCAGTCGAGTACGGCCGTGAGCATCGGTTGGAATGCGTCTAGCAGCCGGAACCATTCGTCACGGTGGCACACGAAGGTGTTCGCCCACGGGACCGGCTGGTCTACCACGGTCAGACCAAAATGCACGGCGACACGTTGCAGTACCGCGGTCATGCCGGGATGGTCGCCGTCAGCGTTCGGCCATTTCTTCGCCAGGGCCGGTCCGAGTCCGTCCCCGGGGTGTAAGTACCGGGCGAGTCGAGGTAACCCGTTGAGGTGGGGAGGGCGTGGGAACTTCTTGTCGTAGTTCGCGCTGCAGAAGCCGACGTAGTCCGTTCGCACGCAGCGAGCCTCGTCGGAGACGAGGAAACGCGACTCCGCGAATGCGTTGCCCGCAAAGCGGGCCGCCACCGTCAGCGAGCGAAGATCGACCGCTTCAAAGTCGGAACCTCTGGGCGCGGTCGACAGCATCTCGGGCGTGTGGCCAGCGACAAAGATCTTCACCGTGGGACGTGTCACTGTTGTGGACCGATCTCTGCCACTTTCGCCCTGGCCCCGGCCATCGCCTCGTCGATGTTCATGTAGCGGTACTCGGCGAGCCGGCCGGTGAAATGAATACCCGCTCGCTGTTTCTCTCGTTCTGCGAGCGTCCAGTACTGCGCGTGGAGCGCCCGGCTCTCGAGCGCGGGGATCGGGTAGTACGGGTCTCCGGTTGACGTCGAGTACTCGCGGGCGATCACCGTTCGAGGATGATTCTGGCCGGTGACGTGCTTGATCTCGACGGAGCGGGTGAAGGGCTCGACGCCGGGATAGTTGATCTGCACGCAGGGCTGCACCCAGGGTCGGTTCTCGACGGTGTAGTCGAAGCGCAGTGAACGCCACGGCAGAGGACCGAGTGCGTACGAGAAGTACTCGTCCAGCTGGCCCGTGAATACCGTCGCGCGTCCACCAAGCGGGCGGTCCTCAAGCCAGTCGGTCTTCAGTTGCACGTCGATCTCCGGTCGGTCGAGCATGCGCGAGAACATGGCGGTGAAGCCATCGTGCGGCATGACTTGGATCGGGGCGTCGACATAGCGGTCATCCCGGGTCAACCGGACCGGGATCCGTCCGCACACCGACGGGTCGAGCCGCGTCGGGTGTCGATCCCATTGCTTCTGCGTGTAGCCGAGGTACAAGGATTCGTACAGCTTTCGGCCGACACGACTGAGCACATACTCCTCAGAATTCGCGGGGAACTCGATCGGCTCCCGCTCGCCTTCGAGCAGCGCTTCGGCTGCCGCGGCCGTGAGTCCGATTCGGTCGAACAGGATCTCGAGCGTCTCGAGGTTGATCGGTATCGGCACCAGCCGTCCATCCACGCTGGCTTTCACGACGTAGTTGCCCGGTCGCCACGCCGTGAATCGACTCGCGTACGCGAAGAGGTCCGCGTCCGTGAAGCGAAGGTAATGGGGGCCGTACGGATGAATGACGATGCCTGTCGAGCCATAGCTGGTGTCATGGCTGAGACCGCCCACATGCTCCCGTCGTTCTACGACAAGCGTGCGCCACCCGAACCGACGAGCAGCGCACTCCGCCACCGTCGCCCCGGACGGTCCGGCACCGACCACAACGAGGTCATACTCCCGAAGGACCCGCTCTCCCACGACCGTCACCACCCAAAACCACCCGCGCACAGACCTGATGGACACTCTCCGCAACACGCACGGTAATGCCGGACATGCTCGCGCCGAGACTGATGCACGTACCGGATGACCTCGTTCACAACCACGGTTGGAGATCGGTTGAGCGCACGGCGGCTAGTTGCTCAACCCGAGGGTCCAGATCAACGTCCGACCTCGAGGGCAGCCGGGCTGGAGCGTTCAGGTCCGCCCATACGATCGCAAGTTAGTTGTCGCCGAGTTCCTGTCCGTCAAAGAGGAGACTGACCGTGGAGAAGCGCGGCTCCGAAGAGGGAAGGAGGGCCACGCCGAACCCGGCGCCGTCGGTCAGAAGTCTCACTCCATTCCTCATCGTCAGCCTCCGCGGGAGACAGACTCCGCCGGCCACTGGCACTCACGTTTCGACCTCGCCGAGTCCCTCGATGACCTCATTGCGAGGGGCACGCCTGGGGCACGGCCGGAAGACGCTGACAACGACACGACTCACGTGGTGGTCGATGACCAGCAACGACTCTGGTGGGCGCGGAGGGACTTGAACCCCCGACCCCCTCCTTGTAAGGGAGGTGCTCTAGCCAGCTGAGCTACGCGCCCGGGATGGGAGCCAAAGCGTAGGGCGTCGAGGAGATGGGATTTCCCGCCGGGCGGGGTCTACGCTGGTCGCATGTCGCTGTCGGATCGTCTGCAACAGGCGAGAACGCAACGACTCATCGAAGCGGGCGTGTTGCCCAGCGAGTTCGCGCTGAAGCCCGAACCCGAGGTGCAGCCCGAGCCGATCGAGGAGACGCCACAAGGCCTCTTCGCGCCGATCACCATCGAGGTGCAGCCCACGGGGTTGCACCTCGTGGCGGAGACGCCGGTCGAGCTGACAGAGCTCCCCGACGGCCAGCCGGCATCGCATTGCCCGACGTGCAACGCCATCGGACACCTCGACATGGTCGATCTCGTCGGACACACCGTGCACCTCACGTGTGAGACGTGCGGCACGATGTGGCAGGTGAAGAACGCGATCGACCAGTCCATCATCACGAACTAGCGCTACAGGTCTTCCTCCGACACCACCTCGAGTCCTGCAGATCGCAGCGCGGCCGCAGTGACCCCGTCGCCCTCGACGAGCACCTTCGTGAACGCCGCGTCGTAGATCTCGTGGCACCCGCATGACGGCGACCGCGCCTTCAGCACCGCACGTGTCGCACCGACGGCCTCGGCGAGCCGCACCGCGTGGGCCGCGCCGCGCTGGTACCACTCGGTGACGTCGCGACCGTCGGCGGTGCGCACCGTGCCGTCGGGTTGCCGTCGCGCTTCGGCGCGCGGCGTGGGGAGACCACCCGCGCTCTCCGGACAGATCGGCACGACGCGATGCGTGGCGCGCAATGCGACGACGTTGTCGTTGGTGTTGGCCGCGCCTTTGTGGTTGCAACGCACGCCGAGAAGACACGCGGACACGATCAACGTCGGGCGGGATCCCCAGTCGTCGCCCTCACGCGAACTACCTTCGATCACCAGTTGAACCTACCCGTCAGGGGCAGCGGATGGCTGGGCGAAGCACTACAGCAACTCAACGGTCCGATCGGTCGGGCGAACGCGATCTCGTGCAGCAGTACCTGGGCGAGTTGCGTCGCGAACCGTTGTTGACTGCGGCCGAGGAGATCGAACTCGCGCAGGCGATCGAGGCGGGCCGCGCACCCACCGCCACGCCCGAAACTCGCGCGATCGCCGCGGCGGCGCGCCGGCGGTTCATCGAAGCCAACCTGCGGCTCGTCGTGTCCGTCGCGAAGCGCTACCAGTCCGCCGGCCTGCCGATGCTCGACCTCATCCAAGAAGGCAATCTCGGCCTCATGCGCGCCGTCGAGAAGTTCGACTGGCGGAAGGGTTTCAAGTTCTCGACATACGCCACCTGGTGGATCCGGCAGGGCATCACGCGTGCCATCGCCGACAAGAGCCGCACGATCCGCGTTCCCGCGCATCTCGGCGAAGCATTGTCGGTGCTCGCTCGCACGTCGGCGCAGCTCCTCAAGACGCTCGGCCGCGAACCAACCGTCGCGGAACTCGCCGCCGAGAGCGGCTTCGCGGTCGACAAGGTCGAAGACGCCCTACGGGTCGAGCCCGACCTCGTCTCCCTGTCGGCCATCGTCGGCGACGACGGGGGTACCGAGCTCGCCGACCTGTTGCCCGACCTCACGGCGGCGTCACCCGACGAAGTCGCGGCTCAGTCGTTCGAGTCGGCGGCGTTGCGCGAGTCCCTGCTCCGGCTCGACGCCCGCGAACGTGAGGTTCTGTGCCTCCGGTTCGGGCTCTCGAACGAGCAGCCGCTGACGCTCGAGGAGGTCGGGAAGCGCTTCGAGCTGACCCGAGAGCGCATCCGCCAGATCGAGGCCAAGGCCCTCACGAAGTTGCGCCACCCGTGCCTGCCTGGTCACCTCCGCGTGCTCGCGGAGTTGGCGGGCTGACGATCCGCGTAGCTCATCCGCTTTAGCGCCTGCATCGCCAGCGCCGTCTCGAACTGCAGCTCGGGCAGCTCACCGGGCTGGAACCAACGAGCCTCGAGCACCTCGACGGACAACGGCCGCACGTCGTCGGCGTCCGCGTCGTTCACTGGCCGGGCGCGGAAGACGATGTCGACTCGCCTCGGGTCGGCGTCCACGTTCACCGCCGGCTCGCCGAGGAGCTCCACGTTGATCCCGACCTCCTCCCGCACCTCCCGGCGCGCGGCGTCGGGAGGGTTCTCGTGGCGCTCGAGCAGCCCACCGGGCACACCCCACCGCTTGCGGTAGAGGTGCCGGATCAGCAGCACGCGACCGTCCCCCCGCTCGATGACACACATCGCGCCCACCGTGAATGACGGCGCCACCCGCCGCACCACCATGCGACGCAAGGGTGTCGGTAGCCGCTTGTAGACCAACAGCGCCCACCGGTGGAGACGACCTTTCACCATTCCAGGGTACGAGCGTCTAGCGCTCGAGCGAGTGACGGGCGGCGACGGCTTCGTCGAGGAGCGACTGCGTACCCGCGGCCACCGGTGTGCGCCGGTCGGTGTACTCGAGCGTGACGAGGTCGCGGCCGTCCGCGTCCACGACCAACGCCCCCGCCTCCCGGCACACGAGCACGCCACCGAGGTAGTCCCACGGCCCGTGGGCATTCCAGCTGCAGTCGATGTACGCATCGACGACCCCTGCCGCGACGGCACAAAGGTCGAGCGCCGCGGCACCCAGCGCGCGGAACTGGTACCAGCCGAGATACTGCGGCGGGTAGCCGCTGAGCGCGACGAGGGACTCGTTCATGGCCATCTTCGTGGACGGCGCGAGCGGACGATCGTCGACGGTCGCGCCCGCGCCTCGTTCCGCGCGGAAGGCCATGCCGCTCGCCAGATTCACCACGAGCGCCGCCACCGGCCCCTCGTCGTCGATCGCACACAGGCTGATCGCATACCAAGGGATACCTCGCGACGCGTTCGTCGAACCGTCGACGGGGTCGACCACGACCGTGATCGCGCGCTCCGGATGGTGGCGGCCGGTCTCCTCGGACAACACGCCGAGGCCCCGGTCGAGGAGGAGCTCGACCGCGGCGGCATCCGCCGCGATGTCGCTGTGATACTGGCCGGGGATCGTGCCCGCGAGACCCCAATCGTCGATCCCACCGAGTGCGGCGCGAATGGCATCGGCCGTCTCGTCGAGCACAGCGTGCAAATTCACCGCGCCATCGTGGCAGGCTGGACCTGTATGGCCGTGATCGATGTGGCTGGCTTCATCGCCGACCTGAAGGACCATGCGTCTGATCACGGGTTCCACGTGCACGACGAGCGGCACTTCGTGGAGACCTATTCGTTGCGGCAGGCGTGGGAAGTCGACCTGCACCCTGAAGAAGCGTGCAACGGGCCGCTCGACCTGCACCTCTCGCTCGAGGTCGACCCGCGGCAGCTGCTGTCGTTCGAAGATGCCGTGCTCACGCTCGGAGACGGCGACGACCCCGACGACACGTTTCACTTCCCGTTGCTGTTCACGTGGACGCTGCCGCCGCTCCCGAAGGGACCCGACCTGCTCGTCCTGGCGACCGAGTTGGCCGGGGTGGGGGGCACGGATCTGCCCCTCGAGGTGTCAGCCATCGACTCGTTCGCGGCGGTCACCGACGCGCCGGAGCGCAGTCTCACGATCGTCGCCCGCATCGAGGTGTCGCTCTCAGCGATCTTCAAGAGCGAAGAACAACTCTGCGAGGTACTCGACCGCTGCCTCGCCGTCAGCGAGTTCCTCGTCGATCACGCGCCCGTCTGGCTCGACGAGCAATAGCTACTCGGCGCGGCTGCCCGCCGCGATGGGAATGACCACGTCATCGATGTCGAGGTGCTGCAGTGCAGCCGCCGGGGCCGCCGCGGTCGGCTCGACGACAAAGCCTTGACCGGACAGCTCACTCGACGCCGCGGTGATCTCGTCGTCGGTCACGGTGACAAACCAGCCGCCGGTCGCCCGAACGATCGCGAGGATCTCGTCGCCTCGAACCGGCGCGGCGATGGCGATACCGGCGGCCACCGTGCCCTGATCGATCACGCCGGCCACCTGGTCGGCTCCCGACGAGAAGGCGGCGGCGATGGGCGCGCACCTCGCGGCTTGCACTCCGATGATCGGTGTCGTGCGGCCGAGCTCCTGCAACGCACGCCAGGCCCCGAGCACCAGCGTTCCATTGCCGACTGGCAGGACCAGTGCGTCGGGCAAGCGACCGCCGAGCTGATCGAACAGCTCGTACACATATCGCTTGGTGCCTTCGTAGAACCACGGGTTCCAGACGTGACTGGCATAGAAGGCGCCGGTCTCGTCGACGCGGGCGACGGCCGCGGCCGCAACATCTTCTCGAGTTCCCTTCACGGTGATGACGTCTCCTGCGATCCGTGCGGTCTTCGACGTGGCCAGGGCCGACGAGACGAACACCTCACAGGGAAGCCCAGCCCGTGCCGCGTAGGCCGCGATGGAGACGCCGGCGTTGCCGCTCGAGTCGGCCACCACGCGCGTTGAGCCGACGTCAACTGCCGCGGCGATGAGCAACACCGCGCCGCGGTCCTTGAACGAGCCGGTGGGCGCCTCGTATTCGAGTTTGGCCAGTACGTCGCGACCGCCGACCCGTGCCGCGGCGAGCGGCGTGTTGCCCTCCCCCATCGTGACCGCAGGCAGCGAGGCCGGCGGAGCGACGTCGAGCTCGGCGAACGTGAACGGACCCCCGCAACGGGGGCACCGCCAGATGGTCGCTTCGGGTTCGACCGCCGTTCCGCACCGGGTGCACACGAATTCAGCTACGACAGGATGTCCTTGCGTTGGAAGCGCCAGATGGCGATCACCGTGACGAGCGCGGACCAGATGAGCGTCGACGCCACGCCCTTCCACATGTCCTGGAGCGTGGTCGTGGCGTAGAGGTTGTGCCACTCCTCCCAGTAACGCGTCGGGAGGAACGGCTTGACGCTGCGCAGACCGGGCAGCGCGCCGAGCACGTTCGACGTCACGACCGCCACCACGGTCCCGACGACGGCTGCCGCCGTCGAGTCGGTGAACGTCGACAGCAGGACGCCGAGACAGACGACGGTGAGCATCATGAGTGCGACGTACGCACCGCCGAACATGAGCCGCCAGAACATCTCAGACGCGGAAACCGGCACCGGGAGGGGGAACAGGAAGCCGCGATCGATGATCAGCGCGTCCTTCCACTTGAACGCAATCGTTCCCGAGACAAGACCGGCACCGAGAATCACCAGTACGGAGATGACGGCGAGTACGTAGGCCACGAAGATCTTGCTGAGGACGAGACGGGTTCTCGAAACGGGCCGCACGAGGAGGTACCGGAGCGTGCCCCATGTGGCCTCACCCGACACGCTCTCCCCGGCGAACGCGGCGACGACCACGACGAGGAAGAACTGGCTCATGAAGAACAAGGCCACGATTGCCAGGTTGAGCCCACTCGCCGTCAACAGCGTGAAGACGTTCAGCTCGCGGCGTTCTCTCGGCGGGTCGACGTACGCCGCGATGGAGAAGATGATCGGGACGGCGGCAAGCCCGGCAAAGCACGCCCAGGTGCGGAGCCTGCGGGTCTGTCGAACCCACTCGACGCGGATCATTCGTCGTCCGCCACGATCGACAGGTACGCATCTTCGAGCCGTCGGCGCGGCGTGACGGCTTCGACGGCGATGCCGGCGTGGACCAATACGGACACCACGTCGGACCTCCTGATGCCGTCGAGCTCGACGATCAGTCCTCGGTCCGACGGCGACACGCGCACGACGCCTTGCATCGCCTGTAGGAGGGCGGAGGCGCGCGTGACGTCGTCGACCTCGAGATCGACCGATTGCCCGGTGCCGATGATGTCGGCGACCGTCCCGGCGGCGACGAGCGTGCCGTGGTCAACGACGAGGACGTGGCTGCACACCTGTTCAACCTCAGCGAGCAGATGGCTCGACAGCAGGACCGTGGCGCCGCCCGACGACAGGTCTGCAAGCCCCACGCGCATTCGACGCGTCTCGGCCGGATCGAGGCCGTTGGTCGGTTCGTCGAGGACGAGGAGCTCGGGCCGGTGCATCACTGCTTGGGCGATGCCGAGCCGCTGCCGCATCCCCTGCGAGTAGCCCCTCACCTTGCGGTCGATGGCGCTTCCGAGGTTGGCGAGGTCGAGCGCGTCGTCGAGACCTACCGGCGGCCACGAGTCGCCCCCCGCCGCCCAATGCAGCTGCAGATTGCGCATTCCTGACAGGTAGGGAACGAACGCCGGCTTCTCGACGAGCAGCCCCACGCGCCGCAGCACCGGCGCACTCGGCCGCACATCGTCGCCCAGCAGACGAGCCCGACCCCGGTTCGCGCGGATGAGCCCGACCAGCATGCGCACCGTCGTGGTCTTGCCTGCTCCGTTCGGTCCGAGCAGGCCGCAGACTTGCCCAGGTTCGACGACGAAGCTCAGGTCGTTCACGGCGTGAACGGCACCGAACCGCTTCGAAAGGCCGATGGCCTCGATCGCCGGACTGCTGGTCATGGGCTACGCAGCTTGGTCGATCTTCACGCACGGTTCATGGCAGGACGGTCCGGTCGGCGTGTGCGTCGTGGTCTCGACCGGTGTCGCGGTGCGGATCGTCATCCAGCCGATGAGGCCGCCGACAGCGGCCAAGCCGGCAGAGATCAGGAGCGTCTTTCGGTAGCCGTCCGTGAAGTTGTCGGAGAGCCCGGCCGCGGCGGGTATGACGGCGATCGCCAGCAGCGAGGCGATACGCGCCGCCGCATTGTTGATGGCCGAGCCGACGCCGGCGTGGTGGTCGTCGACGGCGGCGAGCACCGCCGCGGTGAGCGGCGCGACGGTGAGCGACAAGCCGAGCCCGAACACGATCATCCCGGGCAGCACGCCGGTCAGATAGCTCGACCCCTTGTCGAGCGGAGCGAGCATCACCAGCCCGATGGCGACGACGATCGGGCCGACGGTCATCGGCCAGCGGGGACCGATGCGCTGCGCGAGAGCGCCGGCGCGTGCCGACAAGACGAGCATGATCGCGGTGACCGGCAAGAGCGCGGCGCCCGCGGCCAGCGCCGAATATCCGAGGTCGGTCTGTAGGTGCACGACGATGAGGAAGAACGCCACGCCGAGCGCGGCGTAGACCGCGACCGTCACGGCGTTCGCTCCGGAGAACTGCCGCGAGCGGAACAGCTCGAGCGGCACCATCGGCTGCGGGCTGCGGGCTTCGACGATGACAAAGGCGATGAGGCCGCCGACCCCCAGCGCAACCGCGATGGCGACGGTCGTGCCGGAGGCACCGGCGGGGCCTTCGATGAGCGCATAGACGATGCCGGCGAGCCCGATGGACAACGTGACGCCCCCGAGCACGTCGAGGTGGCGAACAGAATCCTCATCCCGGCTCTCCGGAACGTGCCGGAGCGTGACGGCGATGGCGATGGCTGACAACGGCAGGTTGATGAGGAACACCCACCGCCATGACACCGAGTCGATGAGCCAGCCGCCGAGGAAGGGACCGACTGCGGAGGAGATGCCGGCGAGCCCCGACCATGCGCCGATCGCGCGTCCACGGTCCTCGACACGGAACGACGCGGAGATGAGGGCGAGGCTGCCTGGCACCAATGCGGCCGCCGCGGCCCCTTGCACGCTCCGCGCCACGATCAAGATCGCGCTCGACTGCGCGACCGCACAACCGAGCGACGCGACGGCAAACCCCGCGAGTCCGATCACGAAGACGCGTCGCCGTCCGAAGAGGTCGCCGAGGCTGCCACCGACGACCAGCAACGATCCGAGGGTCAACAGATAGGCGGTCAGGGTCCACTGCAGCGACGCGAGCCCTGCGTGAAGGTCTTCGGCGATGGCGGGCAACGCGGCATTGACCACGGTGCCGTCGAGGAAGGCGACACCCGAGCCCAGCACGGCTGCGGTGATCACCCACCGGCCCGCGGGTGTTCCGAACTCGAGGCCTTCGTCGCTCATGCGATCGTGACCTCGACGCCGAGGGCTTCCTCGAGCAGCGTCTTGCGGGCCTCTGCGGTGTAGCGCTCGAGGCTCAGGTCGCCATCGCCGTCCAGCTCGATCGCAATCTCGCGCTTGCTCGTACGGACGTTCACATCGCGAACCGCTCCGGTGCGCGTGCGGTCGAGTGCGACGCCGATGCGCAAGATGCCTGCGAGCACGCGGACGACGTGCTGCGCGTCGGCTGGGAGCGCGGCAAACTCTGAATGGGTCGGCTTCGGCGCGCTCTTCCGGTGATAGCGCGCCACCTGGGCGATGAGCTCGATCTCCTCGTCGGTGAAGCCGGCCAACGCGTCGGAATTGCGAATCACGTAGTAGCTGTGCAGGTGGTGCCGGTCGTGCGAAACGAGGAGGCCGACGTTGGCGAGGTAGCCCGCGGCCTCGAGCACTTCCTCGTATGACGCGTCAAGACCGTGAATGGCGCTTGTCTGCTCGAACACACGCAGCGCGAGCTCGGTGGATCGCTGGGCGTGGTCGGCTTCGTCGGGAGCCAGCGCGGCAACATGCATGACGCTTTCGTAGCGCAGATCGCGCAGATGACCGATTGAGGTGTTGTCGCGGCGGCGGAGCGCGTCGAGCAGGACGCCTTCTCGAAGCGCGAAGTCCGAGACGACCATCTCCTCGATGCCCAACGCGGCAAAGGCCTGCTCGAGCACCAACGCGCCCCCGAGCACGATGTCGGCTCGTTTGGGGTCGAGTCCAGGGATGGCGGTGCGCTCTTCGACCGACTCGCACGCCGCGAGCACCTCGATCACGCCCGCCAGGCCGTCGGAGTCGATCGTGGCGCCGCTGACCTGTCGCGCGGGCGCATCGCCCCGCGCGGCGCGAGCCATCTCGGCGAGGTTCACGATCGTGCCGGAGCTGCCGATCGCCACATCGAAGCTCAGCGACCGCGCCATTCGGGACACCGGCGTGAGATACGACCGGATGAACTGGCGGCACTCGTCGAGCGCCTTGCGCTTGACCGGCCCCGCAAGCCCGAACCGCTCGGTGAGGCGAATGGCGCCGAGCTTCAGGCTGCGAGCGCCGAGCACCTCGTCGCCCTCGCCGATGATGAACTCCGTGCTGCCGCCCCCGATGTCGATGACGAGGTGACGCTGTTCGTAGGCGGGCACCGCTTGTAGGGCGCCGAGGCGGATGAGACGGGCCTCCTCGGCCCCGGAGATCACGGCGACGCGAACGCCGGCCTCGTCGCGTGCCCGCCGCACGAACTCAGAGCGGTTCTCCGCTTCGCGCACGGCACTGGTCGCCACCGCGTACACCTGCGCACCGCGGCTGGCGGCGACCTGCTGGAATCGTCGCAGCGCGTCGAGACCACGCTCGATCGCGTCGGGTGACAGGCGCTTCATGTCACCCGAGCCGGAGCCGAGCCGAACCACTTCCTTCTCGCGGTCGATGACTTCGAATCGGTTGTTGCCGGTCGGGCGCGCGATCAGGAGGTGAATCGAGTTGGTGCCGATGTCGATGGCCGCGAGCGGCTCGTCAGATGGTTCCGCACGCGCCACGCCCGAAGGCTAACGGTGACCCTATGAGACGAGGTGCACCGGGTTGCCGGTGATCTTGGCGGACCACGTCGTGCGGTCGGTCGCACTGCTGCCGACCGTGTAGCGGATCTTCCACCACGTGTTGGTGCCGTACGCGGCTGTGTAGTTGCTCGGGAGGACGATCTTCAGATCCATCGAACGGTCGTTGTACAAGGACTGGCTGGACAGGTTCCCCCACGGCTGCATTCCTGTACCACTGACGCTGAGGGTGGTCGACGCGGACCCGGAACAGCCGGTGCTCGGCGACGCGATGTTCGGTGTCGATGGCTGACACGGAGTCGTCCAAGTGAACGAATACGGGTTGCCGTTCGGGTCGAGCACTTGGATGCTCTGCGCCCCCTCACCGGTGTCGAACAACGTGACTGTCATGGTCTTGCCGGCGTAGACCGGATCGACGTCCGCCAGGTAGAAGGTGGCAGTCGACCCCGAGACGCCGCCGAGGTTGGCGAAGATCGAGATGTCCTCGACGCCGTGTACCTGCGGGCAGGTCGCGGAGTACCCGGTCTGCCCGGAGAGGGTCGTGCACACGTTGGAACCGGAACCAGCGGTGCCGTTACCGGGCGACCCGTTGCCCATGATGGCTTGGATCGCGAACCCGTTCGATCCCCAGCTGTTGGCCTCGTTCTGCGTCGTCTGGACCTCGAGGAAGTACTGACCCACCTTGGCCGACCCGCTCCAGAAATTCTCCCACTGGTTCTGGAACGTGGTGCTACCCGACGTGTAGGTGAACGTTCGCATGACGTTCCCGCCACTGGGCACCTGCAAGGTGTACGGACCAGGTTCGTACAACGTGAATTTGGTAGTGACAGTCGCGCCGTTCTGGAGACTGGCGTCGCCGCGGCCGCCGTCGAATGCAGGGTCGAACAGATACACGTTCAAGGTGCCCGACGTCCCGGGCAGCACGTCGATCGTGTAGTAGTAGCCCTCGGGTTTGTATGCAGGGGAAGGCGCCACGCCAGAGCAGGTGTACGCGCCACTGATGAAGGTGGACTCGAGCCCGCCGAGCAGCTTGTCGCCGCTCTCTCGGCCGGCGCAGTAGCCGTTGACGGCCGCCCAGAAGTTCTCGGAATTGGAGCCGGTCTGGATGTCGCCGCTCCCGAAGGTGTTCTTCGGGCTTCCGAGCGGGAGTGGCAGCACGTACTCGGCGATGGCCGACTTCGTGATCGTCTGGTTGTTGATCACGAATTGCGAGAAGTAGCGGGGCGCGTTGCCGTCTTTGACGGTGACCATCAACTCATGGCTGTTGCCCACCACGGTCGAGACGGTGACCGTGATGTTGTTCGCTCCGTGCGTGAACCCGTTCTTCGTGGCCGTCGCTTGCGCGACGGACGAGGCCGTCGCGAAATCCGGCATCCACACGACACCGGCCAGGGCCGCGGCATCGGCGGTGCGTTGGAGTTGCGCGGCCCTCGCGTACCAACCGCCGACGTCGATGGCGAACGCGGCGATGATCATCATGGCGGTCAGGAACAGCCCGAACGTGGCGAGGATGAACCCGTCATCCCCCTGAGCACGGCGGCGGCGCAGTCGGGAGGGCGTCATGAGGGTTCCAGTCGTAGTACGGAGATCGATGTCATGGTCGGTCCGGTGGTTCCGAAGATCTTCGTGATGAACGATCGGTGCGCCTTGACGTACACGCCCACATAGGCGGGACCGTTGATCTGACTCATGCTGTTCCCTCGCGCCAAGCCCGTCGGACACCAGTAGCGATCAGGCCCGCTGTTGCAGCCGCTGATGCCGAAACTCGAGCTCGGCAGAGAGAACTGGGCGCTGGTGTAGACGTTGCACCCCGTGCCGTTGTTCGGCGGCGCGTTGTTGTTGGAGACCGATGTGCCGGCGAGGCACGTGGCGCTGGGGGTTCCGCTCGTGGTCGCATCGAACACGATGACCATGTCGACGTTGGCCGTAGGGATCGAGCTCATCGCCGACAGCACGGTCTGCAACGTGTTGTAGTCCGCCTGCGCGGTTGGGCCGAGGTTCGATGCGGTGCGGGCGCCAGCGCGCGTGGCGGTCTCGACGGTGATCTTGTCTCGCCACGCGAATCCGAACTCGATGATGCCGAACAAGAGCGTGAGGAGGACCGGCAGGACGAACGCAGCCTCCACCAGCACGGCCCCGCGATCTCCGCGAGCGCGTCGGGCGCGGAACGACAATCTCATGGCGTCTGCGCCTCGATGCGGATGACCGTGTAGTCCTCGTAGGTGTACGACGCGCCGAACAAGCCCGTGATGTTGGGGTGCAGCACCCGGATGTAGACGCCGAGATAGTCCGGCGGATCGCTCGCGGCGTCCTTCCTCGTTGTGGGGCACCAGAACTGGTCGATCCCCGAGCAGTCGAAGCTGCTCAACGCCGTGTTGAAGTTGGCGGCGGTGTAGAAGTTGCACTTGGACGTGGACGCCGACGACGACGCGGTCTTGCAGGCGGCGGCCGGGGCCGCGCCGGAGCTACTGGCCTTGTACACGACGATCGCTTGGATGGAGCTCGTCGGCATGCCCGACGTGGCGGCTTTCACCTGCTGCAGGATCTGGTAGTCAGCTGCGGTGGTGTGGCCGAGAGTCGACCCGGTCCGCGCTCCCACCCGGGACATGTTCGACGTCGTCAGGTAGTCGAAAAAGGCCATTCCGAACTCGACGACACCGAACAGGATCGTGAAGAAGAGGAGGCCCGCGATGGCGGCCTCGATGACAACGGCACCATCGTCACCGCGGAAGCGGCGACGTGAACCGTGAGTCGAGCGAGACGCCATCCCGCTACATATCGGCACGTGCACCCTGCCACTACAGAGGTTTGCCGCTTTCCCACGCAGCGTGCGCGTCTGTCCGCTTCCACCGATTTGGGGCCACGGAGCGAGGTCAGCGCGGGTGCGGCGCTAGCCCGGGGGCAGGCCGCTGGCTCGGGCCACTGGGAAGAAGTGGTGGTGCCAGGCGCCGGTGACCTCGTAGATCGCGGTGCCCTGTGACCCGTCGGCCGTTCGCACCAGCATCTCGCTGAGTCCCCCGCCGAGCGGCCCGTAGCGCTGCGCCCAACGCCCTTCAGCATCGATGGCGATCGTCCGACCGCCCTCGAGGTGGATGTCGACATGGCCGGCCAGCCCGGTGACGTCCTCGCCGTCGCGCTCATATGACCGCTCGGCGCCATCCGTTCCGATCCACCGCAGATCGTGATGGAAGCCGACGACGGGCACGGGGTCACCTCCGTCGGCGGGGGCGAAGCAGCCGTCGGTGTACACGGGTGCGCCGTTGGCGTACTCCCAGTGCCAGACGGCGATCATGCCTTCAGGTAGCTGGATGGCCAGCCACATCCACAACGGGCAGCGAGCGTGATCGCGGATGCCCCACGAGTGGTCGCGTTGCCCCCACCAGTTGTCGATCTCGATGGTGCGGCCCTGGTGCGTGACAGTGCCGTTGTAGTTGCCGGACTGGATCATGTGGCTCTGGTCCCAGATGATCTCCGAGCCGGCCTTCATCGTGCCGCGACGCAACCCATGTGCACGGGTGCGGGCGGTGAACGTGAGGTCGAGCGACACCGGTGCGGCAGGATCGTCGTCGACCTGGAGGTGCACCGTCCGGAACGGTTCGGCGATGTCGATGCGCACGGGACCAACGGTCATCGTGTGCGGGTCCCCATCGTAGGGGCGCTCGTGATGCGCGGCCGTCATCGCATCGCCGATACGACCGAGCTGGAGCGAGTCCATCACGCCGCGCTTCGGGAAGTGAGCGAGCGTGAGGATGATGACATCGCCGAGCTCCTCGCGTGGGTGCGCGATGAAGAACAGGCTCTCTCGCCAATGGTCGTGGTGCGTCGCCACGTTGGGCAGCGGTTCGGGGATCTGGTGGACGAACAGCTCGTCCATCGGGGTGAGTTCGGGCATGCGACGAGTCCTGTTCAGTCGATCAGTTTTTCGGCTTCGAGCTCGAGCGCGTGGCGGCCGTGACGGTTGGCCATCGCCATGAACATGTCATCGCCTCGTTCGGTCTGCTCGACAAGCATCGACGCGGCCACGGCCATCACGAGACCGGCGAACGTGTGCTGTCGGTACTGCTGCCAACAGTCGTCCCAGTCGAGATCGACATCCGCCGCCCGTAGCGCCTCGTGGTACGTCCGCACGAGATCGTCCTCGTGCTTCGCTCGATCGTCGGGCAGCAGGCCGGCGCCGATGAAGTAGCTGAGATCGGCCACGCCCGGACCATGCGCGACGGTCTGCCAATCGACCACCGCGACCGGCGGACCTCCCTCCTCTGTGCCGAACAGGAGGTTGTCGAGGCGGTAGTCGCCGTGCGCGACCGTCCAAGGGCCGGGTCGGTCAGTCAGGTACGAGCTGAGCCGGGGAATGAACCGCTCGCACAACGCGAACACCTCCGGATCGAGACGGTCGGCGTAGCGCGTGCGGAACCCGTCGTAGAGGCCGGTCACGAGCATCGTGGTCATCACTGTCGAGTCCGGCGTGTTGCGGTGCAGCCACGGCATCGACTCGAGCGTCGGGTCCCCCCAACGCGGTGCGTGCAGCTTGGGGAGCTCGTCCACCGCGATCGCGGCTTGATCGACAGTGCATCCCGCGAGCTGATCACCTTGACGAGCGGGTGCGAGGTCTTCGAGCAGCAGGATGAAGTCGTCGGTGACCGCATCGTGCAGTGCGAGGTAACAGTGCGGCGCGCGTACCGGCAGCGCGGGTGCAAGCTCGCGGTAGAAACTCACCTCGATCTCGTAACTGCGCACCGCGGCGGCCGTTGCCCGACTCGTCGGATCGAGCGCTGGCAGCTTTGCGACCACCGAGGCCGGCCCTCGCGTGCCGTCCTCGTACGCGAGTGTGAGTCGCACGCTGTCGCCCATCTGGCCGGTACCGACCATCTGCTTGTCGACCGACGTGACGGCCGCGCCGAGGACGTCGCTCAACCACTCGAGCGTGATCGCATCGGGCGTTGTCGGGATGAAGGATGTTGACATCGTGGGCTCGGCAGGGATCGAACCTGCGACCTAAGGATTATGAGTCCCCTGCTCTGACCACTGAGCTACGAGCCCTACCGGGCGGTGATGCTACGACCGGCGGCTACGGTCACGGCGATGCCGGACGAGAGCGTGATCCGCGAGACGATCGAGAACTACTGGAAGGCCTTCACCGCTGGGGATCGCGATGCGTGGGTGGCGTTGTTCACCGACGACGCGACCGTGGAGGATCCGATCGGCTCGCCGGTGAGTCGTGGCAGGGACGCCATCGGCGCGTTCTTCGATGCGGCGCACTCGCTGGCCGACTCGATCGAGCTGCGATCGCTCGACATCACCGCGGTGGTCGGCAACGAAGCGGCGTTCGCGATGGAGATCAGGCCCACCATCGGCGGCACGATGTTCGTGCTCGAGGCCATCGACGTGATGACGTTCGCGGACGACGGCCGTATCACGAGCCAGCGCGCCTTCTGGCAACAGGAAAAGATGCGCCCCGCCGACTGATCTGGCTCCGGGGGAGAGACTCGAACTCTCAACCTATTGATTAACAGTCAACCGCTCTGCCGATTGAGCTACCCCGGAAGGAACGTTCGACGATAGCAGTGCGCTCGCGAGGCCCATGATGGCCCGATGGGTCGACGTGCAGCTGTACCGGACCTGGGGACAGCCCATGGGATGCTTGGCCTTGCGGATGGTTGGGTCGGCCTTTGCTCGGTACGGCGCTCGGAACTGAGATCGTGGGATCCCCATCACGTCAGACCAGAAGGTCGTGGCCGCTTCCAGGTCGAGCGCCTCGTGCAGATAGATGCGCACGCGCAGTCGGGTCTCGTCGATGGCGAAGAACCGACGCAGGAATGCGAGGAAGAGAGCAATCATCCTGGGATCGCTGTTGGGAAACGACACGCTCCCGCGGCGTTTGGTCCCTTCGCCGGCGTAGAGGGCGATGCCAGCCACGAACAGATCCCGGTCGGTGATCTCGCCCAAGCGTTGTCGTGCCGCCTCGAGGTCCGATTCCGCCTCGAGCGCTCGACGGCGATCGATCGTCGCGCGTCGCTTCTGCCATCCGTGGTTGCGTCTGGTGCTTACGCGCTCCGCCCACACGTCCGGGTCCACCTCGACGTCTCTCACCCAGATCGAAACTGACGAGCGGCTGACGCCCAGCTCGGCTTCGATCTCCTTGATCGTCCAACCCTGCGCTCGCAGATCGCGGGCTTGGTTCTGTTCGCTTGTCTTGCCTCGATACCCCATGGGCATAGTGTCCTCACCAGGTGTGACAGAACTCGGGGGTTCGCAATGCGATTCAGACTCGGCCTCATCATCGGCCTGGCGGTCGGCTACTACTTCGGGGCCAAGGCCGGACGCACTCGGTACCTCCAGCTGCGCGAATGGATCGACAAGGCCAAGGAGAGCGGGATGCTCGAGACCGCGGCAGACAAAGCGAAGGCCGTGGTCGACCTGGGCGTCGAACGAGCGAGGGATCTCGTCGATCGCGGCGACGACGAGGATCCGTCGACGATCATCGACCTCGCCATCAACGGCGGGGGCTACTCGCCGTCGAGGTAGTCGCGCAGCTTCTGTGAGCGGTGCGGATGACGCAACTTTGCGAGCGTCTTCGATTCGATCTGGCGGATGCGCTCGCGCGTGACGCCGAACTCCTTGCCAACCTCTTCCAACGTGCGCGCTTGCCCGTCTTCGAGCCCGAACCGCAGGCGCACCACTTGCTGCTCACGTTCGTTCAACTCACCGAGCGCTTCGAGCACCGCTGAGTTGAGCATCATGCGGGCGGCGATCTCCGCTGGCGCCTCGGCCTGCGCGTCTTCGATGAAGTCGGCGAGGTTCGAGTCGTCCTCCTCGCCGACCGGCGAGTCGAGCGACAACGGATCTTGTGAGATGCGCATGATCTCGCGCACCCGTGCGACGGTCATGCCGACTTTGTCGGCGAGCTCCTCGACCGTCGGCTCGCGCTCGAGTTCCTGGAGCATCTGGCGCTGCACCCGGTGGACCTTGTTGATCGACTCGACCATGTGCACCGGGATGCGGATCGTCCTGGCCTGATCGGCGATAGCGCGGGTGATGGCCTGGCGGATCCACCACGTGGCATACGTGGAGAACTTGAAGCCCTTCGTGTAGTCGAACTTCTCGACCGCCCGCATCAGCCCGAGGTTCCCCTCTTGGATGAGGTCGAGGAACAACATGCCCCGCCCGACATACCGCTTGGCGATCGACACGACCAACCGGAGGTTGGCCTGGATCAGCTCGCTCTTGGCTTGCTCGCCGTCGCGCGCCAAACGCTCGAGGCGCCGGCGCTCCTGGAACTCGAGCGTGTCGAGTTCGCGCAGTGCCGACAGATCTGCGAGGTGCACCGCCGCGTGCGTCCCGGCCTCGATGCGCTTGGCGAGCGTGACCTCTTCGGCCGCCGTCAACAACGGAACGCGACCGATCTCCTTCAAGTACATGCGTACCGGGTCGGATGTCGCCCCGCTCGACCGGTTGTCGACGCGCTCCGGCAGCAGCCGGCCGGGGCGATGTCGCAGGACGGACCGAGTGACGCTGTCGGCTTCCTCGATGAGGATCGCATCGCCCTCGACGGCGACATGGCCGACGAGCGTCTCGTCGTCAGGTTCTTCGACGGTGACACCCGCCA
>JBEEFW010000137.1:0-4824 GCA_041166385.1 Acidimicrobiaceae bacterium | reverse complement strand
CGAGGTAGCGACCGTACGCATCGTCGAGGCGGAGCGACCGCATCGTCTCCGCGAACAGCTCGGCGTGCGTGCTACCGGCTTCGCCGTTCCCGTATTCGTCGAACTGCAGTGTCAGCAGGGCACTCTTGGCCCGCCCAGCAGGCAGACGGGGGATGGCCCACGTATGGGGATCGGCTTCCTTCAGCTGGTAGGGCGAGCGGTGGATCGCGAGCTCTTGCAGGTGCCCGAGCGAGGCGCTGGCGTCCACCCACGAGGAGAGCGACGGACCCTCGGCCCGGGCGATCAGGCGCCGGAGCTCGGCGGGGGCAGCTGACGGGGTGACGGCGGCGTCGCGCGGAGCGATGGCCTGCAGCCCGTGCATGAACTGACGCTCGAGATCGCCGCGCAGGGCGAGGAGCGCGGGATTCCACTCGGCACCCGCATCGACCTCGGCCCAACCTCGGTAGTGCAGCTCGTAGGAGAGGTAGAGCGCGAGTTGCAGGTCATCATCATCGACCTCGGCGCGCTCGAGTGCGGCGTTGGGAAGCACGGCGTCACCGCCACGCAAGGTCTTGATGACGGCGAGCGACAACGGTCCGCGAGGAGACGGCAGCGCAGGCGCATCGAGCATCACTCCAGACTTCCCCTGCGCCCCAGCTCGATAAACGGCAGATACGCCGGCTAGACGAGGCTCTCCGCCCAGGCTTGGTGGAGCGCGGCGTACCGCCCGGTGCCGCCGATGAGATCCCTGGGTGCGCCATCCTCGACGACCCGCCCGTCGTCGACCACGATCACGCGATCGGCGATCTCCACGGTCGTCAGGCGGTGGGCGATGATGATGGCGGTGCGGTCGGCGAGCAGCGTTTGCAGAGCCCGCTGCACGAGCCGCTCCGATGGCACGTCGAGCGACGACGTGGCCTCGTCGAGGATCAGCACCGCGGGATCGGCGAGGAACGCACGGGCGAACGAGACGAGCTGGCGCTGCCCGGCAGACAATCGCGCGCCCTTCTGGTGCACGTCGGTGTCGTAACCATTCGGTAGCCCGGCGATGAACTCGTGCGCGCCGATGGCGCGCGCGGCCGCTTCGATGTCGTCACGGTGGGCCCCGGGACGGCCGAGCTCGATGTTGTGCAGCACCGATCCCGAGAACAGGAAGTTCTCCTGGGTCACGGTGATGATGGCGCGACGCAGGTCGGCCTCGGCGAGATCGCGCTGGTCGACACCATCGAGCAGAACCCGGCCCTCCGTCGGATCCCAGAAGCGCGACGCGAGCCGGGCAATGGTGGTCTTGCCCGCGCCGGTCGCGCCGACCAACGCGACCGTCTGGCCGGCGGGGATCTCGAGGTCGAGGTGATGCAGCACGACCCGGTCGCGGTACGCGAAGCGCACGCCTTCGAGCCGGACCTCGCCGTGTGCGTGAGGCAGCGGCGTCGGGTTCGTCGGTTCGGCCACGCTCGGGGCCTCTTCGAGCACGCCCGAGAGCTTCTCGAGCGACGCGGCTGCGGCTTGGAACAGGTTGTAGAACTGCGTGAGCTCTTCCATCGGAGCGAAGAAGCGCCGGAGGTAGAGCAAGAAGGCGGCGAGCACGCCGACGGTCATGCGGCCGTCGAGCACGCGGAGGCTTCCGTAGAGCAAGACGATCGCGGTGGTGGCCCGGCCGACGAACTGCACGCCGGGCCCATATGTGGCGGCGAGGCGTTGCGACCACATGTTGGCGCCGCGGTAGCGGTCGTCGAGGTATTCGAAGATGTCCTGATTGCGGGGCTCGCGGCGGAACGCGTGGACCGCCTGGATCCCGCCGAGGCTCTCGACGAAGTGGACGATGACGAGTGCGACCGCCTCGCGCGTCGCTCGGTAGGCCTTCTCGGCGTGGCCGCGGAACCAGCGCGTCATCACGAACAACAACGGGAACGCCGCCAACGTCACGAGAGCGAGCGGCAGATCGAGCAGGAGCAACGCGACGCCGATGCCCCCCACGAGAAGGATCGACGTGATGAGCGTGATGATGCCGTTGCCGAGCAGGTCGGCGATGGCTTCGACGTCCGATGTCTGACGAGAGATGACGCGTCCCGAGGTGTACTTCTCGTGGAACGCGATGGAGAGGCGTTGGAAGTGCAGGAACAGACGGCGTCGCGTGTCGAGCACGACCTCCTGCCCAACGCGACCGAGCAGGAGGAGGAACGCGTTGAACGAGATCGCGGCGACGACCGTCATGACGAGCACGGCCAGGACCACCGTGACGAGCGGGCGCGTGTCGCCGCTGCCGCCCTCGAGGAGTGGCGGGATCCCGTTGTCGATGCCCTGCTGGATCAGCCAGGGCACGGCCAGCTGGCAGGCGGTGCTGAGTGCGATGAGCGCCGACGCCGCGACGAGGGCACCGCGGTGCGGCCGCGCGAGGTCGGCCAGCAGCTTTCGGCTCCGGGTGCGGAGCAGGCTGGCGAGTCCGCCCGCGACTTCCTCCTCCTCTTCGGCCTTCACGCCGCGCCAGGCATCGACGACCTCGTCGCCCGTGACGTCGAGGGTGGCCTCGGGATCGATCTCGTGCACGTGATCGAGCTCACTCATCAGGCCACCACCTCCTCCTGCTCATCGTCTTGGGCTTCCTCGTGCGCGACTTCTTCGCTGAGCACCGCGCGATACCGGGGCTCGGTCTCGAGCAGGTGGTGATGGGTGCCGACCGCGACGATGCGCCCGTCCTCCAGCAGTGCGGCGCGATCGGCGAGCGCGATGGTCGATGGCCGGTGCACGACGACGAAGACGGTGCAGTCGCGCAGCATCGGCCGGAGCGCGTCCTCGACGAGGGCTTCGGTGTGCACGTCGAGCGCTGAGAGCGGATCGTCGAGCACGAGCAACCGCGGGCGACCGATGATGGCGCGCGCGAGCGCGAGGCGTTGGCGCTGCCCGCCCGACAGCGACAGCCCTTGCTCGCCGATGCGGGTGTCGAGGCCCCATGGCAGGTCGCTGACGAAGCCCGCCTGCGCGACCGCGAGCGCCTCGGCGATCTCCTCGTCGTTGGCGTCGGGCTTGCCCATGAGCAGGTTCTCGCGGACGGACGCGGAGAACAGCGACGGTTCCTCGAACGCGAAGCCGACGTTGTGGCGCAAGCTCTTGACGGTGAGGTCGCGCAAGTCGTGGCCGTCGAGCGTGATGCGCCCGTCGGTGGGGTCGTAGAGCCTGGTGAGCAGGCTGACCAACGTCGTCTTGCCGGAGCCAGTCGCGCCGACGATCGCCATCGTTTCGCCTGCGGGTACGACGAGGTCGATGTTGCGCAAGGCCGTGCGGTCGCTGGCGGGATAGTCGAATGACACGTTCTCGAAGCGGATCTCGCCGACGACGCGATCGACCGCGACCGCGCCGGGGCGGTCGGTGATCATCGACTCGGTGTCGAGCACTTCGTAGATCCGCACCGCGGCCGACTCCGCCTCGCCGGCCATCGCCATGATCCACCCGAGGACCTCCATCGGGAAGGTCAGCATCAGCACGTACGTCACGAACGCGACCAGCTCGCCGACGGTGAGTCCGCCGCCGCCCACGGCGATGACGCCCGCGAGCAGCACGGCCGTCAGCGTCAGGTTTGGGATGATGCCGAGTACCCACACGAACTTGGTGTGGAGCTTGATCCGCTTGATCTGGGTCTCGTAGAGCCTGGTGCTTTGGGCGTCGTAGGCCTCGTAGGCCTCACCCCATCGTCCGAATGCCTTGAGGACACGGATGCCGCGCGCCCCTTCTTCGATCGTGGTGGTGAGGTCGCCCGTCTGGTCTTGGATGTCGCGGACGATCTCGTGGTAGTCGCGCTCGAACTTCTGACACAGCAGGACCACGGGGATCGTGGCGGCGAAGGTGAGCAACGCGAGACCCACATGCAGCGTCAACAAGATGGCGAAGATCGCGGTGACTTGGATGCCGATGAGGACGAAGAAGACCGCGCCGAAGCCGATGAATCGGCGCACGATTCCGAGATCGGTGGTGGCGCGCGACAGCAGCTGCCCCGACTGCCATCGATCGTGGAAGCCGACATCGAGGCGCTGGAGGTGGGCGTAGAGGTCGTCGCGCAGGTGGGTCTCGAGTTCGGTGGCGACGACCGCGAGCAAATAGCGCCGGGCGAAGCCCATCGCGATGTCGAGGATGGCGAGGACCATCGCGACGATGCTCCACAGCCAGATGCCGCGCCGGTCGCCGTCGTGCAGCGGGCCGTCGATGACCGTCTTCACGATCAGCGGCAAGGCGACCTGAAAGGCCGACGACATGATCGACGTGATGACGATCACGGTCATGTGGCGCGCGTAGGGCCGGAGGTATGGCCGGGTGCGCCACAGGGCGCGCCGTTGCAATCCCCCCAAATGCATGCTGAGAGCTTCGCCGAACGAGCGTGCTCGACTCCAACGGATTGGGCCGGTGCCGTTGACCTGCGACAACATGACCGACAGTGATCGCGTCGGTCCATTTCGCTGACATCCCGGTTCGTTCGGCCCTCGGGTTTCTCCGTAAAGCGCCCAAGGCCGGCTCGATCGAGGGACTCGAGCACGCCGACATCGGGATCGCCGCGCCGCTCAGCGCATCACTGCGAAAGTCGCCATCGCTTCACCGCGTCGGGCTGGTCGCGTTCTGGGACAGCGACGACGCCGTCGACCGCTTCCTCTCCGACCACCCGCTGGCGCGCAAGCTGGCGGGCGGATGGCACACCAAGCTCGAACCGCTTCGGGCGCACGGGTCCTGGCCGGGCCTGCCGAGCGACACGCCGCGAGCGCGTACGACGGAGTACGACGGCGAAGCGGTCGTACTCACGCTCGGTCGATTCCGTTTCCTGCGGGCGCCGCGGTTCTTCCGTACGAGCGCCAAGGCCGA
>JBEEFW010000136.1:0-24461 GCA_041166385.1 Acidimicrobiaceae bacterium | reverse complement strand
GCGACGCTGACGACTGACGACGTGTCGTAGTCGTGGCGCGACGGCTCCTCGCACACGCGCCACACCATCGTCGGCACCGTCGCCCAGATGGTGACGCTGTGGTCCTGGATCAGCTCGAGCGCTTTCTGGGGTTCGAAGCGACCTTCGATCATGATCAGCTTCAAACCAGCGAGGAGCCCGACGACCAACGTCGAGTGACAGCCCGAGACGTGGAACAACGGCGACGTGAACAACGCCACGGCCTGCGTTGGTCCTTGCGGGATGGCACCGCCTCCGGTCATCGATCCGGCGACCCCGTTGAAGATCGTGTTCTGGAGGTTGGCGATCATGCTGCGGTGTGTGCTGATCGCACCCTTCGGCCGCCCGGTCGTGCCGCTCGTGTAGAAGATGACGGCGTAGTCGTCCTCGTCGATCGCGGCGTCGGGCAGTGTGTCGGACGGGTCCGTGGTCAGCTCGTCGAATCGGTGCAGGCGAGGGTCATTGCCGAAGTCGCTCGGGTCGGCGTCGATCAGGAACACGTGCTCGAGGTCAGGGCACTCGTCGAGATGTTCGGCGATGCGCTCGAACCGCTTGGCGTCGGCGACGAGCACGCGGGCGCCGGAGTCCTGCAGGCCGTAGATGACCTCGTCGGTCGTCCACCACCCGTTGAGGCCGACGAGGACCGCGCCGATGTTCACCGTGCCCCAGAACGAGAGGCACCACTCCGGGTTGTTCTGGCTGAGGACAGCGACGCGATCACCGTGCCCCACGCCGTACTTCTGCAGCCCCGGGCTGACGGAGTTGGCCAGCGACACGAATTCGTGGAACGAGATCTCGCGCTCGCCGTACACGATGAACGTCTGGTCACCGCGGGCGCCGCCGATCTCGCAGATCTGTCGCAGCGCCTTCATGCGGTCCTTGTAGACCTGCATGGGCCGTCCCCGGACGGGTTCGGTCACGACCTCGAACGGTCCTCCGGCGGCGGTCAGCTGCGCTTTGACTTCGGCGTACGTCGGCATCGCCGGGAAAACTATGCGGTGAGGCGATCGACCACGTGATCGAGGCAGCGAGTGAGCGCGGCGACATCGTCAGGCTCGATCGCCGGGAACAGCGCGATGCGCAGCTGGTTGCGGCCGAGCTTGCGATACGAGTCGGTATCGACGATGCCGTTGCGGCGTAGGACGGCGGCGATCGTGTTCGCGTCGATGGCGGCATCGAAGTCGATCGTCGCGACAACGTGACTGCGGTCCGCGGGGTCAACCACGAACGGCACGGCAAACGTCGACGCATCGGCCCAGGAGTAGATGATCTCTGCTGACCGATCGCTCCGCGATGCCGCCCACTCGAGACCGCCGTTGCCGTTGATCCATTCGACCTGCTGGGCAGCCAGAAAGATGGTCGCGAGCGCAGGTGTGTTGTACGTCTGATCGAGGCGGCTGTTGTCGAGTGCGATCTTCAGGTCGAGCGACGACGGGATCCATCGTCCCGATCCGGCGATGCGCTCGATGCGCTCGATGGCCGCGGGCGACACCGCCGCCAGCCACAGCCCGCCGTCCGAGCCCAGGCCTTTCTGCGGCGCGAAGTAGTACACGTCGGTCTCGCCGGCGTCGAAGCGCAGACCGCCAGCGCCCGACGTGGCGTCGACGAGCACGAGTTGACCGTCGGACGCACCTTCAGGGCGCGACAACATCATCGACACGCCGGTTGACGTCTCGTTGTGCGTCAGCGCGTAGGCGTCGACATCCGCGTCGGCCACCGCGTCCGGATGCGTGCCGGGCTCGGACGCGATCACCGACGGCTCTTCGAGGAAAGGTGCGGCCGCGACGGCGGATGCGAACTTCGAGCTGAACTCGCCGAAACTCAGGTGCTGCGTGCGACGCTCGATCAGCCCGAGGGTGGCGGCGTCCCAGAAGGCCGTAGTGCCGCCGTTGCCCAACATGACCTCGTAGCCATCGGGCAGGTTGAGCAATTCGGCGAGGCCATTTCGCAGCGCGCCGACCATGAACCGCACGGTGGCCTGACGATGGCTGGTACCGAGATAGTCGGCGGCCACCTTGGCCAGCTCCTCGACTGCTTCCGGACGCACCTTCGACGGTCCCGATCCGAACCGCCCATCGCGGGGGAGCAGTTCCGCAGGAATTGCAATGTCGTCGGAGGTCGGGCTCATCAGGTGCCACTATCGCGTGTGTGAGTGCGATCTCGAAGCGCATAGCCGCCATCGCTCCGTCGGCCACGCTGGCGGTCGACGCCAAAGCCAAGGCCCTCAAGGCTGCCGGCGAGCCCGTCATCGGTTTCGGTGCCGGCGAGCCTGACTTCCCGACCCCCGCCCACATCGTGGAGGCGGCCGCGGCCGCCACCCGCGATCCCAAGAACCACAAGTACAGCCCCGTCCCCGGCTTGCCGGAGCTGCGCGAGGCCATCGCCGCGAAGACGGCACGCGACTCCGGCTACGACATCGCAGCATCGCAGGTGCTCGTCACGAACGGCGGCAAGCACGCCGTGTACAACACCCTGCTCACCTTGCTCGACGAGGGCGACGAGGCCTTGCTGCCGGCGCCGTATTGGACGACCTATCCCGAGCCGATCCGGCTCGCGGGCGCAACGCCGATCGTCCTGCAGACCACGGAGGAAACCGGGTTCAAGGTCACGGTCGAGCAACTCGAGGCAGCGCGTACGCCGCGCACCAAGCTGCTGGTGTTCGTCTCGCCGTCGAACCCGTCCGGCGCGGTCTATCCGCGTGAGGACATTGAGGCCATCGGCCGTTGGGCCGTCGAGCACGGCATCTGGGTCGTCACCGACGAGATCTACGAGCACCTCACGTTCGGCGACCACCGGTTCCATTCGATGCCCGTGCTCGTCCCGGAGCTGGCCGACCGGTGCGTCGTGTTGAACGGCGTCGCCAAGACCTACGCGATGACCGGCTGGCGCGTCGGCTGGATGATCGGGCCGCCCGAGGTGATTGCCGCGGCCACGAACCTGCAGTCGCACTCCACGTCGAACGTGGCGAACGTCTCGCAACACGCGGCGCTTGCCGCCGTCTCCGGGCCCCTCGACGCCGTTGTCGAGATGCGATCGGCCTTCGAACGCCGCGCCGCCACCGCCTACAAGCTGCTGAACGGCATCGACGGCGTCACGTGCATCGAACCCGAGGGAGCGTTCTACGCCTACCCCAACCTGACTGGTCTGCTCGGGCGGTCGATCGCGGGGCGCACGGCGCAGACGACGATCGAGCTGTCCGAGTTGCTGCTCGAGGAGGCCAAGGTGGCCATCGTTCCGGGGGAGGCGTTCGGCACGCCGGGGTATGCCCGGCTGTCGTTCGCTCTCGGCGACGACGACCTCGGCGAAGGCTTGCAGCGCATCGCCGACGTCGTCGCCTCTGGCTGACTATTCGCCGGTGGAGGGGTCGATGACCGTGCTCACCTTGGTGACCACGTTGGCCGGGAAGCCACCACAGCGGGCGTGCTCGAGGATGAGGTCCTCGTCGGGAGCGACGTAGACGCAGTAGATCTTGTCCTCGGTGACGAAGCTCTGGAGCCAGCGGATCTCGGGGCCGAGGCTGCTCAGCACCTTGTTGGACTGCTGCGAGATGTCGTGCAGTTCGTCCGCGCTCAGCTTCCCTGCGCCCGGCAGCTCCCGCTCGATCACGTACTTGGGCATGTCTCCCCACTTTCGTTCATACCGATGGTATGATCTCTTCATACCGTCGGTGTGATTCAGACATACCGATGGTATGTTGTCAAGACAAAATCTCCCGAGGGGCAGCCGCCGATGCCGAGGACGATGGATCGGGCACGACCAGCGAACGTGGCGAAGTCCGAAGCCACACGGCGTGGCCTGATCACTGCCGGTCGCAGGCTGTTCGGTGAGCAGGGCTACGCGGCCACGTCGGTCGACGAGGTCGTGAAGGCCGCGGGGGTCACGAAGGGTGCGCTGTACCACCACTTCCGAGACAAGGACGATCTCTTCCGTGCGGTCGTCGAAGGGGTCAAGGTCGACGTCACGGCCATTGCAGCGGAGTCTTTCTACGACGACTCCGGAAACGACGATCCGTTGCAACGGGTACACCGGCTCTTCATCGCGATGATCGACGCGCACCTCGACCCTGCGGTCCAACGCATCAGCATCATCGACGCCCGCTCGGTGTTCGACGCCGCGACGCGCCGCGACCTCGCAACCCGCTACGAGGCGTCCCTCCTGCGTGGAGCGTTTCGAACCGCGATGCGCGCGGGAGCGATCGAACAACAGCCACTCGCGCCGCTGGCGCACATCTTCGCGGGCGCGCTGGCCGAGGCCTGTGCGCTCATCGCCGAGGCCGACGACAAGGACGCGGCGCGCGCCGAGGTCACCGAGGTCCTCGCCAGATTGGTTGACGGACTCCAACCCCGCGCCTGACAAGATTCCTCGCAATGGCACGAGTGCTCGTCACCGAGGAGATCGCCGAGGGCGGGCTCGATCGGCTGCGTCAAGAGGGTCACCAGGTCGACGTCCGCGTGGGACTGTCGCCTGACGAGTTGCTGCAGGCGGTCGTCGGGGCGCACGCCTTGATCATCCGGTCGGCCACGCACGTCACCGCCGCCGTGATCGACGCCGGCACCGACCTCGTCGTGGTGGGTCGGGCGGGCATCGGGCTCGACAATGTCGACGTCGAGCACGCCACCAAGCGAGGCGTCATGGTCGTCAACGCGCCGCAGTCGAACATCCTGTCCGCCGCCGAACAGACGATGGCGTTGTTGCTCGCGCAGGCCCGCAACATCCCGCAGGCCCACGCCGCGCTCACGCAGGGGCGCTGGGAGCGCAGCCGCTGGGAAGGCGTCGAGCTGGCCGACAAGGTGCTCGGTGTGATCGGCCTCGGTCGCATCGGCAAGCTCGTCGCCCAGCGCGCCAGCGCGTTCGGCATGCGACTCATCGCGTACGACCCGTTCGTCGGTCAGGAGCGGGCGCGGCAACTCGGTGTCGAGCTCGTCGAGCTGGACGACCTGATGGCGCGTTCCGACTTCGTCACGATCCATGTGGCCAAGACGAAGGAAACGGTTGGCCTGGTCGGTAAGGAGTTGCTGACGAAGGCGAAGCCCGGGTTGCGCATCATCAACGTGGCGCGCGGCGGCATCGTCGACGAGGCCGCGCTGGCAGACGCGATCCGGGCCGGCACGATCGGTGGTGCGGCGCTCGACGTTTTCGCTGAGGAACCCACCACGTCGTCACCGCTGTTCGAACTCGACTCCGTCGTCGTCACACCGCATCTCGGGGCGTCGACGCGCGAGGCGCAGGACAAGGCGGGCGACACCATCGCGGAGCAGGTCGGCCTCGCGCTGGCGGGCGACTTCGTTCCGTACGCGGTCAACGTCTCGGCCGCCGAGGCAAGCGAGACGGTGCGCCCGTTCCTGCCGCTCGCCGAGAGGCTCGGTCGCCTGTACGTCGCGTTGAACGAAGGGGCGCCGGCACGCATCGAGGTGGAGTACCACGGGCAGCTGGCTGACTACGACACGCGCATCCTCACGCTGTCCGTGCTGAAGGGCGCGTTCGGAGGTGTGAGCGAAGAACCGGTGTCGTACGTGAACGCCCCCCAGATCGCGGCCGAGCGGGGCGTCGAAGTGCGCGAGTCGTCGACATCGTCGACGCAGGACTACGTGAACCTCGTGACGGTGCGCGGGGGAGAGCATGCGATCGCGGGAACGCTGGTCGGTCTGAAGGGCAGCCCGCGCATCGTGATGATCGACGACCTGTCGGTCGACTTGCCACCGGCGCGCAACATGCTCATCGTCCGCAACGACGACGTGCCCGGCATGATCGCCACTGTCACCTCCGCTCTCGCGGCGGCGCGGATCAACATCGGCGACATGCACCTCGGTCACTCGATCGAGGGGGCGGCGGCCATGCAGGTGCTCGCGACGAGCGAACCGGTTCCTGCCGACGTCGTCGAAGCGCTGCGTCGGGCGGACGGCATCGTGTCCGTCCACGCGCTCGCGACGGATTAGCGCTTCGCGGCTCGCAAGCCGTCGTCTTCGGCGGCGTCGGTGTTCTTGTAGCAGCGGTCTGGTGTCGTGCGCTCGTACGCGAAGTTGCCGGGCACTTGGTAGATGTTGCTCGACAGCTTCCCTTTCACGGGGTGCGTCTTCGGGCAGATCGTGCCGCTGGGGTCGACCCATGCGGGGATCCGCTTCTTGACGGCCACCTTCTTGGCCGGGGCAGCCGCCTTCTTTGCGGGCTCCGTCTTCTTCGCCGCGGGCTTCTTCTCGGCCGGTTTCTTCGCAACCGGCGCCGACACCACGGGCGCCGGTGCGGATGCGGGCGCCGGCGCTGGCGCGGGGGCGGGCTCGGGTTCCTGCAGCGGCTCGTCGCCGATGAGCACGAGGCCGGGCTCCTCGGCCGCCACCACGGGCTCGATGTCGGGCTCGGCGACCGTCACCGGCGTCGGCGTCGGGATCGGCGCCTCGAGCGGTGGCCAGTCACGCGGCGACGCCAGCGGCTCGGGCTTCGAACGGAGGATCTTGGACAGGGCGACACCGATTCCGGCGAGCAGCCCCAGCCACAGACCGATTCGGAACGATCGGCGGATCACGACGTGACACCGTAGTGCGCTTGACGCATCACCCGGATTGCTGTCATCGTGAACGGGTCATGAGCACCCCGACCCAGGTCCTCCTTCTTACGTAACGGCGAGCGCCACATACTCACGCTCGTCGACCCCCTGCAGCTGCAGGGGGTTCTTCAGTTTTCGGATCGAGTTCAACGAGAGGAAGCCAGCGATGCCACCGGATCCCGTGATCGCGAAGCACATGCCGTTCGAGAAGTACAAGCCCTTCCGGCCGCTCCCTCTCGCCCTTCCCGATCGCGAGTGGCCGAGCCGGCAGCTGCAGAAGGCGCCGATCTGGTGCTCCGTCGACCTTCGCGACGGCAACCAGGCGCTCATCGATCCGATGGATCCCGAGCGCAAGATGCGGTTGTTCCAGACGCTCGTCGGGATGGGCTTCAAGGAGATCGAGGTCGGGTTCCCGTCGGCGAGCCAGACCGACTTCGACTTCATCCGGCTGCTCATCGAAGACGACCTGATCCCTGACGACGTCACCGTGCAAGTGCTCGTGCAGTGCCGTGAGGAACTGATCGCGCGCACGTACGACGCGCTGAAGGGCGCCAAGAAGGCGATCCTGCACTTCTACAACTCGACGTCGACGCTGCAGCGCCGCGTCGTGTTCGGCCTCGAGCGCGATGGCATCACCCAGATCGCCGTCGACGCCGCGAAGCTGTGCCGCAAGCTCGAGGCAACGGTGCCCGACATCGACGTGCGCTACGAGTACAGCCCCGAGAGCTTCACCGGCACGGAGATCGACTACGCCGTCGAGATCTGCGAAGCGGTGATGGACGTGATCGAGCCGACGCCCGCGAAGCCGATCATCCTGAACCTGCCGGCGACGGTCGAGATGTACACGCCGAACATCTACGCCGACGTCATCGAGGCGTTCGACCGCACCATCTCGCGGCGCGACAGCGTCGTGCTGTCGCTGCATCCGCACAACGATCGCGGCAGCGCGGTCACGGCCGCGGAGTTCGGATTGATGGCGGGCGCCGACCGCGTCGAAGGCACGCTGTTCGGCAACGGCGAGCGCACCGGCAACGTCGACATCATCACGTTGGGCATGAACCTGTTCAGCCAGGGCGTGGACCCCGAGCTCGACATCAGCGACATCGACAAGATCCGCCGTACGTCCGAGTACTGCACCGGCTTGCCCGTGCATCCGCGCCATCCCTACGCGGGCGACCTCGTCTTCACCGCGTTCTCCGGGTCGCACCAAGACGCGATCAAGAAGGGAATGGAGAACATCAGCGGCGCCCAGCAGCACGCGCTCGAGGCGGGCGACTACGAGTCGTGGGAGGTGCCCTATCTCCCGATCGACCCGAAGCACGTCGGACGCACGTACGAGGCCGTGATCCAGGTCAACAGCCAGTCCGGCAAGGGTGGCGTCGCGTACGTCATGAAGGCCGAGCATGGCTTCGACCTGCCGCGTCGCTTGCAGATCGAGTTCTCCAAGACGATCCAGACCATCACCGAGGACACGGGCACGGTGATCAGTCCGTCAGCGATGTGGGATGCATTCGGCGCCGAGTACTTCAAGGAAGACGGCAAGGTGCAGCTCCTCAGCCATGAGGTGACGACGACGGACGACGGGGCGAAGATCACCGCGCAGGTCCTCGTCGACGGCGAGCACCGCACGATCCAGGGTGAGGGCAACGGCCCCATCGCGGCCTTCGTGCACGGCCTCGAGGTGTGCACCGGCATCAATGCCGACGTCCTCGACTACGCCGAGCACTCCATCAGCGCTGGCGCCGATGCGCAGGCCGCGGCCTACGTCGAGGTGCAGGGCCCTGGTGGTGTGGTCCGTTGGGGGGTCGGCGCGCACGAGAGCATCCTCACTGCGAGCCTTCGGGCGGTCGTGAGCGCGGTAAACCGTCTGACATAAGAACGCTCGCCATCGGACTCGTCGTGCTGGCACTCATCGGGTGCGGCGGTCACGACTCGGCGCCCATCGACAGGACGCCCGTGGCCGCGGCGCCGACGGAGGGTGCGGCCGGGCTCGGCGACCCGTACTTCCCGAACCTCGGCAACGGCGGGTACGACGTCACGCACTACGACCTGTCGTTCACGGTCGATCCGAAGACGAATCAAGTGCAGGCGACGGCCGTCATCTCGGCGATCGCGACACAGAACCTGTCGCGCTACAACCTCGATTTCCTCGGGCTCACGATCGACCGAATCGATGCACCGTTCACCCGGGACGGTGGCGAGCTGATCATCACCCCAACCCAGCCGATCTCGTCGGGTTCGGCGTTCACCACGACGGTCGCGTATCACGGTTCGCCGGAACCGCGGAGCACGAAGTCCGTCCCCATCGCGGTCGGATGGATCGCCACCGGCGACGGGAGCTTCGTGCTGAACGAACCCGAGGGCGCGTCGACGTGGTACCCGGTGAACGACCACCCGAGCGACAAGGCGACGTACACATTTCACGTCACCGTGCCCGACGGCGTGACCGTCGTGGCCAACGGCACCCTCGTCGACAATCCGCCGCGCGGCGATGGGCAGACGACATGGACGTACGACGCCAAGGCACCGATCGCGTCGTACCTCACGCAGCTGGCGATCGGCGACTATCGCCTGACGACCGAGCCGGGACCTGAAGGGGTCACCATCCGCAATGCGTTCGCCTCCCAGGTGGCCGACGACGCCACCATCGACTTCAGCCGCACGCCTGCCATGTTGCAGCTCTTCGCCTCTGACTTCGGGCCGTTCCCGTTCGACGTCTACGGAGCGCTCGTCGTCGACGAGGTGTCGCAGTTCGCACTCGAGTCGCAGACGCTGTCGATCTTCAACTCGAGTTTCGTGGACGGCTCCGTGAACGGCGACCAGGTGATCGCTCACGAGCTCGCGCATCAGTGGTTCGGCGACAGCGTGACGCCGGCATCGTGGAAGGACATCTGGCTCAACGAAGGATTCGCCACGTACGCCGAGTGGCTCTGGCAGGAGCACACCGGAGGTATCTCCGTCGCGGACATGGCCAACCGCGTGCACGGCCAGGTGACGAGCACGGCGCTGCCCGGGGATCCGGGAGTCGAGCACCTCTTCGACGTCGAGGCCGTCTACCTGCGCGGCGCGCTGACCTTGCAGGCGCTCCGGGTCACGGTCGGCGACGACGCGTTCTTCACGATCCTCCGGACCTATGTGTCACGCTTCGCCGACAAGAACGCGTCCACGGCGGACTTCGTCGCGGTCGCCAACGAGGTGGCCAAGCGCGACCTCCACGACGTGTTCGACGCGTGGCTCTACCGCGAGGCGCTGCCCGCCCTGCCCTCGTAGTCCGAGATGGCGTCGGCGTGCAGCAGGGTGATGCCGATGTCGTCGAGTCCCTCGAGGAACCGATGGCGCACGGACTCGTCGAGAGGGAAGTCGACCGTCAGCCCGAGCGCCGGCGCCTCGAGCGTGCGGCGCTCGACGTCGATCGTGAACTCGAGCGTTGGATCGGCCTCGACCGCGGCGAGGAGCTGCTCGCCGACCGCCGGCGGCACGATCACGGGCACCAACCCGTTCTTGGTCGAGTTGTTGCGGAAGATGTCACCGAACCGGGGCGAGATGACTGCCTTGAACCCGGCCTGTTGGATGGCCCACACGGCGTGCTCGCGCGACGAGCCCGTTCCGAAGTTCGGCCCCGCAACGAGGATCGTGGCGCCCGCGAACCGCTCGTCGTTCATGACGAAGCTCGGGTCGTCGCGCCACTCGCTGAACAGTCCCTTCTCGAACCCCGTTCGCTCGACCCGCTTCAACCAGTCACTCGGAATGATCTGATCGGTGTCGACGTCGCTGCGGTCCAGCGGCACCGCGGTGCCCTGCACGATCCGTACGGCTTCCATCAGCCCCTCCCCTCCGAACTTGGGGTACTTGCGCTCGCCATGACCGCCCTAATGACCCCGAGTTCGATCACTTGAGGTCGTCCGGGGTGGCGAAGTGGCCGAGGATGGCCGTTGCGGCGGCGACGGCGGGGGAGACGAGGTGCGTGCGCCCGCCGCGACCCTGACGTCCTTCGAAGTTGCGGTTGGACGTCGATGCGCACCGCTCGCCTGGCGACAACGTGTCGGGGTTCATCGCGAGGCACATCGAGCAGCCGGGATCGCGCCAGTCGAATCCGGCGGTCGTGAAGATCTCGTGCAAGCCTTCCCGCTCAGCCTGCTGCTTCACCTGCCACGAGCCCGGCACGATCAGCGTGCGCACGCCGGATGCAACCTGCCGGCCACGCGCCACCTCCGCCACGGCGCGCAGATCTTCGATGCGGCTGTTCGTGCAGGAGCCGATGAACACGGTGTCGACGCCGATGTCGCGGATCGGCATTCCGGCGGTGAGGCCCATGTACTCGAGCGCACGCTCGGCCGCTTCGCGCGCCGCCGCATCGCCGAACGAGTCCGGTGCGGGCACCCGGTCGCTGATCGGTACGACCTGCCCGGGGTTCGTGCCCCACGACACGTGGGGGAGGATCGCCCCGGCGTCGAGGACGACCTCCTTGTCGAAGGTGGCGTCGTCGTCGGTGACGAGCGATCGCCAATCGGCCACCGCGTCGTCCCATGCCGCGCCGCTCGGCGCGTGCGCCCGGCCTTTCACGTAGTCGAACGTCGTGTCGTCCGGCGCGATCATCCCGGCTTTCGCGCCGGCCTCGATCGACATGTTGCACACCGTCATGCGCCCTTCCATCGTCAGCGCACGGATCGCCGAGCCGCGGTACTCGGCGATGTAGCCGATGCCGCCGCCTGTGCCGATGCGCCCGAGGATGGCGAGAATGATGTCCTTGGCCGTCGAGCCGGCGGGCAACTCGCCGTCGACCGTGATCGCGAGCGTCTTGGCGCGTTGCTGCGGCAACGTCTGCGTCGCGAGGACGTGCTCGACCTCGCTCGTGCCGATGCCGAACGCGAGCGCACCGAACGCGCCATGCGTCGAGGTGTGGCTGTCGCCGCACACAATCGTCATGCCCGGCTGCGTGCGGCCTTGCTCGGGACCGATGACGTGGACGATGCCCTGACCCGGATCGCCCATCGGGTAGTTCACGAGGCCGAACTCAGAGGCGTTGGCGCGCAGCGTGTCGAGTTGCTTCGCGCTGATCGGGTCGGCGATGGGTTGATCGATGTTCTCGGTCGGGACGTTGTGGTCCTCGGTGCAGATGGTCAGCTCCGGGCGGCGCACGCGCCGCCCGGCGATGCGCAACCCGTCGAACGCCTGAGGAGAGGTGACCTCGTGGACGAGATGGAGGTCGATGTACAGCAGGTCGGGTTCACCCTCGGCGGACCGTACGAGGTGCCGGTCCCACACCTTCTCGCTGAGTGTTTGCGGCGACATGATTGCGCTCCCACATAGTGAGACCCTAGTCTCGTTACGTGGAACGGAGTGTAGGCGGGGTCGGCGTGCTCGACAAGGCGGTCGACGTCATCGACTGCTTGGTCACCGGCCCGAAGACGTTGGCCGAGCTCGTGGCCGCGACCGGTCTACCGCGGGCGACTGCGCACCGCCTGGCCGTGGCCCTGGAGCATCACGATCTCGTACGGCGCGACACCGACGGACGGTTCGCGCTCGGCTTCCGGCTGGCGACACTCGGCCGCGCCGCCCTCGACAGCGCACCCCTCGCGGAGCTGGCCCGACCGGCGCTGGCCTGGCTGCGTGACGCGACGGAGGAGAGCGTGCAGCTCTACATCCGCGACGGCGACCATCGCGTCTGCGTCGAGTCGCTCGAGTCGCCGCACGGATTGCGCACGATCGTCCAGGTGGGAGCGTCGCTCCCGCTCGACGTCGGGTCGGCCGGCAAGATCCTGCGGGGCGACGAGGGGCCACGCGGCTGGGTCGAGAGCGTGGAGGAGCGCGAAGCCGGCGTCGCGTCGGTCAGCGCGCCCATCCGAGACGGACGCGGCAACGTGATCGCGGCGATCGGCGTGTCTGGTCCGATCGAGCGCACCACCCGCAAACCAGGTGGCCGCTATGGCGATCAGGTGCGGCGGGCCGCCGAGCTCGTGGAGACCGCGGCGAGGAGCGCGGGCACGAAGGCGCGGGGGTTGGCCACGCAGACGCCGTGATCGCCCTGCACCGGGATGATGCGCGCGCCAGGAATCGACTCCGCGAGGCGGCGCTGGCGGTCTGGGGCCACGAGCCGGTCCTGCTCGGTCACGACCACGGACGTGGGAACGTCGACCTCGCCGATCCAGTCACGCGACGAGTAGCGGCCGATGGCGGCCGCCGCCTCCGCGATGGTGGCCGGATCGCTGCCCTGCAGCTCGTCCATCACCCACTCGCGTTGTGGGATGCCGGCCATGCGCTGCTCGAGGATGCGCGACATCACGGCGCGGCGCGCGATGCCGGGCGTCGAGCGCAGCCCTGCAGTGATGAACGGCATGAGCGAGAACGCGAACTGCGAGCGTGACGTGCGAAAGCTGCGGGCGGTCGCGCAGAACACCAGACCGCTGACCAGCGAACGATGCCGGTGCCACAGCAGCTGTGCGATCGGACCGCCCATCGAGTAGCCGACGGCGGTGATCTGAGGGATCCCGAGCATGTCGGCCAGTGCGGCGACGTCGTCCGCGCAGTCGGCGAGCCGGAAGTGTCGCGTGCGGATGCCGTGACCATGGCCGCGATGATCGATGGCGATCACGCGGTATCGCGTGGCCAACGGCTCGAAGCACCACAGCCAGTTGAGTCCTCCCGTGGCGGACAGCCCGTGCAGTAGCACGACCGCGGGTGCGTCGACTGGCCCGGTCTCGCGAATGAACGTGGTGCCGCGACCGGGAAGCTCGACGAAGCGTCCGGCCGGCACCATCGACGGCGGCGCGACGAGCGTTTCGCTCTGCCTGCTGCTCACCCTTGCTTCCGGTGGGGGCTCCGCCCCCACACCCCAGCGCAGCTGGCTCGCTGGCGCTCGCTTAGCTGCGGGACTCGCTCGCTGCGCTCGCTCATCCTTCGATGCTAACGATCTCGACTTTCAGAACGCGCGCCGGCGCTTCGAAGTCGACGATGTCGCCGACCTTGTGACCGAGCAACGCTTGGCCCAGGGGCGACCCAGGGGAGATGACTTCGAAATCCTCGTGCCGCTCCTCGATGGAGCCGATGAGGTAGCGCTCGGTGTCGTCGTCGCCTTCGTACTTGATCCCGACGACCGAACCGGTCACGACCACTTCGCTGTCGCCAACCTCGACGATTTCTGCGTTCTTGATGAGCGCGTCGAGGTGCCGGATGCGGCCCTCCATCTTTCCCTGCTCCTCCTTGGCGGCGTGGTAGTCGCCGTTCTCGGAGAGGTCACCGAGCTCACGTGCGGTTTCGATCTTGCGGGCGATGTCGACCCGACCGAATGTGGTCAGCTGCTTGTGTTCCTCTTGGAGGCGCTCGAAGGCAGCACGCGAGAGGTGGTGGGTCTCGGGCATGGTCCCAGAATCTACTTGCTTGACGCCCCCGGCCGACCTGGTCACACTTACTGGCGATGCCCGGACAACTGCTGACCGCCATCATCATCATTCGCTAGCGCACGCGACCAACCGCGTGCGCCTCACCGTCCGCTTCGGCGGGCGGTTTCTCGTTTTCTGGGAGACTTTCGACAGTGCCCCACAAGATTGGAGTCATCGGCGGTGACGGCATCGGCCCCGAGGTCGTCACCGAGGCGCTCAAGGTCGTGCGCGCCTGCGGTGTTTCCCTCGACACCGTCGACTACGACCTCGGCGGAGCTCGATACCTGAAGGACGGCATGGTGCTCACCGACGAGATCGTCGACGAATGGCGAGGGCTCGACGCGCTCCTGCTCGGCGCCGTGGGCACGCCCGACGTGCCTCCTGGGGTCATCGAGCGCGGCCTGCTGCTCAAGATGCGCTTCGACCTCGACCTCTATGTCAACCAGCGGCCGTTCCTGTACCCCGAGAACGACATCGACTTCATCGTGATCCGCGAGAACACCGAGGGCACGTACGCCGGCGAAGGCGGCTTCCTCCGCAAGGGCACATCGCAGGAGATCGCGACGCAGGGCTCGGTCAACACTCGCTTCGGTGTGGAGCGGTGCGTCCGCTACGCCTTCGAGCTCGCGCAGAGCCGGCCCCGCAAGCACCTCACCCTCGTGCACAAGACCAACGTCCTCACGTTCGCGGGCGACCTGTGGCAGCGTGCGTTCGAGAGCGTCGCCGCCGAGTATCCCGATGTGCAGACGGCGTACAACCACGTCGATGCTGCGTGCATCTACTTCGTGCAGTCGCCTCAGCAGTACGACGTGATCGTCACCGACAACCTGTTCGGCGACATCCTCACCGACCTCGGCGGTGCGGTGTCCGGCGGCATCGGATTCGCCGCGTCGGGCAACCTCAACCCCGACCGCACCGGGCCGTCGATGTTCGAGCCGGTGCACGGTTCAGCGCCCGACATCGCCGGCCAGAACAAGGCGAACCCCATCGCCGCCATCCTCAGCGCGGCGATGATGCTCGACTTCCTGGGCGAGGCCGATGCCGCCGCCCGCGTCCGCAAGGCGTGCGCCGACCAGGCCACGCTCGACGATTCCACCCAAGCGATCGGCGACGCGATCGCCGCCCGCGTCTAGGAGACGACATGCCCATCACCCCCACCGAAAAGATCTGGATGAACGGTGAGCTCATCCCGTGGGACGACGCCAAGGTGCACGTGCTGACGCACACACTGCATTACGGCATGGGCGTCTTCGAGGGCATCCGCGCCTACGAAACGGTCCGCGGCCCTGCGGTCTTCCGTCTGACCGAGCACATCGAGCGGCTGCACAACTCCGCCCGCATCTTGATGATGGACCTGCCGTACACCGTCGACGAGTTGATCGACGCGGTGAAGCTCACCGTGCGATCCACCGGACTGCCCGGCTGCTACATCCGCCCGATCGCGTACTTCGGCTACGGCGAAATGGGACTCAACACGCTTCCGTGCACCGTCGACGTCGCCATCGCCTGCTGGCCGTGGGGCGCCTACCTGGGCGACGACGCCGCGACCAAGGGCGTCCGCATGAAGATCAGCTCGTGGACGCGGCACGACCACAACACGATGCCGCCCGCGTCGAAGACCGTCGGCAACTACGTCAACTCGTCACTCGCCAAGGTCGAGGCCCTGAACGCCGGCTACGACGAAGCGATCATGCTCAACAACCAGGGTCTCGTCTCCGAATGCACCGGTGAGAACATCTTCGTCGCCCGTCACGGCGTGTTGCTCACGCCCCCGCTGGCGTCGGGCGCGCTCGAAGGCATCACGCAGAGCTCCGTCATGACGATCGCGCGCGACCACGGCTACGAGGTGCGGATCGGCGAGCTGACGCGCAGTGATCTGTACATCGCCGAAGAGATGTTCGTGTGCGGCACGGCAGCAGAGGTGAGCGCGGTGAACTCCGTCGACGACCGACCGATTCCGTGCCCCGGTCCGATGACCACGGCGATTGCGCAGGAATACGCGCGTGCCGTCCGCGGCGAGGTCGATCGATACAAGGAATGGGTTGAGCATGTCTCAGACTGAGCACGTCGACATCTTCGACACGACACTGCGCGATGGTGCGCAGTTCGAAGGGATCAGCCTCACGGTCGAGGACAAGCTGCGCATTGCCGAGCAACTCGACTGGCTCGGCGTCGCATTCGTCGAGGGCGGCTACCCCCAGGCGAACCCGAAGGACGAGGAGTTCTTCCGCAGGGCCAAGACCGAGCTGAAGTTCGAGACCGCCACGTTGGTGGCGTTCGGCTCGACGCGGCGACCGCTCGGCAAGGTCGATGTCGACCCGACGCTCGAAGCATTGGTCTCGGCCGGCGCGTCGATCGCGTGCATCGTCGGAAAGTCGTGGGACTTCCACGTGACCGAAGCGCTGCGCACGACACTCGACGAGGGCGTGGCCATGGTCGGTGAGTCGGTGAAGTTCCTCCGCGACGAAGGGTTGCGTGTCTTCTTCGATGCGGAGCACTGCTTCGACGGTTACAAGCACAACCCCGAGTACACCCTCCGCGTGCTCGAAGCCGCCGCCACCAACGGCGCCGAGGTGCTCGTGATGTGCGACACCAACGGCGGTGCGCTCCCGCACGAGGTGCAGCGCATCGTCGGCGAGGTGCACGCTTACTTCGGCGACGACGTGCAGCTCGGCATCCACACACAGAACGACACCGGCTGCGCCGTCGCCAACGCGATCGTCGCGGTCGTGGCCGGCGCCACCCAGCTCCAGGGCACCGTCAACGGGTACGGCGAGCGCACCGGCAACGCCAACTTGATGACCTGCATCCCCGATCTCGAACTGAAGATGGGTGTGCAGTGCCTGCCAGAGGGGCGGTTGGAGCGGCTCACGGCCGTCAGCCGGCACGTCGCGGAGCTCGTGAACCTGCCGCCGCACGATGCCGACCCGTTCGTCGGCGCGTCGGCCTTCGCCCACAAGGGCGGACTGCACACCTCGGCGCTCGGTCGAGCGGGGAGCGCAACGTACGAGCACGTCGACCCCGGCTCTGTGGGGAACCACACCCGCGTGTTGGTGTCCGACCTCGGAGGCCGCGCCGGTATGGCGATGAAGGCGCAGGAGTTCGGCATCGACCTCGACGATCGGGCCGCGGGCGAGCTCACCGAAGCGCTCAAGAAGCTCGAAGCCGACGGCTTCGTCTTCGAGGCGGCTGATGCATCGCTCGAGCTGCTGATGCGACGCGCGTCCGGTTGGGTGCCGCCGTGGTACGAGCTCGAGGGGTATCGCGTCACGACGTACAACCGCGATGGCTCCGTCGAGACCGAAGCCACGATGAAGGTCTGGATCGGTGACGAGCGCCGGATCGCGGTCGGCGAAGGCAACGGACCGGTCAACGCGCTCGACTCGGCCTTTCGCAGCGCGGTCGGCAACGAGCTGCCCGCGCTCGCGAATCTCCACCTCACCGACTACAAGGTGCGCATCCTCGACAACGTCATCGACACGGCGGCCGTGGTGCGCGTGCTGATCGAGTCGACGGACGGCGATGCGGTGTGGACCACCATCGGCGTGTCCACGAACATCATCGATGCGTCGTGGCAGGCGCTCAACGACGCCTACGTCTTCGGTTTGCTGCGGGTCGCCGGGTAGGTTCTCCGCATGGCCGCACCCGAGTACGTCCCCGTCAAGCCGATGGACGACGTGCGCACCTACGAGTCGCCCCCGCGGCGCCCCGGTTCCTGGTTGGCCACGCGGCCCGGTGACCTCCGCGGAGAGAACCCTCACGGCGATCGCTTCGGTCATCCCGGCCCTGACCAGGGCTACGCGTTGCTGCTGGCCAAACGGCTGGCGAACCGGCTGCACCTCGAGCCGGGTGAAGCGCTCGACGACGTGATGGCCGGCTGTGTCGGTGTCGCGTTGAAGCGGGCCTCGCTGCTCGGGCGCGCGCCGGTGATCTACGACCTCACGGCGGCGTACACCGCGTGGGGCTATCTCGATGAGTCGCCGCCCGCCGACCTGGTCAGCCTGCGCAAGAAGGCATTCGACGAAGTCGCGCTGCCGCTGCATTACACGGAGCGCCACCGAATCGTCGCCGCGGTGCGCGACGACGCATTGCGGAAGCTGCACACCGCGATCGCCGACGATCACGCCGCCGACTGGCGCGCGCTGCTCGATGTCGATGCGCTCGAACACGCCAGTCATGCCTGACCCGCAGTGATCCGGGTTCGCTTCGCGCCCTCGCCGACCGGCTACCTGCACGTCGGCGGGGCCAGCACCGCGCTGGCGAACTGGATGTTCGCCCGCCAGCAGGGCGGTGAGAACCTGTTGCGCATCGAGGACACCGACACCGAACGCAACCGTCCGGAGCTCACCGACAACATCCTCGAGATGCTTGATTGGCTCGGGCTGCACTGGGACGGCGAGCCGGTTCGGCAGTCTGACCGCGCCGATCTGTACGCCGCCGCGGCCGAGAAGCTCGTGACCTCGGGTCACGCGTACTACTGCGGGTGCACCGCCGAGCAAGTGCAGGCGCGCAACAAGGCGGCTGGTGGCAAGCCGGGCTACGACGGGTTCTGTCGCGACCGTGGTCTCGGGCCGGGACCCGGCCGCGCGCTACGGTTCCGCGCGCCCGACCAAGGCGCGACGACGTTCGCGGACTTGATCCGCGGCGACATCTCGTTCGACAACGAGTCGATCGAAGACTTCGTGCTGTTGCGGTCGAACGGCACACCGACGTTCCTGCTGGCCAACATCGTCGACGACGCCGACATGCAGATCACGCACGTGCTGCGCGGTGAAGAGCACCTGAACGGCACGCCGAAGTACCTACTACTCAGCGATGCGCTCGGTCTCGGCTATCGCCCGGTGTTCGCCCACCTGCCCTTGCTCGTGAACGAGCAGCGCAAGAAGCTCTCGAAGCGCCGCGACGACGTCTCCGTGGGCGACTACAAGGCGCGCGGTTTCCTGCCCGAGGCCATGCGCAACTACCTGGCGCTGCTCGGCTGGGGACCACCCGACGGTGTCGAGGTGCGTCCGATCGACGAGATGATCGAGCTGTTCCGCATCCAAGACGTGAACCCGTCACCTGCGCTGTTCGACATCAAGAAGCTCACACACGTGAACAGTGAGTGGATCCGACGGCTCGACGTCGCTGACTTCGTCGAGCGGGCCGGGGAGTTCGTGACGGGCGAGGACGAGCGAGCCGCGTTGAGGGCACTCGCCCCGCTCGCGCAGGAGCGCGTCAAGGTGCTCGACGAGCTCCCGGACTACTTCGACTGGGTGCATGCGCCGGCGGAAGACCCCAAATCGTGGGAGAAGGCGATGAAGCTGCCGGCGGCCGCCGACGTGCTCGACGCGATCATCGAGGCGTACGCCGATGCGCCGTGGGAGCGCGACGAGCTGCATGCTCGATTCATGGCACTGGGTGAGCGCCTCGGGATCAACGCGTCGAAGGTGCAAGGCCCGATCCGCGTCACCGTCACGGGACGCATCGTCGGGCTGCCGCTCTTCGATCTCCTCGAGTTCCTGGGTCGCGACGAGACGCTGAGGCGGCTGCGGGCGGGACGGGCGCGGCTGGCGTGAGGCGTCGCGTTCTCCGCATCAGTGCTGTCGTCGTCGCGCTCCTGGCGAGCTATGTGCTCGTCACGTTCCTGCAGGTCTGGCACGCATCGCATCAGGACGACGCCCGCCAGGCGCAAGCGATCATCGTGCTCGGCGCCGCACAGTTCGATGGCCGCCCGTCGGCGGTGTTGAGCGCGCGACTCGATCACGCCGCCGACCTCTTCCAGAAGGGCCTTGCGCCGCTCATCGTCGTGACCGGGGGCAAGCAGACCGGCGACCGGTTCACCGAAGCGGAGGCGTCGGCGAACTATCTCGCCGAGAAGGGGATCCCCGGCGGCGCCATCGAGCGCGAGACCACGAGCACCAACTCCTACGACGAGCTCGCGGCGGCGGCGCGCTTCCTGCACCAGCGCGGCATCAACGACGTGATCTTGGTGTCCGATCCGTTCCACGCGTACCGCATCAACGCGATCGCCCACGACGTGGGGCTCAACGCACATGTCTCACCGACGCCGACGAGCCCGGTGCACGGGATCGACAACATGCAGGCCCTGGCGCGGGAGACGATCGCGGTGTCCGCCGGCCGGTTGGTCGGCTTCGATCGGCTTGACCGCTGGTTGGGGCGTTAGCGCAGGACTGCGACGACCGCCGTGACCTTGCGTCCCGTCGCCGAATCGCTGTCGATGGTGTCCGGATCGGAAACGGCGTAGTTGCCGACGATCTCGACCGTCCACGGCTTGCTGTAATCGAGCCCGGTGACCGACTTGAGATCGACGAACAAGGACGACGAGCCGTTCCAGAAGTTCGCCGTCGTGGTACCGACGGTGTTCCCGGCGCTGTCCTTGACGGTCGCGACGTACTCCATGCCGTTGATCGCGACGCTCCCGAGCGACGGGTAGCCGACGGCGACCTTGATGGCCTTCGTCTTCGACGGGACGGAGATGCTGAACGTCTTGCTGTCCGGCACGCCCGCCACCGTGGCTCGCGGCGCGTCCCACATCCACAGATCGGAGTGGTGCACGGTGTACGGGCTCGCCTTCAGGACCGCGGCGTCGGCCGCCTTCTGCTTCGCGGTGAGCTGCTTGGCGTAGTCCTTGGACCGCGCGAGGTTGACGGCGGCCGCGAGATCGACGTGGCCGTAACCCGCCTGCCAGAACGCCGAGATGCCGGTCTCCTCGTGGTTCGTGACGGGAGTGGCCGTCACTTGCAGCGCCATCTGCACCTGGGCCGGTGTGAGCTTGGGATTCGCTTGGAGCAGCACGGCCGCGGCGCCGGCAACGTGCGGCGACGCCATGCTCGTGCCCGAGGCCTCGGCGTTGTCGCCGTCGCACGGAGCGGTGAGCGCGCCGACCGGATCACACGTTGAGGAGATGTTGTCGCCGGGTGCGGTCACATCGGGGTGGTACACGCCGATCCGCGCCCCGGTGTAGGTGGCGTGCTCGATGCCCTGAGCGTCCTTCTTCAGCGCGGCGGGTTGCGAGTTGTCGAACTCGAGGCCGTTGGACGAGAAGTCGGCCCGCACCTTGTCGACGCTGTCGGCCGCCGCGGAGATCACCCACGATGGTTGCGCGAAGGGGTTGAGGCTCACCTCCGCGTTCTCGGAGCCGGCGTTACCAGCGGCGAACACGATGACGACGCCCTTGCTCGCCACCGCTTTCGTCGCGACGTTGACGGGATCGCTCGGGTCATAGGCGCGGAACGCGTTGCCCCACGAGTTGTTGACGACGTCGATGTCCCACAGGTTCGGCTGGTCGAGCATGTGGTCGTACGCCGAGATCACCGCGGTGGTGAAGAGGATCTCGCCGATCGAGTAGCAGATCAGGTTCGCGTCCGGCGCGACGCCCAGGTGATCGGCGCTCGTCGAGCCGTCAGCGGCGATGATGCCGGAGACGTGGGTGCCGTGACCGCTGCCGAGGTCGCTGTTGTTGTACGGACCCTGTTCGATCGGAACGACGAGCGCGCCGTCACCCGCTTTCGACGGGTCGGGCGGCATGTTGCCGTACTCCGGACCGAACAGGATGACGTTGTGCACGACGTGATCGGCGAGGTCGGCATGCGTCGCGTCGCATCCTGAGTCGACGACTGCGACTGTGACGCCTTTGCCGGTGAAACCGGCGGCACGCGTCTTCGCGCCGCCCATCGCGTCGGATGACGCGGTGTCGAAGAGCTGGATGCGCTCGTCTGGATAGACGTCAGCGGCGACGCCCTTCGTGACCGCGAGCTGCATCGCGGCGATGGGGCCCTTCACGATGGCCAGCGGTAGCTGCTTCATCGGTTGCACCTGGAGGCCCAGCGCCCGCAGCTGCGTCACCGTCGACGCGCTCGGCACTGCGTCGAACGTCGCGATGCCGACCGGAACGCCGGCTGGCTGCGTCGTGAGCAGGCGCGCCAGGCCGACATGCTCCACGCCGGAGCCCGCAGCCCCGGCTGTGAACGTGACCGCCGTGGAGGCGACGAGAACGACACCGCAGAGACCCGCGACAAAACGACGAATTCTCATGATTGGCTGAGTTCGCTGCCCGCTTGAGAAATCCTGCACAAATCACGGCCGGGTATGGTGTTCGCTCCACCTTCGGGGGTGGTGTAATCGGTAACACTGCTGGTTCTGGTCCAGTCATTGGGGGTTCGAGTCCTCCCCCCCGAGCCACCGGTCTGAACGGGCAGCATCCCGGAGTCGCTCAACGGTCAGGGAGCGACGAGCGTGCGCCCTTCGAGCCGGAGCGCGCCGGTCATGTCGGCCGCCGGCATGGGCCGGGCGAAGAGGAAGCCTTGCGCCACCGTGCAGCCGAGCCGGCTGAGCGCCACCGCCTGTTCCGGATCCTCGACGCCTTCGGCCACGGTCGTCATTCCGAGCGTGTGGCTGAGATCGACGACCGCGCGCACCATTGCGTCGCCATCGGCGTTCCCGGCCAGTCGATCGACAAAGGACTTGTCGATCTTGACGACATCCAGCGGGAAGGTGCTGAGACGGGCGAGGGATGAATAGCCAGTCCCGAAATCGTCGATGGCCAGGCGCACGCCGAGAGCCTTCAGGTCGTGGAGGACAGTGCCAGCCGGATCGAGATCCTCGACGAGTCCCGTCTCGGTGACCTCGATGAGCAGCGCGTTCGCGGGCATTCCCGACGCGTCCAGCGCGTGGATGACGTCGTCGAGCACGCTGGCGTCACGAAGGTGGCGGGCCGAGAGGTTGACACTCACGTAGAACGTGTCGTCGACGAGGCCCGCCTGCCGCCATGCACGCATCTGTCGGCACGCTTCCTCGAGGACCCAGGCTCCGAGCGGGATCACGAGCCCGGTGGTTTCGGCGACGGGGATGAAATCGTTCGGCTGAATCAGCCCGCGGTGAGGATGGTTCCAGCGCACGAGCGCCTCCGCGCCAAGCATCCGTCCCGTAGCGACCGCCACGATGGGTTGGTAGAACACGACGAGCTGCCCGTTGTCGATGGCGCCTCGCAGCTCGGATGCCACCTCGAGGCGGCGGATCGCCTGCTCGTGCATCTCGGGAACGAACCGTTCAACCCGCGACTTGCCATTGCGCTTCGCCACGTACATGGCCAGGTCGGCATCGCGAAGCAGCCCACTCGCGGTATCGACGCCGGCCCGTCCCACCGCGATGCCGATGCTGACGTGTACCGGTACGTCCTCATCTCCGACCCGAAACGGTTCGCGCAACGCATCTTGCAGTCTCTGCGCGACGGCCCCGGCCGCCAGGGAAACGTCGCCATCCTCGAGGAGCACCGCGAATTCGTCGCCTCCGAAGCGGGCGAGAGTGTCACCTGACTTCAGGGCCGTGAGCAACCGCGCCGCGACGGCGATCAGCAGGTCGTCTCCGGCGGGATGTCCGAGGCTGTCGTTGACCATCTTGAAGTCGTCGAGATCGAGGAACAGCACACCTACGTCACCTTGTCGCCGAAAGGCGCGGCTGAGGGCGTGGACGACGCGGTCGTGGAACAACGATCGGTTCGGCAGGCTCGTGAGGGTGTCGTGCAGCGCCTGGCGACGCAGCTCGGCATCGAGAGCCTTGCGTTCCGTGATGTCTCGCATCGTGAGAACGAGCCCGTCGATGCCCGCGTCATCGCGCAGGTCGGCCGCGGTGACCTCCATGTCGCGCCAGGTGCCGTCGCCGCTGCGCACCTGCCAGTCCACGGTTGTCGTCACGCCGGCAGTGACGAGCAGGACGCCGAGCTGCCGCTCGTCCTTCGCGGCCAACAGATCGCCGATCGGGCGATCCAGCAACTCGGAAGCCTTGCACCCGAGCACACGAGCGGCCGACGGCGTCTGATACCGGACGAATCCTGCGTCGTCGACCACGAGGATCGCGTCGGACGCGTGGGTGACGAGCGATTGGAACCGGGCCTCGCTGCGTTGCTCGGAGACCTCGCCGGCCAGTCCCGACGTGCGGGCGAGCACCAGCACGAAGAGCACCGCACTCGTGATGGCGATGGCGGCGCCGTCGACGACATTCCCCTGCAGCTGCTGTACGAAAAGCACGGCGGGCGGGATCAACGCGGCGCTGCCGACGACGGCGAGCCGCCGCCTACTCACCCGCGGCGAGCCGCTCGCGCGTACCGACAACTCGCGCATCGACGGGTGCAGCGCGGCGGCACCCCATCCGACGTAGAACACGATCCAGCCGCCGTCGACCACGTTGTGCTCGTGCCAGAGATCGGCCAGGTTCAGGTAGCCATACAACGCGTCGGCCACGAGAAGATTGACGACGCCGGTGGCCAACAGCCAGAACGCGATCGGTCGCCGACCAGAACCGACGGCGAGGCGCACGACCATGGCGAGCAGGGCGATGTCGCCGAGGGGATAGGCAATCGAGGTGAGGCGTTCGAGCACGCCGATGTCCTCCGTGCGGAAGTACGGGACGATCAGGATCACCCATGACAGGAGGCCTGCGCCGCACGTGATGATGGCGGCGTCGAGGAGGCTGGCGCGATCTCGACCCGGCGTGCGTCGCCGAATGAGGAGCACGAGCCCGGC
>JBEEFW010000135.1:0-42055 GCA_041166385.1 Acidimicrobiaceae bacterium | reverse complement strand
TCCAGAAGGTTCACGCCTCGCAGGTACACCGCACCCGAGATCTTGGCGTAACGCGGCAACAGGCCGAGGGCCGCCATCGACGTGACGCTCTTGCCGGATCCCGACTCGCCGACGATGCCGAGCACTTCGTTCTCGAAGACGTCGAAGCTGATGCCGTCGACCGCCTTCACGACGCCGTCGTCGCTCGGGAACTCCACGCGCAGGTCGCGAACGGACAGCACCGCATCATCCGGCAACGAGGTCGGGCCGACGGACTCGAGCTCGAGCGCTTGTGCTGACTCTGCGTCGGTCATCAGTGCTTTTGGTTCGATTGCGGGTCGAAGGCGTCGCGGAGACCGTCGCCGAGGAAGTTGACGGCCAGCACGGTGAGCAGCAGCAGCAAGCCGGGGAAGTAGATGAGGTACGCCGTCTTCGTTCCGACCGCACTCTCCGACGCGTTGAGCATGTTGCCCCACGAAACGTCAGGGAGCTGGATGCCGAAGCCGAGGAACGAGAGGGTGGACTCCGCCAGGATGGCGTACCCCACGACGAGCGTTGTGTTGACGACGATCGGGCCGACCATGTTCGGGATGATGTGGCGCGTGATGATGCGCCGGCTCGATGCGCCCGACGCCCGCGCGGCCTCGACGTACTCCTTCTCCTTCACCGACAACATCAAGCCCCGGGTGACGCGAGCGATCGTCTGCCAGAACAGGAAGGACAGGATCACGACCATGAGCACCGTCGTCGACAACTTGCCGATGATCGGGAACTCCTTTTCCTGCAAACCCTTCTGCGCCATGGCCGCCAGCGCGATGCCGGGGATGATGAGAAACAGATCGGTGATCCGCATCAGGAGCTGGTCGATCCAGCGGCCGAAGTAGCCGGCGATCGAGCCGACCGCGGTCCCGACAACGGTCGAGATCAACGCCACGAAGAAGCCCACGGCCAGCGACACTCGACCCGCGTAGATGATCCGCGAGAGCTGGTCCCGCCCGAGCTCGTCGGTGCCGAACCAGTGTTGCGCGTTTGGCGCGATGTTCGCGTCCTTCAGGGGCAGCGGCGACGGGTTCGGGTCGTACGGAGCGAAGGTCCCGGCGAAGATGACGATGACGTAGAGCAGGAGCAACACGAACAGAGCGACGATCGCGACCTTGTGTCGCATGAATCGGCGCCGGAACAGCTGCCACTGTGATCGCGCTTCTGGCTCGGCGATACCGGCGATGAGCTCGGTGTCGCTGGCTGCGGCCGAGACCGATGTCACGACCGCCGGCTCGACGATGTCAGTGTCGGCCTTGTCGTCGGCAATTGTCATGAGAGCCGGATCCTCGGGTCGAGCACGCCGTACAGGACGTCGGCGAGCAGGTTGAACACGATGATGAAGATGGCGGCGACGATCATCCAGGGCAACAACACATTGGTGTCGCCGTTGGCCAGCGCGCTCACGAACAGACGTCCCATGCCGGGGATCGAGAAGATCTGCTCGGTGATGAGCAGCCCTCCGAACAACGCGCCGATGTCGACGGCCATCACCGTCACGAGCGGGATCAGGGCGTTGCGCAGCCCGTGCTTGAACACCACCTTGCGCCGGGGGACACCCTTGGCCCGAGCGGTGCGGATGTAGTCCGACGACATGACGTCGAGCATCGACGAGCGCTGGTACCGACTCCATGAGGCGATGATCTGCACGGTCAGCGTCATCACCGGAAGCGCCAGGTGGCGGAGGTAGTCGAGCGTGCCCGTGCCGCAGCCGCCGTGATAGCCGATCGAGCAGAAGACGGGTTCGTCGAGGCCAAAGGTTTTCGGAATCGTGAACGCGAAGAATTGAATCGCGACCAGTCCGAACCAGAAGGGTGGCATCGACAAACCCACGAACGACAAGCCCGTGAACGTGTAGTCCAGCGGGGAGTACTGCCGCACCGCGCTGTAGACGCCCATGCTGATGGCGATCAGCGCGGAGACGAACACCCCGGCCGAGATGAGTTGCAGGGTGTTGCCGAAAGCGTCCTTCAGATCGTCGGTGACAGGACGCCCGGAGACGACGCTGTTGCCCAGATCGCCGTGGACGAAGTCGTTCAGCCAGTGCCCGTACTGCTCGGGCAGCGTGGCCTTCGTGCAGACGAGAACGTGCTCCTCGCCCACCTCGTGGCACGGCTGCTTGTAGATCCCGATCCGCAGGCCTTCACGGGTGGCCGCGCTCCTGTCGCGCAACTGGCTGAAACGGGCCAGAGGGTCGGTCGTCTCGTGGACGAACACGAACACGAGGATCGACGCGATGAAGATCACCGGGATCGAGTAGAGCAATCGACGGACAATGAAGGTCAGCATCGGTGACCAGCCTCTCGGCGCAGAGGCGAAAGGGGCCCGACCGTTTCCGGCCGAGCCCCTTCACCTCACCTTGACGTTGCTCCTACTTCCGGAGGAACCACTCGTTCATGTTGTAGAAGGGACCGAAGCTCGGGTTGTGGCCCACGGGGCCCCCGATCTTGTCGCTGTACACGATGATGTCCGGGAACGGATCCACGGGCAGCGCCGGCACGAGTTCCGCAAGGCGATCCTGGCCCTTGTGGAAGGCGTCATTCCGAGCCGCAGTTTCAAGCGTCGTGTCGACCGCCTTGAACTGCGTGTCGAGCTGCGTGTCGTTGATCCGGTACCAGTTCGTACCGCTGTTGCCGTTGGCATCGCTCGGGATGCTGGCGATGCACCACGTCGAGCACTGCCCCGGGTCGTTCGACGCCGGAACCTGTGCGAACAGCGCAGCCTGGAAGTTGCCCTGCGGGCCGTCCTGGCCGAACAGCACGCTGGACTTCTCGAAGGTGAGCGTCGTGTCGAAGCCCGCCTCCTTCAGCTGGCTCTGCAAGATCTGGAGCGTGAGCTCACGACGCTTGTTGCCGGTCGTGGTCTTGATCTCGATCTTGGCGGTTTCGCCAGCCTTGGCCCACAGACCACTGCTGTCCTTGGCCCAACCGGCACCCTTCATGAGGGTGTCGACCTGCGTGAGGTCCTTCTTGTACTTCGCGAAGGAGTTCGTGTAGGCGTCACCGAAGGCCGGTGTGGCGAAGCTGTCGATCTGCAGGATGTCGGGCTGCACCGGCTTGAACAGCTGGTCGACGATCGCGGCGCGGTCGATCGAGAAGGCGACCGCTTGGCGGACCTTCACGTCGTCGAGCGGCTTGGCCGTCGTGTTGAACCAGAGGGCTTCGTAGCTCAAGCTGGTGACGGCGTCGAACGTGAGCCCGGCGACGCCCTTGAGCGCCTCTTGGCCCGGCTGGGCCTGCGGGTACGCGAAGGACACCTGACCCGACTTGATGGCCTGCTGCTGTGCCGCGGTGTCGGCGATCAGCTTGAAGGTCACGCTGCTGAGGTGTGGCTTCTTGCCGAAGTAGTTCGGGTTCGGGACGAGCTTCGTCTCGACGCCCTTGGTCCAATGGTCGAGCATCCACGGGCCACCCGACCACGTGTAGCCGTCCTTCATCTCGGCGTCGCGGTCTTTGCCCTCGAGGATGTGCGACGGGAAGATGCCGTAGTAGCCGCCGAAGAGGTCACGCCACGGGGCGTACACCTCCTTGAACGTCACGATGGCCTTCGCCGGGTTCGTGGCGTCGACGCTTTCGATCTTGTCGTAGCCGGTCTTGTCGTAGATGTCGGCGCCGGTCACGATCTGGTCCCACGTGTACTTGTAGTCAGCAGACGTGATCGCGACCTTGTCGCTCCAGACCGCGGTCGGGGCAATGTCGTACTCGACGACCTGCTTCGGAGACGTGGTCAGCTTCGGCTCACCCGTGAGGATCAAGCTCGGCGAGTAGACGCCCTTGCCGTCCTTGTCGAGGTTGAAGTCGAAGGAGCGCGGCATCGTGTGCGCTTGCACCGTGTACACGCCCCATGACGCGCCGGCGCAGCTGCCGATCCAGTCGAGACAGTCGCCTTCTTGCTCCGCTGCGAAGGTGACGTCGCCGCCCTCTGTCGGGGTCTCCGCAGCGGGACTGTTGCTGCTGGAGCTGCTGTTGCTCTTGCCACCGCACGCGGCTGCAAAGAGGACAAAGGTGAACAGAAGACAGAGGAGCGAAATGCCCCGGCGCTGTCGTCTCACGAAGACGAACCTCCTGGTTGGTTGGCACTGGTGACAACCCCCGGAGATGCCCACACCGCCGGGTGGACGCGGAGTGACGCTGCACTCGTTGTCCGTGTTGCGGGTGGTGACCCTAGCCACATCCCGGTGACCAGTCGAGGATTCGTGCCGCTTCTCGAGGACGGTAAAGAAGTCGCAACATAGCGACGGAGCGTCGTGACATCGGCAGGATGTCCAGTGATTCCGTTGACGGTTGGACAATCTGCCCAACGCCGCCCGAGTCAGCGTTGGCGGTACTGGACGATGCGGGCGAACTCGTCGGCATCGAGACTGGCTCCGCCGACCAGTGCGCCATCGATGTCGGACTGACTCATGAGGTCGGCGATGTTGTCGGACTTCACGGACCCGCCGTACTGGACCCGAACGCCGTGCTGCGCGTCGGCTCCGGCCCGACCCCCGACGGTCGCTCGAATCAGCGAGCACACGGCCTGGGCGTCGTCGGGTGTCGCGGTGCGGCCGGTGCCGATCGCCCAGATGGGCTCGTACGCGATCACCAACGCGGCGACCTGCTCACGCTTGAGCCCGGCGATGCCGCGTTCGACCTGGCCCACCACCTTCTCCTCGGTCGTGCCGGCCTCACGCTCCTCGAGCGTCTCGCCGACGCACAGGATCGGCGTCATCTCGTGGCGCAAGATCGCTTGCACCTTCTTGTGCACCATGTCGTCGGTCTCGCCGAACAACTCACGACGTTCCGAGTGGCCGGCGATGACGTAGGTGCAGTCGAGCTTCGCAAGGAACGCGGGACTGATCTCGCCGGTGAACGCACCCTTGTCTTCCCAATGGCAGTTCTGCGCGCCGAGGTTGATGTCGGTCGCCTTCTGGTCAGCGAGCGTGATCTGCACTGAACGCAGATCGGTGAATGGCGGGTGAACGGACACGTCGACCACGTCGTAGTCATCCTTCGACAAGAGGAATGCCAGTTTCTGGACGGTTTGGATCGCCTCGAAGTGGTTGTGATGCATCTTCCAGTTGCCGCTGATCAGCGGTTTGCGTGCGTCAGTCCTGGTCACCGTTCTCCTCGCAACGCTTCGAGTCCGGGCAGATCGCCCAGCTCGAGCAGCTCGAGTGATGCGCCGCCGCCGGTGGAGATCCAGTCGACGCCGTCGGCCATCCCGAACTGCGCGAGCGCGGCTGCGCTGTCGCCACCACCGACCACCGTGAACGCCTTCGTGTCGACGACCGCCTGTGCCACAGTCCGTGTGCCGGCGGCGAATCGCTCGTCTTCGAACACTCCCATCGGGCCGTTCCAGAAGACGGTGCGCGCATCGAGGATCACATCGCTGAACGCGGCGGCCGAGCCCGGACCGATGTCGAGGCCCTTCCACCCTGCAGGGAGATCGACGCCCGCCTGACGGATCTCGTTGCCGGGGCCGAGTGCAGTGACGTCCGTCGGCAGGTAGATCGGCTTGGACTGCGCGAGCAATCGCGTGCAGGTGTTGATCTGGTCGGGCTCACACAGCGAGTCACCGATCTGGTGTCCTTGCGCCGCGAGGAACGTGAAGCACATCCCGCCGCCGATGACGAGCTCGTCGACGATGGCGAGCAGTGCGTCGATGACGCCGAGCTTGTCCGACACTTTCGATCCACCGAGCACCGCCACGAACGGGCGGCGCGGTTCGTCGCGAAGCCCGAGCAGGACCTCCACCTCACGAGCGAGCAGTCGGCCGGCGGCACTCGGGAGGAACTGCGGCGGGCCGACGATCGATGCGTGTGCCCGATGCGATGCACCGAACGCGTCGTTCACGTAGACGTCGAAACCTTTGATGAGCTGCTGTACGAACGCGGAGTCGTTCGCCTCTTCGCCGGGATCGAAGCGCAGGTTCTCGAGCAGCTCGACGCCGGGTGCGAGCTCCTGCAGCCGAGCGCGGACCGGCGCCACGGAGTACTGCTCGTCCGGCGTGCCCTTCGGCCGGCCGACGTGCGTGCACGCCACCACGGTCGCACCGTGATCCTGTAGCCACTCGATCGTCGGCACCGCCGCCCGGATGCGGAGGTCGTCGGTGATCTGTCCGTCCTCGATCGGGACGTTGAAGTCGGCGCGGAGGAGCACTCGCTTCCCGTCGAGGGCCGGAAGGTCCTCGAGGGTGGGAAGGCTGTTCAAGACTGGTTCGCGCGGCCGATGACGATCGACAGATCGACGAGGCGGTTCGAGTAGCCCCACTCGTTGTCGTACCAGCCCATGACCTTCACGAGGTTGCCCAACACCTGGGTGAGGGGTGAATCGAACGTGCACGACGCCGGCGAGCCAACGATGTCGGAGGAGACGATCGGATCCTCGTTGTACACCAGGACCTTCGCCAAGGGGCCGGATCCGGCAGCAGCCCGGAACGCTTCGTTCACCTCGTCGACGGTGACGTCGCGCGACATGATGCCGGTGAAGTCGGTGATCGAACCGTCTTGCACGGGAACGCGCAGCGCCTGACCGTCGAGCCGGCCTTTCATCGATTCGAGCACCAGGCTCGTGGCGCGCGCCGCGCCCGTTGACGCCGGAACGATGTTCACAGCGGCAGCGCGAGCGCGGCGCAGATCCTTGTGTACGAGGTCGAGCAGGTTCTGGTCGTTGGTGTACGCGTGCACCGTCGTCATGAGCCCGCGCTCGACGCCGAAGGCGTCGTCGAGCACCTTGATCATGGGTACGAAGCAGTTGGTCGTGCAGGAGGCGTTTGACACGACCTTGTGCTTCTCCGCGTCGAACGTGTCGTCGTTGACGCCGATCACGAACGTCGCGTCGACGTCGGATGCCGGCGCGGAGATGATGACGCGCGGCGCGCCCGCTTCCAGGTGGGCGGCGGCCGATGCTCGGTCCGTGAAGATGCCGGTCGACTCGATGACGACGTCCACACCCACTTCGCCCCACGGCAAGGCCTTGGGGTCTCGCTCGGCGAAGACCTTGATGTTGGTCGAGCCGACGGCGATGCCGTCGCCGGTGACCTTCACCTCGTCGGTCAGCGTGCCGTGGGTCGAGTCGTACTTCAGCAGGTGGGCGTTGATCTCCGCTGACGTGAGGTCGTTGACCGCAACCACCTCGACGTCTGCGCCTGCGGCGCGGGCCGCCCGAAAGAAGTTCCGCCCGATGCGCCCGAAACCGTTGATGCCGACGCGGATCGTCATGTGTTTTTTTGCCTCCTCGATGCCTGGCCTCGACCCTACCTAGGAAGGCGTTCGACTCCCCAACAGCGCCTGCGCGAGCAGCCGCGGATCGTGCGCACGGCCGTCGGGTCGTGCGAGGCCGGGGTCGGCGATCACGACGTCCGGGTCGATCCCGTGGTCGTGGAGCGCCTGCACGTGTGCCTCGGCTACGTAACCGCGCGTCTCGGGAATCTGCGGCCGGAGGTTGCAGACATAGACCACCGGCGCGGCGCTCTCCGCCACCGCGTCGCGAATTCCCGGGACGGCGAGCGCGGCCAGCACGCTGGTGAAGAGCGAGCCGGGACCGATCACGATCTGATCGGCGACGTCGATCGCCGCGACGGCGTCGACATCCGCCTTCGGATCGGCCGGCTCGAGGCCGACTCGCTTGATCCCGGTCGACTGCTGGATCGCCACTTGGCCGCGCACGACGCCGTGGTCGGTCGTGGCGACGAGGCCGACAACTTCTTCGGTCGCGGGCAAGACCCGTGCGGGCACGGCCAGCAATCGACCGAGCTCGTCGATCGCGGCTCGGAAGCCGACGCGCTGCGCGAGCGCGGCGATCACGAGATTGCCGAGCGCGTGCCCGTGCAGCTCGTCGTCGAAGCGATGCTCGAACATCTCGCCGAGCTCCGGCGGATCGGCAAGCGCCGACAGGCACCTGCGGATGTCGCCCATCGCCGGCAGTCCGGTCGTTTCGCGAAGCCGGCCGCTCGACCCGCCGTCGTCGGCCACCGTGACCACCGCCGTCAACGACGTCGCGTACGTGGCCGCGGCTCGCAACGTGACGGACAGGCCGTGGCCACCGCCGATCGCGACGACCCTCATCCCGCTCACCGGTCGACGTCGCGGTGCAGGACGGTCGGGTCGAGCTCGTGGGCTCGCAATGCTCCGGCGAGCTCCTCGGCGATCACCACGGATCGATGGCGGCCGCCCGTGCAACCGAACGCGATGCGCAGATACGACTTGCCTTCGCGCACGAATGCCGGCAACAGCAGTGCGAACAACGACTCGAGGCGCGCCAGGAACTCCTGGGCCTCGGGTTGACCGAGCACGTACTCGCGCACCGAGTCGTCGCGGCCCGTGAGCGGCCGGAGGTCTTCCACCCAGTGTGGGTTCGGCAAGAAGCGGCAGTCGAACACCATGTCGACATCCAGCGGCAGGCCGTGCTTGTAGCCGAACGACACCACACTCACCTGTAACCCAGCATCGAGCGCGTCAGCCGCGAACAGCTCGACGATCCACGCCCGCAGCTGGTGGACATTGAGGTCGCTCGTGTCGACGACGACGTCGGCCTGCTCCTTCAGCGGCTCGAGCATGCGGCGCTCGCGCTCGATGCTCTCGGACAAGCTCGACCCACCGAGCGGGTGTCGTCGCCGACTCCCCTCGTACCGTCGGACGAGGATGTCGGTGTCGGCGTCGAGGAACAGGATTCGCACCCGCTGCGCCGTCTCCCGCAACGCTGCGAGCGCGGGCCGGATCTCCTCTTCGTAGTCGCCACTGCGCACGACGAGCGCGGCCCGCTCGTGCGTGCTGCCGGGATCGGCGACGAGCTCGGCAAGCTTCGGAATCAATGCGGCAGGCACGTTGTCGATCACGAACCACCCGAGGTCTTCGAGGTGGTCGGCGGCCTGCGACCGGCCCGCGCCCGAGAGTCCCGTGATGACGACGAACTCGCTCATGTCTTCTCCGCGACCAGGAGGAGCAGCCGCGGGATGGTGGCGGCGTCTTCGTACTCGCCGGCACGGGCAAGGAAGCCGGGCGGCGGTGCCGGTTCCTCCATGCGCACGATGGTAAGTCCGTTGCTCACGAGCGCGTTGACATAACGACTCAAGGGCCGATGGATGAACGGGATGAACACGTCCTTCTCCACCTCCTCGAGCGTCTCGTCCTCCACGAGGTACGCACCGATACGCCAGTACTGCTCAGGCGGATCCAGCACGTGGTCGTCGATCCACCCGCTGTTCGGCGTCTGCAGGAGCGGATGGTTGAGGAAGAACACGAAACGGCCGCCCGGCTTGAGCACGCGGGCCACCTCGGCGATCGCGTCGTCGACATCTCGAATGTGCTCGAACACGAGACACGCGACCGCCGCCTCGAACGTGCTGCTCGCGATCGGGAGCGCGGCGGCGCCGGCACGCGCGTAGGCCGGCCGTCCCCCGCGCTGCTTGGCTACGTCGAGCTGCGCCCACGTCGGGTCGACGCCGACCACTCGGCTCGCGTGCACGAGCCGGGAGATCTGTCCCTCGCCGCACCCGATATCGAGCACGCTGTCCGCACCGTCGAGCCACTCACGCGCGAGCGGGAGGATCTGCTCCTCGTACTCGGGATCAGCGCCCTCGGTGAACCCCTCCTGCCACCACCCGGCGTTCGCCTCCCACAGGTCGTCGGTCACGCCCGCAGTCTGACCCGGCAACACTGGACGCATGCGACGGGAGGTCTCGTGCCGGATCGAGGCCGTCGTGGCCGAGGCGACGGATGTCGCGATCGGTGTCGCCGTGGCGCAGGGGCCGACGATCGACCACGAGTCCCTCGTCGTCACGCTCGACGGGACGCCGTTGGCGATCCGGGAGGTGGCCGACGACCACGGCACCCGGCTCCATCTGGCCGACGAGGTGCAGCCAGGCAGTCTTGTCGTCGCCTACGAGGCCACGACGTCCGGTCGGGCCGAGTCGGTGCCGGTCGACGACATCGATCCCACGCGTTACCGCCGACCCAGCCGCTACTGCGAGTCCGACCGCCTGACTGCGTTCGCGAAGGCCGAGTTCCACGACCTCCAACGGCTGGCGTTGCTCGAGGCGGTCTCGAGTTGGGTGGGTCAGCGAGTCGCGTACGTCACCGGCTCCAGCCGCCCGACCGACGGGGCGGTGTCGACGTTGCTGGCGCGCCAGGGAGTGTGCCGCGACTTCGCGCATCTCGTCATCGCCTTGCTGCGCGCGTGCGACGTGCCCGCTCGGCTCGCATCGGTCTATGCGCCGGGGCTGCAGCCGATGGACTTCCACGCGGTGGCCGAGGTTCTCATCGACGGGCGCTGGCTCGTCACCGACGCCACCCTGTTGGCTCCGCGCAGCACGCTCGTCCGGATCGCGACCGGCCGCGACGCCGCGGACACCGCGTTCCTGACGACCACCGGAGCGTCGGTGGAGCTCACGTCGCTCGAGGTCCACGCGACATCAGACGGACCGCTTCCCGACGACGACCTCCGACAGCCCGTCCAACTGCTCTGACTCGGTCAGCGGCGGGCTGGTACTCCGTGGATCTTCTCGTAGACCGCGTCGGCCACCGCGTTCGGGAGCCACTTCAGAGCTTGCAGGTCTTCGAGTGACGCATCCTTCACCGCTTTGACGCTGCCGAGCTCCTTGATCAGCCGCTTGCGGCGGGACGGGCCGAGCCCGGGGATCTCGTCGAGCACCGACTTCGTCATCCGCTTGCCGCGCAGCTCCCGGTGATACGTGATCGCGAACCGGTGCGCTTCGTCGCGGACGCGCTGCAGGAGGTACAGCGCCTCCGACTGTCGGGGGATGCGGATCGCGTCGGGCTGGCCGGGGACGAAGACCTCTTCGAACCGCTTGGCCAGTGATGCCACCGGGATCTCCTCCGCGAGGCCGAGCTCCTCGACGACGCGCATCGCCACCGCCAGCTGGCCCTTGCCGCCGTCGACGAGCAGCAGCTGCGGCGGATACGAGAACCGTCCGGTCTTCTCGGCGGGGGGCTTGTCCTTGTCGATCAAGTAGGCCGTGAGGCGGCGGGTGAGCACCTCCTCCATCGCGGCAAAGTCGTCGTTGCCAGGCACGTCTTTGATCTTGAAGCGCCGGTAGTCGCTCTTCTTCGGGAGCGCGTCTTCCATCACGACCATCGAGCCGACGTAGTCCGAGCCCTGGATGTGGCTCATGTCGTAGCACTCGATGCGCAGCGGAGCAGTCGGGAGCCCGAGGTGATCCTGCAACTCGTTCAGCGCGCGAGCGCGGCTGTTGTGATCCGACGAGCGCCGCAACCGATGGCGCACGAACTCTTCCTTCGCGTTCTGCGTCACCGTCTCCTGCAATGACCGCTTGTCGCCGCGCTGCGGCACGCGGATCGTGACGGCGGAGCCGCGCTGCTCGGTCAGCCACCGTTGGTAGAGATCGATGTCGTCTGGCTCGATGGGGACGAGCACCTGCTTCGGCGGGCCCAACGGATGGTCCTCGTAGTAGAGACCCTCGAGGATCTTGCTGGTGAGCTGCGCATCGGTGAGGTCTTCGGCCTTGTCGAGGATGAACCCCTTGCGCCCGACCACGCGGCCCTTGCGCACGAAGAACACCTGCATGGCCGCTTCGAGGTCGTCGTCGGCGATGCCGATGACGTCGAGGTCCTCGTTGCGGTCGGCGACCATCTGCTGACGCTCGATGACCTTGCGGACCGAGGTGAGCCGGTCGCGCAGGCGCGCCGCCCGCTCGTACTCCAGCCCGTCGGCGGCCTCGCGCATCGCCATTTCGAGCTTCTTGACGATCGTGTCGGTGTCGCCGTCGAGGAACTCGAGGAGGTCGTTGACCAGCTCGTCGTAGGCGGGCTTGTCGATTTCGCCGACGCACGGCCCGGAACACTTCTCGATGTGGAACAACAGGCACGGTCGACCCTGGCGCTGGTGGTGGGCGAACTTGTTGTCGCTGCAGGTACGCACCGGGAAGATCTTCAGCAGCAGGTCGAGCGTCTCGCGGATGGCGTAGGCATGGGCGTACGGGCCGAAGTAGCGCACTCCCTTCCGCCGCTGACCGCGCATGACCATGGGCCGGGGCCACTCGTCGTCCATCGTCACGGCCATGAACGGGTAGCTCTTGTCGTCGCGCAGCCTGACGTTGAACCGCGGCTTGTGCTGCTTGATGAGCGAGTACTCGAGCATCAGCGCTTCCACGTCGTTGCGAACCTGGATCCACTCGACGGTCTCCGCGTTCGCCACCATCGCAGCCGTCCGCGGAGGCAGCGTGGCCGGGCTGACGAAGTAGTTCGAAAGACGGGACCGCAGCGACTTGGCCTTGCCTACGTAGATCACGCGGCCCTCGGCGTCTTTGAATTGATAGGACCCGGGACTGTCGGGGATCGTGCCGGCCGGGGGACGCTGGATCATCTCGAGCCATCGTATGGGCGCTATCTGACAGATCTTCGGTACAGTTCCTGAACGCCGGCCAGGTATCCGGCGACATATCCGTTCCGAGGACGACAACCCCGTGCAGGGCGACCTGGCTGTCCGCACCGTCCGCCAATCGGAACGCCAAACCCTCGGGGGTTCAACGATGTTGCGGCTCCAATCACCGCTTCCTGACCGCTACACCTCGGCAACGCCCGAGGAGCTCTCCGCGTGGATCGGCACGGCCCGGGCGACGCTCGGCGACCGTGTCTTCATCCTCGGCCACCACTACCAGCGTGACGACGTCATGCGCTGGGCCGATGCCCGGGGCGACTCGTACCGTTTGTCGGTGCTCGCGCAGCAGCGACCCGAGGCCGACTACATCGTGTTCTGCGGGGTGCATTTCATGGCCGAGTCGGCCGACGTGCTCACCGCCGACCACCAGCAGGTGATCCTTCCCGACCTCAACGCCGGTTGCTCCATGGCCGACATGGCCGATCTCGACGAGGTCGAAGAGGCGTGGGAGGCGCTCGCCCGCGTCACCGACATCGAGCGTCTGGTGCCGATCACCTACATGAACTCCTCAGCGGCGCTGAAAGCGTTCGTCGGGCGCCACGGCGGCGCGGTGTGCACGTCGACCAACGCGCGCCGAGTTCTCGAGTGGGCCTTGAGCCGCGGAGACAAGGTGCTGTTCTTCCCCGATCAGCATCTCGGGCGCAACACCGGACTGGCGATGGGCTACACGCGCGACGACATGCGCGTCTGGAACCCGCGGTTCGAGCGCGGCGGGCTCACCGAGGCCGAGTGCAAGGACGCCACGTTCCTGCTGTGGAAGGGCCACTGCTCGGTCCACCAACGCTTTCAACCGCAACACATCGAGGCGTTCCGCGCCGAGCACCCGAACGGCATCGTGATCGTGCATCCCGAGTGCTCCGCGGAGCTGTGCGAGCTCGCCGACCAGGTCGGGTCGACCGACTACATCATCAAGGCCGTCGAGAACGCGCCTCCAGGTTCGACGATCGCGATCGGCACGGAGATCCACCTCGTGCAGCGGCTGGCGAACGAGACCCCTGGCGGCAAGACGATCGTGTCGCTCGATCCCCTCATCTGCCCCTGCTCCACGATGTTCCGCATCGACGGCCCCCACCTGTGCTGGGTGCTCGAGAACCTCGTGGAAGGCAACGTGGTCAATCGCATCACCGTCGATGGCGACACCGCTGAGTGGGCCCGCATCGCGTTACAACGCATGCTCGACATCACCGACGTGGCCGTGCGGGACTGACGCTCGCACGGCATACGCCCAGCGCGAACGCGAGCGACGGCATCGGCGTCAACAAGGCGGAGACGACACGGACGCGCAGGGGCGCGGTCCGGGGTCGCAACAGCTCGATCGCGCACAGGCTGCCAAAGGCCAATGCCGGAGGCCACCACCCCGCCAGCCAGACGGCCGGCACGACGGCCAGCGCCAGCCCGATCGGCAACCCCACGCCGAGGACTTGCCGCAAACGAGGGCGGGACTTCGTGACGCGCCAGTAGGTGACCTTGGCGGCTCCGAATGCTTGGTACTGATTCCAGACCGACGACAACCGGTCGCGACACTCGTAGCCGACGTCGATCCCTTCTTCGAGCCAGACGGTCTGACCTCCGGCTCGGTACCGGTCTGACAGTTCAAAGTCTTCGTTCGCCGCAAGCCGCTCGTCCCACCCGCCGATGGCCCGTAACTCGGCGGTGCGGAACGCTCCGAGGTAGACGGTGTCGACGGCGCCAGACGCGGTGGGTCTCCGGTACGCAGCCCCTCCAGCTGCAATGGGATCCGCGAGCACCCTGGCCAAGGCGCGGGCCACAACTCGCGGCGACAGCGACATCGGCAGCTGATGGCCCCCGACGATCCCGATCGCGGGCTGTGCCTCGAGTCTCGAGACGCATCGGCCTACGTACTCCGAATCCGGCAGCGACCGAGCGTCCACACGACATATGAATCGCGCGTGAACGGCTTCGAGGGCGCGGTTCAGCCCTGGGCTTCGAGCGCCCGTCGGGTTGTCGACATGCACGAGCGACGCGATCGCGCCACGAGGCCTGAAGGCAGCCTCGATGTCGGCGCGATCGGCTGGAGGCGCGGCGACCACCACGTCGACGACAACCCCACTTTGGCGAGCCAGCGCTTCGCCCAGTCGTTCGAGCCGAACGAGGGGCTCTCCCGCGACGACGGCGATCACCGCGATGCTCACGGAAGCGTCGTCGCCCACGACACGAACTCCTCGTGGTGGCGCCACGCCTGCTGCTTCGCGGACGACGCGATGTGTTGTCGTTCTCCCTCGTCCTCGAGTCGCCGCATCGCGGCGGCCCAAGCGTCCGATCCCGCCCCTGCCTCCACGAGGACGCCGGTTCGGCCGTCGTCGACCTGCTCGACGAGCCCGCCGACCGCTGAGGCGATCGGCACGGCGCCCAGCGCCTGCGCCAGCACGATTGCGCCGCTCTGCGTGGCGTAGGTGTACGGGAGAAGCGCGGCGTCACTCCGCTCGACGAGGCCCGTCAGCACGCCGGGATCGAGAAATCCTTCGAGCGTCGTCACACCCGGCGCGCGTTGAGCGCCGACACCGGCAACGACGAACTGCCAGCCATCGACCCCGCGCGCGGCCAGGTCGATGACGACATTCGATCCCTTGTAGGCGCGCCGCAGGACGCCGAAATGAACCGCCACGCGGCCCGTGATGTCGAGATCAGGTACGACCTGTTCGTGTCGCAACAGGCCGACTTGAACGGGCAGCGGAACGACCTCGATCGGAGTTCGTCCGCCAACCCGGTCCGCAAGCTGACCCTGGACGAACCTGCTGTGCACCACGATCTGGTCCGCAGACCGCAGCAACCGGCCGAGACCGAGGTGCGTGCCCGCCAACCGGCTGTGAAGCTTTCCGTCGTGCACGACGACGATGACCCGAGCGCCACACGCATGAGCCGCCGCGACAACACGGTGTTCGAGCGCCGGCACGACGAAGTTGGCGAGCACGACGACCGACGGCTGTACGGCACGCACGGCACGCACTGCGGCGCGAACGACGTCGACATGCCGGCCGAGCCGGCCGAGCGGAACGCGGGACTGCGGCTCCCACTCCGCCGTGCTGCGCAACTCTCGACCAGGACGCGTCACGACGACCGCGTCGCGGCCCTTTTCCTCGAGGGTGATCGCCAAGGCCTCGGTGCAGTGCGCGATACCTCCCCGGCCGAGCCAATCGACGAGAACGGCAGTCACAGGATCTCGGTCACTGCGACCATGGCCGCCCCGACGCCAACCACCCTTGCCCGCAGTCGCGCTCGCGACGAACGGTCGCCGCGCATCGCCCGGACAGCATCGATCATCAGCAGGCGCAGGTTCCACAGGATCACGATCGGCCATCCGCGTGCGGCCGCGCCCCTTCCTTGTGTCCGCCGGAGGTACCGAACTGCGTTGCGCGACAACAGCCGGCTCTTGTCCGCGCGCACGTCCGACCGTCCACCGACGTGACGGATGACGACATCAGGGCAAAAGATGACCACCTTCGACGCGCGACGCAGCCGCCAGAACCACTCTTGCTCCTCCCAATACAGGAAGTACGCCTCGGGCAAGGGGAAGTCGAGAAGGATCCGTCGCCTGGTGGCGACAAGTACGGCGGCCGCGGCCTCGATCGACTCACGAGTCTTCGGCTCGCGCCACTTCTCTCGAGTTCGTCCGAACCACCACGCGGGTCGATGGTCGGGGGCAACCAGCCACTCCGACGCGAACGTTCGTGGAGAGGTCAAAGCGGAGATGGTCGGCTCGCGGTTGCCGAGACCATCCACAACCGCCGGCACGGCAACGTCCGCCCCTTCACGCACGGCATCCGCGAGCATGGCCACATCGAGACCGGTCAGTACCACGTCGTCGTTCGTGAACAACACGACATCGGACCGTGACGCGCCCACGCCGATGTTCACTGCGGCGGCATATCCGACATTCGTGGCGACGTCGACGACCGTGACGTCCCGAGCTACGGCAGCAACGTCGGCATCCGCCTCGACATTCACCACGATCACGTCGACCGCCGCGTCGCTCAGCTGTCCGAGGAGTCGTCCCAACGACTCAGGTCGATGGAACGCAACAACGACGCACGCGACGGAACTGTCCGCCGGAGACGGTTGGCTCATCGCTCCGGACGTCCCGCGGTGACCGTTCCCACGCCGGACCACACCGGCACGGCCGCCCGGGGAGCCTTTGCGTTGAGCCTCGTGCTCCTGACCTCGCGCGGCCTCGCCGCGGTGTTCGTCGTCGTTGTCGGTCGAGTCGTCGGGGCGGAAGGCTTCGCTCGATACTCCGTCGCGGCATCAGTGGTGACGCTGTGCACAGTGCTCGCCGACTTCGGCACGACGCCGATCGTGACGCGACGCATCGCGCGCGAGCCCACTGAAGCAGCGCGAGTCCTCAGAGCCGCCCTGCCGATCTCAATCGTCACGGGGTTCGCCTTGCAAGCGGGAGCCGCCCTGTTCGCTGTCGTGTCGCGGTACGACGCTACGTTGCGCACCGATGTGCTGATCGGCTCGATGGCCATCCCCTTGATGAGCGTCGCGACGACATACATGGCAGCACTTGACGGCCTCGGCCAGATCGCTCGACGGTCCCGGCTCAATCTCGGGATCGCGTTGGTGACATTCGTCGGTGGCGCGGTGCCTGTGGTGTTGCACCAGTCCGTGCGGTGGTCCATCGCCGCGTTGGCTGTCGCTCCGCTTGTTGCGCTGATCGCGGGACGCCGGTGGGTTCGCGCGTTCGTCGAGGTCGGTTCCCGCACCCGACCGACGGCCGGTGAGCTTCGAGCCCTCGTCCGCGGCGCCCTTCCATTGGCAGGCCTCGCGGCGGTGAGTGCTGTGTCCACCCGCCTCGACATCTTGCTCCTGTCGATCCTGAGCACTGCCACGGAAACGGCGAGCTACGACGTCGCTGTCCGAATCGTCGAAGCACTCGCGTTCGTCGCCACAACGCTCACGGCTCCCGCACTGTTCTTGTTCAACCGTCAGCTCGGGGCCGGCGACGTCGACGGGGCGGAGCGGTCGTACCAACAGGCAGCGCGCCTGCTCTACATCATCGGGATTCCCATATCGGCGGTCGTGGCGGCAAATGCACCCGAGCTCGTCCGCACATTGGTCGGTTCGACGTACACGCAGGCTGCTGTCGCACTTGCGATTCTCGGCGGCGCGTCGGTGTTGTACTTCATCGCGCTCTTGCAGGGGGCCCTGCTCGTCTCCAGCGATCGCCTCCACCACGCGTTGGTGACTGCCGCGCTGCTCACCACAGGATTGGCCGTACTCGACATCGCCCTCATCGCGCCGTTCGGCGCCGCGGGAGCCGCATGGGCCACACTCGTCACTCACCTTGCGACGGTGGTCACGTTCGCCATGTGCCTGCGGCGATGGATCGGTGTCCGTACACCGTTGCCGCACCCGGGTGCAGTAGGCGCTGGTCTCGTCGCCGCGGGACTCGCATGGGCGACCCCCGCGAAGCCGTGGCTCTCCGTCCCGTTCGCCCTCATCGCGTATGCCCTCGGAACTCACCTGACACGCGCCTGGACGCTGTCTGACACTCGCGGCCTGCTCACTCGGCTGCGGTCGGCGTGACTCCACGCCGGCGGCCCACTCGCGCGGCGAGAGCCTCGCTGAGGCGCCCGACCAGAGAACGGGCTCCGGTGATACGCGGACGGCTCGACACCGACACGACGCCGTCCGTCTGCGTGATCTCGTACGTGTAGCAGTACGACGCAACGTTGAACTCGTAGTCCACGGTTACGGCATCCACGAACGCGATGCGGCGTCCGTGGTCGTAGAGCTGCTGCGCGAGTCGGATGTCTTCGCTCGAGTACCGCCCACTGCCGTTCGGAAACGGCTCCATCGCAGAGCGGCGCACCGCAAGACAGTTCGCATCGAGGTCGCCCACCACCGGGCGGCCGGTCCTCGGCCGTCCGACGTCATCCACGTAGGTGCCATCCGCCAGCCACCGCGATCCGCGGGTGTAACAAGCCTCCGAGCGTTCGAGCGCTGCGGCGCACTGCTCGAGATGGTCGGTCCGCCACTGCACATCGTCGTCGCAAAACGCGAGGTTCCGGCCCCGGCACGTGTCCAACCCGCTGTTACGCGCTCGCCCACAGGATCCCGAAGGTCGATCACGACGAACGACGCGCACCCGTTCATCCACGCGGCGCAGCTCGTCGAGCACTGCCGGTGTCGCATCGGTCGACGCGTCGTCGACGAGAATCAACTCGAGGTCGGCCATCGATTGATCGAGGACAGACCGCGCCGCTTTGACGACCCGATCAGCGCGGTTGCGCGTCGCCATGATGACGGAGAACAACGGCGCGTCGAGGTCGAAGACCACAACTTGTCGGTAGGGAGCATCGTTGGCCCGGGCGAGGGAAGCCACGACTGCGGGCATGAGCGAGTACGCGGCGCTCATGAGACGATGGCCACCTCGAATCGATTCTGCCCGTGTGATCCATCGATGGGCCCGACAGGACACAGAGGTGCGCTCGATACTGGCCAGACGCTGTACGGCGGCCGCGATTCCGTCCTGCTCCGGATACGGCTGGTGGTCCAGATGTTCGGAGAGCCACGCCGGCACGGGCGCGCGGCGACGCCGGAACCAGCGAGCCAGCGCGACATCCGCGGCCGCGGCCGCGGCACCGGACGGCCCCGCGACCACGACGCGCGAGCGCGTCACACGTGCCATCTCTCTGACCACTGCTGCTCTCGCAGTGGGATCGACGTGCTCGAGAACGTCGATACAGGCGGCGTGGTCGAATGCCTGCGACCGAAACGGGAGCGCCGCCCCGTCGGCGACGACATCAACTCCCCTCATCGGGAAGATGTCGGTCTTGAAGCTTCGGGCCAGCAGACCGTTCGGGCCCGCGCCGACCTCGAGAACACGGCCTCCGGAAGGCAGCAGCTCTCGCAACTCGCGCCGGCGTAGCTCACGATCCAGCGAATCGGGGGCCTCGATGTCGGCGTTGGTCATCGCGCCGGCTCACGCACAAGAGGCGCAGGAGCCATCGACGGCGGCGCGTCCACGCCGATGACGCGCAACAACATTCGTGCGACCGACTCCAAGGGGACCCTGACGTCGCGGTCGTCTGACCCTCCGTCGCCTATCCAGAGGACACCGTCCGGGTGATGCGTACCTTCGCGCGCAGCATCGGTCCAATAGAGGACACCGTCGAGGTCGGGCGCTAGTGGGCGGCGGGTGAACAGCTGGCATCCGATGAACAGTGCCGCTCCGCTGACCTCGACGTGGAACACCTCGTCGCCGTTCGAACGTATGGCGCGCAGCGCGTGCGCAGCCTCCGCCGCAGCCGATGCATCGGTGAAGAAGAGGTGCGACTGCTCCGCCATGACCGGAGCCGCGTCGCGAACCCCCCGCAAACCGAACTGCTCGGCGAAGGCATGAAGGTCGCGTGGCCGATAGAAGCCCTCGCGTGCTCGGTCGGCCGCGGTGTTGGCGGTCTGGCTCAACGCGGTGCACAGGACAACGGTGGCGTCGTCGCCCACCAACCGGCTCGCGCTCGCGACCAAGGCATCCATCTTCCGATAGCCGTCGAGCACGGCAGAGTGCGCTGGGGCGCGCTCCATGTCGTCCCAATGCAAGTGTTGGAAGTGGGCCGTGCTGTTCGAGAAGAACGTGGCAAACGTTGGTCGGATCTTGCGGTGGTAGTGCCGGAAGACGTCCCATTGGAATCGGTCGAGCAACTCGGCCCGTGCCCACCGACCTCGCCGGCGCGCCCGCTCGCCGACCAACTGACCCACGGTCGCCCCGGCCGTCCGCGCCGTGAGACCATGCGTGAGGAGAAAGCGCACGAAGTCGACCGCCTCCCGTTTGGACAACGGAGTCCGATCGTTCGTGTGCTCTTGCACACTGGCGCTCACGAAACGAAAGAACGAGTGAAGCGACGCGGGCTGGGGTGTGCGACCGATCGACCAGGGGTCAGGGAGAACGGCGCCGGTCACCGGCCCGATCGGCTGGACGTTCATCGATCCGCACTGCCACACGGACCCGCCTGAAGCACTGACGACATCCGCGATTGTGGGCAGGCGCAACCGGTGCGATTCGCCGAGCTGCACGATGCCGTGGTCGTTGGCTCGCACTCCGGTGTGCACGGTCACCCATTGCACCCACGGGTTCAGCGCGACACCGTGTTCGCCTGCTTCCGTGATGTAGGTCGACGAGCGGTCGCGGAGACGGGCGAACGCTGGGAGATCACCGGAGGCGATGAATCGCTCCAGGAGTTCGGGCGACAGCTCGTTGAATTCGAGCACGAGGATCGGACGCATCAGCGACCTCGACCTTCGGTACCGACGACGCTGCGCACGGTTCGGCCAACGATGCGCGCGTCGACGAGCAAACCCTGGTGGCGGAGATACCAGAACTCGTACTGCAGCTTCTCGAGCGCATCGCGCTCGTCGCCGGCGTAGCCGTACTTGACCTGCGCCCAACCCGTCAGTCCGGGACGGACGAGGTGACGAAGGTCGTAGAACGGCAGCTTCTCGACGAGCTCCTCGACGTAGCGCGGCTGCTCGGGACGCGGACCCACAATCGACAAGTCACCCTTCAACACGTTGATCAGCTGTGGGACCTCGTCCAGATGCGTGCGCCGCAAGCATCGCCCGAACGGCGTGATGCGCGGATCACTCGCTTGCGTCCAGTCGGTGTCGGTGCCATCACTCGGCCGCATCGTTCTGAACTTCAACATTGTGAAGAGATGCCCGCCCTTCCCCACGCGGATCTGGCGATACCACAAGGGTCCTCGGTTTGCGATCAGGTTGCCGACGAGAACGACGGGGATCATCACGGCGAGCACCGCAACGCCGACGACGCTCGTGATCACATCGATCATGCGCTTGACGCGGATGTAACGCCCGCCGTGCACCTCTCGGATGTCGAAGAGGAGCGACACGCGCTCGAGTTCCGAGATCGGGAGCTTGCCCAGCCACTGTTCGTAGAAGAGCGACAGCGTGCGAACCCGAATACCGTGTTCGTGCAACGCGGCGACCTGCGACAGGATCGTAGGCTCGACGATCGCGGCACGGTCGAGCACGACCAGGTTGGCGCCGCACGAGATCACGAGTTCGGTCAAGGGCTTCGACTTGCTGTCCGCCGCTCGCGCGTCGTCGGGCAGCAGGTGGTTGACGAGGACGGCCGGCCGCTCGGGCGCGGCCACAAGCTCATCGCGCAGGGCCATCGCGTCGGCCTCGTCAGCGACGAGCACGACGCGGTCGCGGAGCTCGGCTCGCAGACGCCCGCCGCGGGCGAGCATCGTGCACAGGATGGCCCACGGCACCATGAGGACTGCCGTGCCGAAGACGACGAGCCGAGGGAGCAGCGCGTCACCCGTCAACAGTTGCACGCCCGAGATCCCCAGAGCGGCCGCGGCCGGCGCCAACACCGCCGACGTGATCGCCTGCTTTCTCGTTCTCGCGAGGTCGGGCAACCCTGCGCCATACGAAGCGAGGACGAGCAAGAAGCCGTAGGTGATCTCCCACGCGAAGCGGAACGAGTTCGTGAACTCGTAGGACTCGCGAGCCGCGTGGTAACGGCCGAGGCCGAAGACGATCGCGATGACGCCCAGGAAGAAAAGCGGTCGCGCCGCGCGTCGAAGCATCCCTTAGATGATCGGCTGCGCGGCCTCCTTCCTCAAGGGATGCCCGCTCCCCGAGTCAACCTCACGCGGTGGCGCGTTCGACCACTCCGAGTAGTGATGCGAGGTATCGCCCGGTGTGACTGGCCGGGTTGGCCGCAACTTCTTCGGGCGTGCCTTCCGCCACGATGGTGCCGCCGCGGTTGCCGCCCTCCGGCCCGAGATCGATCACCCAGTCGGCCGTTTTGATCACGTCGAGGTTGTGCTCGATCACGACGACGGTGTTGCCCTGATCCACCAACCGTGACAGCACCACGAGCAGCTTGCGGATGTCTTCGAAGTGCAAGCCGGTCGTCGGCTCGTCGAGCAGGTAGATCGTGTGCCCCGTCGAGCGCTTCGCGAGCTCGCTGGCCAGCTTCACGCGCTGCGCTTCACCGCCCGAGAGGGTGGGCGCGGGTTGACCGAGCCGCACGTACCCGAGCCCGACGTCGACCAGCGTCTGCATGTGCCGGCTGATTGCCGGCTGGTTCGAGAAGAACTCGCAGGCCTCTTCACACGACAGGTCGAGGATCTCGGCCACGTTCTTGCCGCGGAACGTGATGTCGAGCGTGTCGCGGTTGTACCGCGCTCCTTTGCAGACCTCGCACGGAACATAGACATCCGGCAGGAAGTGCATCTCGATCTTGATCGTGCCGTCGCCCGCGCACGCCTCGCACCGGCCGCCCTTTACGTTGAAGCTGAACCGGCCCGGTTGGTAGCCGCGCACGCGCGACTCCTGCGTCTGCGCCATCAACTTGCGGACGTGGTCGAAAACGCCGGTGTACGTGGCCGGGTTGGAGCGCGGCGTGCGCCCGATCGGTGACTGATCGACGTTGACGACCTTGTCGAGCTGCTCGATGCCGGTGATCGTCTTGTGCAACCCGGGCGGATGCTTCGACTTGTAGATCTTCTGCATCAACGCCTTCTCGAGGATGTCGTTGACCAGTGTCGACTTGCCCGAGCCCGACACGCCCGTGACGGCGACGAACGCGCCGAGCGGGAAGGCGACGTCGATGTCCTTCAGGTTGTGCTCACGGGCGCCCTTCACCACGAGGTGCTCGCCGTTGCCCGGCCGGCGCTTCTCGGGCACGGGGATCGAGCGCTTGCCGCTCAGGTACTGACCAGTGATCGAGTCCTTGGCCTTGAGCAAGCCCTTGAACGGACCGTCGTACACGATGGCCCCGCCATGCTCACCGGCGCCCGGGCCGATGTCGACGACGTGGTCGGCCACCCGGATCGTCTCCTCGTCGTGCTCCACCACGAGCACCGTGTTGCCGAGATCGCGCAGGCGCAGCAGCGTCTCGATCAGGCGACGGTTGTCTTTCTGGTGCAGCCCGATCGACGGTTCGTCGAGCACGTACAACACGCCGACCAAGCCGCTGCCGATCTGCGACGCCAGGCGGATCCGCTGCGCTTCGCCACCCGCCAGCGTGCTCGCCGACCGCGACAGAGAGAGGTAGTCGAGTCCGACGTCGAGCAGGAAGCCCATCCGCGCGTTGACTTCCTTCACCACCCGCTCGGCGATCATCCGGTCGCGCTCGGACAGCTGCAGTTCGTTGAGCGTCTTCGCCGCCTCACCGATCGACAGGCCGCAGAGATCGGCGATGTTGCGGCCGTCGATCGTGACGGCCAAGGACAACGGCTTGAGGCGAGCACCACCGCACTCGTGGCACGGCACCTCGCGCATGTAGCCCTCGATCTGCTCACGCACCGCATCGCTCTCGGACTCCGAGTGCCGGCGCTGCAGCCACGGCACCGCCCCCTCGTAGGTCGCCGAGTAGCTGCGCACGCGGCCGTACCGGTTGCGGAACTTCACCTGCACGCGATCGCCCGTGCCGAAGAGGATCAGCTTGCGTTGCTTCTCGGTGAGCTTCGACCACGGCTTCTCGGTCGAGATCTTGTGCTCCTCGGCGGCGGACTCGACGAGGCGGCTGTAGTACTGGCTGCGGCCCGCGGCCCACGGCGCGATCGCCCCTTCGCTGATCGACAGATCGGGGTTCGGCACGATCAGATCGGGGTCGACCTCGAACGTGGTGCCGAGGCCATCGCATTTCTCGCAGGCGCCGTACGGCGAGTTGAACGAGAAGTTGCGGGGCGCGAGCTCTTCGTACGAGCGTCCGCACGTCATGCAGGCGAGGTGCTGCGAGAACGTCAGCGTCTCGCCCTCGAGCTCGCCCTCCTTCGACACGATCTCGACCTCGGCGACGCCCTCGGCCAGCTTCAGCGCGGTCTCGAGCGAGTCGGTGAGCCGCCGTTCGATCCCCGCCCGGCGAACCAACCGGTCGACGATCACCTCGATCGTGTGCTGCTCGTAGCGGGCGAGATCCGTCTTGTCGGTGAGCTCGATCACCTCGCCGTCGACCCGGGCGCGCGCGAAGCCCTGCGTGGCCAGATCGGCGAGCAGCGTGTCGTACGTGCCCTTCCGACCGCGCACCACCGGCGCCAGAACCTGGAAGCGCGTACCCTCCGGCAGCTTGAGCACGCGGTCGACGATCTGCTGCGGCGTCTGGCGGGTGACCTCAGTGCCGTCGAACGGGCAATGGGGCACGCCGATGCGGGCGTACAGCAGTCGCAGGTAGTCGTAGACCTCGGTGATCGTGCCGACCGTCGACCGCGGATTGCGCGACGCGGACTTCTGATCGATGGAGATCGCCGGCGACAGACCTTCGATGAAATCGACGTCGGGCTTGTCCATCTGGCCGAGGAATTGCCGGGCGTAGGCCGAGAGCGACTCGACGTACCGGCGCTGGCCCTCGGCGTAGATCGTGTCGAACGCGAGCGACGATTTTCCCGAGCCCGACAGACCGGTGAGCACGATGAGCCGGTCGCGCGGCAGCTCGAGATTGATGTTCCGAAGGTTGTGCTCTCGGGCGCCTCTGATGACCAGTTTGTCGGAGGCTGGGCGTTCAGGCATTGAAGATCGAGCCTATCTCCGCGCGGCTCCCGCAGGGGGGAACATTTGTTCGCTCCAGCCTTACGTGCCCTCGGCGCGCAGCACCACTGTGAGGACCCAATGCTCGTCCGGGAGCGCGCGCCGCGCGACCACATCTCCGTTGCGCATGACGACCTCGAGGTCGTCGTCGAGGTGCGCGGTGACGAAGGTGATCCGCTGGACACCCAGCCGCTCGATCCGCGCGAGAAAGGCCGCGACATCGGGCCGGTCGTCCGTCTCGATCGCGAGCCAACGGGTCTCGTCGACGTGGTCCCAACTGAACCGATCGAGGGTGCCGGGTTGGGTCGTGACCACGACCGGTTTGCCGCCGTCGCCGGCGGGAGTCGCTTGATAGGCGGCGCGGATGCCGTCGACGATCTGACGGTCGTCGTCGCGGACGGCCCGCAACGAGAGGAAGGCGAGGACCCCGATCGCCGCGCACAACCCGACCAGCATCTGACCGGCGACGCGGCGGTCACGCTCGGAGATCCGAGCGGCGCCGTCGACGATGACGATCAACGCGATCGGCACGGCCACCGGAAGGGCGAGCGAGAAGTAGCGCCAACCCCATTCCCGCCCTCCGGCTCCGGCGTACTGCGTGGCGAGGACGGCGGCGGCGAACAGGACGACCGCACTGGCGAGCATCGTCATGTGGGGTCGCGCGACCACCCGCCGGTTGGCCAGTGCGAGCGCGATCCCGAGCACCGGGCAGGCCAGGAACAGCCCCGGCACCGGTGCGGGTGCGACGAAGAGCCGAGACGTCATCGCCGCCACCGCCAAGCCGCCAAACAGCAAGAAGCCGCTGCGGTCCTCGGGCCGGCGGCGGGCAATGATCGCGGCGACGATCGCGCATGCGACACCGATCGTCAGCATGACGTCGCCGATGTCGAAGTTGCCGTAGGACGGCAGCAGCAGCGTGACAAACGTGCTCTGCACGTGGGAGCCGATCCAGCTCCCCTCCCCTGCCACACCGAATTGCCTCAGGTCGCCCAGGCGCACGACGTGGGTGCGCAGGGCGGCGTCGGCGAGGCGCGACCCTTCGGCGGTGACCATCACGAGACCGCCCAACAGCATCAGCAGACGGTCGCGCCCGCGCCAGCCGGCCACGAGTACGGCGATGCCGATCGCGGCCGCGTACAGGATCCCCTCGTTTCGAAGAAGGCCTGTCGCCATCGCGAAGAGCACCGCGGCGACACCCATGGCCAGTCGGCGTTCGCGTTCGCAGAAACGGATCACGGCCAGCGCCGCGGCGGCAGCCATCGCCGCGGCCAGCGTGTGGCCGACGACCAGATAGCCGTCAAGAGCGAGCGGCGACGAGAGCCCGATCGCCCACAGCGCGGCGACCTCGATCCCCGGCCGCAGCCGTCGACCGATGCACGCGCCGAGGAAGGCGGCGACCGTGAGTGCGACGAGCGACAGCACGGCTGCGCCGGTCGGTCCGCCCACGGCGAACCATGGCTCCACAACGAGCGCGTATGCGGGGTGCTGCCCGAGCGGAACGACACGATCGGGGACGACGGAGTTGAAGAGTGGAAAGGACCGTCGCTCCGGGTCGGCCTCGGGGAACGACAGAGGCCGACTCCAGCCCTGTCCGTCTGCCAGTTGCTCCGCTTGCGCGAGCGCCGAACCTTCATCCGCGAAGAAGACCGTGTCAGGACGAGCGAGGGGGAGGAGCGCGAGCAGCACGACGAGAAGAACGCCGGCGTGAAGCCACAGGGGCGCCGAGAGAGCACGCTTCGACGCACGAGTCATCGACCAATGCTCGCTGACTCGACCGGTACTGTGCACGCATGGTCTCGCCGGCTCACGAGCGCGGCACTCCGGCCCTACCGTGGCGCGACATCGCGCGTTGGGCATTGCTCGGGACGATCGTGATCTGCCTCTGGGTGTTCATCGACGTGCAACGATCCGGTCGGAACGCGCTCAACTTCATCCAGCCCGGCGCCGACGGGCCGTCCGCTCGTGTTTTCCGGGAGGACTTCCCCGAGGTCCAGCTCCCAAGCGGGCTCGGTCTCGACGGTCAACAGTTCTACGCGATCGCGCGCAACCCCACGCATCCGATGGAGGTGGCGCCGCTCCTCGACCGCCCGCGGTATCGCCTGCAACGTCCGTTGCTCGCGTGGTTTGCGTGGCTGTTGCATCCGACGGGTGGTGGCTACGGACTCGTCGCCGCGTTCGTCATCGTCGGTGTCGCCGCCATCTTCGCGGGTGCGCTCGCGACCGGCGCGTTAGCCGTCCTGCTCGGCGGACGGCCTTGGTTGGCTGCGGTGTTCGCGCTCACTCCCGGAGCGTGGTTCTCACTCCGGGCCTCGGGCGCCGACGCGCTTGCCCTGGCACTGGCGCTCGCGGCAGTGGCGCTCGCCCATCGAGCGCGACTCCTCCCGGCCATCGTGTGTGCGATCGGGGCCGTACTCGCAAAGGAGGTCATCATCGTCGTGATCGTGGGGTGGGCGATGTGGCGCCGAAGCCGCGCCGCGTTCATCTTCGCGGTCACACCCGCCGTGGTTGTCATCCTGTGGCTGCTCGCGTTGCGCGTGATCATCCCGTCGAGCGACGAGCACATCGGCGAACTTGTTGCGCCGTTCGTCGGTTGGCGCGACGCATTGGCCCATCAGTGGTGGCATCGCCACGAGCTCGTCGGGATGGCCACGGCCATCGCGTCCGCAACGGTCGGGACGGCCGCGTTGGTCCGTCGCGGCTTCTCTCATCCACTCGGCTGGAGCATTGCGTTGAGCCTGCTGTTGGCCGCGGTGAGCAACGGAGACGTCATCGGCAACAACTACGGCAGCACGCGTTCAATGATGCCTGTGCTCGTGCTCGGCATCGTCACCCTCGCGACGCCGGGTCACCCCGTACGCGTCGATTCCTCCTCCGGACACATCGCCACCGGCATGGTCGGACCGGGTCGGGGGTCGACGGGCGAGTCGAAGCGGTAGATCAGCACGCTGCCTCCCAACGTGCCGGTCGGGCAATAGGCGCGGAGCCACGACAACGCGTCGCGGTCGAGCGCGGTGAGACGCGTCGCGGACACGGCCACCCAACCTCGGACATCGGCGGGCGACACCTCAAGCAGCGAGCGGCTACCCGCTGGCGGGTCGAACCCTCGCGGGAGGAGCAGGTCGACGAGCGGCGCACGCCCGACAGCCCAGTCGTTGACGCGCCCGTTGTCTTGTCCGTAGTCCACATTCGAGTCGGTCGCCCATCGGTAGGCAGGTTGGAACGGCGGCGGTGTCCACGCGATGGAGTTCGGGTAGGCCACGCCGAACGCCATCACCTGCGTCACTGCCAAGACGGTCGCGCCGACGCGGCGCAGCGCCGGACGGCCGAGCAGCACCACCGGCCCGGCCGCGACGAACCACAGCGCCAACGAGGGAAACGCGTAGCGCAAGCCGAGGTTGAGCGGTTGCGCCCCGATCGCCACGAGCAACGCGATCGCAGGAACGACGACCACCGCAAAGGCGTTGCGCGCCTCTCGCCTCGGGACTCGCCGCCAACCAAATGGACCGACGACGAGCGCGATGACGGCGATCAGCGGCACCTTCACGAGCACGGCGCCCAGGAAATACCACCACCGACCTCCGTCCCACGCCTGCCCGAACAGGTACGCCGGCTTCGCAGCGGATGTGAGCACGAGGTACGCGAACCCGGCGGCCCATTCCTTCGGCCAGGGAACGGCGAGCACCAACCTCGTGAGGAAGGAGTCCCCGCGCCCGGCGGCGATGAGGCTGTCGAGCCGGGCCCCGCTTGGTTCCCCGGGCGACGAGAACGCCAGTACACGGACGACGATCCACACCGATGCCCACGACACCAGCGCCACCACGGCGGCCCGGCGCAGCGCGAGCGAGCGGGCCGCCTTCCACCCCGAGAACGAGATCACACCGGCGGCGACGGCGAGCAGCACGAGCCCGAGATGGCGAGTCAGCAGCGCCGCGCCCACCGTCAGTCCGACGACAAGGGCGCGACGGTCGGACGGCGCCTCCAGAAAGCGAAGCAAGGCAAGGCTGACCGCGAGCGTCGCGAGCGTGAAGGCGACGTCGACGCTCGCGATGTGACCGAAGCCGACGAAGACGGGCGTGGTCAGCCACAACGCGCCCGAAAGCACTCCGGACCACGCTCCGAACAGTCGTGCCCCGAGCACGTACAGCAGCCCTGCGACGGCGAGCCCCTCCAGCAGCGGGACGAGCCGCGAGAGGAACACCACGCGGTGCAGGCGACCGGCGGTCTCGTTCGTCCGGACGAACTCGTCGGTGTGATCGAACCAGTCACCGGACTGATACCCGGGGCCGTCCGGCACGATCGGTTGCGCGAACAAGGCGGGCAGAGCAGGCAGCACACGGGTGAGCACGCCGTGCTCAGGGGTGAGTCGAAGGTCGTGCCGCACCAATCCCGTCACGCCCGCCGCGATGTCGACGGTCTCGTCGACGGTTGGCGAGTCGCGCCACGCTTCGATCAAGCCCGTCGCGAGAAACAGGATCGCCAGCGGCAGGAGCACGAGGGCAGGTCGCCGGCGCACGGCCTCACGGTAGTGAGGGTGTTCGCCGGCGTCGGTGATCAACCCGCGTCGCGCAGCTCCCGGCGCAGCTCGTTGACCTCGTCGCGCAACCGCGCCGCGTATTCGAATCGGAGGTCGGCGGCCGCCTCGTGCATCTCTTCCTCGAGCGTTTGGATCAACCGCCCGAGCTCGGAAGGCGCAAGGTCACCGAGTTCGTTGCGCAGCCGTTCGTCGCGCGCCCGCTGAAGTCGACCTCGCCGATCGCGTCCGGGAGATGGCGCCTTGCCGTCGCCATCCGGCCGCAAGCTCGCGAGGATGTCGGTGACCGCCTTGCGAATCGTCTGAGGGTCGATGCCGTGCTCGATGTTGTACTGCTCTTGCACCCCTCGGCGACGGTTCGTCTCGGAGATGGCCTTCTGCATCGACGCGGTGACGTTGTCCGCGTACATGATCACTTCACCCTCGACGTTGCGGGCTGCTCGACCGATCATCTGGATGAGCGACGTCTCGCTGCGGAGGAAGCCCTCCTTGTCGGCATCGAGGATGGCAACCAATGACACCTCGGGTAGGTCGAGACCTTCCCGAAGGAGGTTGATGCCCACGAGCACGTCGAACTCGCCGAGGCGGAGATCGCGGATGATCTCGATGCGCTGGATGGTGTCGACGTTGGAGTGCAGATAACGGACACGCACGCCGAGCTCGAGCAGGTAGTCGGTGAGGTCTTCCGCCATCTTCTTCGTCAGCGTCGTCACGAGCACCCGGTTGCCTTGCGTCACCCGGGTGTTGATCTGCTCCAACAGATCGTCGATCTGACCCTTCGTCGGCTTGACGATGACCTCGGGATCGGTGAGGCCGGTGGGCCGCACGATCTGCTCGACCACCTGTTGCGACACCTGGATCTCATAGGGGCTGGGGGTCGCCGAGAGAAACACCACTTGGGGCACGCGCTCGACGAACTCATCGAACCGCAAGGGACGGTTGTCGGCCGCCGACGGCAACCGGAAGCCGTGGTCGATCAACACCTCCTTGCGACTGCGGTCGCCCTCGTACTGTCCGTGGAGCTGGGGCACGGCCACGTGGCTCTCGTCGACGATGACGAGGAAGTCTTTCGGGAAGTAGTCGAGCAGCGTGTTGGGCGCCTCACCCGGACTCCTACCGTCGATCGGACCTGAGTAGTTCTCGACACCGTTGCAATAGCCGACCTCTTGCATCATCTCGAGGTCGTACTGGGTCCGCATCCGCAGTCGTTGCGCTTCGAGCAGCTTGCCCTCGCGCTCGAAGTACGCGAGCCGCTCTTGCAGCTCGGCTTCGATGCGCACGATCGCCTTCTGCATCCGTTCCTCGCTGGCGACGTAGTGCGACGCCGGGAACACGATGAGCTCCTCGAGCGTCTGCACGCGTTCGCCGGTCAGCGGGTCGACGACCGTGATCTGCTCGATCTCGTCGCCGAACAGCTCGATGCGCACGGCGGTCTCGTCGTAGGCCGGGTGGATCTCGATGGTGTCGCCTCGAACGCGGAACGTGCCGCGGACGAGGTTCATGTCGTTTCGGTCGTAGTTCATGTCGACGAGCTGGCGGAGGATCGATCGCTGATCGCGCTCCTCGCCCGGCTTCAGGACCAGGTAGTGGTCGCGATACTCCTCGGGCGAGCCCAACCCGTAGATGCAGGAGACCGATGCGACGACGATCACGTCGTTGCGGGTGAGCAGCGCCGACGTGGCCGCGTGGCGCAGCCGATCGATCTCGTCGTTGATCGAGCTGTCCTTCTCGATGTACGTGTCGCTCGACGCGATGTACGCCTCGGGCTGGTAGTAGTCGTAGTAGCTGACGAAGTACTCGACCCGGTTCTTCGGAAAGAACTCTCGGAACTCGTTGGCCAGCTGGGCGGCGAGCGACTTGTTGGGCGCCAGCACCAGGGTCGGCTTCTGGACCTGCTCGATCGTCCACGCCACGGTGGCGCTCTTGCCGGACCCGGTGATGCCCAGGAGGGTCTGGTAGCGGTCGCCCCGGTTGATGCCTCCGGCCAATTGGGCGATCGCCTTGGGCTGATCCCCCGCCGGCGCGAATTCGGAGACCACCTCGAACTTGGGCATCGGGAGAATCCTACGAGGGGGGTGCGACAGTGCCGCAGGCGCAGGGGGTGCGGGGGGAACCCCCGCAGATCCGCCGTTGGTCCGGCTTTGCCGGCCGAAGGCGGCTGAGTGCTCGCCGAAGGCGAGCGCCTCACAACTCGGCTGAACGGAGTGAGCGAGCGCAGCGAGCGAACGAGTGAAGCCGAAATCACAGGGCGGGCAGGAAGACCGGCTGGCACTCCGTGGGGTCGGTCTGGTCGATGGAACGGAAGGCGAACAGCTTCGACTCCCACTCCGGGACGGGCTCCACCAGGGCCGGGTCGTCCGAGGCGTGGGCCACCGTGTGCTCCACGCCCCCTCGCACGTACGTGACGGCCGCACCGGGGTGGCGGCTGAGGTAGTCACGTAGCTGGAGGAACGGGATGTCGAACTCGCCGACGTACAGCTGCAGCCCACGATCACTCGTGGCGGTGATCCGCACCGGGTCCGACTGGAAGTCGGTGACAGGGAACGTGCGTGTCACGAGGAGGTGGTTCGACTCGCCGTCGGCCGTCTGCAGGTTGGAGTACATGTTGAACGCGTACGCCGTGCGCAGCTCGAGATAGGGCGACAGGCCCGTGACCAACACGAGCAGCGGCACGATCACAAGCCACCGCGGCACGCCATGGCGGGCGAAGCTCAGCGGCCGTTCGATCGGCGCGGGCCTGTCCCGCAAGTACTGAACGACAAGAGCCAGCACCACAACGATGTAGATCACCCACGCCCACCCGAGGCCGTCGGTGAACAGTCGCGAGTCACCTTGCTTCCACTGGACGAGCAGCAGGGCCCCGCACACTCCCGCCACGACTGCCCGCCACTCGACGCGGAAGCGCTCCATCACTCCGGCCGCGAACGACGCCGGGAGGAACAGGAGGAACAGCGCAACCAAGACCGACGAGAAGTCCGAGAACGGATGGGTCTGATCCAGCGCGATGACGCCGTGGAACACCAGCCCGACAACGACCCCGGCGTGCCGGGTGCGCCGTATGCACAGCAAGATCGGGATCGACATCTCGATCGCGGCGACGCCCAAGGGAACGAGATGCGACCACCAACCGGCCGTTGCGCTGTGCACCGACAGACGGAGCGATCCGGCGAGCTCGTCGAAGTAGAAGTTGCCGCAACTCGCACTCGGCGTGAAGAAGGAGTGGTTGAGCTTGGCGAACGCTGCAAAGAAGTAGAAGCCGACGAGCACCATCCGAGCGAGCGGAACGAAGGTCGTCTCGATCCGATCGCGACTGCGCCCACCGACCAACGCCAGCAGCAGCGCGACGTCGACCAGGCAGGCGAGCACCCAATGGCTCCCGGCGACCGGCATCTCGTACCAGAGCGTGATCGGCCCGAGCACCGTCAGCGCGCCGAGCAACGGCAGCGACCGCGGGCGAACCAGCACCGCGACGGCGACGATGCCGGCGATCGCCTGCCAGAGGCCGAGCGTCGAACGCCGGTCGAAAAGGCCGAACGCCGCGCCGCTCGGGCCCCATACGTGAAACAGCGTGGCCAGGGCCCAGGTCACCGCGAACAGGGCGAGCGCGTCGGTGCGCGCCCGCGTCCGGGTGGCTATGGCTGCGGCAGTGTCTGTATCCACGCCCACACCTCGTCGACCTGACGGCGAAGGTCGTCGCGCGTGCCGGAGTTGTCGATCACCTTGTCGGCCACCGCGAGTCGCTCGTCCCGGCTCGCCTGGTTGGCGACCCGGGCGCGGACGTCGCGCTCCTCCATGCCCCGTTGCTCCACGACCCGCCGAACAGCGATGTCAGCGTCGATGTCGACGACGATCACCCCGGCGAAGGACATCGCACGGCGGGCGGCCTCGACCAGGAGCGGAACGTCGTAGACCACCACGTGGTCCGTGTCGGCTTCGGCTTGCATCCTTTTGAGCATTTCCGCCCCGACAGCCGGATGCACGATGTGCTCGAGATCCTTCCGGGCGGCCTCGTCCGCGAAAACGATCGCACCGAGCGCGGCGCGATCCAGCGTGCCGTTGGCGGCGAGGATGCCGGGGCCGAAGCGCGCCACGATCTCGTCGAACACCGGCTGTCCCGGTTGCTGGAGGGAGTGCGTGATCGCATCGGCGTCGATGATCACGGCGCCCTTCGCCGCGAGCAGCGTCGACACCGTGGATTTGCCCGACCCGATGCCGCCTGTCAGGCCGAGCAGCAGCACCGCGCCAACTTACACACGCACCGCCCGTTGACGGTGCTGACTAGTCAATACGGGTCATCTGCAAATGACCCGATCAGGCCATGGAGATCATGGCCTTGAGTGCCGACAATCTCGGAGAGTTTCTGAGCCGAGGGGGGTGGTTGTGCGTCGGTCGAATCTGCTGGTGCTCGCGGGCATCGCATTCTTCGTCGTCGGTGTCGTGATCGTCGCGTTGCTGTCACGCGACGACGGAAACGGCACGTCGCGCGCGGCCGGCACCATCGACGTGCTCGTCGCGAAGGAAGACATCGCCGCGGGGACCAACGGCGACGACGCCACCGCCAAGGTCGAGGTCCGGCGAGTGAACACATCGGACCGCCAGCCCGACGCCCTGTCGACCCCGAGCCAGCTGAGCAACCAGATCTTCACGCTGAAGTTCTCGAAGGGCGAGCAGATCCGCTCGGGCGGCCTCAAGGTGCGCAGCATCTCCCCCAGCGTGCAGGTGCCGGACGGCAAGGAAGCGATCGCCATCGACGTGCCGTTCGTGGCGGGAGGCGCCGGCTACCTGGCGCCCGGTGATCTGGTCAACGTGTACCAAGTGATCCCGGCGCCGGTGCAGAACGTCGGCGGCGGCACCGCCGACCTGCCGTACTCCACGCCCCGCACGCAGCTGCTGCTCACGAGGGTGAGGGTCATCGACGTGCAGCAGCAAGTGGCTGCGCTCGGCGGCTCCACCACGCCGACCACCAATCAGACCGGGGTCGTGTCTCGACCCAGTTCGACCATCGGAACGTTGACCGTGCTGCTGGCCCTCGACGCGATCGATGCGGAGAAGGTCATCTTCGGCTCGTCCTCCACCGGCGTGAACCTGTACCTGACCCGTGTCGGCGACCAGGCCGCCCCCTCCGGACCGACGCCGGGTCGAGACTTCTTGAACATCTTCGGCGAGTCACCCGAAGTGGCCAACGCCCGCGACAAGTAGCGAGGGAGCACCGTTGCGGAACCCAAAGATCCTCGTCCTCGACAGGGGTGAGGAGCTCGCACAGCAAGTCCAACACATCGCCGACGAGCTGCGGCCGCGTCCCGACGTCGTGCCATGCACGCGCCTCGGGTCCGTCGGCGAGCTGCTCGAGAACGACGGGCCGTTCGACGTGCTCGTCGCCGGTCCGAGCCTCGGTACCCGCTCGGGTCTGCAGCGGCTGGGCCTGATCCGTGAAGAGCTCCCCGGAATGAGTGTCGTGCTGGCATTCAGCCGGCGACCCGACGGCAGCCTCCGGGAGATCGTGCGCGCTGGGGCGATCGACCTGTTGCAGCTCCCCGTCGACGACAAAGAGCTCATCGAATGCCTCGACCGAGCGGTCGAACTCGCGCAGACGGCCGCCCCCGTCGCCGCAGAGCCGGCAGCGCCGGCCGCCGCTCCGGCGGTCGTCGCGCCCGGCATTCGGCAACCGGGTCGGGTCTTCACCATCTCGTCAGCCACTGGCGGCTGCGGCAAGACCTTCTTCGCCACGAACATCGGCTACTTCCTCACGCGCTACACGGGAAAGCGCGTGTGCGTCGTCGACCTCGACCTGCAGTTCGGCGAGGTCGTCACCGCCATGCGGCTGCGTCCGAAGTACACGATCTTCGATGCATTGCAGCGTGAGGACACCGACGAGGACGACTTGCGCGCCCACATCGAGGAGTACACGGTCGCCCACGAGACCGGTGTGCACGTGCTGGCCGCACCACGTGAGCCATCGGAGGCCGATCGCATCTCGCCCCCCGACGTCACTCGCATCATCGAAGCGGTGCGCAAGCAGTTCGACTACGTCATCGTCGACACGCCGCCGCAGCTCAACGAGAGCGTCCTTGCCGCGTTCGATCTCTCCGACATGTTGTACGTGATGGCCACGCTCGACCTTCCGAGCGTGCGGAACATGAGCGTCTTCTTGAGCACGCTCGAGCGGCTCAAGATCTCGACGGAGAACGTGAAGCTGATCCTCAACAAGGCCGAGTCCGACGTCGGCATCGACATCGAGCAGGTCACCAAGCTGTTCCCCCAAGGGTTTCAAGCGGTGCTGCCGTACGCCAAAGAGGTCAGTCGCTCGATCAACCTCGGGATGCCCGTGATGGCGGCGTCGCCCCAGTCGGAGATCAGCCGGCTGATGACGTCGGGCATGAAGCCTCTGCTTCCGCTCGAGGCGCAAGCCCAGGTGGAGGACGTCGCCCCACAAAAGAAGCGCGGCCTCTTCGGCCGGAAGCGCCCGTAGCCGCAGGAGGACCGTTGAAGCTCTCGGAGAAGCTGGCCGCACTCGAAGAGGAGGAGAAGGTCGCCGCGGAGGCCACCACCACTCTCTCGTCGAGCACCGCTACGAAGAAGTCAGCGCCGAGCGCGGCGCGCGCCCGCGGCGGCGACGCGTGGGAGGCAACGAAGCGCAAGGTGCGCGAGCTCGTGCTCGACGAAGTCGCGCCGAAGATGAAGGGTCTCTCCGGCGACGAGCTCACCGACGAGGTCAAGAGCGCCCTGGACCGCATCCTGCAGCGAGAAGACGTGAGCGTCTCGCCGCTCGAACGGCGCAAGTTCGTCCAGGAGATGATCTCCGACACCCTCGGGTACGGCCCGCTCGACGCGCTCCTGCACGACGGATCCATCACCGAGATCATGTGCAACAACTACGACGACATCTGGATCGAACGCTCCGGCCTCATCGAGCGCACCGACCTGTCCTTTACGGACGATGTGCAGTACCGCCAGGTGATCGACAAGATCGTCTCGGCTGTCGGTCGCCGCGTCGACGAAGCATCGCCGATGGTCGACGCTCGCTTGCCCGACGGCTCGCGCGTCAACGCCATCATCCCGCCGCTCGCGATCCACGGCTCAGTCCTGACGATCCGAAAGTTCTCGGCCGACCCGTACACGGCCAAGGACCTGATCAACTTCGGCACCTACACCCTCGACCTCGTCACGGTCATGGACGCGTGCGTGCGGGCGCGCCTCAACATCCTCGTCTCGGGCGGTACGGGTACCGGCAAGACCACGAACCTGAACGTGCTGTCGTCGTTCATTCCCGATGGCGAGCGCGTGATCACGATCGAAGACTCCGCCGAGCTCCAGCTCCAGCAGCCGCACGTCATCAACCTCGAAGCTCGTCCGGCGAACGCGGAGGGCAACGGCGAGGTCAAGATCCGCGACCTCGTGAAGAACGCGCTGCGCATGCGGCCCGATCGCATCATCGTCGGCGAGTGCCGTTCGGGTGAGGCCCTCGACATGTTGCAGGCCATGAACACCGGTCACGAAGGCTCGATGACCACCGTGCACTCGAACAGCCCCCGCGACGGCCTGAGCCGGCTCGAGACGATGGTGCTGATGGCGGGCTTCGATCTTCCGGTGAAGGCCATTCGCGAGCAAATCGCGTCCGCCATCGACATCATCATCCACGTCGACCGCCTCCCCGACGGCCGGCGGGTCGTGACCGCAGTGTCCGAGGTGCAGGGACTCGAGGGTGAGACGATCTTGCTCCAGGAGATCTTCAAGTTCCGGTTCCTGCCGGGCACCGAGCGGGGCAAGCCCTCGGGCGAGTTGGTCGCCACCGGCCTACGCCCGAAGTTCATGGACAAGCTCGTCGAGCGGGAGATCGAGGTGCCGGCCTCGGCATTCCGATCCCCCACTCCCCTCCGACCGGCAGCCTCCGTCGTGCGGCGGAAGGTGCGCGTGCCCGAACCCGGCGAGATCGCCGAGCGGGAAAGGCTGCGGTGAGTACCGGCACCTGGATCGCCGCCGTGCTCGTCGGCGGCGGGCTCGCCCTGCTCGTGGTCGGCTTCCTCTCCCGGGTGTACGCCCGCGAGGAACGGCTCGCCGACATCCTCGATCTGCCGTACGGCGAAACCGACGTCCCGCTCGAGGACGTGATCGAGCAGCACACGACCCTCGTCGACAGCCTCAGCCAGATGGCGGGGCGGTTCGTCGAGCAACTCGACGAGAAGGGATCGCTCGCCACCAAGCTCGAGAAGTCGCGCCTCCCGCTGCGAACAGGCGAGTACGTGGTCATCGTGCTCGCCGGCGCTGTGGTGTTGGGTTCCTTCGGGCTGGCCATCACCTCACAGTGGTTCTGCGGTGTCGTCGGTGTGGTCGTCGCAGTGCTGTTCGGCAACTTCTATTTGAGCCAGCGCATCACCAAGAGGCGCAAGAAGTTCGAGTCCCAGTTCCCCGACGCGCTGTCGCTCATCGCGTCGTCGCTGTCGGCCGGCCACACGTTTCTTCGTGCCATCCAGTTGATGTGCGAGGAGTCAGAGCCTCCGCTGGCCGAGGAGTTCGCCCGTGTCGTCAACGAGACGCAGCTCGGCGATCCCGTCGTCGATGCCCTCGACCGCATGGCGCAGCGCATCGGCGTGCGCGATGTCGAATGGGTCGTCCAAGCCATCCGCATCCAGCAGACCGTCGGCGGACGGCTCGCCGACCTGCTCCACACGCTCGCCGACTTCATCCGAGCGCGCGAAGAGATCCGGCGCGAGGTCGACGTGCTGACCGCGGAGGGTCGCATCTCGGCGTGGGTGCTCGGCGCGCTGCCGGTCTTCCTGCTCGTCGCCATCTCGGTGATGAACCCCGGTTACATGAACTCGATGTTCCAAGGGTGGGGCTACGTGTGGCTCGCGGGCTCGGCCGCGTCGGTGATCTTCGGCGTGATGTTCATCAACAAGATGGTGAAGGTGGACGTGTAGATGACCGCAGCCCTGCTCTTCTTCGCGCTCGGCGCCGGCGTCCTCGTCTACGCGGGGTTGTCCAACCGGTCTGCGGTCGCCGTCGACGACCCTGAGGCGTACCTGCGGAGCCTCGACGACGACGTCGACGAGGCCGACGACTTCCAGCAGTTGCTCGCCGAGCCGTTCCTCAGCCGGGTGCTGCGGCCGCTGGGGAGCCGTGCGCTCGGATCGATCGCCACACTGCTGCCGACCAACTACCGGGACAGCGTCCGCCAGAAGCTCGTGTACGCCGGTCTCTCGGGCCGCTACCGCCCGGAGGAGATCATCACCGCGCAGGTGCTGCTCGGCGTCGTCGGGTTCGCGGCGGCCCTGGGGTACAGCGTGCTGGCCCACCCGTCCACCGGCTTCTCCCTGATCTTCCTGGTGGCGACGCCTGCGGTCGGCGCGGCGTACCCGAACGCGCGGCTCTCGTCGGCCATGAAGACCCGTCAAGAGCAGCTGCTTCGCGATCTTCCGGACACACTCGACCTTCTTGCCATCTCGGTCGAGGCCGGCGTCGGGTTCGAGGGAGCCCTGGGCATCGTGTGCGAGCACTTTGATTCCCCGCTCGCGGACGAGTTCTCCCGTACGCTGAAGGAAATGGAGCTCGGCCTGCCACGGCGGGACGCTCTCCAGAACCTCAAAAAGCGCACCGAGGTGCCGGAGCTATCGAACTTCGTACTGGCCCTGACACAGGCGGACGTCCTGGGGATGCCGATCGGGCGCGTCCTCAAGACGCAAGCAACGGAGATGCGGTCGAAGCGCCGCCAGTGGGCACGCGAGAAGGCAGCGAAGCTGCCGGTCAAGATCCTGTTCCCGCTCATCCTCTTCATCTTCCCGCCCGTCTTCGTGATCGTGCTCGGGCCCGCCGCCGCGCAGATCGGCAGGTCGTTCCACTAGTCGGCCTCTCGGAGCGCCCCGACCGGCTCGCTCCGTTCCGTCCCGCGATCATCGGTGTCCGGTGGGGAACCGTCGGCGTCGGGCTGGTGCTCGCGGCCGCCGACGTCCACGACAACAACGCCACCACGGCGCTGTGGTGCCTGCTCGTCATCGCCTATGCCGGACTGCGCACCGTTCGGCCGTTGCGCGTCGACGACAGCGTTCGCAGCGTCGTCGCCGTGACCGCAGAGGTCGCCCTCCACGTCGTCATCGTCGTGTCCACCGGCTATTGGGATTCGCCGTTCGTGTTCTCCTTGATCACCGCCATCATCGTGGCCGGCTTCTCCCGAGGGTTTGCGTTCTCGTTGCTGGTCGCCGTCGTGTCGGTGGTGTCGGTCACCGTGCCGGACTACGTCAGCAACGACAACCACGAGCTGCGGCTGCCGGCGCAGTGGGCCTCGTGGATGGTGCTCATCGCACTCGTGGCGGGCTATGCGCGGCGAATCTCCGGCGAAGCCGATCGACAGCAGACCCTGGCACTCGACCGCCTCGGGCGCCTCGCCGACGCGAACGCGCTGCTGTTCTCGTTGCACCGCGTCGCGCAGTCGCTGCCGGCGTCGCTCGATCTGGACGAGTGCCTCGACTCGACCATGAGCCGGCTGCGCGACCTGTTCGAGTTCACGGCCGCCGCCGTGCTGTTGCTCGACGACGCGGACCGAGGGTGGAACGTTGCCCGGCGCGAAGGCACTCGGCTGCCGCCCCGCATCGGCGTCGACGACCTCCCGCCCGCGCTGTCCGCGGCCGTCGCCGAGCGCGGCGTGGTGTCCGAGCCGAACCTGTTGGTCACCGGCGGGCCCGGCCTCGCTCCCCGCATGTACTCCGGCATCTACACGGTGCTGCTCGCCCGCGGCTCGGTGATCGGCCTCGTGTCGCTCGAGCACCCCGAGGCGAACCATTTCACCGACCGCGATGTCGAGCTCCTCACGGGGTTCGCCGAGCCCGCTGCCCTCGCGCTGGACAACGCTCGCTGGTTCGGCCGTCTGCGGACCGTGGGGGCCGAGGAGGAACGCACCAGGATCGCCCGGGACCTCCACGACCGGATCGGCCAGTCGCTCGCCTACCTCGCCTTCGAGCTCGATCGCATCGTCAAGAGCGACGGCCGGGGCGACAGCGTGGGCCCGTCCCTCGAACAGCTCCGCTCCGACATTCGGGACGTGATCCGCGAGGTCCGCGACACCCTCTACGACCTCCGCACCGACGTGTCCGAGGAGCACGGCATGTTGTCGGTGCTCAACCTCTATCTCCAGCGGGTGCGGGACCGCTCGAGCCTCGACGTCGTGCTGCGAAGCGAAGAGACGGGACGGCTCCCGCTCGCACAGGAGCGCGAGATGTTCCGCATCGCCCAAGAGGCGCTGGCCAACATCGAGAAGCACGCCGAGGCCACGCAGGTCACGATCAACTGGCAGTGCGCCGGCCACGCCGCCATGCTCGACATCGCCGACGACGGCAAGGGCTTCCCCATCGGGCAGGCGGGCCGGCTCGACTCGTACGGCATCATCGGGATGCGCGAGCGCGCCGCCAGCATCGGCGCCACACTCCACGTCGAAAGCGATCCTGGTGTCGGCACCCGAGTGCGGTGCCTGCTGGGTGTGCAGCCGGCGCCGCGAGCGAGTCTCCTCGGCCTGCGGCGCTCAGGGGTCTAGGTTTCCGGCATGGCCGCGATCCGGTTGCTCCTTGCGGACGACCACCGCATGCTGCGTGAAGGGCTGCGTCGTTCGATGATCGAGGAGGGCTTCGACGTCGTCGGCGAGGCGTCCGACGGTCTCGAGGCGGTCAAGCTGTCCGAGGAGCTCTCGCCAGACGTCATCCTCATGGACGTCACGATGCCCGAGATGGACGGCGTCGAGGCTGCCCGACGGGTGCACGCCGCTCAGCCCGAGGTTCGGGTCGTGATGCTCACGATGCACGCTGACGCCGACGTCGTGGCGTCTGCCATCCGGGCGGGGGCATCGGGGTATCTCGTGAAGGACTGCTCGACCGAGGAGATCGCCGGCGCCGTTCGCATGGCGGCCAGCGGCGACACCGCCCTGTCACCGCAACTGGCGTCGAGCATGCTCAACGAGCTGCGCAAGCTCGAGCGGCCGAGCGACGACGAGGCCGAGCACATCATCACCCACCGGGAGGAGGAGGTGCTGCAGCACATCGCCGACGGCTGCTCCACCCCCGAGGTCGCCGCCAAGCTCTTCATCAGCCAGAAAACGGTGAAGAACCACCTGGCCTCGATCTACCAGAAGCTCGACGCCCGGGACCGCACCCAGGCCGTCCTCCAGGCCGTACGGATGGGCATCATCCACCTGCACTGACCTGCCCGGACGTATCGTTTCGCCGATCCGAGGGGCGGAGCGGGCTGCGAAGCACTGTCAGCGATGACTACGGCCACGGAGTGTGAGCGGGCCAGTACGAAAATGGGTCGAGTGGCCTATGGAGCGCCCCCTTGCCCCCGTCGATAGTTCTCATGACAGGAAGCCAGCTCCCCAGAACCGGGGACGGTCGTCACCAAACACCACCAAATAGGGAGCACCACTGACATGATCACCTCGTACGAGTTCCTCGCCACCTGGCTTCGGGCCCGCTTCGATTCAGAGCGCGGCGCCTCGCTGGTCGAGTACGCCCTCCTTGTGGCGCTGATTGCAGTTGTCTGCATCGCCGCCATCACGTTGCTCGGAAACAACGCGTCCTCGAAGTTCAGCACGGTCGCGGGCTCCATC
>JBEEFW010000134.1:0-16107 GCA_041166385.1 Acidimicrobiaceae bacterium | reverse complement strand
CGACAAGCGAGGCTGCGACGCTCTACCGCTACTGGTGGTTGCTCGGCCATCTCCTCGGAATCGACGCAACGCTGATCGAGGGCATCTCCACCAACGAGCAGGCTCGCCGCATCGACGAGCTGCTGAGGGCCGTCACCGGGCCACTGATCCCGGAGTCGGCGACGCTGGCCGCGGCCACACTCCAGTCGATCACCGGCGAGCTTCACGACGCGTTGAAGCTGCCGGAGTCAATCGGTTCCAAGGCCTTGAGCACACTCGCTCGCCGGTTCCACGGCGACGCTGTCGCGGACGAGCTGCAGATCGAATCGTCTGCCGCGGCTGACGCCGTCATCTCGCGCGCGACATCGGTGATTCGTTCACATCGATTGAAGGCACGCCAGGATCCCGAGCAATGGCAGCGGAACCAGGAGAAGTACCTCGCCGAGTCGCGAGCGCGACTCGGCGCCGCTGACGACGCTCAGTACGAGGCCGGCATCGCCGCGGCGCGCGGCTTGGTCAGTGGAGCTGCGGGTCGGTGAGGTCGAGGTAGTCGGTCTCGCCCAGGCCATCGAACTGGCTCATCAGTTCCTTCAGCTCGTCGGGCAGCTCGGCCTGCTCGCCCTTGCGGGCGTCTTCCTCGGTCGTGAAGTACGCGACGTCGATGCAGGTGTCGGGACCGGTCCAGATGCGCAGGCCGCCGAGGAGATCGGGCCGCTGGTCAGCGAACGGCGCGAAGAGCTCATCCATCTTCTCCACCTGTGCGCGATCGACTCCGGTGCCCTTCATCACTTGGACGAAGCCGGCGTCGTTCGATCCGCCACCCATCCACTCGGTGACGTCGCTCGACTCCGTGAAGCTCGGCTCGCCGTCGTAGAGCTTCGCCATGCCCTCGAACCACGCGGTCTGTTCCGGGCGCTCGGCGTTGGCGCGGGCCGAGGCCTCGTCTTCAAACCTGACGATGGCAACAACGCGCCCGTCGGCCGTGACCCCCGCCGTGATACCGAGGTAGCCGATCGCACCCGGCCGCACGTCGCGCTGCCACCGATCGCCCTGCTCGACGATCCCCGCCGGGTCGTTGGTCCTGCCTTCGATGACCTGTACGAACATGGCTGTCTCCCTGTCGTCCGGGCGACAGTCTGCGTCCGCCTGCTCTAACCCGCAATGGGCGTCGCAGGGTCTCCGACTCGCGACCAGGCCGAGCGACCAACGCCTCAGAGCACGAGCTCGGGCGCGCCGACAGGCCGCCCAGGGAGTCTGCGGGCGACCGCCAGCGACACGGCCAGGCTGGCGACGCACACGATCAGCAGCGTGGCCAATCCGGAGCCGTCATCGCGTACGACGCTCGCCAGCACGAGCGTCGACGCGATGCTGCCCACGTAACGGCTCGCCGACAGCAGGCCCGCGGCCGATCCGACGCGCGCGGGTGGTGCCGCCTCGATGCCCGCGGTCATCACGCTCGGGGTGGCCACACCCAGTCCGAGGCCGAACAGCAACAGCGTGACGACGAGCAGCGCCGACGACACGTCGTCCCCGGCGACCGCGGACGCGGCCACGGCGACGACGGTGACAGTCAGGCCGAGGATGACAGGACGGCGCCGGCCGTGAGCATCGCCAAGGCGCCCGCCGTACGGTCCGGTCACCACCATGCCGAGGGTGAGGAACGACAACGCCACACCGATCGACGCCGCGCTCCAACCGCGACTGTCGAGCACGATCGGCACGGCCAGCAAGAGCGCGTACTGCGCAAAGGTCGACAGCGCCTGGGTGGAGAAGGCGACGCCGAACACGTTGTTGAACAAGCGCCCCGAGTCGTTGGGCGCGACGCTCGCGTGATCCTCGGGCCGCGTGATGGACGGGGCGACTCGGCGCTGGAGTACGTAGAGCACGGCCACCACAACTGGCAGGTTGACGCCGAAGATCGCGCGCCACCCGAACGCCGCCGTGGCGAGGCCGCCGATGACCGGTCCGAGACCGGCCCCGACACCGAGCACGGAGCCCTGGACCCCGAACGCCCGGCCGCGCTCGCGATCGGGAACGACCTCGCGCAGCATGGCCTGCACGCTCGGGATCAGCGCCGAAGCGAACGCCGCCTGCAACGCCCGGAGCGTCACGAGCAGCCAGAAGGAGTTCGCGACCATGGCCGCCGCGGAGAAGACACCGAACCCCGCCGTAGCGACGGTAGCCAGGCGTCGCGCTCCGAGGATGTCCGAGACTCGCCCCGCCAGAGGTTGCCCGACCAGCATCGCAACGAGGTACAAGGTGATGAGCACGCTCGCCCGACTCTTGGAGATGTCGAAGTCGTGCGCGATCCGCGGCAGCGCGACCGCGATCATCGTGGAGTTCAACGGCACGAGAGCAGAGGCGAGGGCGATCCCTGCGATCGTGATGGCAGGAACGACGCCCTCGCCGTCCGCGGTCATTCGAGGATTGTCACCTGGCCGGCCGTGCCGTCGACGCGTACCCGCTTGGCCAGCTCGAGACGGGTCGTCCCGTCGAAGGTGCCGACCACCGCCGGGATGCCCATCTCGCGCGAGACGATGGCGGCATGTGACGCGAAGCTCCCGTGGTCAGTGACGATCGCGCTCACCAGGTGCAGCATCGAGTTGAACGCTTCGCCGGTGGTGGGTGCCACCAGTACGTCGCCCGGCTCGAGGAAGAACAGGTCGTCGATGGACCGCACCAGACGCACCGGTCCCTCCACCACCCCTTGTGCGCCGGGGATGCCGACGATCGTCGTGGCGTCACCCTCGGGTGCTTCCTTCTGGCCCAGGATGCCGTCGATCAGGAACCCAACCGACGACATCAGTCGGGCCAGCGGTGGCGGAAGCTCGTCGACGGGCGGCGGGTGTGGCATGGGGGGACCTAGGAAACGGGGCGCCCCGGCAACGGTGCGGTCCACGCGGTCGATGGCCCGTTCGTGCAGTTCCTGAGCCGTTGGTGCATCGGCGCCGGCGAACAGCTCGCTGAGTTCATCGGTGCCGGCCTCGAGCACGTCGGCAGCTGCATCGAGCCGGCCGCGCCGATGGAGACGGCGACCGAGTTCGAGCAGAGCGAGGCGGAGTAGTCCGATCGCCGAGATCTCGCTGTAGAGACCTCGCTCGTCGCGCAAGCGGTAGACGAGCCGGCCTTCGGCCAACAGGTCGTCGAACGCCGCGCGGTGTTCCTCCGGAACGGCGGCACGAAGTTCGGCCGCGGTGGCATCCGACCGCCGAATCGCATCGTCGACGTCGACGTCGAGCGCGCTCTGGAGGCGACCGACGAGACCTTCTGGCCGCTCGCCGATGGTGGGGTTCGTGATGTCAAAGCCCTCGAGCAGTCGAAAGTGAACTGCGTCGATGTACTCCCCCACCTCGGGCACCCGCGTTCGGAGGCGAGCGAGCACGTCGGCGGCGTCACCGTCGGAGAAGAGCAGCGCGCGTGCGTCGTCGTCCTTGCGGAGCGCTTCGAGCGCCGGCCGCATCTCCGGCGCCACCACGCTCGACACCGGTGAGTAGCCGTCGAACACCGCCAAGAGCGAAGTAGGCGGGCGACCGATCCACCCCGCGGCTTGCAGCAGGAAGTCGCCCACCGGTACGAGCGCGTGGGTGTTGTGTCGGTGGTGTTGGTACACCATCTCCGTCACGTGACTGATGCATGCCTCGACGTGCGCGTGCAGCTGCGCGTCATCGAGCGCGGGTAGGTCGAGGTCGAGTTCGCGATGGCGGGCGACTGATGCCGGCTTGAGCTCCTCGTCCCAGCGACGCATTCCTTCCCGCCAGATGCGCGCCTCGAAGGCCTGTGCCGCGACCTCCACGCGACGCCCGAACTCCGCGCCGATCCACTCGGGGTCCTTCGGCCCGTCCGGACCGGGTAGGTCGAAGGGCTGCGGCTGGTGGTAGGTGAACCCGTTGATGCTCGACATCGCGAGGCGGTCGAGCAGCACGCCGTAGATGCTGAACGCCTCCTCGAACCCGCGGTTGAACCCCTCTGGATAGGCATGCTGCAGCAGCGGTGTCTGCGCCACGGGGTTGTGCGCGCTGTCCTGCTGCCAGGGTCCGGGCGGTGCTTCCCACTCGAGCGTCGACGCCATTGTTCCTCCTGCCCAACGAGGAGGACGCAACGGTCCGCCGCCCCCTCGCCGATTGTGCGTGTATGTGGGGTGAACGGTAGATGAAGTCGAGGCGCTGCGCCGCGAACTCCTCACAGAGCGCGGAAGCGTCGAAGGCGCAGGCTGTTGGAGACGACGAACACGCTCGAGCCCGCCATCGCGAGCGCCGCGATCAAGGGGTTCAGGAAGCCGGCCGCCGCCAACGGGATGGCGGCGACGTTGTAGCCAAAGGCCGAGAACAAGTTGCCCTTGATGGTGCCGAGCGTCCGGCGTGAGAGGCGGATCGCGTCGGCCGCCACCTGCAGGTCGCCGCGCACGAGCGTGAGGTCGCTGGCTTCGATGGCGACGTCTGTGCCCGTGCCCATGGCGATGCCGAGATCGGCCTGCGCGAGCGCCGCGGCGTCGTTCACACCGTCGCCGACCATGCCGACGACCTTCCCTTCGGACTGCAGCCGACGGATGACCTCGACTTTGTCCGCGGGCAGTACTTCAGCGATGACGGTGTCGATGTTCACCTGGTCGCCGATCGCTCGAGCGGCCCGTTCGTTGTCGCCCGTCAGCAGAACCGGCGACAATCCGAGCGCCCGTAGGCGAGTGATCGCCTCCGCGCTGGTCGGCTTCACGGTGTCGGCCACGACGAGGATGGCGCGTACGGCTCCGTCCCAGCCGACGACGATCGCAGTGCGCCCGAGCGACTCGGCTTCGTGTTTGGCGGCGCGGAGCTCATCGGTGAGGCGCATCGCGTCGTCGTCGAGGAGAACTTCTCGGCCGGCGAGCACTGCGTGCCCGTCGACCACGCCGCGTACCCCCATGCCCTCCAGGTTGCTGAACTCGTCGACCGGCTCGAGTGCACCGAGTCGTTCACGAGCGGCCATGGCGATGGCTCGCGCGATGGGATGCTCGGACGCATCTTCGAGCGCTCCGGCCAGCCGTAGCACGTCGTCTTCGGTCACGCCTTCGACGGTGATGACGTCGACGAGGGCCATGTGCCCAGTCGTGACCGTCCCCGTCTTGTCCAACACGATGGTGTCGATCTGGCGGGTCGACTCGAGCACTTCCGGTCCTTTGATGAGGATGCCGAGCTGCGCGCCGCGACCGGTACCGACGAGCAGCGCGGTCGGTGTGGCGAGTCCGAGCGCGCACGGACAGGCAATGATCAACACCGCCACCGCCGCGGTGAATGCGGTCGCGGTGCCTTCGCCGGTGCCGGCCCAGAACCCGAAGGTGCCGACCGCGAGGGCGATCACAATCGGAACGAACACGGCCGAAATCTGGTCGGCCAACTTCTGCACGGGTGCTTTGCCGTTCTGAGCGTCGGAGACCAGCCGCGCGATCTGTGCCAGTGCCGTGTCGGCCCCAACCCGTGTGGCCCGCACGACGAGCCGGCCGCCAGCGTTCACGGTGGCGCCGGTGACCGCGTCGCCCGGGGCCACCTCGACCGGCACCGATTCGCCGGTGAGCAGCGACGCGTCGATAGCGGACGCACCCTCCTCGACGATGCCGTCGGTCGCGATCTTCTCTCCGGGACGCACAACGAACACATCGCCGACGACGAGTTGATCGATCGGGACGCGGACCTCGCTGCCGTCGCGAAGCACGGCCGCGTCCTTGGCGCCGAGATCGAGCAACGCCTTCAACGCCGCGCTCGACGAGCGCTTGGCTCGCGCTTCGAAGTATCGGCCGGCGAGGATGAACACGGTCACTACCGAAGCGATCTCGAGATAGATCTCCTGATGGCCGCTGCCGCGTTCGACGCTGAAGCTGAGTGACATCTTCATGCCGGGGATGCCGGCGTCGCCCCAGAACAACGCGTAGACGCTCCACCCGAACGCCGACAACGTGCCCAACGAGATGAGTGTGTCCATCGTGGCCGCGCCGTGACGCAGGTTCATCCACGCGGCCCGATGGAACGGCCACGCGCCCCACACGACGACCGGGCCTGTCAGGGCGAAGGACAGCCACTGCCAGTTGGTGAACTGCAGTGGCGTGATCATCGACATCAGCAGGACAGGGATGCCCAGCACCGCGGATCCGATGAGCCTGTTCCGCAACGCGCGCAGTTCGGGATCGGATTCGGCGTCGACGTCCGTCGGTGCTTCGGTGGTGGTGGACGGAAGCTTTGCCGTGTAACCGATCGCCTCGACCTGCGCGATCAATTCATCGGGCGAGATGGTCGAGTGGTCGACGGTGATGGCCGCACGTTCGGTGGCGTAGTTGACGCTGGCGTCGACGCCGTCGAGCGTGTTGAGCCGCTTGGCGATCCGGGCCGCGCACGAGGCACACGTCATCCCGCCGATTTCGAGTTCGAGTGTGGTGGTGACGGTGTCCACGAGCTACGTCACGACCACGCGGATACGCATGCCGAGCGCGTAATGGCCCAGTTCATGGCACCCGATGAGCGTGTTCCCTGACGTGTCGAACGTGTGGCTCAGCGTTGCGGTCTTGCCAGGCTCGACGGTCACGCCCTCGCTCCCGTGACCATGGCCGGGGTCGCCGCTGGACATGCGCATCTCCTGTTCGTGCGCCATCTGGGCGTGCTCGTCCCCGATGTACGCGTCGTGCACGACCGCACCCTTGTTGTGAAAGACGAACTGGACCTGCTCCCCCGAAGCAACGGTCACGCTGGCGGGCGAGAAGTCGTTCTCTCGCATGTCGATGTCGATCGTCCGGCCGCCTTGCGCGCCGTGAACGGAATGACCGCCGCCGCAGGCGCCGAGGGTGGCGGCGAGGAGGATCGCGGCGACGAGCCGTTTCATGACCGGACGAGCCGGGCGATCGCCGCGGAGGCCTCCGCGACTTTCTCGTCCGCGGTCTTGCCGCCGGTCGTGAGCGCATCGGCCACACAGTGCGAGAGGTGGTCGTCGAGCAGCTCGATGGCGACCGCTTGGAGCGCCTTCGTGACGGCCGCGATCTGGTCGAGGACCTCGATGCAGTACTTGTCCTCGTCGACCATGCGCTGCAGCCCGCGCACCTGGCCTTCGATTCGTCGCAGCCGCTTGTGCACGGCTTCCTTCTTGTCGCTGTAACCAACCATGAGTTGACTATACCCCCCATAGGTATAGGGTGGCAACCAGTGGAGATGTCCGGCCATCAGGACCACCAGCACGGCGATCACGGCGGACACGCGGACCACGCGGAGATGTTCCGCCGGAAGTTCTGGGTCAGCCTCCTGCTGACGATTCCGACCGTGGTGTACAGCGCCATGGTCCAGGACTGGTTGGGCTACACCGCGCCGCACTTCTCCGGTTCCACGCTCGTCGCTCCGCTCTTCGGCACGTTCGTGTTCCTGTATGGCGGTCCCGTGTTCCTGCGTGGCGGGTGGAGCGAACTGCGTTCGCGGCAGCCAGGGATGATGCTGCTCATCTCGATGGGACTTCTCGTCGCGTTCAGCGCGTCGGCGGCGACGGAGTTCGGGTGGATCGACGTCGACCTGTGGTTCGAGCTCGCAACCCTCGTCACGATCATGCTTCTCGGGCACTGGCTCGAGATGCGGGCCATCGGGCAAGCGCAGGGCGCGCTGGCTGCCCTGGCTGAGCTGCTCCCCGACGAAGCGGAACGCGTCACCGATCGTGGAATCGAAGCGGTGTCGATCAACGAACTCCGCGTCGGCGATGTCGTACTCGTCCGTCCGGGCGGACGCGTCCCGGCCGACGGTGTCATCGTCGATGGCGAAGCCGAGTTGGACGAGTCGATGATCACGGGCGAGTCGCGCCCGGCGCTGAAGCGTGTCGGTGAACGGGTCGTCGCCGGAACCGTGTCGACCGATTCGGCCATCAGGGTGCGCGTCGATGCGGTCGGCGCGAACACCGCGTTGGCCGGCATCCAGCGCCTCGTCGAAGAGGCACAAGCGTCACAGTCGCGGGCGCAGGCCCTCGCCGATCGCTTCGCCGCATTGCTCTTCTACATCGCCACCGCCAGCGGCGCCGCCACATTCATCGTGTGGACTGCGCTCGGTGAGGTCGACCACGCGATCGAACGCACCGTGACCGTGTTGGTCATCGCGTGCCCCCATGCACTCGGCCTGGCGATCCCGCTGACGATCGCCGTCTCGACCGGCATTGCCGCCCGCGCCGGCATCCTCGTGAAGGATCGCCTCGCGCTCGAACGGATGCGCACGATCGACGCCGTGCTCTTCGACAAGACCGGCACGCTGACGACCGGCAAACACGCGGTCACCGGCATCGCCGGTGACGGACTCACTGAAGATGAGGTCCTCGGGCTCGCCGCCGCCGTGGAAGCCGACAGCGAGCACCCGCTCGCCCGGGCCATCGCGGCGGCGGCTGCGGCGCGAGGCGTGGCCGTCCCGCAGGGGTCCGGCTTTCGCGCAATCACCGGCCGCGGCGTCGAGGCGACCGTCAACGGCGAACCTGTCGCCGTCGGCGGGCCCGCGCTCCTTCGCGAGCGACAACTCGGCCAACCCGACTCGATCGCAGCCCGAACCACGGACTGGCGCCAACGCGGGGCGGCGGTGCTCCACGTCGTCCGCAACGGGCAGATCGTCGGCGCGCTCGCACTCGAGGATCAGATCCGACCAGAGTCGAAGGAGGCCGTCAATGGCCTGCACTCCCTCGGCATTCGAGTTGTGATGATCACCGGCGACGCCCGCCAGGTCGCCGACGCCGTGGGCTCCGAGCTCGGCGTCGACGAGGTCTTCGCGGAAGTCCTGCCAGAGGACAAAGACAGGGCCGTTGCCGATCTGCAGGCTCGCGGTCTGAAAGTGGCGATGGTGGGCGACGGTGTCAACGACGCGCCGGCATTGGCTCGTGCCGATGTCGGTATCGCCATCGGTGCCGGCACCGACGTCGCCATCGAGTCGGCCGGTGTCGTGCTTGCTTCCAGCGACCCGCGCGCCGTCATCGGCGTGATCCGCCTGTCACGGGCGAGCTACCGCAAGATGATCCAGAACCTCGCTTGGGGCGCGGGCTACAACCTCGTCGCCATCCCCTTGGCCGCGGGCGTGCTGGCCTTCGCCGGCATCACGCTGTCGCCGGCGGTCGGCGCGATCCTCATGTCGGCATCCACCGTCGTCGTGGCGTTCAACGCGCAGCTGCTGCGCCGCCTCGACCTACGCCCATCGCTGCCGTCCTCGAGCGCGAATATCGAAGGTGCCTTGTCTCGAGCACGCGACTGAGAACACCCTGGCTGCGTCCACCCGCGGTGAACGGTCATCCCATGAACTCTTGGCGCGCTTGACGACCAGATGTGTCGCAATCGGCGCCAATAGTCGTCGACCTCGAAGTCTTGGCGCGCTTGACGACATGCCGCGTCGCTCTGGTACCACAAAGGCGCCTCGGCGCGACCGCCCACCTCGACGCGCGCTGACGCTCAGTCGAAGCGGCCACCGCCTTTTTCGACATCTCCCGCCTTGCGCTTCTCGATGGCTGCCGCTTCGATCCGGTCGCCGATCGACTTGTCGATGTTGCGCCAGTACTCGAAGGTCCGCTGGAAGATGTCGTCGCGACGAATGCCGGCGACTGCGCCGGAAACAGTGTCGACCAGGCGGTCGCGCTGCTCGTCGTTGAACACCTCGTTGAGCATCGTCCTCGCCTGCCCGTAGTCGTCATCCTCGGCGTGCAGCGTGTACGCCGCACGCACCATGTCGCCGTCGGCCGCCCATACCGCGTGCTCGGCGTACGCGTTGGGGTCAGCGGCCGGCGAACCCTCGACGGAGTTCGGGTAGTACACCGGGTCTGTCACGTTGTCGATGCGCATCGCACCGTCCTTGGAGTAGCTGTGCACGGCGGACTTCGGCCGGTTGACCGGGATCTGCTGATAGTTCACTCCTAGTCGAGCGCGATGCGCGTCGGCGTAGGAGAAGCCGCGCGCGAGCAGCATCTTGTCCGGTGACAAGCCGGTGCCGGGCACGATGTTGTTCGGCTGGAAGGCGGCCTGCTCGATCTCGGTGTGGAAGTCGGTGACGTTGCGGTTGAGCGTGAGCGTGCCGACGTCGATGAGGGGATAGTCACTGTGCGGCCACACCTTGGTGAGGTCGAACGGGTTGAACCGATACGTCTTCGCGTCTTCGAACGGCATGATCTGCATCTTGAGTGTCCAGCTCGGGAACTCGCCGCGGTCGATGGCGAAATAGAGATCTCGCTGGTGATAGTCGCCGTCCTCGCCCGCGATGCGATCCGCGTCGTCCTGTGTCAGACATTCGACGCCCTGGTTGGTCTTGAAGTGGTACTTGATCCAGAACCGTTCGTTGGCCGCGTTGACCCACATGTAGGTGTGCGACGAGTAGCCGTTCATGTTTCGCCAGGTACGCGGAATGCCACGGTCGCCCATGAGCCACGTCAGCATGTGCGAGGACTCGGGCGAGAGCGTCCAGAAGTCCCATTGCATGTCGGCGTCGCGAAGGTTGTTCGCCGCGAGCCGCTTCTGCGAACGGATGAAGTTCTGGAACTTCATCGGATCGCGGATGAAGAAGATCGGTGTGTTGTTCCCGACGATGTCGAGGTTGCCCTCGGATGTGTAGAACTTGATCGCAAAGCCCCGGGGATCGCGCCACGTGTCGGGCGATCCACGCTCTCCGGCGACAGAGGAGAACCGCAGCACGAGCTCGGTCTCGGCGTTCGGCTGGAACACCGCTGCCTTCGTGTACTGACTGACGTCGTGCGTGACGACAAATGTGCCGAAGGCGCCTCCGCCCTTCGCGTGCGGCTGCCGCTCAGGGATGCGCTCGCGGTTGAAGTTGGCCATCTGCTCGATGAGGTAGAAGTCCTGGAGCAGGATCGGACCGTCGGGCCCGATCGTGAGCGAGTGCTCCTGACTCGCAACGGGGATCCCCGCGTCGGTCGTCGTCGGTGGTCGGTTCGAGCCGTTCTGCGTCATCGTCGCTCCTCTTTCTCTTCCGGCACGGCGCCCTGACGACGTCGCGGGTTGCTGCTCTTCTTCTCGCGGGCCTTCTGGCACGCCGGGCATGTGCCCCAATAGACGACCTCGGCTTCGTCGACATCGAACCCGAGGGCGTCGTTCGGCTCGAGACACGGCACGCGGCCGACCGCGCAGTCGACGTCGGCGACGGCGCCGCACACTCGGCACACGAGATGGTGATGGTTGTCACCGACTCGCATCTCGTACAGCGCCGGTGCTCCTGCCGGTTCGATCCGTCGCACGATCCCCGCCTCCGCGCAGATCCGCAGCACGTCGTAGACGCCCTGGGCTGACACCGCGCCGTATTCGCTGCGCACCAACTCGAGCACCACATCAGCGGAAACGTGAGGACGCGTCGCGAGCACCCGCAGCACCATCACGCGCGGCGCTGTCACTCGTAGCCCGGCTGCGCGCAGCAGACCGTCGGGCTCGAACGTCAACACAGATCTAGACTGACACCAGTTTTGGACTCAGTCAAGTAGCAGTGGACGCTGGCCTCAGCGGACCAGGTCGCGCCGCCACACATCCACCACGAGCACCGCGCGCATGCCCACGCTGAGATAGAGGCCGAGCGCGGGCGTCACGTTGTTGGTGTCCACGTTCAGCAGCGTGCCCCGACGCCCGCGCCGAGCGTCTTCGGTGAACGCTTGGAGCAACAGCAGCCGGGCGAGACCACGACCGCGCGCCCTCGGCAGCACACCGAGGACGCTGACGTAGCCGCACCCCTCGTCCGCAACGAACGCATCGTTGCCGAGCAGCATCGCCACAGGCGCGGCGTCGACGTAAGCGACTCGGAGTTGCGACCAGTCGTGAGTGGCAGAAGCCTCGATCCGCTCGTGCCAATCCTCGAACGACCGAGGGTCGAAACCGAAATGGTCGACGAACGATGCGTTGAGCACCTCGTGGGCCTGGCGGCGGAAATCCTCGTCGCCGGGACCCGGGAGCACCACGACGCCTTCGGGGACCGGCGGCGCTGGCGGCACGCCATCGTGGCCGATGCGCATTCGGTGGAAGGTGGTGGTTGGCGCGAAACCGAGCGCCCGGGCCCGGTCGCGCTGGCTTGCGTCGGCGCGGTAGATACCGATGTCAACGTGAAGCTCGGCGCGTCCCATCTCGAGAGCGATCTGTTCAACTCGAGCCAACACGGTCGAGAACAGCCAATCAGCGACGTCGGCATCGAGCGCAGTGACCTCGATACCGACCGCGTCACTTTCGCTTCGCCGCACCCAGCCACATCCCAACAGCGCGCCGTCGCGGTCGTCGACGAGCCAGCCGTCAACGGCCGGAGAGAAGCCAGGTTCACCGAGTTGGTCGCTCGCGTCGTCGAGCGTGTAGTCGGCGAACCCGATGATGTCAGTGTTGTACGCCGCCACCAACGCGAAGAGCGCTTCCGCGTCTTCGGCCGTCGGCCGCCGCCATGAGTAGCCATCCGGGAGGCCGCCATCCATCACGCCATTCTCGCGGCTCACTTCACGCCGCGGCGATGGTGACTGTCGTGGTCTCCCCCGTTGTCGGAGCGCTTGGGACGCCCATCACTGCCGCACTGCCCAGCCCTGGTAGGTCGACACCGAGTGGGACCGTCAGGTGGAGACGTCCCGCGGCGTCCGCGACCGCGGTCGTGACAGTGCGACCGAAGGTGCCGGCGGCGGTCACCTGCTTGACGGAACCCGGCCGATAGAAGGCGGGCGTCGTGACGTCTGCGGTGCCGGTGCCGCGCAGCATGAAGCCGGCGCGCTGCGCCCCGCTGAGGTCGCTGAACTGTTGTACGGCCGATCGGTGGACGTCCACCGACCAGCCCCATTGCGACCAGCTCCTGTCAATCGATTGGTACGACACCGACATTGGACGCGCGGGAGGGTGAGCGAACGTTTCCATCAGTGGGCCGAGGTACTCGCGGAGGTCGCGTGCCCAGTAGGGCCACGTGTGCGTGCCGAGCACGTAGTTGTCGAGGTGCACGGGCACGCCGAGCTGTTGCGCTCGCTGCACGAAGCTGATCGTCGACCCATGGGTGAGTGCCTCGATACCACTACCGCCCGGGTTCGGCGCGGCCGGATCGTAGAGACCTGGTGCGCCAGTCGCGGTGAACAGCCAGAGGTCGACGCCGCGCAGGTTGGTGACGAGCGTCGCGGGATCATGGCCCTGCCAGTTGATCTCGTTCGTGGCGCGTGAGCCGAACATCGCGTCCGGTTCGACTCCGTCGAGCCCGACGGCGGTGGCCTGGATGACTGCGGTTGCCCCCGCCGCCACAACTGGGTTGTAGTCGATGTCCGGAGCACCAGAGAAAGCCGCGGCAGAGACGAACGTGTCCGGATGGCGCGCGGGGTACGTCGTGGAACCGAATCCGCCTTGCGACAGGCCGGCGATGCCGCGCCCTTCACGCGCCGTGATCGTACGCAGGTTCGCGTCGACCCACGGGATCAGCTGACCGACGTGAAAGGTCTCCCACTGTGATGGCCCGAGCGCTGTCGTCGTGTTCACCCAGTTCGTGAACCACCCCCCACCATTGCCATCGAACCCGGCGTCCGGCATCACGACGATCAGCGGCAGACCCTCGGTGGCGCGCTCGGCGTCTCCGGACTCGACCCAATCCGAAGCGCGCCCGCTCGTGCCATGCATGAGGTACAGCACCGGAAGCCGCCTGCGGCGGTTCTTCGCGTAGTCAGCGGGGACGAGGATGCGGACATCGACGGCCCGGCCGAGCGCGGGAGACGAAACGGAGACGTTGTACTGGCGCGGACTCAGTTGCGTCACCGATTCGATGTGAATGCCGGCGGCGTCGGCGAACCTCGGTGCAGCGGCTCCGCGGGCGCTGGCCGAGCCGGGCAGCGTGACGAGCGCCACGACGGCCAGCGCGACCGCGCCGATCCGCACCCCCCAGCGAGATCGCATCCTTTGCAGTTCGACGGGCGCCGACCGCGCTCCTGTGCGATCGCCGACGCCGTACCGCGACGTCAGCTGGTCAGCGGAACTCGAGGCCGGTGAACTCGCCTTGGCTGCGCCACTGCTCGAGGTACTCGAAATACGCCATGGCGCCACCCGGATAGCCGAGGAACCACTCGACGCCACCGCCCTTGCCTTCGTTGTTGTAGTAGCCCGGCGTGCAGTCGAGGGATCCGATGGTTCCGATCTGCGGTGCCGAGCGCAGCAGATCCATCCAGGCATCTTCGGCGTCCTGGGTCACCTCGACTTCACGGTGCCCACCGTCGAGCGCGTGACGAATGATCATCGCAACCGTGAGCCCCGCTTCGGTGAAGTTGTGGGGCACGTTCGAGATCAGATTCGCACCCTGCGCGACCTGCACGACGAACGCATTGGGGAACCCGTGCACGTGCGTCCCGTGCTTGGACACCATGCCGCCAGCCCAGCGCTCTGACAGCTTCACGCCGTCGCGTCCCGTCACGTCGTAGCCCGCGCGGCGCTCGAACGGAGTGCCGACCTCGAAGCCCGACGCGTAGATGATGCAATCGACCTCGTACTCCACGCCGGCGACCACCACGCTGGTCTCGGTGATGCGCTCGACGCCCTTGCCGTCGGTGTCGACGAGATGGGCGCCCGGTTCGTTGTAGGCCTGCAAGTACTCGTCGTGGAAACACGGCCGCTTGCAGAGTTGGCGATACCACGCCTTCAGGTTCTGCGCAGTGTCCGGATCCTGCACGATCGAGTCGACACGCGCACGGATCTCGCTCATCTTCTCGAAGTCGGTGTCCTCGAACGCCGCCATCATGTTCTCGATCGTGAACTCGTCGGCCGGCAACGCCATGACCTTGTCCCGAATCCGGCGGGCCAGGTCCGTCCAGCCGTCCATCACGAGGTCGACGTCGGGCATCACCATGCCGCTCTGCGTCGCGGTGAAGTTCTCGAGCCACCGCCGCTGCCACCCTGGTGTTGCGATCTCTGCGAACCAGTCAGGGTCGGTCGGTCGGTTGGCGCGCACGTCGACAGACGACGGTGTGCGTTGGAACACGTACAGCGCACCGCAGGCCTTGGCCAGGTGCGGGATGCACTGCACTGCGGTCGCGCCAGTACCGATGACCGCGACGCGTTTGTCGGCGAGCTTGTCCATCGGCGCGCCGAGTGGATCGCCGCCGGTGTAGCCGTAGTCCCACCGACTCGTGTGGAACGAGTGTCCCTTGAAGTCCTCGATGCCCGGGATCCCGGGGAGCTTCGGCACGTGCAGCGGTCCGAGGCCCATGGCCACGAACTGCGCCGTGAACTCGTCGCCCCGGTTCGTGCGCACGATCCAGCGCGAGCCGCCGTCGTCCCACTCGAGGTCCGTCACCTCGGTGTGCAGCAGCGCGTTGTCGTAGAGGTCGAAGTGCTTCGCGATGCGCCGGCTGTGCTCGAGGATCTCCGGCGCGTGCGTGTACTTCTCGGTCGGCATGTGACCGGTCTCTTCGAGTAGGGGCATGTACACGAACGCCGCGGTGTCGCACTGCGCGCCGGGATACCGATTCCAGTACCAAGTGCCTCCGAAGTCACCGCCCTTCTCGACGACTCGGACGTCGTCGACGCCGGCCTCCTTCAGGCGGGCGCCGGTGACGAGCCCGGCGAATCCGCCGCCGATGAACGCGACGGTGACGTGATCGGTCTTCGGCTCGCGTTCGACGACCGGCGTGTAGGGGTCGTCCAAGTAGTGAGCGAGCTGGTCCTTCAGTTGGAGGTACTGGTCGTTGCCGTCGGGACGCAGCCGCTTGGCCCGCTCTTCCGCGTACTTCTCCTTGAGTGCGTCCTTGTCGATCACCGTCATCGCCGAGTAGTCCAGACCAGACTTGACCGCCCGGTCAAGACGTACGCGTCCGAACGTGGTGACGGAAGCCTCTAGTGCCAGGACCTCCTGCGGCGGTCCACTGACGTGACAACCATTCGAACGCCAGGGCGCACGACGGAGACGGTGACATGCGAACGATCGACACGGACGAACGAACCACGATGGGAGCACTCGACGTCGAGGAGTGTCTCGTGCTGTTGCGCTGGGAGCCGATCGGCCGGCTCGCATTTGGAGTACACGGCCAATCGCCGATCGTGGTGCCCGTGAACTTCTGTGTCCACGAACGCACGATCGTGTTCCGCTCGGACAACGGAACCAAGCTCGATCTCGTACGCGAGCAACCGGTCAGCTTGCAAGCCGACCGCTTCGACTGGTTTCGCAGGATCGGGTGGAGCGTGCT
>JBEEFW010000133.1:0-3207 GCA_041166385.1 Acidimicrobiaceae bacterium | reverse complement strand
CGATGCAGGTCAACCTCCGCGGCTTTCTGCTCTGCACGCGGCACGTCATCCCCGAGCTGGTGAAGAGCGGAGGCGGAGCCATCGTCTACACGAGCTCGGCGGCCGCGTTCGTCGGCGAGCCGGCCCGTCCGGCGTACGCCGCGGCCAAGAGCGGCGTGAACGCCCTGATGCGCCACGTCGCATCGAAGTGGGGCAAGCAACACATCCGCGCCAACGCCATCGCTCCCGGGCTCGTGGTGTCCGATCAGATGAGCGAAGTGATCCCGAAGGACATGCAGGACCGCACGCTCAAAGGCACACGCTCGTGGCGGCTCGGGCATCCTCGCGACATCGCCGCGATGGTCGCGTTCCTGCTGTCGGACGACGGCGAGTGGGTCAACGGTCAGGTCATCAGCGTCGACGGAGGTGTCACACTGCGATGAGGCGAACGAAGGTCTGCGCTGGCTGGGTTGTTTTGTTGCTCGTGCTGACCGCGTGCAGCGGCAGCTCGAGCCCGGCGGCGAACTCGGCCTCGCCGAGCGCGGCGGCGTCCTCTCCGTCGAATGGCGACGACAAGCTGGTGGATGTCGGTGGACACAAGCTGCACGTCGTCTGCCAGGGAACGGGCTCGCCCACGGTGTTGATCGAGACCGGCGCCGGCCAGTCGGTCAGCGAGTGGAACGGGTTGCAGCCGGCCTTGGCCGAGACGTATCGCACCTGCGTGTACGAGCGAGCGGGAACCGGGACGAGTGAGTCCGGGCCCTTGCCACGAAGCGCCCAGCAGATCTCGGACGAGTTGCAGGTGCTGATCGACAAGGCCCCGATCCCGACGCCGATCGTGCTCCTGTCGCACTCACTCGGTGGGCTGTACGCCCAGCTCTTTGCCGCCGCGCACCCGACCGAGATCGCCGGACTGGTCTTTCTCGACCCCCGCACGGCGGAGTACCAGATCTCCTATCGCGATCACCTCACGCCTGAGGAGCGCGCCACGGACGACATCGACACGGCGCAGGCAATCCAGAACGAGGTCTTCGGGCCCGAGATCGACGCGATCGACGAGAGCGCCGCTCAGGTGCAGGCCAAGGGCCCACTCCCGCCCGTGCCCGTCGTTGTCCTGACGGCGGGTGTGCCCTTCGAAGGACAGAGCGAGGCCGACTTGACGTTCTGGCGAGCGACGCACCAGAACCTGGCCGCGCAATCACCGAAGAGCGCCAACCGGATCGTGCGAGGGGCTGAACACGAGATCTGGCTCACGCATCAAACGGACGTCCTACAGGCTGTCGCCGCAGTGGTGAGCGGCAGCCCGTAGGCCGGTCCGTCAGACGCTGACGCGCTGCGCGGCCGCGCGCTCGCGTGCTTCGCGCATCGCTTCGCGCTCACGAAGGTCGATCGTCGGGCCGTCGGTGTCGGTCGAACGCTGACGATGTGTCGTGAGCGCCTTCTCGCGGGCCTCGGGATCGTCCATGGCCATGGCGTAGATCGCACTACCCGCCATGAGCGCGATGCCCATGACCATCCACACGGTGCCGACGAAGATGTCGTCGTTCTGCCAGGCAACGAAATAGCCACCGCTGGCGGCGGCGAGCCCGCCGACAAAGGTGAGGGTGCTGATGAAGTGACGGATTCGCATGGGTTCCTCCTGCGGCTGTCTTGCCGCCGGGTTACCCAAACCCCCCGCATTAGACACTCATTGTGGCGACGCGGCCCGTTTCGCGGCTTCCCAGCCCTTGAGCATCGTGCCGAAATGCGCAGGGTTGTACACGTCTTCCTCTGACTGCCACAGGCCGTGGCCCGCGTACTTGAGGATCGTGATGTTCACGCCGTCGTGGATCGAACCGTCGCCCGGATCTTCCATGCGGTTCGCCACCTCGCACACGATCCAGCCGCGGTCGTCGTCGACGACATACCAATTGATCGGGAACTCGTGCATGAGGTTGCCGGGGTACTCGCCCATCGTCTTGGTGATCCACTCGCGCACGGCCTCGCGTCCGTGGAAGACGCCGTACATGTGCTCGATGTACTCGCAGTCCTCGGTGAAGATGTCGGGCCACTTGCTCCAATCGCCTGTTCGCCCCGCCTCGGCACCGGCGGCTTGATAGTCCGTGAACGCGCGCTCGAGCTCGTCTCGACTCCACGCCATCGCGCGACTACTTCTTCCCGCCGGATGCCATCTCGACGATCGACGTGATCGTGATCGGGGGCTCACTGGGATCGCGTGGCAGCGCGCCCGTCACGGCCCGCTCGCTGACGTCGACGTCGACGGCTTGTGACCGCAGCGCCCCGACGGTGGCCTTGTCCTTCGGGACGTGGGCAAATGGGTCGTAGCTGAACAGCCTGATGGCGTTCTCGTGCGTGATCTTGTTGATCTCGTCGTCGGGGATGCCGGCGAGCGCGGGCGCGAGCAGCTCGGGTGAGTGCGGCCACGTCGAATCGGAGTGCGGGTAGTCGCACTCCCACGTGATGTGATCCAGGTTGAGGTGGTGGCGGTTCTCGAGGCCGACGGCATCGTCGATGAAGCACGTGATGATGCGCTCGTTGAACAGCTCACTCGGCAACATGCCGCCGAGGTCTTGGCCCGTCCATGCCTTGTGGTGCTTGTAGACGTAGTCGACGCGCTCGAGGAAGTACGGAATCCAACCGATGCCGCCCTCGCTCATCGCGAACTTCAAGTTGGGGAACTTCTGCAGCACGCGCGACCACAACAGGTCGGACGCCGCTTGCACGAGGTTCATCGGTTGCAACGTGATCATGACGTTGATCGGCGCATCGGCCGCGGTGACGATCATCTGCGACGACGACCCGATGTGCAGGCACACGATGGTGTTCTCGTCGCTGCAGGCCTTCCAGAACGGATCCCAGTGATCGGAATGCAGGCTCGGGTAGCCGAGACGGTCGGGATTCTCCGAGAACGTCACGGCGTGGCAGCCCTTCTTGGCGACACGGTGGATCTCGGCTGCCATCTCGTTCGGATCCCACAGGGCAGGGAGCGAGAGCGGGATGAACCGACCGGGATACGTTCCGCACCACTCGTCGATGTGCCAGTCGTTGTATCCCTGGAGCAGCGCCTTCGCGAGGTCCTTGTCCTCGACGCGGGCCCACAGCTGGCCGCAGAAGCCGGACATGGACGGGAAGCACATCGAACCGAGCACGCCGTTCGCGTCCATGTCCCGCACGCGGTCGTGGATGTCCCAGCACCCGTGGCGCATGTCGGCAAACGACGTCGGGTCG
>JBEEFW010000132.1:0-2893 GCA_041166385.1 Acidimicrobiaceae bacterium | reverse complement strand
CTGGTACGCCTCGGTTTGCAGGAAACCGAGCCGTCGAGACGTTTCCGCTGCGCGACCGATGTGCAGGACGGCATCGTCGAAGCGGTGTTGGATGCGAGCGAGCTCACCGAGCACCGCGTCGCGCCGAACGTGCAGCCATGGATCGTCGACCGTTCCCAGCCACTTCTCAACCTGGGCGGCTGCTTCGACGCTGCGCGCCTCGTCTCCTGCGGAGATCGCCGCTCTCGCTGCGAAGAGCCAGTTCGCGGCCTGATCCCACGGCCGGTCCAGCGCGTCGTACAGCGCACTGCTGCGATCGGTCAATTCCATCGCCTGGAGGAACTGGCCGTGATGCGACACGACGTACGCCAGGTAGTAGCAGCAGCGCGCTTGCAGGTCAGCATCGTTGATCTCGTCGGCCAGCTCGGTAGCTGCGACGACGTGCTGCCGGGCGAGCTCGAGGTGGTCGCAGGACGCTTCGATCCAACCGGCGAGCAGAAGAGCGCCGGCACGGTCGCGCACCGAGGCCATCTCGCCCACAGCGTCGAGTGCCGTCTGGATCCTGTGAGCGCCTCTGCTGTCGCCGAGAACGACCCACGCCCAACCGAACCCTTTCACGATCGTCATGGCGAGCTGTGGATCTCGGTCGATGCTCCACGTCAACGCGGCGTCGATGTTGGCGCGCTCGACTCGAGCGAAGGCGAGGTACTCCGCCTGACGACTGCTACGAACGCCCTCCGTGGAGGAGCTCGCTGCATCGGCAAACCACGCGGCATGCGCGGCGCGGGCACTGTCGGTTCGCTCCGCATCGGTCACGGCCTCCAATGCGAAGGCTCGAATGCTGTCGAGCAGTCGATACCGGGCGGGCGTCGATGGACCCTCGTCGTCGTCGACGATCACCAAGGAACGACTCGCCAGCCTGCCGACGACATCGATCGCCGCTGTTGCGGGAACTCCGAGTGCTCCCAGGACGAACTCGACTGCGGGTAGCGACGCGCCACCGGCAAACGTGGCGAGTGCCCACAGCCCGCGCTGATCATCCGGGAACAGCAGCTCGTAGCTCCATCGAATCGTTGCCTTGAGCGCCCGGCGGCGCTCGGGTCTGCGGCTGGTCGGATCGCTCAGCACGCTGAATCGGTCGTCGAGTCGGCGGGTGATCTCCTCGATCGACAACGTTCGGGTGCGCGCCGCGGCCAGCTCGATCGCTAGCGGCAGGCCGTCCAGCGAACGGCAGAGATCGTGGATCGATTCGTCGGCCACGGTGCCCGGCTTGCTCTTGCGCTGTGCTGCGGCGCGTCGGGCGAACAGCTCGACGGCATCGCAAAGCTGGAGCGGGGCGAGCTCATACAGAACTTCACCGTCGACGTCGAGTGGCACCTGGCTCGTGCACAGGATGACCAGGCCCGGGGCAGCGTCCAGCAGGCGAATGGCGAGAGCGGCCGCGGCGTCGACGACGTGTTCGCAGTTGTCGAGAATGACCAGCGTTTCACTGGACTTCAGTCGCTCCACGAGTGCCGCTTCGCCGCCCGTGACGTTCAACGCCGCGATCAAGGTGTCGACTACATCGTTCGCAGTCATTGCCGTCTCGAGTCGTGCCAACCACACTCCGCCGCGCTTGGTCGACCTCCGTGCGGTAGCGATCGCGACTGCCGTCTTTCCCATCCCGCCAGGCCCGACGACCTCCACGAGCCGTTTGTCGCCGAGCAGCTCCGACAAAGCACTGATGTCCGCGTCCCGACCGACAAGATCCGCGGACATCGACGGCAGGTTCCCGATCGGGTGTGCCTCGAACCCTGGCCCGACGCGATCGACTGAGCCGAGCGACGCGTCGTGGGCGAGGATCAGTTGTTCGAGGTGCCGCAGTTGCGGTCCCGGGTCGAGGCCGAGCTCGTCGGCCAACTGATTGCGGACGCGCTGGTACGCGGCCAGCGCATCCGCCTGCCGCCCGGATCGATACAGCGCGGTGATCAGCAGCTCCCAGAGGCCTTCCTGGAACGGGTAGCGCGTGACGGCAGCTTCCAGGTCGCCGATCACCTCGCGGACGTCGCCGAGCCGCAACCGCGCCGAGTATTGCGTCTCGAGAAGATTGATCCGGGCTTCTTCGAGCCGTGATCGCTGGGGTGCGACCCAATCGCCCTCGCCGGCCGACTGGAGCAGGTCCCCGCGGTAGAGCGCCAGCGCGGACTCGCACAGGTCGACAGCGCCGCTCTCGTCACCATCGAGGAGCAGACGGGATGCAGCGGCAGCGTGGTGCAAGACGGCGAGTGCATCGACCGCCGACGGTTCGACGGCCAGCCGGTACCCACCGTCGCCGCTGACGATGACGAGCGGATCACCGAGCGCTCGGCGCAACCGTGCGATCTTCGACTGCAGCGTGTTGCGTCGAGTGTTGACCGCGTCAGCGGCCCACACATCGTCGACGAGCCGGTCCGTGCGGACGAACTGATCGGCTTCGAGGGCGAGCCGAACGAGCAACTCCGACGTCTTGCCGCCCGGCACTGGCACTGAACTGCCGTCGCGTGTGACCTCCAGCGCGCCGAGCACCGAGATCTGCAACATGCCGGGAGCTTACGGTCCGCTTCCTCCGGGCACGCCCGGTGAGCTACGGCACGACAACCAGAGGGTGCGCGGCGAGCACGGCAGCGAAGAAGTTGCTCGTGCTTGGTAGCGCCGTGAGGACAAGGCTTCCATCGGAATCGACGGTCCACGTGAACTCTTGCGGATTGAAGTCGGCTGGCAGGAGGAAGGACACATGGTCACCGTCCACGATGTACACGCCACTTGCGGTGGGGAACTGAAGCGGGTTCGGCGCCGTCTGGGAGAAACTCCATGAACCATCCAGCAGCGTCCACGTGTAGGTGCCGTGACCTTCTTGCCAGTCCTCCTCCGGCACGTTGACGGCATCGAGGTCGGC
>JBEEFW010000131.1:0-3774 GCA_041166385.1 Acidimicrobiaceae bacterium | reverse complement strand
ATGCTCGCGAACCCTGATCACGAAATCGTTCTGGCCGAGCACGACCCGGTGGTTCGACACGAAGCGTTGTCGCAAGAGTGGTACGTGAGTCTCGTTCTCGGCGACGGCCCGAGAGCTCGGGCCGGGCTGGCGGTGCTCACGGAGATGGCCGTGCTCACACGGCACCCGTTCGTCGAGGACATGGTGCCGTTCTGGAGCTTCCAGCTCCACTTGATCGAGGGCCGCCTCGACGCCTGCCAGGAGGCGGTCAACCTGATGGCTGAGCGCTGGACCCGCCACGGCTGGCCCTCGCTCGAGGTGTACACCGCAAGCGCACAGTTCGAGATGGCTCGCGAGGCCGGACTCCTTGGGTTCCTCACCGAGGACGCGCTCACTCCGGAGCCCGGGAATGTACCCGCGGTACGCGCCGGGCTCGCCGCCATCGTGGCCGTCGAGACAGGCAACCGCGCGGCCGCGTTCGACTTGGTCGAGCAACGCGGGCGCAACGGGTTCGTCGATGTGCCGGACGATGGGGCACTACCCGTCGCCCGATCCGCATGGTCGGAGGCAGCCGCGTTTGCCCGCCACGACATCGCGGCCCAGCATTGGTACGACCTGCTCGTGGTTGATCCCGACCTCCACTTCGCGACCGGCGGTTGGTACATCGGCTCGACCACTCGCAACCTCGGCCTCCTCGCGTCGGCTCTCGGTCGGGACGAAGACGCGACGCACTGGTTCGAGCGAGCCGTCATCGAACACGAACGCATGCAGTCCCCACCCTGGTTGGCGCGAGGACTGCTCGACTGGGCCGAGCACGACATGGGCCACGGCCGAACGGACTCGGCCGTCGCGCACGTGGATCGCGCCTTCGAGGCGATCGGCGACCTGCCGCTGACCGCGCTGCTCGACCGCGCCACCCGCCTCCGGGCCGAATCACGCTGACCGCGCCAGGCGGCGCCGCCGGCAGAACGTCTCACTTAGAGCAGGGCCAAGCAGATCGCTTCCACGTCGGCGAGGCCAATGGACCGTGCCGTCGCGAGCGCGGATCCGGCGAGCGGAAGAACGCGTTCGCCGTCGCCCGGACCATCACGCTCGGCCAGGGTCCGGGCGAGCTCGGATTCGATCTGAGCCCGGACCGGCACTTCGCCCGCGCGCACATGTGACGCGAGCGCGACCTCGTAGTGCGCGACCGCGTCGTCGATTCGGCCGAGACGGAGTGCGTAGTGGGCCAGCGAGTGCGCGGACGACCCGAAGAACATCTCCGGGCCGATGAACATCCACGTGTCCGGCCACGGCGCGAGCTGGTCGTAGGCAAACGCCGCGGCCTTCTCGTTGATGATCGGCGTGAGGATGCTCGCCCCGTGCAGCTGCATGGCCCATCCCATCTTGTAGGCGGGGTCGAACGACGCGAACCACTTGTTCGCCATCGCGGTCGCGCGTTCGATGTCACCTTCCGCCCACGCCACGATGACAGGGGTGATCATGGCCCGCACCAATGGCTCGAGCGCGTCGGCGTTGTCGCGCCAGAGGGTGAGCCAGTCGTCCCATCGTCCCTGCAGCTCGGCGATCCGGCCGTACACCAGGCACTCCGTGGCAATGGCGGTGACACCGAGCGCCGCGCCGCCATCCACCGCGGCCGCCATGAGCGCCTTGGCCTCGGCGAACTGGCCGCGCTGCACCCGGAGGTTGGCGAGGATCGTGTACGCGTTCCAGCGAGCGTGCAGCGAGCCGGTTTCCTCGGCGAGGTCCGCGAGCGCCTGCGCCATGTCTGCCACACCCTCCAAGTCGCCGACACGAGCCCGCGGATACGTGCGGTTGTAGAGCACCGACGCGCGAGCGATCGGTGTCACCGCCAGACGCTCGAGCTCGTCAGCGGCTTCGGCGTGCACCCTCGGGTCGAGTTCGTCGCGGGCCAGCTCCAGCCGAGCGAACAGCGCACGCACCTGGAGGTGTTGGTCGTCGAGCGCGTTGCCGATCTCCGACGCTTCCCTCAGCAAACCCTGCATCACTGCCATGTCGCCACCGATGCGGAGCCACAACTGCTTCGTGAGCAGTAGCTCGGCGCGCAGCCGTCGATCGGTGTCGCCGATGGCCTCCAGCGCCTCGTCGACGAGCGCGACGCCAACGGTGTCGTCGTACGCGAGCCACGAACCGAGATGGCCGCCGTAGACCATCGCCGCCCGCGCCAGCAGACTGCTGTCACCGGCGCGCCGGGCCAGGTCGGCGGCGCGCACGGCGTCGGCCATGGCCTCGCGCGGCTCGCCGGCGTCGTTGCGCGCGTCGACGAGGCCGATGAGCAGCTCCGCCCGCCGCGCCCCGTCGGGCGGCTCGATGATCTCCTCGGCTTCGAGGGCCCGCACGTACCACGAAGCCGACTGCTCGAACGCGAGCCGGTCCATCGCCACCTGTGCGGCTTCGACCGCCAGCGCCACCGCCCGCTCCGGCGCCGCCACCGCGGCGGACAGCACCGCGTGATGGGCGCGCTCTTCCAGCGTGCCCTTCCCCGTCGTCTCCAACGCGTCGACCGCCCGCGCGTGCAGACGGATTCGGCGGCTCATCGTGAGCTCTTCGTAGAGCGTCTGGCGCACGAGGGCGTGAGGGAAGCGATAGCGATCGACGGCGTCTGACTCGCTCAGCAGCCCGCGTTGCACAGGCACCTCGAGCGCGGCGAGCACGTCGTCGACCTGATGGCCGAGCATCGTGGCGACCACACCGGCATCGAACTCGAAGCCGAGCACGCTCGCGACCCGCAGCGCGTCGTTGGCTTCGTCGGACAGTGCGGACAGCCGCCGGCCCACGACCTCACGAACGCCTTCGGGGACGCCGAGGTCGGCAATGTCACGGGCGTCGGACGTCCACCGCCCGTCGGCGCCCTGATACAACCGCCCGGACTCCACGAGGTGCAGCAGCACTTCGCCGATGAAGAACGGATTGCCCCCCGTCTCGTCGGCGATGAGCGTGGCCAGCTCGCTGGCGCGTTCGCCGGTGTCTTCGCCCGCGGTGAGACGCATGAGTTGTTCGATCTCGTCGGAGTTGAGCCCATCGAGCGCGAGGCGGGACACGTCGGGCTCGCGCCGCAGGTCGGCGAGCACGATCGACAAGGGATGGGTGCGCACGAGGTCGGTGTCGCGGTATGTCCCGATGACGGTCACCGCCATCGATGCATTCGCCCGCGCCAGATGCCGGAGCCACTGCAAGCTCGAGTGATCCGCCCAATGGAGATCGTCGAGCACCATGAGGACCGGCGACCTCGCCGACGCGCGGGCCAAGAGGTCGATGATCGCGTCGAACAGCACAGCGCGGTCGAGCTCGTCGCCCGCGTCTGGAGCGGCGCTCGTGCTCCGCCGCGCCAGCTCGGGGACGAGGTGCTGCAACACCGCGCCGCAGGCCTCGACATGCGCGTCGAGCAGATCACTCGGCGCGTGGTCGACGAGGTGGCGGAGCACCTCGACCACGGGACGGTACGGCGTGTCGACGTCTTCGTCGGCCCGCCCGTACAGCACCACGACGCCCTCTTCGTGGGCCCGTCGCGCCACCTCGGTTGCGAGCCGTGTCTTGCCCATGCCCGGCTCGCCGGAGAGGAGCACGATCTGCCGCCGTCCCTCGGTCGACTGCTTCCACAGCGACCACACTTGTTCGAGCTGTGCGCCCCGCCCGGCGTACGCGAAGCGTGGGTCTGCCGCCAGCGGCGACGGCAGCGGCACCACCAATGGCTCGACTGCGACGCCGATCACGCTGTCGTCGGCGAACGGCTCCCACGCGACCTCGTCGACCACAACGGTCTCGGCGAGGCCC
>JBEEFW010000130.1:0-7866 GCA_041166385.1 Acidimicrobiaceae bacterium | reverse complement strand
ACCGATCTTGTAGTTCTTCCCCGTGTAATAGAGGATCCGCTCGGTCGTCGTGGTCTTGCCCGCGTCGATGTGGGCCATGATCCCGATGTTGCGGGTTCGGTTGAGGGGAGTACTGCGCATCATCGTTTCTTCCTCGTGACATGCAAACGGCCGGACCTCGTTGGTCCGGCCGGAAGGGCCGGGGGCATCACCGCCCCCGGAAACGTTGTTCAGGTGGGGGCGGTCTTAGACGCTCTTCTTCTGGTTCAGGCGCAAAAGCATCTTGGGCATCAACTCCGTGCGAATCGGACGTATTCCTGTCGGACGCTTACCAGCGATAGTGAGCGAAGGCCTTGTTGGACTCGGCCATCTTGTGCATGTCTTCACGCCGCTTCACGGATGCCCCGAGGCCGTTGCCGGCATCAAGGATCTCATTGGCGAGGCGCAAGGCCATGGTCTTTTCCCGCCGTTGCCGGCTGTAGCCCACGAGCCAGCGGATCGCCAGGGTGGTGGCGCGGCGGGGACGCACCTCGACCGGCACCTGGTAGGTGGCGCCACCGACTCGACGGCTCTTCACCTCGAGCTGGGGTTTCACGTTCTCGACGGCTCGCTTCAGCGTGGAGAGCGGCTCGCCGCCGGTCTTCTCCTCGACGACCTTCATGGCGTCGTACACGATGCGCTCGGCCACCGAGCGCTTGCCGCGGAGCAGGATCTTGTTGACGACCTGGGTCACGAGTACCGAGTGGTACACGGGATCCGGCATCAACTCGCGACGAGGAGCCGGTCCTTTCCGGGGCATCTCTAGCCTTCCTTCTTCGCGCCGTAACGGCTGCGGGCTTGCTTGCGGTCGCGGACACCGGCGGTGTCGAGCGTGCCGCGGATGATCTTGTACCGAACGCCGGGAAGGTCCTTCACGCGGCCACCACGCACGAGCACGATCGAGTGCTCCTGGAGGTTGTGGCCCTCGCCCGGGATGTACGCCGTGATCTCCATGCCGCTGGTGAGGCGGACACGAGCCACCTTGCGCAGCGCCGAGTTCGGCTTCTTCGGGGTGTTCGTGTAAACGCGTGTGCACACACCACGACGCTGAGGCGCGCCTTTGAGGGCTGGCGTCTTCGTCTTGGTCGTCTTCGATTGCCGGCCCTTGCGGACGAGCTGTTGGATGGTAGGCACGAGGGATCGAGGCTACTTGGGAAACAAGGGCAGCATCAACCCTGCACGCATACCCGGAGCAGGCTGGCCCGCCCCCAGCCGCTCACGAGTAGGTCCCACCACTCGAGTCCGAGTGTGCGTCCCTGTCCGATATTGGGCAATGGCTCAGGAGAGCTATTCGAGTCATGGCTAGCCGCGCTTCAAGGCCTCGTCGCGCAGATCTCGCTTGGGGATCTTGCCCGCGGGGTTCCGCGGGAGCTCGTCGTCCCAGAACCAGACCTTCACCGGCACCTTGAACGAGGCCAGCCGGTCGCGTACGTGTGTCTGGATGTCCATCTCGGTGGCGGTCGCTCCATCGCGGAGCAGCACGACGGCGGCCACCTCCTCGCCGAGCACCTCGTGGGGAATTCCGAAGACCGCACAGTCCGAGACGGCGGCGTGCTCGAAGATCGCCGCCTCGACTTCGGCGCAGTAGATGTTCTCGCCGCCGCGGATGATCATGTCCTTGGCGCGGTCGGTGATGAAGATGAAGCCCTCGTCGTCGAGCAGGGCGATGTCGCCGGTCCGCAACCATCCGCCGTCGACAAAGGATTCCGCGGTTGCCTCGGGTTTGTTCCAATAGCCCTTCACCACGTTGGGGCCGCGCACCCACAGCTCGCCGGCTTCGCCCTGCGGGACTTCGTTGCCGTCGTCGCCGACGATGAGCACGTCGTTGATCGGTAGCGGCGGACCGCAGCTCGTCGGCTTGGCGATGTAATCCACGCCGTTGTTGCTGCTCGCGGTGGACGACGTCTCGGTCATGCCCCAGCCGTTGCTCGGCATGCGTCCGGGAAACATCGCCTCGATGCGACGCACGAGCTCGGGCGGCGCCGGCGCGCCGCCGTACCCGATGGCCTTCACGCTCGACGTGTCGGTCTTCTCGAAGTTCGGGGACTCGAGCAGCTGCCAGATCATCGCGGGAACGCCGCCGATGGTGGTGATGCGCTCGCGCTCGATCAGCTCGAGGGCGCGGTCGGGATCCCACTTGTACATGATCACGAGCTTGGCCCCGAAGGCCATCGAGCTGAGCATGATCGCGTGACACCCGGTGACGTGGAACAACGGGACGCTCAGCAACGTCGCCTGCTCGGATGCGCCCGACGCCATCTCTTCGAGGTCGGCGCTCCCGCCGGGCTTGCGGGCCGACGCGTAGAACGCGCCGAACGCCAATGACATCACGTTCGTGCAGATGTTGCGATGCGTGCCCAGCGCACCCTTCGGGAATCCGGTGGTGCCTGACGTGTAGAAGATCGTGGCGTCGTCGTCGGGGTCGATGGCGACGTCGGGTGGCGTGACATCCGGGCTGACGTCGCCCAGGACATCGGCCCACGCCTTCTCGGTCCCGGCCAACGGGTGCTCGTTGCGGGCGATGATGATGCCCTCGAGACCGAGGTCGCTGTACGGTCGCAGCCGTTGCGCGCGCTCCTCGTCAGCGATGAGCACCTTCGCACCGGAGTCCTTGATGCCGTACTCGAGCTCCGGGCCTGTCCACCACGCGTTCAGCGGAACGATGATCGCTCCCGCCGCGGTGGCACCCCAGAACGCGACGAGCCACTCCGGGAAGTTGCGCATCGCGAGCACCACGCGATCGCCCTTCTTGACGCCGTAGTCGTCGATGAGGCGCCGGGCGAACGTGGAGGCCATGCGGTAGTGATCGCCAAAGCTGATGGTTTCGTCCTCGTAGACGACGAGCGTCTTCTCGCCGTGCAGCGACGACAGGTCGAGCACGTTGCGCAACGTGCCCGGCGCGTTTTTCCAGATGCGAATCGGCACCCCGTTCATGTCCAGGGTGTCCATCTCGAACAACTGGCCGGGTGCGGTCAAATCCGCACGCACCTCGGCAACTGACTTGACCATTTGCTCCCCCTACGTCGTCGGCGATCCTAAGTCGAGTGATCCGGACAGCGCCTACGGGCGAAGAGGGCGGAACCACTACGAAGGAGCGACTATGGGAGCAGCAGAGAACGCCGATCGGATCCGAAGGGGCTACAAGGCGTTCAACACGGGAGACATCCCTGCGTTGATGGACTTGTTCGCGGAGGACATCGTCTGGCACTTCCCCGGAACGAGCAAGCTGGCGGGCGACCACATCGGGCGCGATGCGGTGCTCGCCGCGCTCGGCGCGTACGGCGCTGCGTCGGACGGAACGCTTCAGGCCAGTCCGGTCGACGTCATGGCGAGCGACAGCAACGTCACCGGATGGGCGAACGACACCGCAGCGGCTGGCGGCAAGGCACTCGACATCAACTCCATCGTGATCTTCACGATGCGGGACGGCAACGTGACCGAGGCCCTCCACATCGTCGACGACGTGGCCGCGCTCGACGCCTTCCTCGCCTGACGCCACCCCGAAATCCCACTCAGGCGTCTACAGATCTGTAGACGTTTGAGTGGGATTTCGCCGTTTTGGGGGATGGCGTATCAGTCGCAGGCGAAGGCGGTGGCGCCGACGAGGATCGGCTCGAGCAGCGATGCGTCGCCGTCGACCGCGAAGTCGAAGTGTTCGGCGGAGAGTCGGTTCGAGGCCAGGCGGCAGAGGTCGAGCACGCTGGTCGTGATGGTGATGTCCGGCAATCCCGGGGTCTCACCCGGCGACAGCGCGACCTCGTACGAGCCTCCACCGGGGCCCATGAGGTTGATCCGAGCCGTCCGTCCGGGCTGCGTCGTACCTGACAGGGCCATGCCCAGGTTCAGGACGTTCATGAGGTCGCTCGACATCAGCGCGAGCCGATCGCCGTCGAGCATGTTCGGGGGACGATGCAGCGCGAGGCGGATGTCGTCGTCGTGGGTCCACAACTCGAACGTGCGCACGACCAACATCCCGCGGACCGAGCCGGCGAGATGGTGGTAGGCCACCTCGTGCTGCGGGCCGAGCTCCGCGCAGACGGCGATGAGCCGGGTCACCTCGTTCCACCAGGCCTGCGCGATCTCGGGGCCGGTTGCGTCCGCGAGGTCGGCCGCCGCCTCTTGCGAGACGGGCAGATGGTCCTCGCGGCGCGGCGCGGAGAACGATGGGCCACTGCCCAGCTGCCCGAGCATGTAGCGCTCGACCCCCACCAGGTGGGCCATGAGTTCGCGCACGGTCGTGCCGCCGACGCTTGTCGGCGCCGACCATTCGGCCGCCGACAACCCGTCGAGCAGCGTGGCGAGCTCGGACGCCGTCTTGATGAACGACGCGTGGGGCGTGACAGCGTGACCGCCGCCGTCGGCCCAATCCGGATGCATCGCGGGGCGCAGTCGCGCCGAGGCCGTTTGCAGCACGCGGGCGCGCAAGCCGGACGGAATGTCAGTGGCTGGGGACTCGACGGCGTCGAGACCCAGTTCGAGCAGCTCCGAGGTCGTCAGGTCCATGCCGCGGCGTCCTGGTCGATCAAGGTCGGGCGCAACAGATCATCGAGTTTGGCCAACGCCAGCCGCAGTCGCGACTTCGCCGTGCCCTCGGGGATCGACAACTCCGTGGCGACTTGGCGGTAGGTGCGCCCGCCGAAGTATGCGAGCACGACCGCATCGCGTTGCTCCGGGGGCAACTGGTCGAGCGCGTCGCGCACTTGTTCCGCCAACCAGGTGCCGGACAGTTCGTCGTCAACATCGCTGTGACCGTCGCTGACGACGTCGACCGGATCGAGCCGGGCCTCGCCGCTCTTGCGGCGGACTTCAGCGCGCACTCGATCGACGCTGCGATGGTGCGCGAGTACGCCCAACCAGGAACGCAACGTGCCCCGTGAGGGGTCGAACCGATGCGGCTGCTCCCAGACGTACACGAAGACTTCCTGGGTCACGTCTTCGGCCTTTGACTCGTCACCGAGCACCCGCCGGGCCATTCCGAACACCAACCCGACATATCGGTCGTACACCTCGGCGAGCGCCGACTGGTCGCCCGCAATGAGGCGCGCCGCCAGCTCGCGGTCCTCGATCGCTCGCGCCGTCGGAGCAACGGATGCGCAGCGCCGGTTCGTCTCGCCCACCAACGCGATGGTACTGACGAAGTCCACACAGGTCACGACCTCATACCCACGCGATGCATTCGGCGCGCGGCCCGCCCGTGGATCACCCCCCGAGCCCAAAACGACAACTGGTGCGCACCCAAGTGACGGAATCGTCACTCTGGTGCGCACCAGTCGGAAGAAACGGACTAGCCGATCGATTCCTCGCCGAACGAGCCCTCGACAACGACGGCCTCAGCCGGCGCAGCCTCGGCAGCCGGTGCGGCCTCGCCGTCGCCGACCGTCTCTGGGATGTAGTCGCCAGAGATGCTGGCCAGCCACTCGGCTGCGTCAGCGTCGGAGGAGTAGTACTCCATCGGCTGGTAGTCCGGCGCCTTCGTCTCGATGGCGCGGTAGACCTCCATGCCGGTCCCGGCGGGGATCAGCTTGCCGATGATGATGTTCTCCTTCAGCCCGAGCAAGCCGTCGCTGCGGCTCTCGATCGCGGCTTCGGTGAGCACCCGGGTCGTCTCCTGGAACGACGCCGCCGACAACCACGAATCGGTGGCCAGCGATGCCTTGGTGATGCCCATGAGCTCGGGACGGCCTTCGGCCGGCGCCTTGCCTTCCTGCACGAGCAGGCGGTTCGTGTCGGCGTACACCTTGGCGTCGACGCGTTCGCCGGGCAAGAAGCCGGAATCGCCGGCGTCTTGCACGCCGACACGGCGCGTCATCTGCCGAACGATGAGCTCGATGTGCTTGTCGTGGATCGACACGCCCTGATCGCGGTACACCTTCTGCACTTCTTGCACGAGGTACTGCTGGGTCTCGCGAACGCCGCGGATCTCGAGCAGCTCCTTCGGATCACGAGGGGTCTTGTCGTCGCCGACGATGGCGTCGCCGGGACGGATCTCCTGACCGTCCATCACCGCAAGGCGCTGGATCGTCGGGATGGTGTGGACCTCTTCGGAACCGTCGTCGCCGACGATCGTGATGACGCGACCCTTGCCCTCGTCTTCAGCGATGCGCACGACACCCGCGGTGCGAGCGAGCGTGGCCTTGCCCTTGGGCGAGCGCGCTTCGAACAGTTCGACGACGCGAGGCAGACCACCAGCGATGTCGCTACCGGCAATACCACCGGTGTGGAACGTCCGCATGGTGAGCTGCGTGCCGGGCTCGCCGATCGACTGAGCGGCGATGACACCGACGGCCTCGCCGAGCTCGATCGTCTTGCCGGTCGCCAGCGAGCGGCCGTAGCACTTCCGGCACACGCCGAGCTCGGCCTGACAGGTGAGCGGTGACCGAACGCGGACGCGCTCGACGGTGGGATCGTCGCGAATCGCGTCGAGCTCCTCGTCGCCGATCTCCGTTCCGGCCTCGAGCACCTTGCGGCCGTCGGGCATCGGCGTCGACAGCTTGACGTCGTGGATCAACGTGCGCCCGAAGGCGCGCGTCTCGAGATAGTTGCGCTTCGAGCCGTCGGCCGGGTCTTCGGCGATGTCGTCGAGCCACAGACCGAGAACGGGAACACCCTCGCGGGCGCAGTCCTCTTCGCGGATGATCAGCTCTTGGGCAACGTCGACGAGTCGACGCGTGAGGTAGCCGGAGTCGGCGGTCCGCAGTGCGGTGTCGACCAGGCCCTTACGTGCGCCAGGCGTGGCGATGAAGTACTCGAGCATTGCGAGGCCCTCACGGAAGTTCGACTTGATCGGTCGCGGGATCATGTCGCCTCGGGGGTTGGCCACGAGGCCGCGCATGCCGGCGATCTGTCGGACCTGCATCATGTTTCCGCGGGCACCGGACCCGACCATCATGTCGATGGGGTTGAACTGGTCCTTGTGGAGCTCGCGCTCCATCGCGGCCCGAACGTCCTCCGTGGCCTGCGTCCAGATCTCCACTTCCTTCTGGCGCCGCTCACCGTCGGTGATGATGCCCTTGAAGAACTGGTCTTCGACCTTCTCGGCCCGCTTCTCGTAGCCGTCGAGGATCTGTGCCTTGTCGGACGGGGTCTTGACGTCGTCGATCGAGATCGTGAGTCCGGATCGCGCGGCGTACCTGAAGCAGAGGTTCTTCAGGCCGTCGAGGCTGTCGGCCACGACGCCCTTGGGGTACCCGTGGATGAGCGAGCCGTTGATGTAACGCCTGCCGTTGGCGAGCTCGTCGACGATCTTGCCCATGTCACCCTTTTTCACGGAGTGATTGACGTACTCGGCGTCGTCGGGCAGCACCTCGTTGAACAGCAAACGGCCGTAGGTCGTCTTGAGCGGTTCCTCGATGCCAGCTTCATGCCCGCGGTATTCGATCTCCGCGTGCAGGTCGACCTCGCCCTCTTCGTGGGCCCGTTCGATCTCGTAGAGATGACGGAACACGCGGCCCTCGCCCTTGGCGCCCTTGACGAGCTCCGTGAGGTAGTACGCGCCGATCACCATGTCTTGCGTCGGGGTGACGAGCGGGCGGCCATGAGCCGGCGACAGGATGTTGTTCGCCGACAACATCAACACACGCGACTCGGCCTGCGCCTCGGCTGACAGCGGCAGGTGGACCGCCATCTGGTCGCCGTCGAAGTCGGCGTTGAACGCGGTGCAGACGAGCGGGTGGATCTGGATGGCCTTCCCCTCGACCAGCACAGGCTCGAACGCCTGGATACCGAGGCGGTGCAACGTCGGTGCTCGGTTGAGCAGCACCGGGTGCTCCTTGATGACTTCTTCGAGCACGTCCCACACCTGCGGGCGACGGCGCTCGACCATGCGCTTGGCCGACTTGATGTTCTGCG
>JBEEFW010000129.1:0-5328 GCA_041166385.1 Acidimicrobiaceae bacterium | reverse complement strand
CCGCGTTCGGATGGAACGGGTTGTGGTTCCGGCTCTTCTATTTGTTCGGCGCCATCGTCAACGTGCCGTATCTCGCGCTCGGAACCGTCTACCTGCTCGCGGACCGTCGCGTGGCTCAGCGCGTAGCGATCGGCGTGCACGCGTTCGCGTTCTTCAGCGCAGGCGTGCTCGCGGTGGCGCCTCTCACTGCACCGATCGACCGGGCGACGTTGCCGCAGGGCAGCGACGTCTTCGGCCCCACGCCGCGCCTCCTCGCCGCCGTCGGTTCGGGCGTGGCCGCGCTCGTCATCGTCGCGGGCGCCGTGTGGAGCGCGGTCCGGCTCGCTCGTCGCCGATCGACGCGACGGCTCGCGCTGGCCAACGGCCTGATCGCCGCAGGGACGCTCGTGCTCGGCGCCGGCGGCATCCTCAACTCCGTGCTCAACGAGATGGACGGGTTCGCGGTGTCGCTCGTCGCCGGCATCAGCGTGATCTTCGCCGGCTTCCTGCTGACGAACACGCCGCAGCGCACCGCGATGCACATCGTGGAAGCGGCCTGATGCGCGTCGAGATCGAGCCCGGTGTCCGTCTGTTCTTCGACAGCGAAGGCGCGGGCCTCGAGCCCGACGGGCCCACGATGCGCGAGAAGCCGGTGCTGCTGTTGCTGCACGGCGGCCCTGGCTTCGACCACTCCTTGTTCAAGCCGTGGTTCGGGCGGTTCGCCGACACGCACCAGGTCGTGTACCTCGACCACCGCGGTCAGGGACGCAGCGATCAGCGCCACGACTCGACCCACTGGCTGCTCGACTCGTGGGCCGACGACGTCGCCCGCTTCTGCGCCGCCCTCGACATCGAGAAGCCGGTGGTGCTCGGCAACTCCTTCGGCGGGATGGTCGCGATCCACGCCGCCGCCCGTCACCCCGACCTCGCGTCCAAGCTGATCCTGTCGAGCACCGCGGCGCGGATGGTGCTCGACGAGGTGCTCGCCATGTTCCAGAAGCTCGGCGGCGACGAGGCCCGCGCGATCGCGGAGACGTTCTGGACGGCACCGAGCGAGGAGATCAACGCGCAGTACATGGCGACGTGTCTGCCGCTCTACACGCAGCACAGCGGCAACTTGACCGACGGTGCGAAACGAGCGCGCATGAACACGCCGGTGGGCGACTTCTTCATTCTCGGCGAGCAGCGGACGATGGATCTCCGCGACGACCTCGCCACCATTCGCGTCCCCACGTTGGTGCTGGCGGGTGAGCTCGATCCGGTGTGTCCACCGTCGGCGCAGCAGGAGATCGTCAACGCGCTGTCGCCCTCGATCGTGCACTTCGAGTTGTTCGACGACTGCGGTCACGGCACGTACCGCGATCAGCCTGACCGCACCGAGCAGGTACTGCGCGCCTTCCTGGCTGACTGACCAGACGCCCTGACTGAACAGCCCTCGCTGATCAGCGCAGGCTGCGGCGCAGGACCTTGCCGCCGAGTCCCATCGGGAGCTCGTCGACGAACATCACCTTCTCCGGGCACTTGTAGCGCGCGAGCCGGTCGGCGCAGAACGCGATGAGGCTGTCCTCCTCGACCGACTGATCAGCCGCGAGCACGACGTACGCCTTCACGGTCTCGCCGCTGTACGGATGGGCCACGCCGACGACGGCACACGCGTCCACCGCAGGATGCTCGAGGATCACGTCCTCGACCTCGGCGGGATACACGTTGAAGCCCGACACGATGATGAGGTCCTTCGCCCGGTCGACGAGGTACAGCGCGCCGTCGTCGTCCACGACCGCGATGTCGCCCGTGCGCAACCAACCGTCGGGCGTCAGCGCGCGTGCGGTGGCCTCCGGGTCGTTCCAGTAACCGGCGAACACGTTCTCGCCTTGCACCCAGATCTCGCCGGCGTCGCCGATCAGCACATCGTCGCCGTCGGCATCGACCAGTCGCAGACGCACGCCCGGCAGCGGCAGACCGATCGACCCGGGCTTGGCCGCGGTGCCCGAGGCCGTGGTCACCACCGGCGACGCCTCCGTCAGGCCGTAGCCCTCGGAGATCGTGACGCCGAATCGTTGCTCGCACCGCTCGGCCACCTCCAACGAGAGCTTCGACGCGCCGGACGCGGCCAGCCGCACCGTGGCGAACGCTTCGTGGGTGGCCTCGGGCAGCGAGGACCACGCCGTCCACATCGCGGGAGCGCCGGGCAGGATCGTGACGCCGTTCCGGCTGATCGCCTCGAGCGCGGAGACCGGATCGAAGCGTTCGATGAGCACGACGCGTGATCCCGCGAAGAGCGACAGCCCGAGCACGACGTTGAGGCCGAAGATGTGGAACAGCGGCAACACACCCAAGCTGACGTCGAGCTCGTTCTGGGCTCGACCCGGGTGCGCCTGCATCTGCTCGAGGTTCGCCAACAGGTTGCCGTGCGTGAGCATCGCCGCCTTGGGCGAGCCCGCGGTGCCGCTGGTGAAGATCATCACGGCCAGATCGGACGGATCCCGCTCGACGATCGGCACGGGCTCAGCGGCCGGCAGATCGTCCGCGAAGATCCGATGCTCCAACGTCGGGACCTCGGCCGGATCGATACCCGAGATCGAGGGCTGACCCGCAGGACCAACGACCAGCGCCCGCACGCCCACGGCGGCCAACTCGCGCTGGACCTCGCGCGCGGGGCTCAACGGATTCAGCGGCACTGCGACGAGGCCGGCGCCGAGAACGGCCAAGTACGACGTCACGAAGTAGCCGTTGTTGCCACACAGGATCGCCACCCGATCGCCGGGGACGAGCCCGAGCTCGACGAGCGCGCCCCGCAGCCGTCCGACCTCGTCTCCTAGCGCCCCATACGTGGTCGATTGGCCCCGATTCACGAGGGCCACGGCGTCATCAGGGTGAGGGTCGATCACAGCGGCCAGGTTCAACGAGATTCCTTCTCCGGACTGGTCAAGGTTTGAAGCGCTGCCGCCGATACTTCCTCTGTCATCGACGAACAGGCAACCCCGGGGAAACCCGGGTGCACGCAAAGCCACGGGCCTACGGGGAGTCGATCCCTACGGCGGCCGGGTTGCCGAATCGAAGGGAACGCAGATGCGCACTATGCGCAAGCTACTTGGAGCAGTGTTGACGGCGGTCGTGATCGCCGCATTGTTCGCAATCGCGAATCCCACTCCCGCGAATGCCGCCGACAGCGGCGCTGAGGCGCAGTTCGTCGCCAAGATCAACGGAGTCCGCACGTCGCACGGCCTCGCCCCGCTCAAGGTCTACGGCGAGCTCACCGGCGTGGCCCGCGGCTGGACGGATCAGATGGTCGCGAACGGTGGCATCTCCCACAACCCGAACCTCGCCGGCGAGGTGTCCGCGAACTGGTCGAAGCTCGGCGAGAACGTGGGCGTCGGCAGCAGCGTTGACTCCTTGATGACGGCATTCATCAACAGCCCCGCGCACTATCACAACATCGTGGACCCGGCCTACAACTACATCGGCGTCGGCGTCAGCTACGACGGCAGCGGCCGCATGTACACCACACACGATTTCATGGCCATGGACGACGGCTCCGAGCCGGCGCCAGAGCCCGCTCCTGCACCCGCACCCAAGAAGCAGGCCGCGGCAGCGCCCGCGTCGGACCCCGCACCCGTCGCGGACGCCGCTCCGGCCGAACCCCCTCCTCCCTCCCCGCCGCCCGCGACGCCAGGCCGGATGCACACGGTGTTGATCGCGCTGCGCGTTGTTGGAGCCTGACCGCGCCACACTGATCGCGTGAGCGCCGTCATCGAGGCCCGGGGTCTCACGCGCTCGTTCAAGACCGGGATCGCCCTCGACGATCTCACCCTCGACGTGCAGCCGGGCGAAGTGCTGGCCCTGCTCGGCCCGAACGGAGCCGGGAAGACGACGACGGTTCGTCTCCTGAACGGTGTGCTGAAGCCCGATCGCGGTGAAGCCCGCGTGCTGGGGCTCGATCCGACCGTCGATGGCGACGAGATTCGCCGGCGCACCGGCGTGCTCACGGAGAACGCCGGTCTCGACGAGCGTCTCACCGCTCGCGAGAACCTCATGTTCGCCGCACGGATTCGCGGCCTCGCGCGAGGTCATGCCGACGAACGCGTCGATGAACTCCTTGGCCGGTTCGGGATGATGGACCGCGCCAACGATCCCGTGCAGGGCTTCTCGACGGGACAACGCAAACGCCTCGCGCTCGCGCGCGCTCTGCTCCACGACCCCGAGGTGCTCTTCCTCGACGAACCGACCTCCGGACTCGATCCGGCAGCAACGCGCGATGTCGTCGAGCTCATCGGAGCGCTCGCGACGGAGCATGGCCGGACCGTTGTCGTGTGCACCCACTTCCTCGGTGAGGCGGGGAGGCTGGCGCATCGCATGGCCGTGCTCCACCGCGGCCGCCTCCAGGCGTTCGGCCGCCCGGACGAGCTCGCAGCCGAACTCTGGGACGGCCTCGAAGCCGATGTCGATCTCGGTGCGCCGATCGACGACCGAACGCTCGCACTGGTCCGTGAGGTCGAAGGTGTCACCGCCGCTGCGGCCACGGCCACCGGCACGCACCTCCGCATTCGCGATCGCGACGTACTCGCCGCGGTCGTCGCGACGCTCGTCGGCCGGGAAGTGCCCGTCTACGGCGCGGTGCCGAGAACCCCGACGCTCGAGGACGTGTACTTCGCGATCGAGGCCGGCTTCACATGAACTGGCCCGCGATCCGCGCCGTCATGGCGAAGGACCTCACCGCCGTGCGCCGATCGAAGGCCGTCGTGCTGCCGATGCTGTTGGTGCCGTTCCTCCTGCTCGTCGTGCTGCCACTCGTCATCGGTATCGCGGCGCGGTCGCAAGATCACTTCGACCTGTCGCGTTTCCTCGACAACATCCCAGGAGACCTTGCGCAACCGATCCTCGAGCTGCCGCAACGAGAGCAGTTGATCGTGTTGGTCAACGGCTACTTGCTGGCGCCGTTGTTCCTGATCGTGCCGCTGATGGTGTCGGCGGTGCTCGCTGCTGACGCGTTCGCGGGCGAGAAAGAACGCAAGACACTGGAGTCGTTGTTGCACCTGCCGCTGGCCGACCGAGATCTGTTCGTCGCCAAGCTGCTGACGGCCTACGTGCCCGCGGTGCTCGTGTCGTGGATCGGGTTCGTGTGCTTTGCACTCGTCTCGAACACGGTGGCGTGGCCGGTGATGCACCGCATCTTCATCCCGACCCGCTTGTGGGCAGTGATGATTCTCTGGGTCGGGCCCGCAGTCGCCGCACTCGGCCTGTCGGTCATGGTCCGCGTGTCGGCGCGAGCCCGAACCTCGCAGGAGGCCAACCAGCTCGGCGGCGCGGTCATCCTGCCGTTGATCTTCCTCGCGGTCGGCCAGGCCACGG
>JBEEFW010000128.1:0-6357 GCA_041166385.1 Acidimicrobiaceae bacterium | reverse complement strand
ACTCGAGCAGATCGCCCGGCCGCGCGGAGCACTGCACCCCGGTGCTCACCGGGGCCCTGCCACTCGTACGAGCGTGGCGGCTTCCTCCGCTTGCAGCGTCAGCTCCGCCAGTCTCGTCATGGCGTCGTGCCGGACCTGGAGGACCCAGTACCCGCCCGCGAGCAGCGCCCGTTGCACCACTGCATGCCGGGCGTCGAACGTGGCGCGGTGCGGCCCGGCCCAATCGGGTCGGGCCGTGTCGGCCGCGTGCCCGTGCTGCTCGACGAGCTCGACGAGCTTCGGTGCCAACCGGTCGCAGGCGGCGATGACCTCCAAGGCCCGCTGCCCCTCCATCCCCAGAAGAAGTGACATAGACTGAAAATACACGAAAGATCATTCGTTGTCGACCGGAACTTCCGGCGTCGACCGCCGTAGCCTGCGGGGATGTTCTCCTCGCGCAAGGACAAGATGCAGATGATCAGCGAGGACGATGCGCTCCCCGGGCACGACCGCCGCTTGTTCGCCGTCCCCGCGCAGCACTTCGTCAACTTCCACCCGTTGGAGGGCCCGTTCCCCGACGGCCTCGAGCAGGCGGTCTTCGGGCTCGGCTGCTTTTGGGGGGCCGAGCGCAAGTTCTGGGAGACCGATGGCGTGTTCACCACGGCAGTCGGCTACGCCGGCGGGCACTCCCCCAACCCCACGTACGAAGAGGTGTGCAGCGGACGCACCGGGCACACCGAAGCGGTGCTCGTGGTGTACGACCCCGCGAAGGTGTCGTACGAGCAACTCCTGAAGCTGTTCTGGGAGTCGCACGATCCGACGCAAGGCATGCGTCAGGGCAACGACGTCGGCACGCAGTACCGATCAGCGATCTACACGTTCACGCCGGAGCAACGCGCCGCGGCCGACGCGAGCAAGTCGATGTTCGAGGCGCGGCTCCGCGAGGCGGGCTACGGCGAGATCACGACGGAGATCGCGGATGCGACCGCCTTCTATTACGCGGAGGACTATCACCAGCAGTATCTGGCCAAAGTGCCGAACGGCTACTGCGGTCTCGGTGGCACCGGCGTGTCGTGCCCGATCGGGCTCGCCACCGCCGACTGATCAGCGGCGACTGCCGGCCAGCGCCTTACGACCCGTGTCGCGAGCGCGGTCGGCGAGACCGGAAACCACCGCGGCGATCCCGTTGAACGGCGGCTCGTCGGGAGCCTTTGGGTGTGGATGCGTCGGGGCGATCTTCTTGGCGTCGGCCAAGGCGGCGCCGAGCTCCTGAAGGTCCGAGCGTGAGAGCATCTTGCGCACACGCGGGAACATGTCCTGCTCCTCTTCCTCGACGTGATGGCGCACGTTCTCGATGAGAACGGTGACCTTCGCGTCGAAGCGCTCGCTCTTGGGGTCCATCCCCTCCAGCTCGCTCAGCAACCACTTCACGACGTGGTGCTCTTCGAGGCTCTCGAGCACATCGTCCGTGAGGTCGTCGCTGACGCCCTTGATGAAGGGGTAGAACGCCACCTCTTCGATCACCGCGTGGATCGCGAGCTCGTGGATGATCTGCTCGACCAACTTCGCTTTGGTCTTGTAGGCGCTGTCGCCGGCCTTCTCGAACTTCTTGAACAAGTCATTGACGGTCTTGTGGTCATTCTTGAGAAGTGTGATTGCGTCCATGGGCCCACTTTGCCCACGCTCATGCAGGCTGAAACCTCGCAGGCGACGGGCCTCGCCGAGCGCCGCGACCGTGTCGGTCACGGCGCCGAACTCATCCTGTGGGGACGATCATCACCGCGCATGTTGCTTGGTGCGCAACGGAGTTGGGCACGCTGCCGAGCACACGGCGAGCGCCGTGCATCCCCTTGCTTCCGATCACGATCAGATCGGCTTCCTGATGACCGGCGACCGCCAACAGCGCGGACGGTGCGGACTGCGGGCACGCATACGTCTGCACCGCGACGCCATCGCGCTCGATCTCGGCCGCGAGCCGTTCGAGCTCCTCTTCCACCTGCGCCTGGATCTCGGCGTCGGTCGTCGGTGCGAGGGCCATCATTGCGTCGCCGGCGAGTGCCGCGGTCTGCAGCGTCGGCCGGAAGGCCCGTACGAGATGCAGCTTCGACCCGTGCAATCGGGCCATTTCCGTTGCCATCCCCACGGCTTGCCGCGAACGCGACGATCCATCGGTACCGACCACGATCGAGTTGAACATTTCCGCCTCCCCAGGGTCCGCCTGGGGCAACTCTCGCAAATCGCGGGCCGCCCCACAAGGTGTCCCGCGTCACTTACCGTTTGGTCACGGACGGATGCGTACACTCGCGACCATGATCGCTGGAGCCATCGGTGCACCGGAGCTGATCATCGCTCTCGCTCTCGTCCTGTTGCTGTTCGGCGGGAGCCAACTCCCGAAGCTGGCCCGTTCGCTGGGACAGGCGAAGAGCGAGCTCAAGAAGGCGGCCGACGAGAACGCCTCTGGAGCGGAAGGCGACAAGCCCGCGAGCTGATCGCGCGCCAGTGATCGATCGGTCAGGGCAGCCAGGTATTCGGTAGTTCGACGGTCTCGACGAACACCGGGTCGAGTCCGACAAACGAGCCTGAACCCGTGTCCCGCAGCGTCGGCTCGACCTCGACGAACAGCAGGCGTGCGGGCGCGGCGACCGAGTTGAGCGTGAACGTCCGCGACCATGCGCCCTGCGCGGTTCGGGTCAAGGTGACGACCTGGCCCGCATCGCCCCAGCGCAGATCCGGGTCGGCGATGGCCGGGTCGGCGGTCTGCACGGTGATCGCGATCGTGTTGACGGCGAAGCCGCCGTGCTCGTTCGGCACGCCGTTGTGATCGTCGCCCGTGACCGAGACCTGCAGCTGTCCGTTCGGCTTCCGTCGTACCGTCACGGTGCGATCCGGCCCGAGTCGAAGAGGTGAGCCGTCGACCACCACCGACAGATGCTGGCCGGGGATGGCGTCGGCTTGGAAGCGAGCGAGGCTCAGCGAGATCCACGGCCGGTAGCCGAGCGCGCCTGCCAACTGGATGTCCGCAAACCATCGGCCCCGCGCGGCGTCAAAGGAAACGGCGTGCGCGGCGACATCGAGGCCGGTGTTGTCGAAGTTCGCGCCAGAAAAGACGCTGCGCGGGAACTGCCCCAGGGCGAGAGGGCCCGCGGGCTCGCCGCGCCGGCCGGCAGGGTCACGGCCGACGGTGGACCGGTTGACGATCACCGCGAGCCGCTCGTTGTCACCGGATTCCAGCCATGGTCGCTCGAGCCAGACCCGAACCATTCGGCCATTGCGCCGACGGGTGCGCACGACCGCGGCGTCGCTGGAGGTCGTCGCAACCGCCGGGAGCACCTCGTACACGGTGGGCGGAGGCGGCGCCAGCGAGGCGGGCACGAGCACGTCGATGCGCGCTCCCGCCTGCGGGGGAAGATCGGTCGAGAAACGACTGACGGGACGACGCACATACCGCGCCTTGGTGATCTCACCCGCGCTGATCGCACCGCCGGGCACCCGCGTGACCGTGCCCGCAACGGCGTCCACCGTGTAGTCGACATCGACGGTCGCGACCGCGTCGTCGCTTCCGGTCACCACCACCGTCGATGCCACGACGCCGAGGGGGTCGAGAGACATCGTGTCGCTCGTGAACTGCACGGACTTCTCCTCGGTGAAGAAGTCCACGAACCGGCTGATCGCCTCCGCGTTGACGGTCACGAGCGCACGCTTGGTCGAATGCATCGGGAAGACGACGTCGACAGTAGGCGTGTCGGTCACAGTGCCTGTCGAGTCGTCCCGACCTCGTGTCTTCCGCGCGACACCGGCGGGTCCGGCCGGATTTGCGGGGTCGTCGATCGTGTCGGTCCACGTGCCGCGCAGCACGACCGTGCCCGTGGAGATGGCGTTGATGTTGACGACTCCCGACACCGACGCGTCAGACGACGCCGCCGTTCGGGCTGCGCTCAGCGTCGTGAGCTGCGGGCGGCTCAGCGGGCGGCGCACCGCGTGCACGAGCCGCAGCGAAATGGGAGCCGCGAACATCCAGTGGTCTCCCGCGGCTATCTGGCTGCGCAATGCCGTCTTGTCTGCGGGCGACATCATGGCGAAGAACTCGAAGTTGTCGATGAATGCGTTGTCGATCATGCACGACAACTGCACGAGAACGTCGGTCGCCTTCGGCAGGAACAGCCGCGCGAACGTGTCGGCCGTCGGCCGAATCGTGGGAGCGGTGGTGCCCGCGCGCACTTCGAGCCGGCCGGCACGGACGGTGGGCCACGCCCCCTGCTCGAATGCCACGCTCACGGTCGACGCCGCGCCGGGCACGTTGGTCAGCGAGATGCCGTCTGCCGCGGGATCGGGAAGGTAGTTGACCAGCGGTCGAGTCGGGCCGGTCCACAACAGGTCGCCCGTGTCCGGATCAACTGTGGCCTGCGCCTCGATCGTGGCTGCGTCGCGCGCCTTGAGGGCGTTGTAGGTCGGCGTCGCGGGGTCAGCGCCGCCGTTCGGCAGGTTGTGCAGCTCACAGATGTACTGCCCGACTGGAGGTGGGAACAGCATTCGATCGGCGGGCGCGACCGTGTTGTCGGCGATGTTGAAGTCGGACTTCAACACGATCGTTGTCGGCGTGTCGAACACGCCTGGGTCCGGACGGGCGCTGCGGCGCAACACCGGAGGCGCGGCGATGAGCTCGGTCCGTCCGAAGAACTCCGCTTGGCTCTGGCCTTCGGGGGGATGGACGGATGCAGTGTTCATGGGCAACGAGTTGCCCGCCATGTCGACGGCGCGTCCCCGGAACGTGTACGTGTGACCGAAGCGCAGCTTCGGCAGGGTCGCCGCGGTCGGCAGATAGGCGATGGCGAGCTGCACGTCCTGCGTCAGGTCCGGTGTCGGAGTCGGCGCAGGAACACCGCCTCCCGTCGCCGGGTCGTAGATCGATCCTGGGCGCGGCACGGCGAGACTCCAGCCGTACCAACCGACCATCGCGGGGTGCGCGCGGACCGTGCCGAGCCGGAAGTCGTGCGGGTGCTTGAACCCGTCCTCGCCGCTGCCGCCGAAACCCGCGCCGATCGTCGAGCTCTCCGCCCCGTCGAGTGACAACGTCAGCATCGACATTCCCTCGTCGGCCGGCGGCGTGAAGAGCAGCGCGGGGTTGCGTGGCAGGTTGTACGGACCCTTCGGCGTACGCGCGTGCAACGAGCGCCAGTTGCCCGTCGTGTTGTCGAGTACGTCGAAACGGAAACCGACGGTGATGTCCTCGGCGAAGAGCTGCGGTGGCGGCCCGGTTGCTTCGAGGTTGCGCTCGATCAGATCCTCGACCTCGACGTGGCGATCCAGCCGAGCGCGGATCTTGCTCGCCTGGTCGTCGCGCTGCAGGCCGACGCCGCCGGTGCGCAGTACGGGCAATCCGTCGCTCGCGCCAGTGCGTCCGAGCGGTGCGATGCGCACCGTGGCTTCGGCCGCGTCAACTTGGAACACGTCGTAGGCCGACTCGGAGCAGCGCAACCAGCCGTCCTTGAGCTCACGGCGCGTGAGGTTGGTGTCGGGGAGCCCGAGGAACCCAGTCGACGTGACCTTTGTGATCACATCGCATTCCCGCCGATCGACATGCGTGCCGTAGTCGGTGGCGATCTGCACGGTTGCCGGTACCGGAACTGTCGTGAGGTTGACCGACAGGTCGAGCACGAGACCCAGCTGTCGCATCAGGGCCGGATGCGCGTTCAGCATCCCCAACCACTCGTGGAACTCCGGCGACGTCACGTCGGGTTCGCCGCTGCCGACGGGGGCCATGACCGTCTCGGCGTCGGCGAGAGCCGACGACTCGAGCAGCGACGTTGCCGCCGCCGTGGCCAGCAACTCGCCGGCTGGCGGCGGTCCATCCGGGAAGTCCGTGGCGGTCGAGAGGTAGAGGTTGTTCACCAGGTTGTCGAGGGTGACGCCCGGATACGACAGCACGGTCGTCGACGTCCGATTGATGAATGAGTGGCTCGCGACTTGCGTCGCCGGGCGAAAGATCGCGGCCCACATCGTGCTGCTCGGCGTCGACAACCTCGCGGACGGAACGCTGTTCCCATTGACGAGCACGTTGATCGCCATGCTGTTGAGCGCCGCTGGCCAATCCTTCCAATCGACGTACGGGTTGAGCGTGCCGGCCGTGCGCAGGCGCGGGGCGAAGTACACCGACACGAAGCCCGTGTTCCCGGATTTCCCGGTGGGCAGCGGAACAACGACGAGATCGACCTTCGGCACGAGTCCTCCTACGCGAACGCCGCGCAGTAGCCCTTCCACTGGTTGAGCGCATAGACATCACCGAAGGTGCCGGCCGACGCCGACGACGACGCCGCCCTCGTCGCCGTCCGGCTGCACCACCAGGACCGACCCCGCCCCGCCGAGGCGGGCCCTCGCCGG
>JBEEFW010000127.1:0-3328 GCA_041166385.1 Acidimicrobiaceae bacterium | reverse complement strand
CCCCGCGTGGTGAGTACACGGCCCTCGTCACCAATCGGGCGATCTCGATGGTTTCCGCCCGACCTACGTCGACCGCTCTCGCGTACTCCAGCGGAGTCGACCCCGAGACACGCGGTGCGCCCGCCATTGTCAAGGATCGAACCGTTGCCGCCCTCGTGATCGCAGAGCGCCACGTCGCCGCGATTGGCGAAGCGGGCCTGAACCACCTCAGCGACAGCGTGCGCAGTCGCCTGGGCGGTTCTACCGGCACTCGCGGCGAATGACGGTTAACCGCCCCAACTAGCGGCTGATGACTAGCCCGTGATCCGGCCCCAGGCGGACCGGGGGTCGAGGTGATCGAGCAGCCTGGTCGTGAGGCTCATCCGCGCACGGCACGCCGCGTCGACCTCGCTCCGCAAGAGCTCACTTCGATCCGCAGCACTGCCATCAACCCCGCGGGGTGAGTACACGGCCCGCGTCACCAATCGGGCGATCTCGATGGTTTCCGCCCGACCTACGTCGACCGCTCTCGCGTACTCCAGTGGAGTCGACCCCGAGACACGCGGTGCGCCGGCCATCGTCAACGATCGAACCGTTGCCGCCCAGGCCGAGGTGACACGGTCCGCCGGGGCCTTGGCCTTGTGCCGTGACCATCGGTTGATCACCCGCGGCATCGCCACGACCCATGCCACGAGTGCGAGGAGCAGCGCAAAGATGATCAACCCGCTCGACGAACCGTCGTTCGCTCGGTTGGTCAACGCCGGGTCGCGGGGCGTCGACGGGCCTGTCGGGCCTTCGTTCTCGGGACGAGGGCGCTGGGCCTGGGGAGGCTCGAGGGTGGGGATGGGGCTGTTGTCGAGGGTGCCCCCGGGTGTTCCGTTGCCTTCCTGCTGGGCGGCCGGATGGCCGGTGGTGCTCTCGGCGCCGGGAGCACCTCGGCCCGGCGTCGGGTCGAACTGGACCCAGCCATACCCGTCGAACCAGACCTCATCCCAGGCGTGGGCATGGCGGCCGGCAACGTGGTAGATGCCGTCGGCGCGGAGCTGGCCCTGTGTGAAGCCGACCATCACCCGGGCCGGTAGTCCGATTGAGCGGGCCATCACGGCGAACGTGCCCGAGAACTGCTCGCAATACCCCTCCTTGATGCTCAGGAAATCGAGCATCGCGTCGTTGCTGTGACCCCGCTGCACGTTCGTCGAGTACTCGAAGTTGTTGTAGAACCAGTCCTGCAGCGCAATGGCTTTGTCGAAGGGCGTGGGCGCCTGCGCCGTGATGCCCACTGCCAGGTCGCGGACCTCTTGGGGCACATTGTTCGGTAGATCGAGATATGCGGGATCCGCCCCTTCGACTGTCGCGGTACGCACCGCATCCCGGTCGGGGAAGTTGTCGGCGGATGTCACCTGGTACTGGTAGTTCGGCTGCAGCCCGCCCTCGACGTAGAGAGCGCCGGCCTCGTTGGCCCACGACAACGTGGGCCCCGACCACTGCGCGTCCGTCGCGGTCCGTGCCGCCGGCGCCAGCACTCCGCCGAGTTTGCGTATGGTGATCCGCTGCTGATGGAACTCGGCGTTGCCCTCCGGCTGGCTCAGCGTTCCGTTAGCGGGACGGGTGTCTTCTGGCAGCGTGGTCCACTGGGAGCCGGTGAACCTGCCGAGTGCCGTCAGGCCGAGGTACCGAGGAGTGTCGGTGGCCACGGTGAACAACTCGACGTTGCCGCGATTGACGAGTCGCGATCGGATGTCGACGAGTGGACTGACGACCTCCGTCGGTTCGCCGTCGCGGTTACGGGTGTCGAGCAGCGGCTTGGCGCCTGCCCCGGGAAGTTGCGGAGCGACTGCAACGGCACCGGTGGTTGCGAAGAGTGCACACGCAACAGCGGCAGGCAGGGCAGACCACAGCGACTGCCGCCGCTTGCCCATCCAGGCGGAGTCGTCGCGGGCGTGAGCCATTCGCAGCGCAGCGATCGTGAGGATCGCGGCGCCGACCCAGAGGGCCGCGACGGGAACGCGGTTGCGGTCGACGCCGAGAGCTGACGTGAAGATGAAGATGACGCCGGCGGGCACGACCGCTTCGGCCCTGCCGAACGCCCGGAACGCAAACGAGTCGGCCAGCCAAGCGCAGAGCCCGAGTGCGGTGGTCGCTGCGATCGCGAAGCTGCCCTCGCTGGGCACCGGCGAAACCGCCCGTGGGAACTGTCGCCACACGAGCCGCATGCTGACGCGGAACTGGTCGATCGTCTCGCCGGTCGGTATGCCCAGCCGTGTGGTGTCGCGGAAGTAGATGAGGCCGACAAGGATCGCCAACGCCGCGAGGCCGGCCGGCAGGGCGAGCCACGCGGTGACCTTGAGGACTCGAAGGAGGCACATCACAGCGTGCACGCCGAGGCACACCACCAGCATCGGTCGCAGATAGGCCCAATCGGGGAACACGCGGCAGAGGCTGATCGCGGTGACGACGGTGAGCAGGGCGAGCGCGACGGTTGCAGGGGCGTGCGCTGACATCGCGTTGGTGTCGACGTTGGCCTGGGAGCGCCCGACTGTGGCAGCTGTCGTCGCGGTCACGACATCACCGGCTGGTTGGAGCCCACGATCAGCGTCGTCCACGAGGCGATCAGGGCCTCGGTCGATGTGGCGTCGACGATGAAGCGGGAGCTCGACTTGAAGTCCGTGGCGCAAACGACGACCAGCGTCTCGTCCTGGCTCGTCGCCGCGCGAAGTTGTGCCGTCGCGGTGCTCGACGACGAGCCCGTGACGAGGACCAAAAGACCCATCCCCTCCGACATCCCGCTGTTCATTGAAGCGACCTCGGGAACGTGCTCAACGGGTTCGACCATGGCCAGCCAGCGGAGTGTGTTGGCCGCGACGTCCGGACCTCGAAGATCGACCTCGTTGGTGACGAACCGAGTGTTGACACCGGTGTGCGCCGCGCTGGCCGTGATGCTGGCCGCCGCGACCACCGCGTGCTCGAAGGAGTCGCCGATGTACTGCGACGCTGTCATGTCGAGCACAACTGTGCACCGCCTGATGCCCTCGAGAGCGGTCTCGCGAACGATCAACGAGGTCGACCGCGCCGACGCTTTCCAGTTGATACGACGAATGTCATCGCCGCGCTGATACTCACGCAGCGAATGGAACTCGGTGCCCGTTTGACCCCACGACTTCATCCGCAGGTGCTGGCCGAGGCGACCCGACGATCCGACCGAAGGGAACGGCAAGGCGATGGTGTGCGGCACGATGAGGACTTCCTCGGTGCCCGCCAAAGTCGTCGTTCGTTGGGTGAGGCCGAGCACATCGCGACGCAGGGCACGCAGCGGACCGGTGCGGATGAGACCTCGACGCGCCGTTGGCAC
>JBEEFW010000126.1:0-58433 GCA_041166385.1 Acidimicrobiaceae bacterium | reverse complement strand
TGCCGACGACCTTGATGACCGCGAGATAGTTCTGTGGGCTGCCCGTCATGAGTGTCCTCGATGAACTGTCAAGTGAAGGTAGAGACTTTCATCAACCTTCAGTGTTGGTCGAGAAATTACAAACACGACTCACCGCGCGTCAAGGACGGGGACCCGGGCACCTGCACGTCGATGGCGCACAGGTCGGTGGTGTCGACCTCGGTGAGCATGGTGACGGCGTCGCGCAACTTGACCCCGAGATCGCTCGGCGGCCCGAGCCGCACGACTCCTCCCGCGAGCAAACGGAGCACGACACCGCCGGCCTCGGCGACCACGGTCGACACCTTCAGACGTAGTTCCGCGGGCATGCTGCGCGCGACGGACAGCGCGTCGCCGGCCGACGCGTCGATCGTCGAACCTGGCGCGCCGGGCTCCGGCACGTTGGCGAGGAGCATGAAGCCCTCCGGCGGCGTCGCGCTCAGCTCGAGCACCCGCCCACTGCCGTCGACCAGCGCAAACCCCGCCTGACCTGCGGTCACGACCGCGACCGCAGAGCGTTCGGTGATCACGACGTGCACGCTGGCCGGCCAGCTGCGCGTGATCGACACGGTGTTCACCCACGGCAGCGCGAGCACGTCGTGGCGCGCTCGGTCGAGGTCGACGTCGGTCATCGGCGCGTGCCGCCTGATCCCCGTCGCGCGCTGCACCGCGTCCACCGTGGTGTGCGTCGCGCCGACCACTTCGACGCGGTCGACGTCGAGCACCGGGCTGCGGGTGACGCCCACCGCAAGCACGATGGCGGCGGCCGTGACGCCGAGCGCCGTCAGCCGGTGGAGCCGGCGCCGGCCTTCGTCGCGCCGCACCGCGATCCGGCGCGCCCGCAACCGCGGATCGATCGCCGCCACCTCCGAGCCGACGTCGGTGACCGTCAACCCTCGACCTCCGGTGCAGGGTTGTGGCCGAAACCGACCAGCCGGGTCTCGGGCTCGAGCCATACCCCGTGCTCGTCGTGCACCCGGTGGCGGACGACACCCATCAGCTCGTGGACGTCGTCGGCGCGGCCGCCGGGGTCAGCGATGAAGAAGTTCGCGTGCTTGTCGGACACCACCGCGCTGCCGACGCGCAGGCCCTTGCACCCGGATGCGTCGATCAAGCGACCGGCGCTGTCGTCCGAGGGGTTGGTGAACACCGAGCCGGCGTTCTGCCCCCCGGGTTGGTTCTCGCGTCTCCAGCGAACGATCTCGGTGATCTCCGCCTCCGACCGGGTGCGGTCCCCTGCCGCCAACACGAGCTCGGCGGCAACGACGAGGTCGGCCGCGCCGATCGCGGACGATCGATAGCCGAGTGCGAGGTCGGTCGCCATCATCCACCCATCGTCCCCGGTCGCGAGGTCCACGACGCGGACCCTCGCGAGGGTCGCGGCCATGTCGGACCCATGACCGCCGGCGTTCATGCGCACGGCCCCACCGATTGATCCCGGGACGCCGACCGCCCACTCGAAGCCCGTGAGGCCAGCAGCCGCCGTGCGCCGCGCAACGACCGGCAACAGCGCCGCCGCGCCGGCCGTCACGGTGAGCCCTTCGATCGCGACGGAGGCGAACGCATCGCCCAGCGTGACGACGAGACCGTCGAAGCCATCGTCGGCGACCAGCAGGTTCGACCCGTTCCCGATGACGAGCACCGGGACGCGCGTCGCGCCGGCCGCGGCCCGCAGGAGCGCTAGGTCGTCGTCGGAGTCGACGGTCATGAAGAGCGCGGCCGCGCCGCCGACTCGATACGTCGTCAGTGGCCCCACCGGCACGTCGCGGCGGGCCCGATCACCGAGCACCGCCGCGGCCTCGTCGATCGCCGCCGTCACGAGATGCGGTCGACGATGTCGCCCGAGAGCGAGGTGATGTCGCCGGCGCCGACGGTGAGGCAAAGGTCGTCGGGCCGCAGCTCGAGCGCCAAGTACGTGAGCATGTCGTCGCGCCCCGGTAGCCACGCCACGCGCTTCCATGGGCGGTGATCCAAGACGGCGTCGACGACCAGCTTGCCGGTGACCCCGGGCTGGGGCGGTTCGCCGGCGGCATACACGTCCATGATCGCCACGACATCGGCATCGTCGAAGGCCTCGCCGAACTCGGCGACGAGCGCCGCCGTACGCGAGTACCGATGCGGCTGGAAGGCGCAGACCACGCGGCGCCAGCCGCCGGCCCGGGCTGCCTCGAGGAGGGCCCGCACCTTGCCTGGGTTGTGGGCGTAGTCGTCGACGAAGGTCACGCCCCTCGCCCGACCCTTGTACTGGAATCGCCGGGCCACACCCGCGTAGCGGGCCAGCGCGGCCTGGCACGCCTCGAAAGGCGCGCCCAGCGCCATCGCCGCCACCGTCGCGGCGGTCGCGTTCCGCATGTTGTGGAGGCCGGGCACCGGAAGCCGAATGGTGCCGATGACGTCGCCGCCCCGCACCAGGGTGAACGTGGCCCCCGACCGTTCGCTCACCGGGTCGACGATGCGAACGTCGGCGTCGGCGCTGGTGCCATACAGCACCGCGCCGTGCGCGCGGCCGAGGCGGGCGGCGATTGGATCGTCGGCACATACGACGTTGGGTCCCGGTGCCTCGAGGAAACGGTCGAACGCCGATTCGATCGCGTCGAGTGAACCGTAGAAGTCGAGGTGGTCGGCTTCGACGTTCGTGACGATCGCGAGCTCGGCCGGCAACTCGACGAACGTGCCGTCGCTTTCGTCGGCCTCGACCACGAACAGCTCGCCGCTGTCCCAGACGGCTCCACTGCCGATCTCGTTGAGCTCGCCGCCGATGATGAACGACGGTTCGAGGCCGGCCTGCACCAGAGCGAGCGCGAGCATCGACGACGTCGTCGTCTTGCCGTGCGTTCCCGAGACAGCCACGCAACGGCGAGTGGACGCGATCGCGGCGAGGATCTCGGCGCGGCGCACGACCGGCACACCGCGTTCCGTCGCGGCGACCACCTCCGGGTTGCGCTCGGGGATGGCAGTGGAGACCGCGACGAGGTCCGCATCGCCGACGTGATCCGCACGGTGGCCGACCTGGACCCGTACGCCGGCATCCTCCAGCCGCCGCAGGCCGGACGAGTCCTTGAGGTCGCTGCCACTCACCTGGTGGCCCATCGCGACCAGGACACTGGCGATCGCCGACATGCCCGCACCGCCGACGCCGACGATGTGCACGCGCAACGGCTTCGTCAAGTCGATCACGGAGCGGCCTTCTGCTCAATCAGCGCGGCCACGGCCTCGGTCGCGCCGAGGTGAGCGTTTGCTCGCATGGCCTCCGCCATCTCCTCACGCCGATCGGCGTCGACCAGGAGCGGTGCGAGCTCGGTCCCGAGTCGATCGGCCGTGAGCTCGTCGTCAGGAATGAGAAGCGCGGCACCGGACTCGACGAACACGCGGGCGTTCGCGCTTTGATGATCGCGGGTCGCGATCGGGAGCGGAACCAGCACCGCGGGTACTCCCATCGCCGCCAGCTCGGCGACGCCGCCGCCAGCGCGGGTGACCGCGACATCGGCGGCGGCCAGCAGCAGGTCCATTCGTTCTTCGTACTCGACGACTTGGTACACGAGTGCACCGTCGGGCAGCGCACCAGAGATGAAGTCGGCGTAGTCCCGCGAGCCGATCACATGGCGGATCGCGATATCGGAGCGGTCCTTCCACCGCTCGGCCAGTCCGCGCACCGCCTCGTTGATCCGCCGCGAACCCAGGGAGCCCGAGAACACGGCCACGACCGTGCGGTCCGCGGGCAGGCCGAGCGCGGCGCGAGCCGCGGGGCGGTCGGTGTGCTCCGCCGCGGCGCGAATGGCCGGTCGCAGCGGATTGCCAGTGACGACCGCACGGGGCAGGTCGGTGCCGGGAAACGAGACCGCCGCGGCGGCCGCGCGCCATCCGACGAGACGATTGGCCGCGCCCGCTCGAACGTTCTGCTCGAGCACCACGACCGGGATACGGAGCACCAGCGCCGCGAGGCCGCACGCCAAGGACGCATAGCCACCGAGGGCCACGACGAGCTTGGGCCGCCTGCGCCGCACGATCCCGAGCGCGCGGAAGAAACCGCGCACGATGCCGACGGCGGCCGAGACGTTGTCGAGGGTGAACCGCCGTTGGATGCCGCGGCCAGGCAACTCATCCAACGAGAATCCGGCCGCCGGAACCGTGCGCGCCTCCACACCGGTGTTGCTCCCGACGAAGTGGATCGTGCCGGGGTCGTGACCTCTCGCGACGAGCGCTTGTGCGACCGCAAGGCCTGGAAGCAGGTGTCCGCCGGTGCCGCCTCCCGCGATGATCGCAAACGTGTTCGGTGGGTTGTCACCCTTATGTGGGTCCACCCGGCGCGACGCGGACATGAACAGCGCAGCAAGAACGAACGACGTCGGCGTCAACCTCAGGCCGGCTTCCTTGTCGAGGCGCGGCCTGTGGTCACAGAGGTGGTCGGCCATTCCGCGAACTCTTGGCGCGTTTGGCGACCGGGTGTCGCAATCGGCGCCAATAGTCGTCGACCTCGAAGTCTTGGCGCGCTTGGCGACATTCCGTGTCGCTCTGGGCCCACAAAGGACCTCGGCGCGACCGCACACCTCGACGGGCGCCGCCACGCCGTGTTCATCGCGCTGTTTCACCATCCTGACCAGCGCCGACTCCGACGAATCGGCCGCCGGCGACCCGCCTCCCGCGATGATCGCAAACGTGTTCGGTGCGTTCTCAGCCACGCCGCGCGGATGGATGGTTGCCGCTGCTCCTGGCCACGTTCAACAGGATGCCCGACGCCGCCATAGTGGCCAGCAAGGACGATCCGCCGAAGGAGATGAACGGCAGGGGCACGCCGGTGATCGGGAGCACGCCGATCACTGCGCCGATGTTCACGAAGGCCTGCACACACAGCCACGTGGTGATGCCGATGGCCAGCAGCCGCCCGAACGCGTCGGGGCACTGGAGCGCGGCGCGGACACCGAGGAACGCGAGGACCACGAAGAGCATCACAACGAGCAACGCGCCGAACAACCCGAGCTCCTCACCGATGATCGCGAAGATGAAGTCGGTGTGGGCGTACGGAAGGAAGCCCCACTTGGCGCGCGATGCCCCCAGGCCGAGACCGAAGAAGCCACCCGACGCGAGGCTTACCTGCGACTGGATCGTCTGGTAGCCGGTGTTCAGCGGATCGTTCCACGGATGCAGGAACGCCAGCACACGCGCTCGCCGGTACGCCTGACCCATCGCCGCGACGCACGCGGCGAACGTGCCCACCGCGCCCCAGCCGAGGAGCGGACGCATCGGCACGCCGGCCACGAACAGGATCGAGAACGTGATCGCCGCCAGGACGATCGTCGTGCCCAGGTTGGGTTGCAACATGATGAGCAACGCCAGTCCACAGAACGCAGCCATCACCGGCCGCAACGTGACGCGGGTGTCGTCGATCCACGCGGAGCGCCGAGCGAGGAGGTCCGCACCGAAGATCAGGATGGCGAGCTTGGCGAACTCCGATGGCTGGATGCCGAACGTGCCGACGCCGATCCACCGCGACGAGCCGTTGACGTTGGAACCCACACCGGGCAGCAACACCACGACGAGCAACCCGATACACCCCACCAACAACGGCCACGCCAGCAGGCGCAGCCGGTGGTAGTCGGTGCGCAGTGCGATCACGAACGCCACGGACCCGACTGCCAGCCAGAGCAGCTGCCGCTCGAAGTAGTAGTACGACGATCCTTCCGAATGCAGGGCGGTGACCGACGAGGCGGACAGCACCATCACGAGCCCGATCAGATTCAGCACGACGATCACGGCGAAGAGCGCGACGAAACCAGAATTCGCGATCCGCGGCCGTGGGGCCTTGGCCGGCTGCGTGGCGCGCGTGCGGTTGGTGGTCGCGGTCATGTCGATGCTCCGATGAGGGTGCGAACCCGATTCGTGAAGTCGTCGCCCCGCTCACCGTACGATCCGTACCAGTCAAAAGACGCGCATGCTGGCGACAGGAGCACCGTGTCGCCCGATTGCGCGAGGCGCTGCGCGGCTTCGACCGCGGCATTCATCGAGTCCGCGACGACCACTGGACGCACGCCCGCGAACGCGACCTCGACCTCGCCGGCCGCATCGCCGATCGCCACGACCGCTCGGACTCGAGGTGCGGCATCGACGAGAACCCCGAGATCGAGACCCTTGTTCTGTCCGCCGGCGATCAAGACGATCGAGTCGAATGACCTCGTGGCCGCGAGGGTGGCATTCGGCGTCGTCGCTTTGGAATCGTCGTACCAGCGCACACCGTCACGCTCGCCGACGAGCGAGATGCGGTGCGGCAGCCCTTCGAACCGAACGAGAGCATCGCGACAACCCTCTATCGTGGCGCCGCCGGCCAGCGCGGTCGCGGCGGCGGCGAGGCTGTTCGTGAGGTCGTGCGGAAACATTCGTGGCAGTTCGCCCACGTCGACGAGGACGTCGCCCGAATCCGTGACGAGGCGCCCGTTGTCGACCCGATAGTCCGCCGAGTCACCGAGCCCGAAGGTCACATGACGTGCGGGCGCGGCACGCAGGTGCCGCATGACGACCTCGTCGTCCGCCGAGCCGATTGCAACATCGCTCGCGGTCTGGTCGCGCCACATCTTCGCCTTGGCCAGCTCGTACGACTCCAGAGAGCGATGCAGGTTCAGATGGTCGGGTGAGAAGTTGAGCCACGTGCCGACGTGCGGCGCGAACCGCTCGCTGTGATCGATGCGGAACGACGAGGCCTCGACGACGAAGACGTCGATCTCCGGATCCTCGATCGCCGCGACGAGTGGCACCTCGGTGTTGCCGACGGCGACCGCCCGCACGCCGGACGCTTGCAGCATGTTCGTCGTCAGCGTGGTCACCGTCGTCTTGCCATCGGTGCCAGTGACGGCGAGGAGCGGGCGATCGTCCCACTCGGCCGCGAGATCGAACTCACTGCGAATCGGCACACCCGCGCGTCGCGCGAGGTCGAGCGCCACATGCACGTCGCCGACACCGGGGGACGGCACCACTGCGTCGACGTCGCCGATCAAGCGCTCGTACGCGGCGACGTCCGGAACCCCACCGGTGTCGTTGTCGTCGATCACCACGTACTCGTGCCCGCGCGTGTGCAACGCCGCGGCCACTGCTTGGTTCGTGATGCCGAACCCGATCAGCAAGTAACGCGCCATCAATCCAACGTGCCGAACCGGAGGAAGTCGGCATAGTAGAAGCCGAGCGCCAGCGCGGTGAACAGACCGGCGAGGATCCAGAAGCGCACGATCACGGTCGTCTCCGGCCAGCCGCCGAGCTCGAAGTGATGGTGGATCGGCGCCATGCGGAACACGCGCCGGCCGAAGAGCCGGAAGGCAGCGACTTGGATGATCACCGAGAGCGTCTCGAGCACGAACAGACCGCCGACGATCGGCAGTAGCAATGCCGTACTCGTCATCAGCGCCAAGCCGGCGAGCCCGGTTCCGATGGCGAGCGCGCCGGTGTCGCCCATGATGATGCGCGCCGGGTTCGCGTTCCACCACAGGAAGCCCGCACAGGCGCCGAGCATCGCGGCCGCCACGATCGCCAGGTCGTACGAGTGGGCGAGGTCGTAGATGTTTGGCCCGTTGCTCGTGAAGCTGTGTCGGAAGCCCCAGAACCCGATCACCATGTACGAGATGAACGCGTAGATCGAGGAACCCGCGGCGAGCCCGTCGAGCCCGTCGGTGAGGTTCACCGCGTTCGACGTCGCGAGGATCGCGCCGACCGCAAGGAGACCCCACCCCCACGGCCCGAGCTCGAGGCCGGGAACGTTGAAGCGGGTGAACGAGAGCGTGGTGTGCACGGGCGTCTCGTGGATGGCGACGACGGCGAAGCCGACGGCCACGGCCAGCAGCCCGAGACTCTTCGCTCGCTTGCTCAATCCGAGATTGCGCTCGCGCGTGACCTTGATCCAGTCGTCGAGCAATCCGACGAGCCCCGCCGCCGCGATGCCCGCCATGACGGTGAGCCCGGTGTAGGTGAAGATCACGCCTCGGCGGAAGTGGGCGACGATGTAGCCCGCGAGCGCGGCCAGCACGATGGCGACGCCGCCCATCGTCGGCGTGCCCGCTTTCTTCTGATGTCCCTCAGGCCCGTCCTCGCGGATCGGTTGACCGATACCGCGCCGGCGGAGGGCGTCGATGAGGAAGCGAGTGCCGATGAGCGACACCGCCATCGCCACTCCCGCGGCGATCAGGAGGCCGACCACGAGCACTCCTCGAGCAGCTCTCGCGCAACGACGCGATCGTCGAAGGGGACGACAACGTCCCCAGTCGTCTGTGTTGTCTCGTGGCCCTTGCCGGCGATGATGACGACGTCGCCCTCGTGCGCGTCGGAGAGCGCGGCACCGATGGCGCGGCGGCGATCGGGTTCGACGATCACCGCTGATGGGTCTGCGATGCCTACGAGCACGGCCTCGATGATGGCCGACGGATCCTCGCTCCTCGGATTGTCGGAGGTCACCACGACCCGATCGGCCAGCCGCGCCGCCACCTCCCCCATCGGCCCGCGCTTGGTCGTGTCCCGATCGCCTCCCGCGCCGAACACGACCACAACTCGCCCTTGACCAGCAATTTCGCGGGCCGCGCCCAGAAGTTGCTCCAGCCCGTCGGGCGTGTGGGCGTAGTCGACGAACAGGTGGAACGGCTGGCCGGCGTCGACGGCCTCGAACCGGCCCGAGACCGGCGCCACGGCGGTGAGGCCTTCGGCGATGGCGGAGGGAGTGAGGCCGAGCTCCTTGGCGGTCACCGCCGCCGCCAGCGCATTCATGAGGTTGAAACGACCACCCAGCGGCACCCGGAGCTCGGCGCCCTCCCACACACAGCCCGACCAGTCCGCGTGCACCTCCACATTGTCGACGAGGTCGAGCGAATACGGTCGCCACGGGACCGTGAGCTGCTCCGTGAGTTTCCGTCCCCAAGAGTCGTCGACATTCACGATCGCCACCGCACAACGCTCGGGCGAGAACAGACTCGCCTTTGCCGCGAAGTACTCGTCGAGCGTGTGATGGAAGTCGAGGTGATCGCGACTCAGGTTCGTGAACACGGCGACCCGAAACCACGTGCCATCGACCCGATGTTGTGCAAGGGCGTGTGACGACACTTCCATCGCGACCGTGGTGATCCCTTCGTCGCGAAGGTTTGCGAGCTGTTCCTGCAACTCGGTCGACTCGGGCGTGGTGCGCGCGCCGGTGAGCGTGCCGATGACGGCCGCGGGATGGCCGGCGTGCTCGAGAATCGATTGCAGCAGATGCGTCGTCGTCGTCTTCCCGTTCGTGCCGGTGACGCCGACGACGTCGAGGGCGCGCGACGGATCACCGTGGAACGTCGCCGCCACCGGGCCCATCGCCAGGCGCGTGTCCGTGACGACGGCCTGCGCAACTGGCAGCGGGAGTTCGCGCTCACAGAGGAGTGCCACCGCTCCGGCATCGACTGCGCCGGCGGCGAGGTCGTGACCGTCGACGAGCGCGCCGCGCACACAGCAGAAGAGCGCGCCCTCGGTCACCGACCGCGAATCGTGGACGACACTTGTCACCTCCACGACTGCAGGATCACCGACGACCTGGTTCACCGGAACGGCGTGCAGCAGCTCGTCGAGTCGCATCTAGCCGCCCGGTTTTCGAGGAGTGGTCGTGGAGGTGGTCGACGTGGTCGTCGTCGCAGGCGGCGGCTTGGGCTTGCCTCCCGTCACGTCGTTGATCTGCGTCGAGTTCACGTGCGTCGGCGCGGGCACTGTCGGTGCGAGCGTGATGCCAGGAGGCGGGATGTGGAAACGACGCAGTCCGTACGACGCGACTCGACTGAACACCGGAGCGGACGCGCCACTGGCGAAGATCGTTGCGGTCGGCTCGTCGAGCACCACGATCGCCGACAGTTGCGGGTCCTCGGCGGGCACGAAGCCGGCGAACGTCGCCATGTAGTGGTAGTTACCCGCGCCGTCCTGGTAGCCGCCGGTCGGCTGCGGAATACGGGCCGTCCCGGTCTTGCCGGCCACGGTGTAGCCATCGATCGCCGCTTCCTTGCCAGTTCCGGCGATCACCACTTGCTCCATCATGTCCCGCACCTGGGCCGCGGTCTGAGTCGACACGACGCGGCGGCTCGCCGACGGATCCGTCGGATGACGGGTGCCGTCCTTGCCGACGGTGGCGAGCACGAGCTTGGGGTCGACGTACATCCCGCCGTTGGCGATGACGTTGTACGCCTGGAGCATCTGCAGCGCGGTCACGGCAACACCCTGCCCGATCGGGATCGTGCCGATCGACGTGCCGGACCAGTTCGGCAGGTTGAGCATGAGACCTTGCGACTCGTTCGGGAAGGCCAGGGCGGTCGGCGAACCGAACCCGAACTTGCGCTGGTACTCGTCGATCCGCTCTGCACCGAGCTTCTGCCCCAGCATGATCGTGCCGATGTTCGACGAGTTGGCGAGGATGTCGGTGAGCGACATCGTCTCCGTCGGATGGGGGTCGTGGTCACTGAAGACCCCGTCGGCGACCTTCAGGTGATCGGGAACGACGAGCGTCGAGTCCGATTGCACGACGCCTTCCTCGAGCGCCGACGCCATCGTGATGACCTTGCTCGCGGAACCCGGCTCGAACGCGGCGGTCAAGGCCTTGTTGTTGGTGCTCGCCACGGGTGGGCCGTTGTTCTCCGGTCGATCCATCGTCGCCATGGCGAGGATCTCGCCGGTCTTCGGATCGCTGACGATGGCGATGCCGCCCTTCGCGCCCATCTTGATGATCTGGTCGCTCAGTGCGCGTTCGACCTCGAACTGCATCGCGGTGTCGATCGTGAGCACGAGATCGTCGCCGGGTTGCGCGGGCGTCAGGTGATGCTCGCCTTCCGCGATCGTGCGACCCTTCGGGTCCTGCTCGAGCACGAGCTGTCCCGGTGTGCCCGTGAGGGTGCCGTCGTACTGTTGCTCGAGCCCGGCACGTCCCGCGTTGTCGAGGTTCACGCTGCCCAGCACTGAGCGCGCAAGATCGCCCGATGGGTTGAACCGTTTCGACTCGACAAGGAAGGAGATGCCGTCGAGCTTCAGGTCCTTGACCTTCTGCGTTGTCGCGTCGTCGACTTGGCGCGAGAGGTAGACGAACGCCTTGTCGGGCGTCGTCAGCGCCCGCAACAGGATGTCGCGATCGATACCGAGCACCGGCGCGAGCGCGTCGGCCTCGCGCTGCGGATCCGACACGAGACGCGGGTCGGCCCACACCGTGTGTTGCGGGACGGAGAGGGCGAGATCGGCTCCTTCGCGATCGAACACCGAGCCCCGCTCCGCCGGCAGCACCACCGGTCTCACGCGTTGCGATGCACCAAACGCCGCGTACTTCTGGCCGTTGACGAGCTGCAGCTGAGCCAACCGTCCGACGACGACGAGGAAGAGCAGGATGACGACGGCGAGCACCGCAACGGCGCGGCGCCGCAGGTTGGCCTGGGGCCGTGTCGACGGGCGGCGAACAGGACGACGGCTCCCAGCCGGGACGGATCGACTGGGAGCCGTCGCGATCTTGCGACGTGGCGGTGCGGGGCGTGATGGGCGGGAACGAACGCCGGTCGTCACGGTGCGGCGCCGAGATAGGGCTTGATCAACGGCCATGCGGACGCGTCGTCGTTCGACGATGTCGCGTCGCTGGGCGAATCTCCCTGACTGGCGCCGACGTCTGTGCTCGCGCCGCTGCCGGCCGCGGGCGTGAGATAGGTGGTGCCATCGGGCGGCACCATCCCGAGCTGGTGGGTCGCAACATCGATGATCCGCTGCGGCGCTTCGAGCTGCGCGACCTGCAGCCGCAGCGATTGGTACTGGCCCTGCGCGTCGCTCACCTGCGTGTTCAGGTGGTCGAGCTTCTGCTGGTTCTGCAGCAGCAACGTGTGGAACACGACCAACCCGAACAACACGGCGAACACCGCGCCGACTCCGAGGGTCGTGACGACGGCAAGGTTCAGCCGCCGCGGCTTGGGATCGTCGACAACGCGGAGCTGCGGCCGGCGCTCGCGCGTTGCCGGCGTCCGTCGTGGCTGAGGGGCCACCACCGAACGACGGGTCGCGGGAACGACGGCCATCAGCTCGCGAGCTTCTCGACAGCGCGCAGCACAGCGCTCTCGGAACGGGGATTGGAGGCGATCTCCGCGGGCTTCGGGCGCCGCTTCAGCGGCCGGAGCTCGCGTACGAGGGGCGTCGCGCCGCACTGGCACGGCAGTCCAGGCGGACACGTGCAGTCGCCGGTCGCCGCGGCCCGGAATCGGGCCTTCACGATCCGGTCTTCACCGGAGTGATAGCTGAGGACCGCGCACCTGCCGCCTGGGGCGAGAGCATCGATGGCTTGATCGAGCGCGTCAGGGAGGACCGCGAGCTCGTCGTTCACCTCGATGCGGAGCGCCTGGAACGTGCGCTTCGCAGGATGTCCGCCCCGGCGGCGGGCAGGTGCAGGGATGGCGTCGCGGACCACGTCCGCAAGCTGCGTGGTCGTGACGATGGGTCGGGAGGCAACGATGGCGCGGGCGATGCGTCCGGCGTAGCGCTCGTCGCCGTACGTCCGCAGGATGCGGGCAAGCTCACGCTCGTCGGCGTCGTTCACGATGTCGGAAGCGGTGCGCGACTGGCGATGATCCATGCGCATGTCGAGCGGCGCCTCAAACCGGTAGCTGAATCCCCGATCGGCAAGATCGAACTGCGGGGACGAGACGCCGAGGTCGAACACAGCCCCTGCGATCGTTGCAAGCCCGAGTTCGTTCATGGTGTCGGTGAGCGCATCGAAACGAACCTGGCGTAACGCGACCCGATCGCCGAAGCGAGCGAGCGACTGTTGCGCTGCCGCAAGTGCATCAGCATCTCTGTCGAGTCCGAGTAGCGAGACGTCTGAGACCGCGTCGAGGATGGCCGCTGCGTGACCCCCGCCCCCGACCGTGGCGTCGACCACCGTGCCAGAGGACATCGATCGAAAAAGGTCGACGATCTCGTCGACCATCACCGGTCGGTGCTCGAAGCGAGTCATTTCGTCCGTCCTGCTACTCGCTCGGGGATCGCTGATCGGCAGCCCCCCGGCACGCGGGCGCTCGCCGGGATGTCTCCCCGACTGAACTGATGGGAAGCGGGCGGAGTAGGGGCCTTCCATCTGCTTGCCGGGGGGCTGCGGATCAGCGATCCGTTGCGTCAGTCCGTGTTGTGCGCACTCCTTTCTGGTTCAGTTGTTGCAATGTCAGAACACGCGAAGGCGACGAATCTCGGCGGACACGTCGTCCGCGCTCTTGCCGCCTTCGACAGACGCGAATCGCTCCGCGTCCCAGATCTCGACTCGGGTGTGCTGGCCCAGCACCTTCACCTCGCGCCGGATGGCGGCGTGGCTCCGATGCTCCTCCGGCAGCACGAACCGGCCTTGGGCGTCGAGCTGCACATCGGCGGCGTCGGCGGAGAACAGACGCACGACGTCGTCGTCGGCTTCCTCGGCGCTCACCTTGTCCAGCAGCTTGTTCATGACGACCTCGAACCGATCTTTGGTCCAGAGGGCGAGGCAGCGATCCCAAGGGGCGAGGACACCGCCGCCGGCATCCTCGAATTCCCGCCGAAACCCACTGGGAAGTACGAGCCGCCCCTTGTCGTCGAGCGACCGATCGTGCTTGCCAATGAACACCGGTTGGCTACTTCTCCCCGGAGCGCTCCCCTGCTCTCCACTGCGTCCCACCGTATGCCACTAGGCCCCACTGGTCAAGGCGTCATCGAGCGTTCTTTTGCAATTCAGGCGCGGGAAAACCGCCCATAACCGCTGCTTCACGACAGATCGCTAGCGAAAAGCGGCGAGGAGCGCGGCTTCGACCGCAGGCAGAGGTCCCACTCCGCCCCCCATCGACTCCAGGTCGGCGTGGATCGGCAGGTGGTCCACCAGCGGACCGGGGTCCCAGCGCTCGTAGGCGACGCATTGGAAGCGGGCCGCCTCCCGGGTACGCCGCTGGCTGATACCGACCACCTTGCGCCCGCCGACGGTCACTTCACCGGGCCCCAGCCCGGCGAAGCACACCAGGTCGGACCACTCGTTGCGCACCATGGCGCCTCGGTGCACGAGGGCTCCATCGCCGATGGCCGCGGCCCACGCGTCGCCGAGCCAGTACGTCGCCCGGCCCACGTCGTCGTCCCAGAGGTCGTCGCCACGCGGCACGACGACGTCGACCCACAACGTCCCACCCGGCTCGACGTAGACCGCGCCTCCGCCGCTGCGGCGACGCACCACCTCGATGCCGCTGGCCGCCACCATCGCCTGGCTGCTGCCGAGGACCAGGGCGGGTTGCTCGAACTCCACGATCCAGATCGCCCGCTCGGCCGGAAGGTCTCGGTGGTGGAACTCCGCCGCGCTTCCACTGGCGCGATGGACGCTCCAGCTCACACGGCTGGTTCGACGACGTCGGGCTCGTAGAGGAACGGCGCCCATTCGCCCGGCACGGAACCGCGGGCGACGATCGACCATGACGCGCCGCGCAGCGCCGACGGCCGGCGGTGCAGATGCATCGTCGTCTCGTGCAGCATGCGATCGCGCTTGCGCACGTTGCAGGGCCGGCACGCCGCAACCACGTTCTCCCACGTGTGCGTACCGCCCTTCGATCGCGGCACGACGTGGTCGATCGAGTCGGCGCGACTGCCGCAGTACTGGCACATGCCGCCATCGCGCGCCATGACCGCGCGCCGGCTGACCGACACGCGGCGCCGGAACGGCACGGCGACGAACGAACGCAGCCGGACCACCGAGGGCACCGACACCGAGAGATGCTCGGAGTGCAGGACCATGCCCGTCTCCGCGACGGTCTCGGCCTTCTCGCCGAGCACGAGCACCACGGCTCGCCGAGCCGCGACGACACACAGCGGCTCATAACTCGCATTGAGCACAAGTGCCCTGCTCATTGCCGCCGAACGTTAGTGGTCCGGCACCATCGCAAGTACGCCACTATGTCGCCGGGCTCGATCGGATGGCCCTGATCGCCGTACTGCGTCTCCAGCCTGAACCGCAGGTAGTCGCGGTCCGGCACCGGGATGAACGGCGGCCGATGCCACCAGCCGCGGCGGGCGAGCCGGAACACCTGGACCACCGCGATCCCCCACAACGACGGCCGTGCGACCACCGCCAGCCCGGCCCGCCAAATCCCACTCATACGTACACAAATTTGTGTATCTACGAGTGGGATTTGGAGGACTCGCGCCAGGGGCCGGCGTCCTGCTTGGGCTCCTTGGGGAGGCCGAGGATCATCTCGCCGATGATGTTGCGCTGCACCTGGCTCGAACCGGCGTAGATGGTTCCGGCCCGCGCGTTGAAGAACGTGCCGGCGAACGAGGCGGAGTCGTTCGGCGCCCCGGCGTCGTCGGTCTGGAACGAGCTGTTCGGCCACTTGCCCGCGGGTGCCATCGACTGCGCGCCGAAGATGTCGACGCCGAGTTCGGTGACGATGCGGTGGTACTCGCTCCAGTACAGCTTGAAGATCGCCGCATCCGGGCCGGGGTGCTTGCCGGCGAGGTACTGCGTGAGCGTGCGCATCCCGAGGTAGCGCATGATCTCGACCTTCGAGTGACACCACGCCAGCTTCTGGCGAATAACCGGATCGCCGGAGCGGCCGAGCTCCTTCGCCACCGCGACGAGCCGGTCGAGCTCCGTGCGGAACTTCAATGGGAACGTGGCCGCGGCTTCGCCGCGCTCGTAGCCGAGCAGCGTCATCGCCACACCCCAGCCACCGTTCACCTCGCCGACGACGTTCTCCTTCGCGCAACGCGCGTCGGTGAAGAACACTTCGTTGAACTCGGAGTCGCCGGTGATCATCTTGATCGGCCGCACGTCGACACCGGGCTGATCCATCGGACACAACAAGAACGTGATGCCCTTGTGCTTCGGCGCGTCGGGATCGGTGCGACACAGCACGAAGATCCAGTTGGCGAGATGCCCCGCCGACGTCCAGATCTTCTGGCCGTTGATGATCCACTCGTCACCGTCGAGCGCGGCCCGCGTGCCGATGTTGCCGAGGTCGCTGCCGGCGTCGGGCTCGGAGTAGCCCTGGCACCAACGGTCCTCGCCGGAGAGGATGCGCGGGATGTAGTGCGCCTTCTGCTCGTCGGTCCCCCAGTCGAGCAGCGTGTTGCCGATCATCTGGATCGAGAACACATCGTTCGGGATGCCGCTCGGTACGCCGGCGCGCTCGAACTCCTCAGCGAGGATCACCTGCTCGAGCGCCGTGAGCCCGCCACCGCCGTACAGCTTCGGCCAGTTTGGCGCGAGGTAGCCGTGCTCGTGCAGCGTCTTGCGCCACGCCTCCGTGAACGCCGAGGCCTCCTCGAGGCCCAGCGCGCCGATGCCCTTCCACTCGGTGGGCAGGTGTTCGGCGAGGAATGCCTGGATCTTCTCGCGGTAGGCCTCAGCCTCGGGCGCGTACGTGGGCTGCATTGTCAGGAACGGTAACGGAAGCCGACCGCGGCGGCCCCTATCAGCGGCCCGTCGGCCCCGAGGCCCGCCGGAACGACGCGGCTGCCGCGCGAGAACGAGAGCCGCGCCCGCTCCGCCATCTCCGCTTGCGCGGCGCGAAAGAACGGCTCGCCGTACCCGAGCGCAACGGATCCAGCGACGACCGCGAGGCGCAGGTCGAGCAGGTTCGCTACGGAAGCGATGGCGCGACCGACGAGCGTGCCGGTGCGAATGCGAACGTCGAGTGGCGCGTCCTTGGGTGCCGCTCCGGTGATGGCCCGAATCGCGGTACCCGACGCTTCCGCTTCGACACAGCCCCGGGCGCCACATCCGCAGATGTGTCCGTCCGGCTCGACGATCACGTGCCCGATGTGTCCCGCATTGCCGTCTTCGCCGTCGAGCAGGCGACCGTCGAGGACGATGCCTCCGCCGATGCCCGTGGACACCACCATCGCGATGAAGTTGCGCTCACCGACCGCCGCGCCGACCCACCCCTCGCCGAGCGCCAGCGCCTTGGCATCGTTCTCGACCACGACCGGCAGGCCGAGGTGGGCGGTCAACCGGTCGAGCAACGGGAAGTCGCGCCACGCCGGGATGTTCAGCGGCGACACCAAACCCTGGCGCATCGGCCCGCCGCAGCCCACACCACAAACGGTGAGATCGTCCGTGCGCACCTCGTCGACGGCGGACGCCACGGCCGCCCACATGACAGCGGGGTCGGCGATGTGCGGTGTCGGGACGTCGTGGCGAACCAAAAGACGACCCCGATCGTCTACCAACCCGGTGGACACCTTCGTGCCCCCGATGTCGACCGCGAGGGCAACGCCCATGATCCAACAACCTAATGTTGCCTCGATGTCACGACAGCAGCCGGCGGAGCCCACCGAGGCGTTCGCGTCCACGTTCACCGCGATCGTCGAGAACGTTGAGCGGGTCATCCAGGGCAAGGTCGACGTGATCCAGCTCGCGCTGTTGTGCCTGCTGTCCGAGGGACACCTGCTCATCGAGGACGTCCCCGGCGTCGGCAAGACCAGCCTGGCCAAGTCGTTGGCGATCTCGATCAAGTGCAGCTTCGGCCGCCTGCAGTTCACCCCCGACCTGCTGCCCTCCGACGTGGTCGGCGTGAGCATCTACAACCGTGCGACCGGCGACTTCGACTTCAGGGCCGGCCCGATCTTCTCCAACCTCGTGCTCGGCGACGAGATCAACCGGGCGTCGCCGAAGACGCAGTCCGCGTTGCTCGAGGCGATGGCTGAGAACCAAGTGACCGTCGACGGCACCACGTACCCGCTCGAGTCGCCGTTCATGGTGATCGCGACGCAGAACCCCATCGAGCACGAGGGCACGTACCCGTTGCCCGAGAGCCAGCTCGACCGCTTCTTCATGCGCATCTCCGTCGGCTACCCGGCACGGGAAGCAGAACTCGAGATGCTCGACGCGCACGGTGATCACGACGCGTTCGACGACATCGGTGCAGTCGTCAAAGCAGCCGACGTGCAGTCGATGATCGCCATCGCGCGCAACGTGCACCTCGCGCCGAGCTTGAAGAACTATCTCGTCGAGCTGGCCGACGCGACACGAAAGCATCCGCGCCTCGCGCTCGGCATGTCGCCGCGCGCTGCGCTCAACCTGCAACGCGCCGCTCGATCGCGCGCGGTCGCAGCGGGGCGCAACTATGTCGTGCCCGACGACCTCAAGGCGATGGCGGAGCCCGTCCTCGCTCACCGGCTCGTGGTCACACCCGAAGCCCAGCTGGCCGGCATGCGCTCGGCCGACGTGCTCGACGAGGTGCTGCGCACCGTTCCGGTGCCGAGCGGCCGGGCAAAGTAGGTGCCCACCTAGGTGCTCACCCGGCAAGGGTGGCTGGTGAGTGGCGGCGCCGTCGCCATGATCGCGGGCGGCCGGCTGTTCGGGGTGCTCGAGCTTTTCATCATCGGCGCCGCCGCCGGACTGCTCGTGCTCGCGGCAGTCGGGATCGTGCTCTTGGCGCGTTTGCGTTTGGCGGTCGCCCGCACCGTGAGTCCCCCACGCGTGTACGCGGGCAGTCCGAGCCGGGTCGAACTGTCCATCCGCAACGACGGTGAACGGTCGACACCGGTGCTGCGCTTGTTCGATGCCGTGTCGGGCACGCGCGGCGCGGATCTGTTGCTCAGTCCGCTCGAGCCCGACGTCGTCAACCGCGCCGCCTACCGGCTCCCGACCGAGCGGCGCGGCGTCATCGAGATCGGGCCGCTTGAAGTGGTGGTGTCCGACCCGTTCGGCTTGGCCTCGTCGTCCACGATCGCGGCACCGCGCACCGAGCTGACCGTCTATCCGCACATCGACGACATCGCCCCCGTTCCGCACACCACCGGCGACGATCCTTACGCCGGTGCCGACCATCCATCGGCGCTCGGACGGTCAGGCGAAGACTTCTACGCGCTCCGGCCCTATGTGGTGGGCGACGACCTGCGCCGCGTGCACTGGCGCTCGACCGCGCACAGGGACGAGCTCATGGTGCGCCAGGACGAACTGCCGTGGCAGGGCCGCGTCACCGTGCTGCTCGACGTGCGTCGCAACGCGCACACACCGGCATCACTCGAGCTCGCCGTGTCCGCCGCCGCGAGCATCGTCACGGCGAGCTGGAAGCGGCGCGATCTCTTGCGCTTCATGACCACCGACAACACCGACTTCGGGTACGGCGCCGGAACCGCGCACGCCGAAGCGATCATGGAGTTCCTCGCCACCGTGGGCGCGACGCCGAGCGGCACCCTGCGAGGCGTTCTGGATGCCTTGGGGCAAGCGGGGAACGGCGGCGCGGTCGTGCCCATCGTCGCTGGGGTGGCCGACGCCGAGTTGGCATCGATCGCTCGCCTCCGCGGCCGTTTCGCATCCGTGACGATCGTGCACTTCGATCGATCGTCGTACGACACCGCCGTGCGCTCGACCAACGGCGGCGGCGCGGTCCCGATCGGCGGGAGCGGCGTGATCCGCGTCACCAGCGAGGTGCCGTTCATCAATGCGTGGAACAGCGCTTTCTACCGCGGGGCCAAGGCCGCGGCGCACCGGTGAGCCGTCCGGGCCGTTCGTTGATGCCGGCCGCGGAAGCGGCGTTGGTCGGTCTGTCGCTCGCGGTGGTCGTCGGGTTCGCCCGGCTCTTCGTCGACGGCAGTTTCTTCCCACGGCTCGCAGGGTTCGTCATCGTCGCCCACGGTGCGGCGATCATCACGCGTCGCGCCGGATGGTCCGTGGCGGCGTCCGGGGCGCTCTCGATCGTCGCTCTCAGCGTGACGGTCGGGTTGCTGCTGTATCCCGACACGACGTTGCTCGGGCTTCCGACTGGCGAGACGTTGGACAAGGCACGGACTGATCTCGCGGACATCTGGACGCAATTCCAGTCCGTGCAAGCACCGACCGCGGTCACGACGCCATTCCTGCTCGCCGCGGGACTCTCGCTGTGGTGGTCGGCCTTCGTCGCCGACTGGGCCGCGTTCCGCGTATGGGTGCCGTTCGAATCGGTGGTGCCCGCGGGCACCGTCTTCGTGTTCTCGTCGTTGTTCGCTGCGCATCGCTCGCAAGTCGTGCTGTCGGGGCTGTTCCTCATCGCGGCGATGGTTTTCCTGCTCCTGCACAAGGTCACACGACAGCAGTCGAATGCGGGCTGGGTGTCCACCGATGTGCAACGAGGCACCAACGCGTTGTTGCGCGTCGGAGCTGGGCTCTCTGCCCTCGCGGTCATCGCGGCGATGGTCGTCGGTCCGAACCTGCCGCAGGCCCACTCCGCGGCAGTCTTCGCGTGGCGCAACGGCGGCGCGGGACCGACCGCGCGCACCACCGTGAGTCCGCTGGTGAACATCGAACATCGGCTCGTCGAACAGTCGAACCTCGAGCTGTTCACTGTGCGCAGCGATCAGCGCTCCTACTGGCGGCTCACCGCACTCGACCAGTTCGACGGGCAGATCTGGAAGTCCGATGGCTCGTACGAGAGTGCGGAGGGCCGCCTGCCGCAGACGGTTGACTCCACGGCGGCGAACGCGGTGTTCACGCAGACGTACGAGATCTCGACGCTCGACACGATCTGGCTTCCCGCCGCGTACCAGCCTCGCAGCGTCGACAAGGCATCGACCGACGTGCGGTACGAGCCCGACTCGTCGACGTTGATCGTCGGAACGAACGTCCCCGACTCGAACAACACGTCGTACACCGTGCAGTCCGCACTTCCACTGTTCGATCCGCAGCAGCTGGAGACAGCTTCCAATGAGGTTCCGCAGGACATCCTCTCCAAGGAGCTGGAACTCCCGCCGGACTTCAGCAGCAACGTCGTGACCGAAGCACAGCGGATCGTGGAGGGTCTGACCACGACGTACGACAAGGCGCTCGCGCTGCAGGACTACTTCCGCAACAACTTCACGTACGACCTCGCGGTGCCGCCCGGCCACAGCACGTCAGCCATCGAGGAATTCCTCTTCGAGAGCAAGCGCGGCTACTGCGAGCAGTTCGCCGGCACGTACGCGGCGATGGCCCGAGCGATCGGCATCCCCGCCCGGGTTGCCGTGGGCTTCACCCCGGGCGATCAGGCCGTCGGCAACGCGTCGCTCTACCACGTGCGAGGGTTGCACGCTCACGCGTGGCCCGAGGTGTACATCAGCGGTCAGGGTTGGGTGCTGTTCGAACCCACGCCGGGGCGCGGTGCACCGAACGCCGAGCAGTACACGCACGTTGCCGAAGCGCAGGCGTCGGATCCCAACGGTGGCTCCACCACGCTCGTCCCGACAACGCCGACCACTGGTGCACAAACCAACTCGTCGCTCGGGTCCGGCACGACACTGCCCCCGGGTGAAGTCGACACCAGCGGCAGCCTCAGCAAGACCCGGGAGCCGTCGTTCTGGTCGACGAGCCGCTTCGGCGGCAAGGCCCTCATCTCGTTCGGGGCGCTCGCGATACTGGCGGCGCTCTACATCGTCGGCGTGGTCACGTACTACGGGCTGTACCGGCAGCGCCGCCGGCGTGCGGCGACCAGTCCCGACGATCGGGTTCGGCTCGCCTGGCAGGAGAGCATCGAGGCGTTCGGCCTCCTCGGCGTCGCGCCGCGGCGGGCCGAGACACCGACGGAGTTCGGCGCGAGAGCGGGCAGCACGACCGCGATCGACGGCGTCGCCGAGCTCGCCGGGCTGTTCGTGCGCTCCCGCTACTCCCTGGAGGGCGCAATCGACGAGGACGCCGGCCGGGCGTTCGCACTCAGCCACCAGGTGGCCACCTCCGTCAAGGCGCAGACACCGTTGCCGGCCCGTCTGCTCAACGCGCTCGATCCTCGGCCGCTCGAACGGCGGACCCCGATCTCGCGAAAAGGCACGACCCGCCACAAGCGCGGCGACGCCCCGATCATCGAGATCCTCAGGCTGGAATAATTTCGGATCGGAACCGAAGGTTCGGGATCGAAGATCAGTTCTCGTCGCGCTTGAAGCGCTCGCGCATGCGGTCGCGAGTGTTGCCGAACGCATCGCGGAGCCCGGCGGCGCGCATCGACGAGGTCATCTGTTGGAGGCCGGCGCGACCGAGCTTGCGGGCGTTGTGCTCCAACCAGAGCACCGAAGCGAACATCACGAGGAAGCCGAGGAACGCTGCAAGGAATCCGAAAGCGACGAGGGAGTACACGAGGATCGCAACGCCGAGCAGGAACGTGAAGCTCGCCCACTTGATCTGACGGAATGCATGCCGGTACAGGCTCGTCGAGCCGACCGCACGCGCGAGAGCTGGGTCGGTCTCGTAGAACTGTTGCTCGATCTGATGGAGGATGCGCTGTTCATCCTCGGAAAGCGGCACCTCTTACCCCCGTCGTGGTCGACACGCCGTGTCCGAAGAGTCTCGCACACGAACTCAAGAGCAACAACGCGTGCCGAGCCGATTTCCCTACGTGCGGTGGGGATCGGAGTCGCCCGGGCCCCACTGCTGATCGCCCCGACGCTTCACGCGGATACCGTCCGGACCCCGCAGCGTGGCGGGCACGATGGCGTCGTCGCCGAAGCGTCGCCGGATGTCGTCAACCGCCTTGCTGGCATCGTCCCATCCCGGATGCTCGACCTCTTCGAGGCTGAGCTGCCGGGCTCCGTCGTCCGCCAGATTGCTCATGCTCACGCCGAGCAGACGTACCCCCGTCGACGGGTCGATCTGGTCGAGCAGGTCCTTCGCCGCGCGCGCGATGGCAGGGCCGGTGTCGACCGCGGCCGCGAGCGTGACTGACCGAGTGATTGTGCGGAAGTCGTGGAACCGGACCTTGATCGTGACCGTGCGTCCCGCGAGGTGATGGTTGCGCAGCCGCTGCGCAACGGCGTCAGCCATGCGCACGGCCTCGCGTTGCAGCGTCTCGATCTGGGTGTGATCGCGGGCGAAGGTCTCTTCGTGCCCGACCGATTTCGGTTGGAGCTCGGGCACCACCGGCCGGTCGTCGACCGCATTCGAGAGCCGATGCAAGTGCCGGCCGTTGGCGTCGCCGAGGAACATCGCGGCCTCGTCCTCACTCAGCGCGGCGAGGTCGGCCACCTTCTCCACGCCTCGTGATCGAAGCTTGTCGAGCGTCTTCGGGCCGACGCCCCACAGCGCCTGCACAGGAAGCGGGTGGAGGAAGGCGAGCTCCTCCCCCGGCTCGACGACCTTGACGCCGAGCCCGGGCACGGGCCCCTGCCGCGACGCCTTCGGCTTGGCCGCCTCGGAAGCGAGCTTGGCGAGGAACTTGTTCGGCGCCACGCCCACGGTGCACGTGAGCCCCTCTTCATCCTCCACGCGCACGCGGATCCTCGCCGCGATCTCCGGCGCGGGACCGTGCAGCCGCAGCCCACCGGTGACATCCAGAAACGCCTCATCGAGGCTGATCGGCTCGACCAGCGGAGTGAATGACCGGAAGATCGTCATCACCCGCTCGCTCACCTCGCCGTAGTGATGGTGATCGCCGGGCAGGAAGACGGCGTGCGGACACAACCGGCGTGCACGCGTCGACGGCATCGCCGAGTGGATGCCGAAGTGCCGCGCCTCGTAGCTCGCAGCCGCGACCACACCTCGATCGCCCGTACCACCCACGATCACCGGCTGCCCGCGCAGCTCCGGCCGGCGCAGCAACTCGACTGACACGAAGAACGCGTCCATGTCGACGTGGAGGATGCTGCGCACCACCGCATCATCGACGATCCGGCTCAGATCCGCCGAAAGGGCGAACGTGAGCCGGATCGATGGACCGTCATTGACCGACTCGGCCGTCGATCCGCTCGCGCAGGAAGTCTGCGTGGCCGTTGTGACGGGCGTACTCCTCGATCATGTGGATGAGCACCTCGCGCAGCGGCACACCGTCGTTCTTGCCGAGCACGCCGATATCGGTCGAGTCGTCGACGAACTTCTCGGCGAACGCAACCTCCTCGTGCCACGTTTGCCAGGCCTCGGCGACCATGGCGGGATCCGGGGCCGCGTCCTCGAAGTCGCGGCCCTCGTAGTGATCGGGCACGTCGAGCCCAGCCATTTCTCGTCGAAACCAGTGCAGCTCGACATCGGCGAGATGCCGAACGAGCCCGAGGAGCGACATGTCGGATGGCTCGACCGATCGCTTGGCCATGCCTTCGGCGTCGAGATCGGCGCACTTCATCTCGAACGTGAGACGGCGATCGGCGAGATAGCCGACGAGCATGGCGCGCTCGTTGTTGTCGAACCCGCCATCGGTGCGTGGATCCTGATCAGGTTCGACCCACATGTCCGACCAGCCGAAGCGACGGGCGGGGAGACCGGACTCTGAACTGGCGGCTGTCACGGACCCAGTCTGTCGGCTGTGTGCGAGGTCGTTGACTCGCGATACAGGTCGACGACGAGGAACGACAGCGCGGGGCCGATGGCGCGAACGGTGTTCTGCGGGAGATCGACGACCAGCGCGCTGAGAAACGGCACGAGCAGCGCGTACGGCAGCGCCGCCGTCATCGCGATCGTGCGGCTACGGCGCCAGCGTTCAACGATGAGAACCGCCAGCGGGATCAGCAACACGCCGAGCACGGCGCTGCCCCAGTCGGCCGTCGGTTTCCATCCGTCGCGATACGCGTCGGCGAACCCGGAGAACGGCACGACGACGAAGTTCTCGAACCCGGACGCCGACGAGCCCAGGCGCCAGCGGACATACAGCGCCCAGGCCCCCGCCAGAGCGATCGGGATCGCGACGAGCGTGACCCGGCGGCGCATTCGTACGCCGGTCGTCAACGCCGCGATGGCCAGCAGCCCGAAGATCGACGTCTCCTTCGTCAGCACCGCAATACAACCGGCGACCATCGCCCATTCGAGCTGACGGCGCTGCACCAGCAGGACCGCGGCAACGAGGGCGGCCAGCGCCACGATGTCCGACAGGTCGAAGAGCAGCGCCACGACGACCAACGGGTTCAGCGCGAACGCGAGGCCCGCCTTCCACGACGATCCTGACTCGAGCGCGAGGCGCGTCAGCGCGTAGGTGCCGAGCGCGACGGCGATCACGTTTGTGACGATGAGGCCCCACAGCAGCGCCTGCTCGCCGCCGATGCGCCACGGCGCGGCCAGCCACGGGTACAGGATCCGCTGCGCGCGATACGTCGGATGATCGAAGTTACGGCCGGTGTCCGTCCCCTGGCGCAGTACCGGATCGCGAGCGAGCACCCAGAACGTCTCACCATCGTGGCGATCGGCGAGCGGCACAGCGACGTCGTCGCCCAGCACGTGGCGCGCCAGCGGCAGCGCGGGGCTCTCGGCACCGAGATGCAAGAACCAGTCGGGGCCCCCACCGCGGCCCAACCCCACGGCGACGATGGCCACCGCGATGACCACGCCGACCATCGCCATCCGCACGGAACCGACGGTAGGTCGCGTGTTCACCCCAATCGTGTGACGGTGAGCGACGCGATGTCAGCCCCCTCGACCCGGTAGCCGAAGGGTGCACGCGGCTCCGTGTGCGACCACCGCAGATCGAGCCACTCCGCCAGCGGCTCTCGCACCCACGGATGGCACTGGGAAAGGTGAAAGGCGCAGGCGTCGAGCGCGACGAACTGGGCGTCGACCACGATGCCATCGGGGTCGTCGACGACGAGCTCGCCCTCGTAGGCCACGGCGAGGAACACCGAGGCGCGCAGCGTCCAGCCGAGATCGGGTGCTTCGGCCTGCACCTCGTAGAGCGGACCGGCCCACTCGGTGACGCGTAGGCCGGTTTCCTCCTGCACCTCGCGTGTCAGCCCGTCGACCACCGACTCGCCCTCGGCCACCTCGATGACGCCGCCGGGCGGACTCCAGTCGAAGCTGCCGTTGCGCCGCCGGTTCTGGACGAGCAGCAGCCCGGCATCGCTCTCGAGCAGACCTCCGGCCACCGTCCAATTGCGCACCGACAGAGTCTTAACGCGAACATGCCCGAGTGAGCGAAGAGTCACCAATTCCGTCGGCCCTGCCGTCGCGCACCGCCCGTTTCTTGGCCTTCGCCGCCATCCTCACGGGCGGGCTGTGCGGCGGCCTCATCGGGTTTTCGGTGACCCGGCTGCAATGCGTCGGGGACTGCTCGACGAACAAGAGCCTCGGCGGCCTGGTGGGCGCGGTGATCGGCGCGGCCGGCGTCGCCGTCATCTCTGTGCTCGCCCTACGAGCCATGGGCGAATGGAAAACGATTCAGGAGCGAAACGACAAGCGCCGGAATCCTTCGGCGTAACGCACACCCGCGGCGCGCCCAGCGTCGGCGGCCCGCGTTTCCATGAGGTCGGCGACGACGTCGTCGCCCCCGTCGAGCTGGCTGACGTGACAGCGCAGGGCGGCGAGCTTCTTGTCGATCGACGCGGCGATGTCGACCCACGTGTCGGGCTCGAGCGTGCCCGCAAGAAGCAACGTCGACACCTGATGCGGCGGCCCGGCATCGGGCACGTACAACGCGCCGCCCGCCATCGAGCCGATGATGTCGAGCACCGCCCAGCCAAGCGCGCGGTGATCGTGATGGTTCACGTAACTGTCGCCGAAGAACACGGCCGTCGGATCGGGCGCGATGACGACGTCGGGACGGACGGATCTGATCAGCGCTATCAGCTGCGCGCGCAGCGCGCTCGTGTTCTCCAGGTCTCCGTCGGGACACCCCAACAACTCGAGCGACGCCAACCCGAGCACGCTGGCCGCTTCCTCGGCCTCGGACTTGCGAACGCGGGCCAGCTCCTCGGGATCGGTGCCGGAGCCTTTGTCGCCTGCGTTCGCGATCACGAGGTGCGCTTCACAGCCGGCCGCCACCCACGCCGCCAATGTGCCGGCGCACGCCACCTCCGGATCGTCGGGATGGGCGAAGATCGCCAACGCCCGCGCCGGCCGCTCGTCGAAGGTCATGGTGCGGTCGCCACGGCCTTGCGCGCGAGGTCGAGGCCCGCGTCGTCGACGTCGAGATGGGTCATGAACCGCACCGTGCGCGGCGCGATCGTGCCGGCCGCAACCCCCTCGCCGGAAAGGTGCGAGAGCAGTGCGGTCGTGTCGGGATGCGAGAACACGACACAGTTCGTCCGCACGCTCGCGGGATCGAGCCCGCATGAGGGCCACCTCTCAGCGACGGCTTGTGCGAGCAGCTGTGCTCGCGCGTGATCCTCTGCCAACCGTTCCACCATTTGCTCGAGCGCGACGATTCCCGCCGCCGCGATGATCCCCGCCTGCCGCATCGCGCCACCCAGCCGCTTGCGCTCCACGCGGGCCGCGGAGATGAGCTCGCGCGACGCGCCGAGCATCGAGCCCACAGGCGCACCGAGTCCCTTCGACAGGCAGCACATCACCGTCGTCGCCGCGCTGGCATAGTCGGCCATCGGCACGCCGGTGGCGATGGCTGCGTTGAACAGGCGCGCCCCATCCAGATGCACGGGCAGACCCAAGTCCGCGATCGCTCGGAGTTGCCCGATCGGCCACGGCACCCCTCCAGACGGCATGTGCGTGTTCTCGACGCACACCGCACTGATCGGGATCCAGTGATGTTCCTGCGCGGCGATCGCGTCGGTGAGCGTGTCGATCGACAGCACGCCGTTCGTGTCGTCGAGCAGGTCGAACTGCGACCAGCCGTTCACCCCGGCGGCTCCCTGCTCGTAGATCACCGGGTGCTGGCGGCGACCGATCGCGATCGCGGTCCCGGGCGGTCCCAGCAGGCGCAGGGCGATCTGATTGCCCATGGTCCCCGACGGCACGAACAGGGCCGCCTCTTTCCCGACGAGCCCGGCGAACAACTGCTCGAGGCGGCGCACCGTCGGGTCTTCGCCGTACCCATCGTCGCCGACCTCCGCCTCGGCCATGGCCCTGCGCATCGCGGCCGTGGGCTTTGTGACCGTGTCGGACCGGAGGTCGACGATCACTCAGGCCGCCGTAGGGAGCGCCAGCGAGCAGGCGGCAGTCGAGCGAGCCTCGGCGAGCGCGACCATCAGCACCGTGTCGGAACGGAGATCGACGATCACGCATCGGACTCTACGGTGTCCGTCGTGGACGACTTGCTCGACGAGCTCCTGGCGGTGGCGACGGACCTGGCCGCCGCCGCGGCGGACTTGCTGCTCGACGGCCTCACCCGTGGCCGGTTGGAGGTGTCGACGAAGTCGTCGCCGACCGACATGGTCACCGAGATGGACCGCGCGTCGGAGGCCCTGATCGTCGCGGGGATTCGCGTCGCCCGACCGGACGACGGCATCGTCGGCGAGGAGGGCGCCGACCTCGAAGGAACGTCTGGCGTCCGCTGGCTCGTCGATCCGATCGACGGCACCACGAACTATCTCTACGGCTTCCCCGGCTTCGCGGTCTCGATCGGCGCGGAGCACAACGGCGACGTCGTCGCTGGGGTGGTGCACGACCCGATGCACGGCGACGTGTTCCGTGCGACCAAGGGACGCGGGGCCACGCGCAACGCCGAGGCGATCAGCGTGTCGGGCAAGGACGATCTCACGACCGCGCTGGTCGGCACCGGGTTCTCGTACGAGCGGGAGCGCCGCCTGCGACAAGCACACGTGCTGGCCCAGGTGCTCCCCCGGGTCCGCGACATCCGCCGCATGGGCGCGGCGGCGGTCGATCTGTGCTCGGTCGCGTGTGGACGGCTCGACGCGTTCTACGAACGCGGGCTCGGGCCTTGGGACCTCGCCGCGGGTGCGCTGATCGCCCGAGAAGCTGGCGCGGCCGTCGGTGATCTGGCCGGTGGTCCGCCATCCGGCGACTTCGTGCTGGCGGCCTCGCCTGGGTTGTTCGAGCCCCTTCGCGCACTTTTGGACACGGCAGGTGCCGGTACCGCGTGAAGAACGCGGGGATCGCACCGATCGTCACACGATCGAAACCGTGTGGAGTGGCATCCCGAAGCATGGCCGCGCCAGGGTTACTCGGATGAGCGCCAGCGTGGGGGGTCACGTCGGGTCGAGCTGGGCATCGGGCGGCTCGATTCGCGCGACAACCGAGCACGGCAACGTCACGATTGCCCTCGAAGGTCACCTCGACGAGGACACCGGCGTCGCGCTCGTCGACGCCGTTCGCGTCGAGCTGCTGCAAGAACCGAGCCGCATCGACATCGACCTCAGCGTGCTCGTGTCCTTCGCCTCAGACGGCGCCGTGGCGCTGTCCCGGTGCCGCGACATCTGCGCCGCGCTCCCGGAAGGTCTGCACTACCGCACGGAGGGTGGTGCCGGGCAGCTCGCGCTGCTCTCCGCGTTCGAGCGCGAACCCGAGGTGGACACCTTCGGTTAGCGGCTTTCTGTCAGGATTGGACCAGTGGGTACCCGGATCCTGGCCGTTGAGGACGACGAGCGCATCCGCACGGCCGTCAAGATGGCCCTCGAAGACGAGGGATGGATCGTCGAGGAGGCCGAGACCGGCGAGGATGCGCTCGAGGCATTTGCCCGGCATCCGAGCGACGTCGTCCTGATCGACATCATGCTGCCGGGCGTCGACGGGTTCGAGGTCTGCCGGTCGATCCGACGTTCGAGCGACGTGCCGATCGTGATGGTCACGGCCCGAGCCGACACGCACGACGTGGTCGCCGGGCTCGAGGCCGGGGCCGACGACTATCTCACGAAGCCGTTCGCCCCCAAGGAGCTGTCGGCCCGCATCCGCGCGCTCATGCGCAGGGCGCGCAAGCCCGAGTCGGGCAACACCACCATGCGGTTCGGCGACCTCGAGATCACGCCCGATGCCGGAGTCGTTCGGCGCGCCGGCACCGAGTTGCATCTCACCAAGACCGAGTTCCGGCTGCTGTGTGAGTTGGCGTCGAGCCCCGGCCGCGTGTTCAGCCGCGAGGTGCTGCTCGAGCGCGTGTGGGGCTATGGCTACTTCGGCGACGGCCGCCTCGTCGACGTGCACGTGCGCCGGTTACGCACGAAGATCGAGGCCGACCCCGCCAACCCGCGTCACGTCGCAACGGTGCGCGGCCTCGGGTACAAGCTGCAGGGTTGAACAAGCGACGCGAGGGTTGAACAGGCTTCGGTCACGACTCGCTCGACTGCGCCCGCGTGCGCTCGGGCTGCAAGCGCGCATCACGATGGCCTTTGCGCTCGGCGCGATGTTGCTGTCGGTCATCCTCGCGGGCACGACCTTCGCGCTCACGCGCGCCAACCTGCTCAATCAGCGCGAGTCGGCAGTGCTGAGTCGCGTGTACGTGAACGCCAACATCATCAAGGGTGGACTGCAAGGCCGCGACCTCGAGCACATCCAGGACCAGCTCCTCCCATCGCTCCAACTTCCTGCCGGCTCGCGCCCCGTGGTGCTGTTCGAAGGTCAGACCTTCAGCCTCACCGCCCAGATCAGCGACCGGGACATCCCCGGCTCACTCCGCGACACCGTGCAAAGCGGCCACGCCGCGCGCATGACGTTCTCCCTGCAGGGAAAGCCAGCCGTCGCGGTGGGCATTCCGATCCCCGCGGTGAAAGCGGAGTACTACGAGCTCGTTGAGCTCGACGATCTGCAGAGCACGCTCGAGTCGCTGGGGATCTCCCTGCTGGGCGCGTCGGTGTTCACGACGCTCGCCGGCGCGGGCATCGGCTTCTGGGCAGGACGCCGTGCGTTGCGGCCACTTGCTGACGTGAGCCAGGCGGCCGAGGCGATCGCCGGCGGGCGCCTCGACACCCGACTCGAGGCCACCGACGACCCGCACCTCGGTGTGCTCGCCACGTCCTTCAACGAGATGGCGCAAGCACTGCAGGATCGGATCGAACGCGACGCGCGCTTCGCGTCCGACGTGAGCCACGAGCTGCGGTCGCCGCTGATGACCTTGTCGGCGGCGGTCGACATCCTCGAGACGCGGCGCGATGAGATGCCGGAGCGATCACAGGCGGCCCTCGATCTCCTCAGCGCCGAAGTCGGCCGCTTCTCACAACTCGTCGAAGACCTGTTGGAGATCTCTCGCTACGACGCAGGCGCTGTGCGACTCGAGCTCGACGAGATCCGCCTTGCCGAGTTCATCATGCAAGCAGTGCGGGCATCGGGAAACGGATCGAACGTGCCGGTCGAGCTCGACAGCGAACTCGCGGCCGTGGTCGTGCAGGCTGACAAACGCCGGCTCGCCCGCGTCGTCGCCAACTTGCTCGACAATGCCCAGAAGTACGCCGAAGGGGCGACATCAGTGAGCCTGCGTCGAGTCGATGACCGTGTGCAGATCGCGGTCGAAGACGACGGGCCGGGCATCCCCGACGACGAGCGCGACATCGTGTTCGAACGTTTCGCGCGCGGAGGCGGGGCCGGCCGTCGCGGCAGCGGTGAGGGTGTCGGTCTCGGCCTGGCACTCGTCGCCGAACACGTCCGCCTGCATGGCGGCCGAGTGTGGGTCGAAGAGCGCAGCGAGGACAGCACTGGAGCCCGCTTCGTCGTCGAACTTCCGGTGCTCCCGACATGAGACGCCTGTTCGTCGTGCTGACGCTCGGCATCGCAGTCGCCGTCACGGCCTGCGGGCTTCCGAAGGACAGCGCGCCTCGCCAGATCGCCGACGACAAGGTGCCCTTCGAACTCCTCGGACCCAGTACCACGACGCCGTCGAGCAACGTCCCCGGGGGAACGTTCGCCCACCTCTACTTCCTCGATGGAGAGGTGCTGCGCGTGGTGAATCGCAGCCTCCCGGGCCGCACGCCGCTGACGGTGCTGAACGAATTGGTGAAGGGCATCACCGACGGCGATCCGGCGGGTATCACCACCGCCATCCCGAAGGACACGCAGATCGTGCGGATCGACAACGACGGCAGCACGTTGGTCGTGACGTTGAGCAACGCGGTCCTCACCATCGCGGGCGCCGAGCAACAGCACGCGTTCGGACAGTTCGTGTACACGGTGAGCGACCTCAACGTGTCGGGTGTGCGCTTCCGTGTCGTGGACGCGAGCGGCAACGCGCAGGATGTGCAGCCACTGACCGAGAACGGTCAGAAGGCGGGGCCACTCACGCGCAGCGACTTCCCATCGCTGCAACCCAAGTAGCTCGACTCAGGTGCGTTCGTAGGCCCACAGACCGTGCACCATCGACAGTCGATGGCGTTCGCCTTCACGATCGAGATCGTCGGCCTCGTACGCGACGTCGCCGTGCCACACGGCGACCAGCTCGCCGGTCGGCGCCTTGATCATCTTCGTGAGGAAGAACTCGACCGGACCATTCGCAGCGTCCTGCAACGCGCTGGCGACATCGCTCGATTGCGACAACCGATGCAGCGTGACGAACGTGGGCGGGGCGAGCTCGATCTCGCCGGAATCGCGTCGCGCCATCGCATCCGCTGGTGTCACCCAGACGTGCTCGTGGATCTCGCTCCCGTCGACGGCCACGATCCCCTCGGGGGCCGGGGCGAGGAAGAACCACGTGGCGAAGCGCTTGGGCGCGATCGGTGGTGGCGTCCAGTGGGCGAACGGCACGAGCGCCGACGGGTCGACCACGAGGCTGGCTTCTTCGAGCGTCTCGCGCACTGCAGCATGGCGCGCGCCGAGCTCCTCCTCGCCGTCCCCGGGATCGACACGTCCTCCGGGAAAGACCCACATGCCGCCGAACGCGCCGTTGGCGTTCCTGCGCAGCATCAGCGTCTCGAGGCCGACGTCGCTGTCACGCACGAGCACGACGGTGGCCGCCGGGATCGGCGGGGGCACATCGGCGTCAGCCAAAAAAGACCTTCGCCACGTCGTAGAGATCTTCGCTGACGAGCTTCAGCTCGCCGGTTGCTTCAGTGAGCGGGACCCGGACGATCTCGCCGCAACGCAGCGCCACCATCTGGCCGAAGTCGCCATCGTGCACGGTGTCGATGGCGGCGATGCCGAAGCGAGTCGAGAGCACGCGATCGAACGCGGTGGGTGTACCGCCGCGTTGGATGTGCCCGAGCACCACGGCCCGGCTCTCGTAACCCGTCCGCTTCTCGATCTCGTCGGCGAGTGCATTGCCGATACCTCCGAGGCGGGCGTGACCGAACGCGTCCACCTCGCCAGTGGCGGTCGAGAGCGTGCCGTCCTTCGGCACGGCGCCTTCCGCGACCACGACGATCGACGCAAGGCGCTTCTTGTTCTCGTGGCGGTGGATGATCGCCGCCGCCACTTCCTCGATGTCGAACGGCTTCTCGGGGATCAACACCATGGTGGCGCCGCCGGCGATGCCCGCCCACAGCGCGATGTGTCCGGCGTGCCGGCCCATCACCTCCACCACCATCACGCGGTCGTGCGACTCCGCGGTGGTGTGAAGGCGGTCGATGGCATCGACGCACACCTGTACCGCGGTGTTGAATCCGAAGGTCAGCTCGGTGGCCGAGAGGTCGTTGTCGATGGTCTTCGGCACGCCCACGACCGCAATGCCGTCAGCGTGCAGCTTGCTGGCGACACCGAGCGTGTCTTCGCCGCCGATGGCGATGAGGGCGTCGACACCGTGTTTGGCCAGGGTCTTCTCCACCTTGTCGACGCCGCCATCGAGCTTGTACGGGTTGGTGCGGGAGGAGCCGAGCACCGTGCCACCGCGCGGCAACGTGCCCCGCATGACTTCGATGCTGAGCTCCGTCGTGAGGTTCTCGACGACGCCTTTCCAGCCGTCTCGGAACCCGACGAGCTCGTCGCCGTAATGGGACTCCGCCTTGCGAACCGCGGCACGGAGCACCGCGTTCAGCCCGGGGCAGTCGCCGCCGCCAGTGAGCATCCCAACTTTCATGCCGTCACCATTCCATAGAGTTCAGGCCCATGTCCGTGGTCATCGCCATCGACGCCGGGACGACCGGCGTTCGTGCCTTCGCCGTCGATGAACGCGGCCAGCCCGCCGGCTGGTCGTACCGCGAGTTCCCTCAGTACTTCCCCCGCCCCGGGTGGGTCGAACACGACGCCAACGAGATCTGGGGTGCCGTCCAAGAGGTGCTCGGCGAGCTCGTCGGCCACCTCGACCAGCCGGTCGCGGCGATCGGCATCACCGACCAGCGCGAGACGGTGGTGGCCTGGTCGCGTCGCACCGGCGAACCACTGCACCGCGCGATCGTGTGGCAGGACCGGCGCACCGCGGCCCGATGCGACGAGTTGCGCGCCGCCGGCCACCAGCCCGTCGTCCGCGATCGCACCGGGCTCGTGCTCGACCCGTACTTCTCCGGCTCCAAGATCGAGTGGTTGCTGACGGAGGGAGGCGTTCCCACCGGCGCTGACCTCGCCGTCGGCACGATCGACGCGTGGCTGATGTCGAAGCTCACGAATGGCGCCGTGCACGCGACTGAGGTCTCGAACGCGTCGCGCACGATGCTCCTCGACATCCGCTCGCTCACGTGGTCGGACGAGCTGTGTGGTTTGTTCGGCGTGCCGATCAACGCGTTGCCGGAGGTGCGGCCCTCGTCGGGACGCTTCGGCGTCGTCGAGTGCGGAGTCCAAGGGCTTGATGGCGTGCCGATCGCGGGCGTCGCTGGCGATCAACAGGCCGCACTGTTCGGGCAGGCGTGCGTGTCGCCCGGGATGACGAAGAACACGTACGGCACGGGCTCGTTCGTGCTCATGAATGTCGGCGATGTCTGCCCTCCCCCGGTCGAGGGACTGCTCACCACGGTCGCGTGGCAACTCTCGGACGGCGGCCCGGCGGCGTATGCGTACGAGGGTGCGATCTTCGTGACCGGCGCGGCGATCCAGTGGCTCCGCGATGGACTCGGCATGATCAAGGAGGCCGCCGAGATCGGGCCGCTCGCGGCCACGATCGACGACACGGAGGGTGTGTTCGTCGTACCAGCGTTCACTGGACTGGGTTCGCCGTACTGGGATCCGTACGCGCGCGGCACGATCGTCGGCATCACGCGAGGCACGAGCAAGGCACACCTCGCACGCGCGATCGTCGAAGCGATGGCGTATCAAACGCGCGACGTCGTCGAGGCGATGTGCAAGGCGTCGGGCCGTGAGGTGCAGACGTTGCGCGCCGACGGCGGCGCGTCGGTCATGGATTTGTTGCTCCAACTCCAAGCGGATCAGCTGCAGGTGCCCGTGGCGCGGCCCGTCGTGCAGCAGACCACCGCGTTGGGCGCGGCGTATCTCGCCGGACTGGCCGAGGGCGTGTGGGGCTCGCTCGACGACCTCACGGCGTACTGGCAGCTCGATGCCGAGTTCACGCCGGCGGTTCCGGCCGGAGTGGCCGATGCCCGGTACGCGCAGTGGCAACGCGCCGTGGAGCGATCGCGAGGGTGGGAGCGCTAGCCGCCCGTCGACGTCGACGGATGGTTCACACGAGCGGAAAGAGCGGCGAGCTCTCGAAACCGCGTATCGACAATGCGCGCTAGCGCCGCCGCTGTGCGGCGCTCCCTGGCGCGAAACGCCTGTCCGTCGCGGCCCATCACCAGCGCGAGGTTCGCCGCGGGCAATGGAGCCCAGAGCACATCGTCGGGCCCTGTCTCCATCGCCGCGACGCGCGCCGAGCTTCGGCTGCCGGCCACGAATGCGGCCAGCCATGCCAGTTCGGGCGCCGGTCCCACGCTCGCCTTCAGCGTGACCGCGTCGAGATCCACGACGATCGCCCATTGCGCACCGATCGTCACGACAGCGCGTTCGCACAATTCGGCCACGATCTCGGACGCCGACGAGGCGGCGACGAGCTGCGCCGCCATCTCCAACGCGTCGAGCCGCGGGTCGTGCAACGCATCGAGCACGGGGCGGATGTCTTCGACGTCGACACCGTCGACTTGGGCAATCTCGGCGACGAGGAGGTCCAGCGACGAGCCGTCAGGCAACTCGACAACGAGGTCGTCGACGGCCCGCCCGCCGCCGCGCTCGAGGATCTCGATGCCGACGATCTCCCCGCGCACCGCGCCAATCCGGCTGGCGACGGCGCCCAGTGCCCCGGGCCGATCGGGCAGCCACACGCGCACCGTGTAGGTCTCCATGGCGGGGAACCGTACGCGCGGCTTGTGAACGGCAGGTTTCTTCGATGAAACGTTCGTGCGATCTCCCGGTTCTTGACCGACCGGTCAAGTGGTCCGTACGGTGCAAGTTCGATGAGTGAGAAGCGCCAGCTGACGCCGCGGGGCAAGGAGCGCCGCCACCAATTGATGGCCTATGCCGCGGCCCGCTTCGCCGAGGGTGGCTTCCACCCCACGTCGGTGGCCGAGATCGTCAGCGGCTTGGGCGTCGGCAAGGGCGTCTTCTACTGGTACTTCGACTCCAAGGATCAGCTCTTCCTCGAGATCCTCAAGGACGCCCAGCAAGACCTGCGCCGAGCGCAGCAGCACGTGATCGTCGACGAGCCCGATCCGATGCGGCGCATCGAGCTCGGCATCCGAGCGTCGATGACGTGGTTCGCGGAGCACCGCGATGTCGTCAACCTCTTCCAGTTCGCGGCGACGGAAGAGCGGTTCGCGCCGGTACTCCGTCGGGGACAAGAGGTGGCGCTGGCCGACGCCGTGAAGCACGTGAAGGACGGCATCGTCGCCGGCGAGATCCGCGACGGCGAGCCCGAGGTGCTGGCCCACGCGATCCTCGGGGTGATCAGCCATCTCGTCCGCGAACTGATCCACGACCGCGGCGAGTCGCCCGACGATGTTGCCGACGCTGCGGTCGCGTTCTGCTTGGGTGGCTTGTCGTAGCGATCACCACCGATCGGCTCGAGCTGCGGCCGATCGCGCTCGACGATGTCGACGCGCTGGTCGCGCTCGACAGCGACCCGGAGGTGATGCGCTACATCACCGGCGGCAGACCATCGTCGCGACACGACGTCGAAGCCACCATCCGCCAGGAGGTCGGCCACCGCTGGATGGCGTACCGGCGTGACACTGGGGAGTTCATCGGCTGGTTCGGCCTGCGCGCGTCGGCGGATGGCAACCACGAGCTCGGGTACCGTCTGCGCCGCGCGGTGTGGGGCTGCGGTTTCGCCACAGAAGGTTGCCTCGCGCTGATCTCGGTCGCGTTCGCCGAACTAGATGCACAACGGGTGTGGGCCGAGACGATGGCGGTGAACGCTCCTTCGCGGCGCGTGATGGAGCGGTGCGGGCTCACGTACGTGCGGACGTTCCACCTCGAGTGGGACGACCCGATCGACGGCACCGAGCACGGCGAGGTCGAGTACGCACTCTCGCGAGACGAGTGGCTCAGCGCGCGCTCGAGCGAACCTTCTTGACCTTCCTGTCGAACGACGATGTCAACACGCCGCGCAGCAGGCCGCCGGCTCGCGCCAGGAGCTTGGTCGTTGCGTCGGGAATGATCCAGAAGCGGTGCTTCTCGATGCCGGCGATGATGACGTCGGCGACACGTTCGGCCGACAGTGGCTTCACGGTGCCGCTGATCGCCTTCGTCTCGGCGGGCTTGTAGCGGTTCTCCTCTTCGAGCTGCGGGGTGTCGACATCCGGCGGGAAGACGCAGCCGACGTGGATACCGTGCGGCGCGAGCTCGGCGCGCAATGACTCGCTGAACCCTCGCACCGCGTACTTCGTCGGCGTGTACGCCGTGTAGCCGAAGATGCCGACGAGGCCGGCCGCGGACGACACGGTGACGATGCTCCCTCGACGCCGATCGATCATCGACGGCACCACGACTCGAACGGCGTTGAGCGTGCCGAAGTAGTTGACCTCCATCTGGTCGCGAAAGATGTCGAGATCCAACTGCTCGAAGTAGCCAGGTCTCGCGATGCCAGCGGACGTAACGAGGATGTCGCACGGTCCGTGTTCGGCGGCGAGATGCTCGATCGCCCTCGTCATCTCAGCTGCATCGCTCACGTCGACCGCTGCCGTGGCCGCGGTGCCGCCCTCGGCGGCGATCGCTGCAGCAGTCTCGTCGAGTCGCTCTTGGCCGCGCGCGAGCAACGACACGTGCGCGCCGCGCCGGGCGAGCGCCATCGCCGTGGCGCGCCCGATGCCGCTCGACCCGCCCGTCACGATCGCGTGCATGCCTGCGAAGTTCGCCATTCGGCGAGGCTAGAACTGTGGCGCAATCCAACGAGGAGGCGGCGTGCCCGGTTACGTGATCTATCAGGGTGAAGTGACCGACCCAGAGCGCTATGAGGAGTACAAGACGAAGGCGGCCGCGAGCATCGCCGCAGCTGGCGGCCGGTACATCGTGCGCGCCGGGGACATGGAAGTACTCGAAGGTGATGCGCCCGCCGGACGCACCGTCATCCTCGAGTTCCCCACGTTGCAGGCGGCCGTCGACTGGTATCGCAGCGACGACTACGCGGCCGCACGCAAGATCCGCGAAGGCGCGGCCACCGCTCGCATGTACGCCATCGACGGCTACGCCCCCACCTGACCGCGCCATCGATCCGGCTCACCACGCCCGTTTCGGGCACGCTCAACCGGATCGTTCCAGACGACAAGCGGCTGCCGCTCGTGATCCGCGACGTGCGTGTCGCGTCGCACGTCTCAGCGACAATGCGGCTCTACCCGAGACCCCAAAGGACGGCCGCACCGTAACGGGCTCTTTCACACGCCACTTTGGACCGTTGACGACGTGTCAGGTCGTCGTTCGCGCCAATTGTTGAGGCCTCCAACTATTGGCGCGGATAGCGACAGGTTCAGTCGTGATCGGCGCCAAAAGCGCAGTTGCCGAGACAAACGGCGGACCGGTACAGCGCGAAACCTCGGATCGCGGACGGCGCGTACGTGGCTGATCGAGAGTTGTCGCTGGGATGTGGGACATGGGGCACACACGCGCTCGCGCGATTGCCGAAGCGGAACGAGCCCCGCTCGAGGTTTCGTAACTGCTAGAGCTTCGTCAGCGCCTTGCGGAGGTTGCGCACGGCTTGGCCGATGCGTTGCTCGTTCTCGATCAATGCGAAGCGGACGTAACCGTCGCCGCCCGGGCCGAAACCGACGCCGGGTGACAGTGCGACGTTCGCCTCACGCACGACGAGCTTGGCGAACTCGATGGAGCCGAGCTCGCGGTACGGCTCGGGGATCGGCGCCCAGGCGAACATCGTGCCTCGCGGCCGCGGAAACTCCCAGCCGATGCGGTCGAGCCCGTCGCACAACGCGTCGCGTCGCGACTGATAGATCTCGTTGACCTGCTTCGGGTAGTCCTGCGCCTCGTTGAGCGTGACCGTCGCGGCGATCTGGATCGGCTGGAACGTGCCGTAGTCGAGGTAACTCTTCAACTTGGCGAGCGCCTGCACGACCTCGGTGTTCCCGACGAGATATGCCACGCGCCATCCCGCCATCGAGAACGACTTGGTCATCGAGTACAGCTCGACCGCACATTCGCGCGCGCCATCGGCTTGCAGGATCGATGGCGGTACGAAGCCGTCGTACGTCGTTTCGGCGTACGCGAAGTCGTGCACGAGGATCACGTCGTGCTCGCGCGCCCAGTCGACGAGTCGTTGCATGTCGGCGAGCTCGATGCACGTGGTGGTCGGGTTGTGCGGGAACGACAACACGACGACGCGGGGCTTGGGCCAGCCGTACTCCCACGCCGCCATCACGTTCTCGACGAAGTCCTCGCCGGGCCCGATGCGCACCTCACGCGCGTCGGCGCCGGCGAAGTACGGGCCCCAGATGTGGATCGGATAGCTGGGGCTGGGCACCAGGGCGGCGTCACCGGGCTGGAGCAACACCCACATGAGGTGGCTGAAGCCTTCCTTGGCGCCGATGGTGTTGATGATCTCGAGGTCGGGATCGAGCTCGACGTTGAAGCGGCGCCGGTACAGGTCGCTGACCGCCTCACGGAGCTTGGGAATGCCGCGGCTCGCGGAGTATCGGTGGTTCTTCGTGTTGTGGACGGCCTCGGACAACTTCTCGACGGCGATCTCGGGCGACGGGATGTCCGGGTTGCCGAACCCCAGGTCGATCACGTCGTGCCCAGCTCGCCGTGCCTCGACCTTCAAGCCATCGATGATCGTGAAGACGTACGGCGGCAAGCCAGGGATACGACGAAACTCCATCCCCGAACGGTAGCCGGGGGCATGATTGACCAATGAACGGGAATCGCGTCGTCGACGTGGTCGTCGAGATCCCCCGAGGCAGTCGCAACAAGTACGAGTGGGACCACGAAAAGCAGGTGATGCGCCTCGACCGGCGGCTGTTCTCCGCCACCGTGTATCCCGCCGACTACGGCTTCATCCCCGACACACTGGCGGAGGACGGCGACCCGCTCGACGCCATCGTGCTGCTCGAGGAACCGACGTTCCCGGGCTGCTGGATCACGGCTCGCCCGGTGGGCGTGTTCTGGATGACGGATGACAAGGGCCCCGACGCCAAGATCGTCTGCGTGCCCGCCGAGGATCCGCGGTGGACCGACGTCGACGAGATCACGGACGTGCCCGAACTGCTACGAGCGGAGATCGAGCACTTCTTCGACGTCTACAAGATGCTCGAACCCGGCAAGCACACGAACACCGCTGGTTACGAGGGCGTCGACGCGGCGTGGCAGGAGATCAACGCCGCGCGCGATCGAAACCGATGAGCGCCGCGCCGATGGCACCGGCGTCATTGCCCAACTGCGCGGGCACGATCGCCACCTGAGGCCGGTGCTCGGCCGCGAGCACGAGCGAGGGGAACGCTTCGCGGATCGGATTCATCACCACATCGCCCGCGCCGACGAGTCCGCCGCCGACGACGACCACTTCCGGGTCGAGCAGGTTCACCAAGTTGGCGAGGCCGAGCGCCGCCCACCAACCGAACTCACGGAACACCTCGAGCGCGTCGGCGTCACCTTCCAGCGCGGCGCGCGTGACGTGCTCGCCGCGCACGTCGTCCGGGTCACCACCCGCGAACTCGACGAACCGGCCGCCGCGACCCGACTCGGCGGCCTCGCGCGCGAGGCGTCCGAGCCCGCTTCCCGAGGCGAAGCGCTCCCAGCAGCCGCGCCGCCCACACGGGCACGGTGGGCCTTTCGGATCGACGACCATGTGACCGGGTTCGCCGCCGAACCCGTTGGCGCCGCGTTGCAGGATGCCGCCCGTCACCACACCGCCACCGATGCCGGTGCCGAGCGTGACCATGAACGCCTCCGCCGCGCCTTGGGCCGCACCCAACTGCACCTCGGCCCACGTCGCACACGTCGCGTCGTTGTCGACCGCGACCGGAAGGTTCAGTCGAGCCTGTAGCTCGTCGCGGATCGACAGGTCGACGACGCCCGGGAGGTTCGGGCCGACTGCGAGTCGCCCGTTCCGGTCGACGAGGCCAGGAACGCCGACACCGATGGCGTCGAGGTCACCGGCACTGGCGCGCACTTCCACGATCGCGCCCACCATCGTGTCGAACAGTGCCTCCGAACCCCGGGGCGTTGGACGGCGCACCTCGTTGCCGATGCGCCGGCCGGCCTCGTCGACCGCGATGGCAAGGATCTTCGTGCCCCCGACGTCGACTCCGACGGACAGTCCCATGAGGGACGGGACGTTAGTGGCGAGGAACGACTAATAGCGGAGCAACGCGCCGATCCGGCCCAGCACGTCGAGGTCGGCGTTGCCGACACAGATCTCGACGCGGCACGACTGGCTCAGCGCCTCGTCGACCGCTTCCTCGACGACGTCGTCGAGAGCTTCCATCTCCGCGCCGCAGCGGCCGCACGTGCGCCCGACCAGCGCGAGGGCACCACACGGTGAGCAGCGCCAGCCGGCCTCGCGGTACCCCTGCGACACGAGCACCCGCTCGGCTCGGTGTTCGCCAAGAGCGGCCAGCACGGGGGCGAGACCGGCGACGCCTCGTCGCCCGGTGGCGACCGCTTCCCGCAGGCGCCCGACCCACTCGGCCTCCTTGCGCCGCTCGATCTTGTGCTCGACCTCGACGGCGACCGTGCGAATCTCTTCCAGCGCCGCCGATGCCGGCACGTGCACTCGGCCGAACAACCGGTCGCGCAGGTACGGATGCAGCAGGGACTCGAGTTCCGTGGTGATCTCATCGGGACCGGCGATCACCAAGTGGTGGAAGTTGTCCTTCTGGAAGACCGTCAAAGCAACGTCGGCCGCATGTCGCAGGTGTTGGTGCTTGAGCGCGTCACGGTGGTGCGCGACGTCACCCTGATCGCGGTCACCACGCGTGTCGTAGTCACGCGGTAGCTCGTCGAAGAGCTCGGAGTGGTCGACGAGGTCACCGAGCTCGAAGACGAACATGCGCGCCCGCTGCTTGTCGGCCAGCAGCACGCCGAGCGCGGTCGACTCCTCGTACAACGCTTCGAGCTGGCTCACCGCCGGCATGTGGTTGATCACGACGCGGTTCTGCACCGGTACCGGCAGCGCGATGACCTCCCAGAGATCGTGGGCGCTGCAGGCGAAGATCGCCAGCCCGCGCGTGTGTGACCGATCGATGCCGCCCTTCACCAACTCTTCGATGCGATGCAGATCACGTCGAACAGAGGCATCACCGTTCGCCCGCGTGCGAGCGTCCTGGAGCAGCGCGCTGACCTCGTGTTCGAGATCCTGGTGGCGCACATAGCGGCGGCCGTCAACGTCGAGGTAACAACTCGTGACCGGTGCTCGCTCCCCGCGGAATCCGACGAGCGATCGAATCACGTCTTCGGCGATGACGGGCACGGGCGCCTCCTGGGGGTCAGCGAGACCCCGATGGTAGACGGGGCGCTGTCAGGCGGGGAGGGGGTACAGCGTCATCGCTCGATCGGTGCCGACGGAATCGGCCCAAGAGGCCACTTCATCGTCTTCGGACACCACAATGACCTGCACCGCGGTACTCATCCGCTCGAGCCGGGAGAGCAGATGGACCAGGTCGGTGCCCTGGACCCCGGCCAGCGCGTCGTCGAGCACGAGCGGCACGGAGCCGGCGTACGACACCGAGCGCTGTGCGGCCACGCGGGAGAGGAGGTACCACTCCAGCTCCTCGACGTTGGCCATGGCTGTGCCGGGCAGCAGGGATCCCGAACCGTTGCCATCGAGATCGGCGAGCTGGGCGTCGATCAGCGCGAGTTCGCGGCGCCCACTTTCGAGTGCCGCAGAGGCTTGATCGACGGCGGCCTGCGCATCCGCGACCGCCCGCTCGAACTCGCCGGCATCAGCGGAGCTCGCGGCCTGCGAGAGACGACTGGTGAGTTCCGCGAGCGTCTCGGCGGCTTGCCGCTCTGCGTGCACCGCCGCGGCCAGCTCGTGTTCGCGCTGCGTTCGCTCGGCAGCGGCGGCCTGTTCCGCGTCGGCTGCGGCGGCGGCCTCGACTTCGGCCGCCGCGAGTGCGGTGGCCACGGCTTCTTCGGCGCGCGTCGCCGCCTCGAGCTCGGCTTTGCGCTCGACGATGTCGTCTCCGATCTGCGCCTGGCGCGCGAGGCGGAGCTCGGCCGTGAGCACCACCGACCGCGCCTCTTCGAGTTGTGCCTGTCGGCGGGCGGCGCGCTCGTTGGCTTCGTCCTCGACATCTTCGGCCGACGGCGCCTCTCGGCGAATGCGTGCCGCCTCGCCCACGAGCGACAGTCGCGCTTCGAGCTCGGCCATCTCTTGGGCGAGCGCGTCGCGTCGCGAAGACGTCTCGCTCTGCTCGTCGAGCCAGATCTTCGCAATCTCGACCAGCAGCGCGGGCGGCATCTCTTCGTCGCCGATCATGACGCCGGCGCTCTCGAGCGCCTCCTGGAGGCGTCCGGCGCGATCGGTTCCGTCCTGCACACGCACACGGTGGTGGCGCAGAGCCCACTCCACGTCGTCGCCAGGATCGCGGCCGAGGAGCGCAATGGCCTTCGAGCTGAGCGATCGGCGGCGGGCTACGAGCTCCGCTCGGGCCAACTCCGCGTCGACATCGGCCTCGAGATCGGCAAGCGCATCCTCCGCGGATGCCAGCTCCGAACGGGCGATTTCGAGCCGCTTCTCGCGCTCCGGATCGACGTTCAGCATCGACGTACCCATCACGAACTCGGTGTACGTGACGAAGCCGAGCCGGTTGAGGATCTCCTGCTCGACCTCACGTACCTCGTCGAGCCGCTGCTTGGCCCGTGCGCCGCTCAGCCGCTTGTCGGAGCGATCCTGCGCGATGAGCACCTGCTCGTGGGCGTTCTCGAGGCCTTCGATGTCGAGTCGATCGACCTCCGGCAGGCGCACCGCGCGCTCCGCGTCGAACACCGCTGCACGGGCCGCGTCGAGCCTCCGGCGTGCGACCGCGATCGCGCTGCCGCTGGCGGATTCGCTGACCTCGTCGACGCCGGCGGGCTGACCGACTCGGGCAATCTCGTCCGCGAGCCGTATGGCTTCCTCCGACGCGACCAGCTCCCCCTCGTCGTCGGCCGACGCGAGCTGCGTGAGTGACACCTGGACAGGGAACGGATCAACCGTGTCGAGCGCGAGGAGCGCGGCCTCGAGCTCGAGCCGTCGACCTTCGAGCGTCGCAAGCTCCGCGTCGGGATCGTCGAACCCATCGTCGGCGGCCGGTGACGCCGGACTGCGCGGTCGCCCGCTGTCCGCGGCCTCCAAGAGGGCCAGCCGCTCACGTGCCGCGTCGAGCGCGGTGGCCGCGAACGGATCGCGCACGCCCCGAGCCGATTCGAGCGCGCCCGCAGCCACCGAACACGCGCGAGCGGACTCGGTCCGGAGCGCGCGCGCCTGGTCGACTCGCTCATCCGCCACGGTCTGCGCCTCGTGCGCCTGAGCGAGCGCTTGGCGCGCTTGCTCGGCCGCGGCTTCGAGCTCCGTGCGTCTGGCGGCCAGACGAGCCAGCTCGGCGCGCGGCGCGTCGAGGCTCGTGCCGCCTGACGATTCGGACGCGGCGTCGCGACTCGCTTGCAGAGCCACCGCGGCACGATCGATGTCGGCCTCCGCTCGGGCAACGCGGTCGGCGGCGTCGGCCCGGGCCCGCTCGATCTGACCGCGACCACCGCTGCCGGAGACGCTGTTGCCTGGTAGCTGTTCGCGCCGCACGATGATGTCGAACCCTCCGGCGGCCGCGCCCTGAAGGTCGAGCAGTTTGAGCGTGGCATCGGTGAGATCGAGCACGACGCCGTGCGCCTCGACGAGTCCTTCGACCGAAGGTCGGCCGGCCGACACCGCCGAGAGGGCGTCGATGAGCTTGGCGCGCAACCCGTCGTCGAGGCCGCGCAACACCGTGACATACGGATGGAACTCGATGCGTTGTCCACCGAGGTCGAGCTGCAGGATGCGCATGGCTCAGCTGACCTTGATCCGTTGGACGCGGGGTTCGTTCTCGGGCTCCGCCGCACCGCCGGCGACGATGCCGCCGACCGACGCAACCGCACCCTCGATGAGACGGCTCATCGTGCCGACCGCCGTGGCCACCGCCGTTGCCGCCCGAGGGTCGTCGAGGATCTCCTCGACGGCGTCGAGCATCGAGCGGGCGGCCGCGATCATCTCGTGCGCCGCAGATTGGAGGTGCTCGAGACCTTCTCGGGCCGGGTCCGCCGTCTTGTCGTCGCTGGCCGTCACCTCGTCACCTCCCTCGTCCTCGTTTCGCGGACTGACGCCCGCCGACTGCCGTTTTCGGTGGATCTCCCGCGAATACCACCCTCAGTTTGCCCTGTCGGAGCGATGCGTCGGTGACGGTCCGCCGCCGCAGCGAATCGGGCAGGAGCAGAGCCCGCCGGTAAGGGCCGACACGAACCAGGAGCTCATCATCTTTCCGGCCGACGTCGAGGTCGTCGTGGTCGGCAAACGGGAGCTGCAACGTCAGGTGATAGGCCCCCGCTCGGCGGGTGACCTTGAGGGTCTCGCCCTCGTGCAGAACGGCGGACGGATCGAGGTCGCCATAGACCTCTGCAGCGAATTCGCGCAGACGATCGCCACCTACGAGCTCGTCGGCGGCGAGGTCGGCTCGGAGGATTGGGAGCGGTGCGAAGCTCGACTCGATGGTCGCGAAGTGCTCGGCGTGCAGCTCGCGCCATTTCTTGAACCATGGATCGCTTATCTCTTCCGGCAACATACGGTTCGCGACGACCGCGTCGACGCGATAGCCGAACAGCGACAGGTAGGTGTACGTGCGCCGTGCCTCCGCTATCACCATGCGTTCGGGATTGACGACGAGGCGAACGCTCGTGACTTCCGGGTCGGTGAGCAGCTCGCGCACGCCGTCGAGGCGGTCGTAGAACCGGCGCGCCGCGGCGAACACACCATCGCCGGCGACCGGCAACGACGTGACGCGCCTCAGCACGGGCGAGATCGCCTTGTTGACACGGCGGCTCACCGGAAACAGGCGCTCCATGTACCAAGCGAGGATGTCGGGCAGCGACAGAAACCGAATGGTCTCCGCCGTGGGTGCACAATCGACGACGAGCACGTCCCACTCACCGGAGCTCGCGTGCGTCTTGATGTCGCTGAGGCTGAAGACTTCGTCGAGACCCGGGAAGACGGCGAGCTCCTCCGCCTCGATCGCGTCGATGCCGGCCCAGTTGTACACCTCCATGAGGTACTCCTGGATGTCCGCCCACGACTCTTCCATGCGCTCCTGCGCATCGAGTTCCTGGCCCCACAGTCCGTCGGCCACCGGCGTCGGCTGCGGGCCCAGCGGCTCGGCGAACGCGTCCGCGAGCGAATGCGCGGGGTCGGTGCTCATCACCAACGTGCGCAAGCCCGCATCGGCGCACCGCAACGCCGTGGCCGCCGCGGTCGTTGTCTTTCCGACGCCGCCCTTGCCTGTGAACAGCAGGACCCTCATGCGGAGGGCTGCTGCTCCACGTGGGCCTTCAGCTCGCGCAGCGCGTTGTGCATGATCTTCGACTCGGCGCGCCGCTTGACGAACGCGGGCAGCGGGACGATCAGTTCGACGGTGAGTGAGTACTCGACGTCGGTGCGAGCACCGTCGCCGTCGACTGGATGGAACTCGTACGCGCCATCGAGCCGGCGCATGATGTCGCCGCTCACGAGCTTCCACGGCAGCTCGCGTGGCGCGTTGGTGTAGTCGTACCGCAGCGTGTAGCTCGTGCTGCGGCCCATGGCCGCCGCGCGGTAGCGGACTTCGACGGCTCGTCCCTCGTCGTCACGCTCCAGGACCTCGACCGACTTCAAGTCGCGAATCCAGTCGGTGTAGCGGTCGAAGTCGGTGACGACGTCGAAAAGCTGCTGGGGTGAGGCCGAGATGATCGCCCGCTGCGACGCCTGATCAGCCATGAGCCGTCATTCTGCCCCGTCAGCCTGGGTTGGAAGGTGAGTTGCGGCGCACGACGGCGTAGTAGTAGCCGATCACGATCCCGTACCCGAGCAGGATCGGCACAGTGAGCACCGCCACGACCAGCCAACCCTTCCAACTTCGCTGATCGCCGGCGCCGCCGAGGAAGTGGTCCGGCGGGCGAAACCAGCAGTCGAGCAGTGCCGTGAGCGCGGGGAATTCGAGGCCGAGCAGGATGATCGGCCACGGGATGTTGGACAGCCAGTAGTCGTTCATTCCCCGTCGGCTTCGGAGGCTGGCGCTTCTCTCGGGGCGAAGGTGCCGTGCCTGGCACCCCACAACCCCGACATCCCGAGCCCGAAGACGGGCACGAGGAACCCGAAGGCCATCGGGGTGAACGGCCGGATCGACGACGAGATCAATGCCGCGACGATCTCGACGGCGAGGCTCACTCGCAAGCGGAACCGCACGACCTTCGGCGCGGTGCCCGCCAGGAAGAAGAGGCCGCCGATACCGATGAGGTCGGTGCGGCTGCGCGACACCGCGACGGCGTACGCCCAGAAGAACGTCACACAGCCGACGACGAAGAGCGCGCCTGACACGACCGCCGTCGGGATCGCGAACGTGTCGGGAAAGATCGTGCCGACGATCGCGAGCGCCGTGTACACCCCGGTCCCCGCCCACGATGCGTTGACGATCGCCTCGCCGTCGGTGCTGGCGTCGAGGTCGTCCTCCCCCGCCGTCACCACGGCTTCATTCTCCCACGCCGTCGAGCGCCGCCTGAAGGCGGGCAACGAGCACGTCGTAGGAGTAGTCGGTGACGGCGCGTTGGCGAGCCCGTGCCGCCATGCCCACGCGGCGCGCGTCGTTGTCGAGCAGTGAGGCGATGGCGCGAGCCGCCGCGTCGACGTCGTCGGGTCGACCGACGACCAGCCCGGTCTCGCCGTCGAGCACCGCCTCGGCTGCTCCCCCGCTCGCGCCGGCAACCTGCGGCACACCGGCGGCGGCGGCCTCGAGGAACACGATGCCGAAGCCCTCCTGTTCGAGTCCGGCCCACCGGTTGCGGCAGAGCATCGCGAAAAGGTCGGATGCCCCGTACAGAGCCGGCAGCGCGTCGTCGTCGACGCGACCAAGAAACCGCGCGGGCGCGTGCACCTCCGCCGCGATGCGCTCGAGCCGAGCGCGGTCTCGCCCAGAACCGGCGATGGCGACGACGAGCTCGCGGCCGGCGCTGGACAACTGGCCGGACGCGCGCAGCAGCGTGTCGAAGCCCTTGCGCGGAACGAGCCGACTGATGCCGAGCACGAGTGGCTTGTCTGTCGCGAGCCCAAACTCGTGACGCGTCGCGAGCCGTTCGGCCTCGGTCAGTGGGTGGAACCGCTCCACGTCGACCCCCGGTGGAATGTTCACCGCAGGGAGGGCGCGTCCGGCGGCGCGCTCGGCCTCGGCCAGCGGGTAACCACCGGCTGAGATCACGACCACCGCGCCGTGCAGCACTCGCCGCAACGCGAAATGCGTGCCCGGAAGTCGACCGGGGACCGTCACCTCCGCGCCATGCACAACGAGCCCGTATGGGTGACGGAGGTGCGGGCCGAGAAGCCCCAGCGGCAGCGCCGGATCCAGCACGACGAGCGCCGCGCCGACCTCGTCGGCCAGCGCGTCGATATGGCGCGCGAGCACGGGGGTCGGCAGCAGCACCCGCGATCGCGAACGGACCACGCGGTACGGCTGCTCGTCATCCCAGAAGTCCGCGCCGGCGTAGCGCGTCGTGAGCACCGTGACGTCGTCGGGCGGCAAGCGCCGCCACAACTCCCACAGGTACGACTGGATGCCACCGACCTTCGGCGGGAAGTCGTTCGTGACAAGCAGGTGCTTGATCACGCGCGCGCGGCGATGCGATCGTGCGCCCAATCGGCGTGGGATTGCAGCATCGGATCAGGATCTATGCGATAGCGCTCGATCGTCGCGGCAGCTTCGCTATCATCCGGTGCCGCGGTGTTTCCGAGGACGACGAGCGCGTTGCGACGCAGGTAGCGCGGGTCACGCTCCGGGATGTACCACCGCCCATGGCGGGCGAGCAGCGTCTCGTCGTCGGCCGCGAGCAACTCGATGATGTCGACGCCATCGCTCGCCGCGGCCGGCGCCGCGGCGCGACGGTTCGGAGGACAGACCTCTTGGCACTCGTCGCATCCGTAGATGCGATCGCCGAGAGCTTCACGAAACTCCAGCGGAAAGTCGCCTCGCGCTTGGAGCAGCCACGCCAGACAGCGGCGCGCGTCCACGACACCGGGCGTGACGATCGCACCAGTCGGGCAACCGTCGAGACAGCGACGGCACGAACCGCACCCGTCGTCGATCGGGCCGCCGTCGACGGCGAGCGGGGCGTCGGTGACGACCGAGCCGAGTACGAACCAGCTCCCGCGACCCGGCAGGAGCATGTTCGTGCTCTTGCCGTACCAGCCGATGCCCGCCCGATAGGCGGCCTCGCGATCGACGAGCGCGTTGTCGTCGGCAAGTACACGCGCCTGCCACCCGCCGGTTCGCAGTCGAGCGGCGATCGCGCCGAGTGCGCCGCGCAACATGGCGTAGTGGTCCTCAGCGGCGTAGGCCGCTACTCGCGCGCCGCGCGTGCTCCGCGGTGGAGGCGGGTAGGACCGCGCCCCGACCACGATCGTCTTCGCTCCTGCCACCACGCGTCCTGGCTCGGTCGAGCGCTCGGGGTTGCGGTAGGTGAAGCTCATCCCTCCGTGCAGTCCCGCGGCCCGGCGTTCGTGCAAGTGGCGGCGAGTGTCGAGGAACGGCTCGGCCGCCGTGATGCCAACTGCGTCGAGTCCGGCATCGCGGCCGAGCGCCTTCAGCTCGACGGGATCGACGGCGTCGCTCACCGTCCCCGCAGCGGACGGAGGCGCCGTCGGCGCGACGGCCGTTCGATCGGCTGGAGCGGCATCGACAGTGGGGGGGCCGGTGCCGGGCTCGCGGCCGATCTCGGGAAGCTCAGATCGCCGGCGGGCTGGGCCAAGTCGCCGCGGAACACCGGGCCGTTGCCCGTGTCGGGCGCGGTGTCCTCGTTCCGCGTGGTCCGCAGCCGCACTCGGCGGCGGGCGCGTTCGGCCGACGAGGCCGGATCCACGGTCCGGGCCCGCAGCGGCTCGCGGCGGCGAGCGCGGAGCGGCGCGGGCGTTGTCGCGGGCTCCTCCTCGTACTCCGCCTCCGGGAAATAGTCGTCGTCCTCGACCTCGTCGTCGTTGTCGTTGATGTCCTCGTCCTCGTCGAACTCGGCCTCGACCTCGACCTCTTCTTCGGCCTCGACCTCGACATCAGCCTCCGGCTCGACGTCCTCGTCGAGGTCCTCGTCGGGGGCCGCGGCCTCGGTCTCCTCCCACGCCAGCTCGAGCTCATCGCCCCAACCCGCGGGCTCGTCGACCTCCTCGTCGACGAGCAACCGATCCGGTTCCGGCGGCGGACTTGGTGGCCGGGGCGGCAACACGACCGGCTTCTTGGCCGCTTTGCGAGCGAGCGCGGCGTTGCGGCGCGTCGCCTTCTCGGCTTCCGACATCATCCGCGCCGTGGCCGCGCGTCGCGCCGCGGCGACGCGTTTCGTTGCCTGGCGCGACGACGAGCGTCGTGCGGTGGTGGGCGCCGCCGCCTTCGTCGGCTTCTTGGTGCGAGTCGTGGGCGCGGTGGGGCTCACCGCCTTGGCGGGGCGCGGCGCGCGTCGGGTGGGCTCGCGAAAGCCGAGCTGCGTTCCGAGCCGGCCGCGGGCGCGCAAGGCTCCAGCAGCTTCGTCGTACTCCCACACGGCTTCGCTCTCGCGGCCGCGCAGCGTGTACTTCATCGTGACGAGCCACATGCCCTCGGTGAGCTGGCGCGCTCGCCACGACTTGTCGAGCTCTTCACGGGGGTCGGCCAGCCCGCGCTCCGCCAGATTCCGGTACACCGCGTCGCCGAGCGGCGCGCCGGAGAGGCCGACGCGCTGCTTCATCATGCGCGTCGCCCGAGCGGCTCGGATGACCTCGGCCTGCTCGGCCAGCACGGGTACCGCGAACCGGGACACCCACGACGCGTCGACGCCCGCTTCGCGAGCGACCTGCTCGATCGTGCGTCCGCGCCGGAGCCGAGCCTGGACCTCCCGGACGGACAACGCGCTCTCCGGTCGCTTCGACGAGGCCTTGGCATTGGCCTGCGCCGCGTGCTCCTCGGCAATCAGGGCGCGCAGCTCTTCGACCGCGTTGACGACCGAGTCGTCCAGTTGGACAACGAAGCCGCCTGACTTCGCGCCGCGTCGGACGCTGAAGATCAAGCCTCGATGGTCGGTGGTAAACCCCACCATGTGCAGCTGTTGCACGTCGCGTGACCCCAGAGAGCAGACCCGGGCCCGTCGGGCCGTACGGTGACGGACCGTAGCATTTCATTCACCTTCCGCTCGACGATGCCGCAGTGCCGGTGCCAATCCGCCCTGCTGGAGCAGGCGCAACGCCCGCACGTCCTGCACGTCGATCACCACCGCACCGCCGTCGTCCCGGTTGCACAGGTAGGTGACGATGCAGTCGGAACACGCGGTCGTGCCAGCCATGACACAGTCGTCGCAGTCGATCCGCAGAACCGATTCGCTCAGGTCCATGCCCAGATCATGCGCAAGGGGTGTGACAGTGCTCGCGTCCCGCGCGACGCCAGGCCCACAGGGCGGCGCCGCCGATCGCCAGGGTCAGCACATCACGGGCGATGAGCGCCACGAGCGCACCGCCCTTCGCGTAGAAGAGGGCGTCCCAGAACCAGACCGGGAACTCGAGGTGCGCGAGCAGGGTCGTGACGGCCAGCACGCCGACGGCCGGTGCCGCCAGCCGGGGCGCGACGGCCATCGCCACCGCGCCGAGGGCGATGAGCCACAGCACGTACTGCGGCGAGTAGACGCGACCGACGCCGACAAGGAGGCTCATCGCGCCGAAGATGAGCAGCGCGGCCCGGCGGAGGTCCCCGACGCGGGTGCGCACCGCCAACACGACCGCGCCCACCACGACCGCGAGCGACGCGCCGTTCGAGAGCGTCTTCAACAGCGGCGACGACGGCGCGACGGCATCCCAGGCTCGATGGCTCGACACGATCGCGACGGGATAGTCGACGACCCACCGCGCCGCGAGCAGCCCTGCGCCCCAGATGCTCTCGGCTTGAACACCGCGTTCGGTGTGGTAGCCGATGACGCTGCGATACATCTCGGGCAGCACATCGTTGAACGGCAGGAGCGCGAGCGCGATGCCGGTGGTGAACGAACCCACGAGCAGCCGCCGCCGATCGCGGGGCGCGACGAAGAACAGCAGCGGCAACAACAGCGCGGGCACCAACTTGAGCGCGGTGCCGAACGCGATCAACCACCCGACATGACCCCATTTGCCCGCGAGAGCGCGCTCGATCGTCCACACCAACGCGACAGCAACGACGAGGTCGAGACGCGTGTACGCCACCGGTCCGAGCGCAGGGATGAGCAGGAACCAGGTGCCGGCGCCCCACCATGAACCTGTCCGCTTCGCGATGCGGACCAAGCCGTACAGCCCGATCGCGTCGAACAACACCATGAGGATGACGAACTCGGTGCGGTACGACACCGCGCGCACGTAGCGCGGCACCATCATGATCGGGATGGCGGCCGGCGGATACTCCATCTTCAGGATGGGTCCGTAGGGGCTCACGTCGGCGTGGCGCATGTCCCACGTGAGCGCGTCGTAGTAGTGCACGTCGCCGGTCGCATCAGGCCGATGTTGTCCGTAGAAGTCGGGGTGGTCGGCGACGTAGCCCGCGACCGCTCGGCTGAGGAGGAACGCTACGAGCACGAGACCGACGGCCGCTCGCCGCCGGGGAGTCAACGGCGCAACGCGCCGAGCAACTGGCGGGCGCCGATCACGTTCGCGCCCCGCCGCCGCGATCCGTCGCGGACCCGATGATCGCTCGAGGCAACGATCACCGGCCGACGTGGCGGTGCGGCGTCCACCAGTTCGAGCAACACATCGTCGGCCTCGATGCCCGACGCCGAGAAACGCACCCGTACGGCCGGGCGAACCGGGCGCTCGCCGATGCGGTCCACGTCGGCCCCGTCGAACACGACCTCTACCTCGACACCCGTTCGGGCATGGAGCTCGGCCAGCGCGTCGACCAGGCGGGTGCGCTGCCGGGCGATCGGGTCCTGGTACCAGGCGGCGTGCGAGATGTTGTAGCCATCGACGAGCAGCAGCGCGCCGGGCGCCCGCACGAGATGATCGACGGCCTCGACACCGTCGTCGGTGACACCCGGCGGAAGACGGAGCGGCACGCGGGGCGGCGATGGCGGCGCGGCAAGTGAGGTTCTGACAGGCGGTGGCGCGGACGCAACGACCGGCGCAGGAGCGGTCGACGGTGACGGCGACGGCGCGAGCACCTCGGACGCCGCCGCGAGTGCAGTCGACAACAACTCTGCGGCGTGGGCCGCGTCGGCGACGAGCTTCGAGAGTCGGGGGTCAGCCGCGGCGGCATCGACGGGCGCGGGCGCCACCTGCGGCGAGAGTGCCGGTGTCGCGGCCGGACCGACGACTTCCGCGTCGCGCATACGGAGCTCGTGTCGTGCGTGGCGCAAGTCGGCCGACCGCTGTGCGAGCTCTGCTTCGACTTCCTTGAGCCGACGCACCGCGGCGTTGCGCTGCTGCGTGAGCTCGTCGATCGTGGTGACGATGCGCGCGAACTCTGACTCGGCATGGTCTCTTCGAGCTCGCTCGTGCGCGAGTTCCTCGATGGCCTGCGCGACCTCCTGAGTGCGACCCGCGAGCGCGACCTCGGCGCGGCGGGCGCGATCCTCGGCGCCGGCAAGTCGTCGTTGCGACTCGCGCTCGACGCGCTCCTCGTGGACCGCGTGCTCCTGTACCTGCTGCTGCTTGCGCAGCTCGTCGAGCCTGGCCTCCCATCCATCAGGACGAGTGAGCCACAGCCAGCCCGCCTCACCGACTGCATCCTCCGTGAGGTGACTCGCGACTCGTTCTCTGAACTCGTCGTCCTCCTCGACGACCCGCCGGGCGATGTCGAGCGCCGGCGCGGGAAGCCGCGCGAAGCGGAGATAGCGCTTCAGCTGCGCGGGCGCGGGCTGCGTTGGCTCAGCCGCCTCGCCTTCGCGCGCGACCTTCATCACCGCTTCGAGGGCCGGCTTCAGCAGGGTCGTCGGCGCGCTCACGACACGGTGTCCTCAGCGAGTTGTTCGACGTTGCCGCCGGTGCCGCACCACCGGCACGAGATCTCTTCGACGACCGCCGACAGCACCTCTTCGTCCTCGACCGTCAGCTCACCACCGACCGTGTAGTGGTGGAACGCGCGACTGCGACGGCTGGTGACGACGTCGAAGCGGGTGAGGTTTCCGCAAGCCGTGCATCGGTAGCGGATCAGCTTTCCGACCACGCGTCTGACAGTAGTGGCCCCTGTGACGTGGTGGACCCGCACCCACGCGCATTGCGATGATTGCCGCCATGGCCACGACCCGACGTGCCGACATGTTCATCGATCTCAAGGACGACCCGCGTGAGAACCGACCGACGCTGGGCGACGAGCGCACCACCCTGATCGAGACCCTGCGCTCCGTACGCCTCACATTGGAGATGAAATGCGCAGGTCTTGATGCCGAGGCTCTGGCGCGGCGCTCCGTCGCACCCTCGACGATGTCGCTCCTGGGGCTGGTACGACACCTGGCCGAGATGGAGCGTGATTCGTTCCGGGAGGTGATGGCAGGACAGGACGCACCCAACCTGTTCTGCTCCGACACCGACCGTGACGGGGACTTCGACGGCGCGGTTCCCGACCCCCAGGTGGTTGCGGAGGCGTGGGACGCATGGCGAGCAGAGGTGGACTTCGCCGAGCGGTTCGTGACCGAGGCACCCAGTCTCGACATCATCGGCAACGATCCCTGGCAAGGGCCGATCTCACTGCGCGAGGTGATGGTCGAAATGATCCACGAATACGCCCGCCACCTCGGTCACGCCGATCTGTTGCGTGAGCAGATCGACGGACGCATCGGCCAGTAACTCGTTCACACAAATCCACAGCCGCCCAGACGGGCGACAAACGGGTGGGGAACCTGCTTGCTTCTCGAACGCGTGTTCGACCACACTGCCACGATGGCAGTTCTTGCAGGTCAGCGGTCATTCGACGACCTCGGCAGTCCGCTGCACGAAGTCACGTTCTGCGTCGTCGATCTCGAGACGACCGGAGGGTCCGCGGCGGACTGCGGCATCACCGAGATCGGTGCCGTTCGCCTGCGCGCCGGCGAATGTCTCGGCACCTTTCAAACGCTCGTCAATCCCGGATGCGCCATTCCCCCGTCGATCACGATCCTGACCGGCATCACCGAGTCGATGGTCGTGCCCGCACCGCGCATCGAAGAGGTGCTGCCCTCCCTGATGGAGTTCATCGGCGGCAGCGTGCTCGTCGGCCACAACCTGCGCTTCGATGTCTCGTTTCTCGACGCCGCGTTGTCGAGATGTGATCAGCCGCGACTGGCAAACACCTTCGTCGACACCTGCGCGCTCGCTCGCCGCCTCGTGCGCGAAGACGTACCGGACTGCCGCTTGGGCACGCTGGCATCGCGGTTCCGCCTCGACCACAAGCCGACCCACCGGGCGCTCGATGATGCCCTCGCCACTGGCGACCTGTTGCACATCCTGCTCGAGCGTGCGGCGGCGTACGGCGTGCTGGGGCTCGACGACCTCGTGTCGCTGCCCAAGATGGGCGGACACCCGCAGGCGCCGAAGCTGCGGATGACGACCCAGTTGCCCCGGGCTCCGGGGGTCTACGTGTTCCGCGATCGAGCCGGTCGGCCGTTGTACGTCGGGAAGGCCAGCAACCTGCGGAGCCGGGTGCGCTCGTACTTCTCCTCGGACGACCGTCGCAAGATCGGGCCGATGCTGCGGGAGACGCAGTCGATCGATCACATCGTGTGCCGCTCGACGCTGGAGGCCGCCGTTTTGGAAGCGCGGCTCATCGCCAGTCAGCTACCGCGCTACAACCGTCAGGGCACGGGTCGGCGGCGCTACGTCTACGTGAAGCTCACGACGAACGAGGCCTACCCCCGGCTGGCGGTCGCGAGGGTGCCGCGCGCCGACGGCGGCCTGTACATCGGCCCGCTGTCGTCCACGCGCGCCGCACGCTTGATCATCGACGCGATCGAGAGCGTTGCGCCGTTGCGACGGTGCCGGGCGCCCGTGCGCGAAGGCCGGCCCATCCGAACCGCTCCGTGCGCGGCCGCGCAACTGGGCACCGCGCTCTGCCCGTGCGCCGGCGACGTCACTGTGGCGCGGTACTCCAAGGTCGTCGACGTCGTGCGCCACAGTCTCCTGCACGAACCCGCGTTGCTCCTCGAGCCGCTGCAAGACCGCATGCAGGCGCTGGCCCGCTCAGAGCGATTCGAGGAAGCGGCCGATGTCCGTGACCGAACAGCCGCGCTGGCCAGTGCGCTGTTCCGGCAGCGTCGCACCGAGCAGCTGCGGCGCAGTGGCACCGTCGAGCTTGACCTCGGCGATGGCAGCCGCGTCGAGCTCGACGGCGGACGGCTTCTGCGCGCCTGGTCGCTCGGTGAACTGGCGCTCGACGTGGCCTGCGGGCCCCCGCCAGCGTGTACGACGAGCTGGGTGCCGGCCGACCTGGCGGACGAGCTCGTGTGCGTGGCCTCGTGGCTCGACAAGAACGCGCGCAAGGTGCGCCTCGTGCACTGCGACGGCACGCTCGCGTCCCGCCTGCCCGCCGTGCCCGAACTGTCGATGCGTCGGTAACCTCATCACGTGTTGCACGATCTGTTCGTGGCGCTGGTGGTGTTCGGCGTCGCGGGGATCGTCTGCTTCGTGGCCGCAGTGACCTACGCCCGGTGGCGGCTCCGCAAGCAGCTGCGAGTGCGCCCGTCCACCCGAAGTGCCGCGCCCACATCGTGGCTGGTGTCGACCAGCGAACCCGCTCGACTGCATCGCCGGCTGCGCAAGGCGGCGACGACCGCCCGGCTCGCCGGCGCACGCGGCGGGGCATCGATCGCCGCCCTGGCGGAGGAGATCGAGGACCACGCGGTCGCGCTCGAGTCGCATCTCGTGATGCTCAGCAAGCTGTGGCGTCGCGAGCGTCAGGCCAGGAAACAGCTCGTTGCACAAGTTGCACAGCTCGAGCAGTTGGCCATCCGCCTGTCGACCAGCGCGGTCGACGTCACCCGCCCTCGTGCACTCGGCGCCGGCTCGCCGGACGCGCTGGCGGAGTTGACCGAGCGCATCGAAGCCCTCGACGCCGCCCGCGAAGAGCTCGCCGTCCTCGAGCGAAGCTGGCACCTCAGCTGACCAACGGCGAACGCGGTTCGAGTGCCGTAGAGCTAGGAGTTGGAGACTTCGACGAGCTGATCGAGGGCGTTCGCCGCCCGGCCGTCGTCGATGGCGGCCGCGGCGGCGGACAGTCCCTCGGCCAGATCCGCGGCGGTGCCGGCGGCGATCAGCCCCGCGGCCGCGTTGAGCACCACGATGTCGCGCTGCGCGCCGGCGTCGCCGGCAAGCACGGCACGAGTGGCGGTGACGTTCGCGGCGGCATCTCCCCCGCGGAGCGCCGAGGGATCCGCGCGTGAGATGCCATGCGCCGCGGGGTCGAGCTCGTACCGACGCAACTCGCCGTCCTCGCACAACTCGACCACGGTCGACGTCGTCGTCGTGGTGAGCTCATCGAGACCATCATGGCCGAACACAACGAGCGCTCGCTCGGAGCCCCGCGCCTTGAGCACGCCGGCCATCTTCTCGGCCATGCGGGCATCGCTCACACCCAGGACCTGACGGCGGACGCGAGCCGGATTCGCGAGTGGACCGAGGAAGTTGAAGACGGTCGGCACGCCGAGCTCGCCGCGCGTGGGGCCTGCGTGTCGCATCGCCGGATGGAAGCGCGGCGCATAACAGAATCCGATGCCGGCCTTCTCGACACACAGTGCGACGGCTGCAGGATCGAGCTCGATCTTCACGCCGAGCGCTTCGAGCACATCGGCCGATCCGCAGGCCGACGATGCGGCGCGGTTGCCGTGCTTGCACACCTTGGCCCCCGCGCCGGCCACGACGAACGCCGCGATCGTCGACACGTTGATCGAGTGGCTGCGATCGCCACCCGTCCCGCACGTGTCGATGACGCCGTCGAGATCCTTGAGCGGCACGTACTCGCTGGCGTCCTGCATGGCCGACAGCAGGCCGGCCATCTCGTCGATGGTCTCGCCCTTCATCCGCAAACCGATGATGAGCCCGGCGATCTGCGCCTGTGTGGCCTGGCCCGACAGGATCTCGGTCATCGCCGCCGCGGCCTGCTCGGTTGTCAGGTCTTCGCCGGATGTCAGCGGCCCGAGAACGTCAGGCCAGGAGAATGTCAAGCGGTACGGCGCCGCTGGCGCACGATGCGCCGACGTTCCTTTTCGGTACATCCTCCCCACACCCCATCGCGCTCACGCGAGCCGAGCGCATGCTCCAAGCACGACTGGCGGACGGAGCACCCGAGGCAGACCGTTTTGGCCACCTCGGTTTCCTCTTCGGACACGGGATAGAAGATCTCGGGATCGAGACCACGGCAGGCGGCCTGGTGACGCCACGACAAATTCATCAGGGGGGACTCACTCCCTCAGTGCATCGAGGTACGGGTTGGATACGACACCGAAGGGA
>JBEEFW010000125.1:0-2827 GCA_041166385.1 Acidimicrobiaceae bacterium | reverse complement strand
CGCGTCGTCTCGCTCGTTCGAGTGGTGTCTTGAAGAAGTTCGTCTCCACGCGGGGGCGCGCTCCCGAGCTGGGGTTCGACGACGTCTTGCTCGAGGGCCTGGCCAGAGACGGCGGGCTGTACGTGCCGGACAAGCTCGGCAAGCTCCCCGCCGAGCTGCCGGCGTCGTACGTCGACGTTGCCGCGCTCGTCACCGGCGTGGATGTCGACGTCCTCACCGAGACGTACTCGACGTTCGACCATCCAGACGTGTGCCCGGTCGTGGAGCTGGACGGCAACCTGTGGGTGCAGGAGCTGTGGCACGGGCCGACACTCGCGTTCAAGGACGTGGCGTTGCAGCTCGTGGGACGGCTGATGGACGCGGAGCTCGAGCGTCGCGGCGAGCGTCGCACGATCGTTGTCGCGACGTCAGGCGACACCGGGTCGGCGGCGATTGCCGCGTGCGTCGGCCGCGCGAACCTCGACATCGTCGTGCTGCATCCCGCGGGACGGGTGAGCGATGTGCAGCGCAAGCAGATGACGACCGTCGACGAGCCCAACGTGCACAACCTCGCCGTCGAGGGCACGTTCGACGACTGCCAGGATCTCGTGAAGGCGATGTTCGCCGACGAGGCGTTTCGCGATGAGATGCAGCTCGGCGCGATGAACTCGATCAACTGGGGACGAGTCGTCGCACAGATCACGTACTACGTGACCGGCCAGCTTGCGGTTGGCCATCCGTGCGCCTTCGCGGTGCCGACCGGCAACTTCGGCAACGTCCTCGCGGGCTGGTACGCACAGCAGATGGGGCTGCCGATCGAGCGGTTCATCATCGGCTCGAACACGAACGACATCCTCGCCCGATGGGTGGCGACAGGCGCCCTGGTGACGGGGGAAGTCGTCCCGACGTGGAGCCCGAGTATGGACATCCAGGTGTCGTCCAACCTCGAACGGCTGCTGTTCGAGTTGCTGCACCGCGATGGGTTCCGGACCGCCGAGCTCATGACGCGGTTCCGCGATCTCGGCTCCGTCGAGGCGCCACGCGACGCGACGTTCGACGCCGCCACGATTGACGACGCCGCGACGATCGACGTGATCCGCGACACGTATGAGCGCTACGGCTACTTGATCGACCCGCACACCGCCGTCGGCATCGGGGCGGCGCGTGCGGTCGGGCGGGAAGGCGAGCGCATCGTCTGCTTGTCGACCGCCCACCCCGCCAAGTTCCCCGACGCCGTGCGCCGCGCGACCGGCATCGATCCGCCCGTTCCCGAGCGCCTGGCCGCCGCGCTCGAAGGCGACGAGCGTTACGAGGTCATGGCCAACGACCTCGATCAGGTCGAGGCGTTCGTGAGTGCGAGCATCGCGCTGTGAAGTACGTGGTGTGCGTGCCCGACGGCTGTGCCGACGAACCCATCGACGCGCTCGGGGGGCGTACGCCGCTCGAAGCGGCGTCGATGCCGGTGTTGGCCGCACTCGCGGCCCGCGGCGAGGTCGGCCGTGCCGCGGTGATCCCGAAGGGGCTGCCGCCGGGCTCTGACGTCGGCAACATGTCGATCATCGGCTACGACCCGGCGGCGTATCACACGGGTCGTGCGCCCATCGAGGCGGCGGCGCTCGGACTCCGGCTACGCCCCGATCAGGTCGCGTATCGCTGCAACCTCGTGACGATCGGCGACGGCGGCACGATGGTCGACTTCGCGGGTGGCCATCCTTCGTCGGAGGCAGCCGGCGAAGTGATCGCCGCGCTGCAGGCGGAGTTGGGCAACGACGAGGTCGTGTTCCATCCGGGCGTGCAGTACCGCCACATCGTGGTCGCGCCCGCGGATTGGGCCGACGCCGAATGCACGCCACCGCACGACCTCACCGACAAGCTCGCGGTGTGGCCCACGGGTGCAGCTGCGTCGAAGTTGCAGGCCGTCATGGACGCGTCGCGCGAGATCGTCCCGCGGTTCGGCCTCGCCGCCAACCAGGTATGGCTGTGGGGACAGGGCTTCCAGCCGGAGATGCCGGCGTTCCGCGACGCGTACGGCGTGGAGGCCGCGCTGTGCACGGCGGTGGACTTGGTCCGCGGGTTGGGCGTGCTCACTGACATGAACGTCGTCGAGGTCGAGGGCGCAACGGGCTGGTTCGACACGAACTACGAAGGCAAGCGCGATGCCGCACTCGAGACGCTGGCCGCGGGTGCCGATCTCTTCCTCATCCACGTCGAGGCGACCGACGAAGCCGGTCACGCCGGCAACCTCGAGGAGAAGGTCACCGCGTTGGAGCGCTGGGACGACCGCATCCTGCGCGGCCTTGTCGAAGGGCTCGACGCGATGGGGCCGTGGCGCATGCTGCTGCTGCCCGACCATCCGACGCCGGTGCGGTTGAAGACGCACACCACCGACTCGGTGCCGTACTTGCTCGTCGACTCACAGGTCGACGGTCCGGGCGGCTTCTACTCGGAGTCGGGCACCGCCGAGATCGCCGCCGTCCCCGGCCACTCCCTGATGGGCCGCCTCATCGTCCCCACCCCTTAGGCCAAATCCCACTCAGGCGTACACAAAAGTGTGTACGCCTGAGTGGGATTTCGAATCAGGAGAAGCGGGTGACGAAGCCGCGGGCGCGGAACGTGTTGAGCATGCGGACGATGAACCAGTAACCGAGCGCGCAGAACACGAGCGCGCCGACGTAGCCCCACACCACATCGCTCCAGGGGATGCCACCACCGTCGAGCAGCGTGCGCATCGCGCGAAAGGCGTACGTCGTCGGGAACAGCTTCGCGATCGGCTGCACCGCACCGGGCAGCGCCGTAACCGGGTTGAACACGCCGGACAGCGCCAGCATCACGAAGTTGATGCCCCACG
>JBEEFW010000124.1:0-17106 GCA_041166385.1 Acidimicrobiaceae bacterium | reverse complement strand
ACGAGTGCCACAAATCGATGTCTTGCTCCTCGGCGATCGCGCGCATCGCCTCGGCCTTGTTCGGCCCGTAGCAATAGAACTCGGTGGTTCCCGTGTAGCGACCCTCGTCGTCGATCGTGCTGCGCGTCGCGAGGTAGGCGTCGACGCCGAGGTAACGGCTGAGCGGCGCAACGATCTCCTCGGGCGACGCCGACACGATGAACACGAGTCGACCGGCAGCCCTGTGCTCGTTGATCAACTCGAGCGCCTCGTCGTACACGATCGGCTCGACGACTTCTTCGAGCGTCTCCTCCACGATTTCGCGGACCTTGGACTGCTCCCAGCCCTTGGTGAGCGCAAGCACCGAATCGCGCATGCGCTCGAGCTTCTCCTCATCGGCGCCCATGTACATGTAGACGAGCTGGCCGTAGATCGCACGCGCGAGGACGCGCCGCGAGATGAGGCCCTCTCGGTAGAGCGGGCGTCCGAAGGCGACCATCGACGCTTTGGCGATGACCGTCTTGTCGAGGTCGAAGAATGCCGCCTCCACGAAACCGACCCTATCGGTCAAAAGTTTCGGGGAACCCCTTGTTGAGTGTCACACGGGTTACGTAAGGTCGGCGTCTTCGGGTGCAGTGCAGCCCCTTGTGGCGCAGTTCGCCGCTTCCTCGTTTCTTCCCTGTCAGCTCGTTCGTCGCGCATCGGGGAGAAGCACGTGGTCGTGAGTTGTTGGTCGGCCAAGGGAGGCGCAGGCACCACCGTCGTGGCCACCGCGCTGGCGTTGTTGTTGGCGCGTGCTGCACCGGGAGGCGCATTGCTCGTCGATCTCGCGGGCGACGCGATGGCGGTTGGCGGCCTGCCCGACGACCCCGAGATCACCGGTGTGAGCGAGTGGTTGCGTGAAGGTCCACTCGTGCCGGCCGACGCGCTCGCACGGCTCGAGGTCTCGGTGCGCGATGGGCTCGCACTCTTGCCCCGCGGGAGCGGTCCGCTGGTCGTCGACCGCGTGCATGCGCTCGTCGCGCTGCTCGCTGCGGATCCGCGACCCGTCGTCGTCGATGCGGGAGTTGTGTCGGGCTCGGGTGACGGCGTCGCGTCGATCGTCACCGCGTCGGCGACCGACTCGCTGCTCGTGACGCGACCGTGCTTTCTCGCGTTGCGGCGTGCCATCGTTGCGCCGGTCCGGCCGTCGGCCGTCGTGCTGGTGGTCGAGGAAGGACGTGCGCTCACGGCGTCCGACATCGAAGCCGTGCTCGGCGTTCCCGTACGGGCCGAGGTCTCGGTCACCGCGCAGGTGGCGCGTGCGGTCGATGCCGGCGTGTTCCTCACGCGCCTGCCGCGCTCACTCGAACGCGAGCTGCGGCATGCCGCCTGAAGATCCCGTGGCTGCGCTGGTCGACGCCGTCCACGGCGAGCTCGTGGACCACGCCGGCAGCGAGCGCGCCGTCGTGGCCGAGCTTGCTCGGGCTCGTGCGCCGCTGGCGGCCGCCGACGTGGTCGACGCGGTGGTCGACCGTGTGCTGGCCCGCTCGGTCGGGCTCGGGCCGCTCGAGCCGCTCCTCGCGGGCGGCGATGTCACCGAGGTGATGGTCAATGGGCCCGGCCCCGTGTGGATCGAGCGGCACGGCATCATCGAGGCCACCGATGTCTGTCTCGATCGTGCGGGCATCGAGCTGCTCGTCGAGCGGATCGTCGCTCCGCTGGGGTTGCGAGCCGACCGCACGAGCCCGCTCGTGGATGCTCGGCTGCCCGACGGTTCCCGCGTGAACGTGGTGATACCGCCCTTGGCGATCGACGGGCCCTGCATCACGATCAGGCGCTTCGGCGCGCTCGCGATTCCGCTGCGCGCGATGTGTCCGCCCGACGTCGTCGAACTGCTCGAGCGCGCGGTACGCGATCGCGCCAACATCGTCGTGAGCGGAGGCACGGGCGCGGGCAAGACCACGTTGCTGAACGCGCTCGCCGCGGCCATCCCCGACGGGGAGCGCATCGTCACCGTCGAGGATGCCGCCGAGCTGCGCCTTCCCGGTCGCCATGTCGTGCGGCTCGAAGCGCGTCCGGGCAATGCCGACGGTGTCGGCGCGGTGACGGTCCGGGCGCTCGTTCGGAACGCGTTGCGGATGCGGCCCGATCGCATCGTGGTCGGCGAAGTACGCGGTCCCGAGGCCCTCGACATGTTGCAGGCGATGAACACCGGACACGAAGGCTCGCTGTCCACCTGTCACGCGAACGCGCCGGTCGACGCGCTTCGGCGCCTCGAGACGATGGTGATGATGGGCGATGTCGGTCTGCCACTCGGGGCGATCCGCGAGCAGCTCGTGTCGGCTCTCGATCTCGTCGTGCACGTGGCCCGGCGCGCCGACGGGAGCCGGGCGATCATCGCCGTCGCCGAACTCACGAACGGCAGCGAACGAGTGCGACTGCTGGCCGACGAACACCGCGTGGTCGCGTCACCCGAACGGGCAGCACGCCGATGACGGCCGTCCACCGGCGAGTCCAACGCGAGCTGGTGCCGGCGCGCCGGCGCGCCCGGAGGCGATGGACGGTGCCCGTCCGTCCGTCCGTGCGAGTCGACACCGCGTTGCCCGACGCCCTCGAATCGATGGCACGGTCGTTGCGTTCGGGCTCGTCGCTGCGAATCGCGATCGCCGAGGCCGGCGCCGCCGCACCAACCCCGCTCGGTGAGGGGCTGACCGATGTGGCCGGCGCCGCGGCGCGCGGTCGCCCGCTGGCCGCGGCCATCGAGCGCTGGAGCAGCTCGAGTCCAGGCGAGGGCGTCGCGTTGACCGCGGCGGCGCTGGGGCTCGGCGCGGAGCTCGGCGGCGCGGCGGCGCGGTCGCTCGATGGCGTGGCCGGCACGCTGCGCGACCGCAATGCGGTGCGGCACGAGGTGCGCGCGCTGTCGACCCAAGCGCGCGCGTCCGCGGCGGTCATCGGTTGCGCGCCCGTCGCCTTTCTCCTGGTGGTGGCGGCCGCCGATCCGAGCGCCGTCGGCTTTCTCGTCGGGTCGCCGGTCGGCCTGTCATGTCTGGCGAGCGGGTTGGGGCTCGACGCGGCCGGTGCGTGGTGGATGCGATGCATCGTCGCCCGAGCAGGCACCGAACGTGATCTCGTCGCCGCGCAGCAGGCTGACGTCATCGACCTGTTCGCGCTCGCGCTCGGCGCCGGACTCAACCTTCGCCTCGCGCTGACGGCGGTCGCGAGGCACGCGCCGCCGGCGTGGGCTCCAGCTCTTGGTGTGGTGGTGGAGCGCGTCGACCGGGGCCAACGTGTTGCCGACGCGCTCGATGCGTTTGTGGTCGTGCTCGGCGACCCGGCACGTTCGCTCGTGCGCGTGCTCGCCGGTGCCGAGCGCTATGGCACCCCGCTGCTACCCGCACTCGAACGGCTCGCGCTGGACGCGCGCCTCGATCGCCGGCGACGCGCCGAGGAGGCCGCTCGGCGCGTCCCGGTGAAGCTGCTCTTCCCTTTGGTGCTGTGTGTGCTGCCTGCGTTCGGGCTGCTCACCGTCACACCCCTGCTCGCCGGCGCCCTCGACGCGCTGCGCCTCTGAACTCCCGTTCTCGAGGCAATAGGCACCGGTTTCCGGTGCCTATTGCCTCGAGTTTCACGAAAGCGAGTGTCGAATGCTGCATCTCTACGTGGCCGTCCAGGCCGCGCTCCTCACGTCCACGCCGCGAGCCCGCGGCGACAACGGTCAAGCCACTGCGGAGTACGCGCTGGTGCTCCTCGGCGCCGCCGCGGTCGCGTTGTTGCTCGTCGCGTGGGCAATGAAGTCGGGAAAGGTCACCGCCCTGCTCGACGGCGTGATCGACAAGATCCTGTCGCAGCTGTGAAGGCACGTCGGCACGAGCGCGGTCAGGCGACCGTCGAGGCCGCGCTCGTGCTGCCGTTGGTCGTGCTCCTGCTGCTCGCGGTGATCCAGGTGGGTCTGTTGGTGCGCGCCGAGGTACTCGTCACCCACGCCGCCCGGGAGGCGGCTCGAGCGGCGGCCGTCGACCCCGATCCGCAGGCGGCCGCAAGGGCGGCGGCCCTGGCCACCACGCTCGATGCCCAGCGGTTGACCGTTCGAGTGGCGGGCCGGGGCGGTCCGGGTAGCCGGGTGCGGGTCGACATCGACTACCGCGCCCCCACCGATGTCCCGCTCGTGGGCGGCCTCCTCGGTGATGTCACCCTGCACGCCAGCGCGACGATGCGGGTCGAGCAGTAGCCCTTCGGCGAGGCGCGCCTGACGCCAAAGCCCCCAAAGGGACTCGCTACCCTTGTCACGCTCATGATCCTTGCCGTACCCGCCGCCGCGCTCATCGTCCTGCTCGTGGGCTGGCAAGCAGCGCTGCTGACGCGCATCAAGAAGCGCCAGCCCCCGCCGGTCGTCATCGAGCGACCCACGGTGTCGTTCCGCAAGGACCCGCAGGGCTGGATGGTTGATGCCCTCCGGCGCCGGAGGTGGCTGCGGCGGTCGCTGTCGCTCGGTTCGCTCTTCGCGTTCGTCTTCGCCGTCGGCGTGATCGGCTACCCCTTCTACACAAACCTCGTGCAGAGCCGGATCCAGGGGCGACTCGATCGCCAGTTCGCGACCCCCGAGCTGAAGCAGGCCTACCTCGACCACCGGCTGCAAGAAGGCGACAGCCTCACGCGCATCAAGATGCCCGCGATCGACGTCGATGTCGTCGTCGTGGAGGGCACGGGAGCTGACGCGCTGCGCGCCGGGGCCGGGCACTACCGCGACACCTCGCTGCCGTGTGAGGACGGCAACGTCGGTATCGCCGGCCACCGCACGACCTACGGCCGGCCGTTCGCCAACATCGACCTCTTGAAGCCGGGCGACACCATCACGCTCGAGACCCCCGTCGGCCAATGCACGTATCAGGTGCTGGCCCCGCCCCCACAGCACAAAGCCGCGGACAGCAACGGCGCCGCGTTCATCATCCTCCCGAACGAGATCGACGTGATCGGCGGGCCGACCGTCGCGCGCGCGGGGGAGAGTCCGCCGCCCAACGCCATCCTGACGTTGACCACCTGTCATCCGAAGGGTTCCGCGGCGAAGCGTCTCGTGGTGCAGGCCGTCCTGGTGACCGGCCAGACACCGGCGCAACCCGGGGCATGACCGCGCCCGCTGGGCGCACTCGGGCGCAGGCGGCGTGCGCGGTTGCGAGCGCGTGCATCACGGGTGTCGCCATCGCCGTGATGAGCATGATCTGGTCGTCGCCGTCGCGTGCGCAGACAGTCACCACTCCCACCACCCCGACGTCGTCGGGTTCGAGCACCACGACAACCCTGGTGACCACGACCACCACGACTCCGGAGGAGTGGGCAGGGTCCCGCTGGACGGGCCCGACCGCGAACGGCGAGACGGTGAGCGACGCAACGTTCAGCGGCACGTTCGTGCACACCCCGCCCACGCCCAGCATCGAGGCGGTCGAGCTCAACATCGAGTACGGCGCCGGCGACACGCACGCGGCGACGTGCGGATCCGCGCCGAGCACGCAGCTCCAGTCGGCGCCGACCACTTCCACCTCGACACCATCGGGCGACACCACGAGCACGATGAACTTCCTGTTCGAGGTCCCGTTCGTCTGCAACGGCATCTACAACGCGACCGCGACCGCGACGCTCGAGAACAACCTCGACAACTACGACATGACGCTGACGGGTCTGCACATCGCGGAGCCCCCCCAGTCGCCGCTGTCGTTCCTCGCGACGGACAACGGGAACCGCACGGTGACGCTCACGTGGCAGGCGCCGAACCAGAAGCCGCCCGACCTCGCCGGCTATCGCGTGAGTCGACGCGATGCCAACGCAAGCGACTACTCCGTATCGGTGGACGTCGCGACCGACGTTTTCGCGTACAACGACACCAACATCCCCGCCGGCGGTGGCTCGTACTTCTACAAGGTCGAGACATTGCGGTCGTCGCCCAACGGCACGCTCACGTCGAACCCGGTCGTCACGTCAGAAGCCCTCAACGTCGGCGCCAACCCCACCGGCACACCGGGACAGAGCGTCGGTGGCGTGCCCGCGCCCCGCGCCGATTCCGGGGGTAGCGGCGTGCAGCACTTCGACGACACGCTGGCCGCCGACGAGGGTGAGCCGGGCGAAGGCGACTTCGCGGTCCCCGGGGGCGACACGATCCAGCGGTTCGCCGGACGCGACGGCGCGGGTCTCGTCAAGCCGTTCGCCGCCGCCCTCGACCTCGCCGTATGGGCCGGCCTGATGCTCTTCCTCACCCGCCGCGCCGCGAGCGCGGAACGCGCCGCGGTCCTAGCGATTGAGCTCGAGCACCCGAGACAGCAACGCGGTGGCCCCGGCCTTGTCGAGGGGCTCGTTCCAGTTGCCGCACTTGGGGGACTGGACGCACGAGGGGCACCCGTCGGAACATCCGCACCCCTCGATGACCTCCAGCGTGGTGGCGAGGTGCCGGTCGGCCACCTCGTACCCGAGTTCGGCGATCCCGGCGCCGCCCGGGTAGCCGTCGTAGATGAGGATCGTCGGCCGACCCGTGTTCGCCTGAAGCACCGTTGAGACGCCGCCGACATCCCAGCGGTCGCAGATCGTGAACAGCGGCAGGATGCCGATGGCCGCGTGCTCGATGGCGTGCAGCGTGCCCGCCCACCGCGCGTTCTCGATGCCCTCGTCCGACAGCTCGTACGCGCTGATCGTGTACCAGACACCGCGCGTCACGAGCCGCGTCGGCGGTAGGTCGAGCGTCTCGCTGCCGAGCACCTCGTGCGACGAGACGTCCTTGCGTTGGAAGCCCGTGACCTGCGACGCCACTTCGATCGAACCGATGTGCACCTTCGCCCGTCCGACGGACCGTGATGCTTCGGTCTCGAGCACGCGCATCGACATGTCGGTCCGGGCGACGGTGTACTCGCGGCCGTCGCAGGCGTCGACGACTGCGAGATGGTCGTCGAGGTCGAGCGTGCGCACCTTGTACGCCGCGCCTTGATGTAGGTAGACCGCGCCGGGGTGGACGAGATCGAACGCTCGCCCCTCGTCGACCGTGCCGACCAACGAATCGTCGCTACGCACGATGCGGTACTCGGTGCTCGAACCGGAGCGCAGGCCCATGCCGTGCGCGGGGAAGCCGCGCGCCGCCCATACCGCCGACGGCGACGGCCGCCGTGACGTCGGCGGGCGCACCTTCAGGCGATCGTCGTGCACCATCTCTCGCACGCCGTCGTCGAGCAGTTCGGGCCACCACCGTTCGTCGGCCGGCGTGAGCGGTAGCTCGAACGCCGCGCAGCCGAGGTGCGGGTGGAGGATGAACGGGTTGGCGGGATTGATCACCGCCGGCTCCGGTGGGCGGGTGAACACCTCGGTCGGATGGGCCATGAGCCACTGATCGAGCTGATCCTCGCCGGCCACCAGCACCGACAGCGACTGCTGACATGCCCGTCCGGCCCGGCCCATCTGCTGCCACATAGACGCGATCGTGCCGGGGAACCCGTCGAGCACGCAGGCGTCGAGGCCGCCGATGTCGACCCCGAGCTCGAGCGCGGTGGTGGCGATGACGCCCCGCACGTGGCCGTTGAACAACTCGTTCTCGATCTCGCGGCGCTCCTCGGGCAGATAGCCGCCGCGATACGGACGGACGCGGTCGGCCAGCTCGGGCGGCAGCCGCCGTCGCACGTCGGCGGCTACGACCTCGGTGCCTCGCCGACTGCGGCAGAAACCGATCGACTTGTGGCCGCTGCCGATGAGGCTCGTCAGCACCATCGCCGTCTCGGAGTGCGACGACGCCCGCGCCCTGCTGAACGACTCGTCGAGCAGCGGCGGGTTGCACAACGCGATCAACCGCTCACCACGCGGCGAGCCGTCGTCGGTCACTGCATCGACGGGTCCGGCCCACAACGCTGACGCCAGCTCAGCGGGGGCGCCGATCGTGGCCGAGCACGCCACGAACGTCGGACGCGCCGCGTACGACTCGCCGACGCGGCGCAGCCGTCGCAGCACGTGGGCCACATGCGTGCCGAAGACGCCGCGGAACGCGTGCAGCTCGTCGAGCACCACGTACCGCAGACGCATCAGGAAGGTTGCCCACCGCGCGTGATGGGGGAGTATCCCGTAATGCAACATCTCAGGGTTGGTCAGCACGACGTTCGCGTTGCGCCGCACCCACGTGCGCTCCTCGGGCGAGCAGTCGCCGTCGTAGGCCGCGGCCACCAACCCGGGGATCTCGAGATCGGTCATGGCTCGCAGCTGATCCCGAGCGAGCGCCTTCGTCGGGAAGACGAGCAGGGCCGTGCCCGTCCGGATCGGGTCGCCCACCGCCTCGGCCACCGGCACCTGGAAGCACAGCGACTTCCCCGACGCGGTGCCGGTGGCGATGGCCACGCTGCGCCCGGCGCGCACGAGGTCGATGGCCTCCGCTTGGTGCGTCCAGAACGCGTCGATGCCGAGCCGATCGCGAACCGCACAGGAGAGAGGTGTGGCCAGTTCGGCGAACCGCGCCGCCCGCGCCTCGAGCCGTTCGACATGGATCAGGTTGCCGCTCGCCGCGAGCTCGCCGAGCACGCCGTCGATCCGCGGGAGCTCGAGTACTGCCATGCCGAACCGAACTGTAGGCGTTTCATCGTTGTAGTTACAGGGCTGAAACCAGAGCCTTGGGTCCAGGTCAGGTAGGGTCCTGGGGCCATGGAACTGGGACTTGTCGTGCGTGACCAGGACGGATGGGCCGTGCTCGCCGTCAGCGGCGAGATCGACATCGCCACCGCCCCCAGCCTCCGTGAGCGTCTCCACGCCCTGCTGGCTGAGGACAAGCGGCGGATCGTGGTCGACTTGGACGACGTCGGCTTCCTCGATTCCACGGCACTCGGCGTGCTCGTGGGCGTGCTCAAGCGGGCCCGCAGCGAGGACGGCGAGGTCCGCATCGTCAGCACACAGCCCCGGGTGCGCAAGGTGTTCGAGATCACCCGGCTCGACAGCGCCTTCGACCTCTTCGATTCCGTCGATGAGGCCGTCAGGGGTGCACAGGAGTAAGGCACGCGGGCATGGGCGACCACATCGAGCTCGAAGTGCCCGCCCGCCCGGAGTTCCTGGCGATGGTCCGCGCCATCGTGACCCTGATCGCCGAGACCGGCTCCAAGCTTCCGAGCCCGCGGATCGACGACCTGCGCCTGGCCGTCACGGAGGCGTTCGCCAACGCCATCGATGCCGAACGGCGCAAGCCCGACGGCGAACGCCACTCGGTGGTGGTGCGCTGCGACCTCGAGCCCGACTTCGTGGCCGTCGAGGTCCACGACGAGGGCGGCGGGTTCGACCCGGCCGCGCTGACGCCGCACCCTGATGTCACCAAGCCGGCCCGACTGCAGTTCGAGCGCGGCCTCGGTATCCCACTGATGCGCGAGCTCACCGATCAACTCGAGTTCCGCCACGAAGGCGGCGGCACCACTGTGCGGCTCGTGCTCACCGCACACCTGCGCGGCTAGCGCGGCTAGTTCGAGATCGAGCTCCCGAGCGAGCTGAAGCTCGCGGACGTGCTCGCACCGCTCGCGCCGAGGTCGACGTGGCACTTGTCCTTGAAGAACTGCACCACCTTCGCCGACGCCGCCACGACCGAATCGTCGGCCGGCGCGTTGCGGGCCGCCGGGCTGCGGAGGAAGTTGAAGATGGTCGTCATGTCGCCCTTGATCTCGCTCGGCGCGTTGTTCGTGAGGTCCTCGAACAACGCGATCGCGCTCGAGCTGTCGCTCGGCGTGTCGCCGAGTTGACCGAACGACGTCTCCGCCGCCAACGCTTTCGCGCAGAACGACTCGGTGCTGCTGCCGCTTCCTCCACCGCAGGCCGATCCGACGGCCATCGTCGTCGCGAGCAGGAGTGCGAATCGCTTCACACCTTGACGCCGTGCTTGCGCAGCTCGCGACGAGCCACCGTGAGCCGGTGTACCTCGTCGGGGCCGTCGGCCAAGCGCAGCGTGCGGATGTGGGCGTAGAGCGAGGACAGTCCGAAGTCGTCGCCGATACCGCCTGCGCCGTGCGCCTGGATGGCGTGATCGATGATGTCGAGAGCCATCTGCGGCACCGCCACCTTGATGCCGGAGATCTCGGTGCGGGCGGCCTTGTTGCCCTCGTTGTCCATGAGCCACGCCGTGTAGAGCGTGTACAGGCGGGACTGGTCGATGTTGATGCGGGCGTCGGCGATCCACGTCTGGATCACGCCCTGCTCCGCCAGCAACTTGCCGAACGCCGTGCGGTTGGCGACGCGCTCACACAACATGTCGAGGGCGCGCTCGGCCGCGCCGATGGTGCGCATGCAGTGGTGGATGCGGCCGGGGCCGAGACGCGCTTGCGCGATGGCGAACCCGCCGCCTTCCTCCCCGAGCAGGTTCGTCTTCGGGACACGGACGTTCTCGAACACCAACTCGCAGTGACCCTCGACGTCTTGGTAGCCGAACACGGGCAGCGAGCGGACGTTGATGACACCTGGCGCGTCCATCGGCACCAGCACCATCGACTGCTGCAGGTGACGCGGCGCGTTGGGGTCGGTCTTGCCCATCACGATGAGGACCTTGCAGCGGCTGCTGGCGGCCCCCGAGATCCACCACTTGCGTCCGTTGATCACGTAGTCGTCGCCGTCGGACTCGATGCGGCACTCGATATTGGTGGCGTCGGACGACGCAACGGCGGGCTCGGTCATCGCGAACGCCGACCGGATCTCGCCTTCGAGCAGTGGGTGCAACCACTGCTCCTGCTGTTCGGGCGTGCCGAACATCGTGAGGATCTCCATGTTGCCGGTATCCGGGGCCGCGCAGTTGGTGGCTTCGGACGCGAGCGCCGAGCGGCCCATCACCTCACACAGCGGCGAGTAGTCGAGGTTCGACAAGCCTTCGGTCCACTGCGTCTTGTGCGGGAGGAAGAGGTTCCACAGGCCGCGCTGCTTGGCGTCGGCCTTGAGCTCCTCCATCACCGGCGGGTGGAAGTGCGGGTCGCCCGACTCCTCGAGCTGCTTGCGGTAGACCGGCTCAGCCGGCAGCACCTTCTCGTCCATGAAGGCCAGCAGATCGTCCCGCAAGCGCGAGGCGGTTTCCGAAAGGGCGAAGTCCATGGGGCCGACACTAGGTTCGTTTCGCATGACGGTCTCATTGGAACGTGACGGGGCGGTAGCGGTCATCTCGATCGACGACGGCAAGGCGAATGCGCTTTCGCCCGACGTCCTGTCGGCGATCGCTGAGTCGTTCGACAAGGCCGAAGCCGACGGCGCGACCGCGGTGCTCGTGCAGGGGCGGCCGGGACGGTTCTCCGCCGGATTCGACCTGTCGATCATGACGTCGGGCGTCGACCCGATGCGCGCTCTGGTGACGCAGGGAGCCGAGGTGTTGCTGAGAATCTTCACGTACCCAGTGCCGGTGGTGGCCGCGTGCACGGGTCACGCCCTGGCCGCGGGCGCGCTCGTGTTGTTGGTCAGCGACGTGCGCATCGGTGCCGACGGCGAGTTCAAGATCGGGCTCAACGAGGTGGCGATCGGGATGGGACTGCCGATCTTCGCCATCGAGTTCGCGCGGTATCGCATGCCGCCGTCGGCGTTCGACAGTGCGCTACTCGGCGAGGTGTTTGCGCCGGCGGAAGCCGTTGGCGCCGGCTACCTCGACCGCACGTCCGCGAACGTGCTCGATGATGCAATGGCGACGGCGCAACGCCTGTCCGCCCTGCGCTCCGGAGCGGTCAACCACTCCAAGCAGCTCGCCCGCAAGCACATCGCCGACCAGATCACGTCCGGCCTCGCCGCCGACATGGCCTCGCTCTCGGGTCCGGCGACCTAGCGGCCCCTCGTAGTCGTTTTGACAGTACATACGGCACAGAAGTGTGTTGCGGGTACTGTCAAAAGCTCAGGAGACGTCGACCAGCATGCCTTCGCAGGTGCGGATGAGGACTCGCGATGCGTCGGCCACGTCGCGGCTCGACAGCGGATTCTCGGCGCGGCGCTGCCATCGGCCGATGGCGTTCTGCAGCGCGACGCGGACCTCGCTGTCGCCGGCCGCGCCCTCGAGTCCGAGCCGCGTCGACGGCGATGGACCTTCGGCCCCGAGCAACCGCTCCATCTCTTCACTCTCGGCGGCCTTCACACCCTTCACCGCGCCGGCTCGTAGCGCGTTGAGCAGCCGCACCTCGGCGAACTCGTGCGCACCCGCCGTCACCCGTTCGAGCTCCGACGCGATCTGATCCGACCCGGCCACCGTCGACTCGCGCACGATTGCTTCCAACGCGAGCAGCGCGGAGCGCGACTTCAACACATCGCGCCGCGCCGCGAACTGTGACAGCAGTACCTGCTTGAGCTCGACCAATCCGCTGCGCAACACGAGCTCGTTCGCCAGTTGACTCGATGTGGTCACGGCGCCCTGCCGCACCAACGCGGCCGCCAACCGCACGCCGAACAACCCGAACCGGTCGAGCAGGTGCTCACGCTCCATCGACGTGAGCGGAATCGGCGTCGGCGCCTGCACGAACCGGTCGGCCGACAGAAACAGCCGCTCGGCCTCCTCCGCCGGCGCGGTGCCGATCAGGTGCAGCGCCTTGTACTCCGCCTCCCGCAGCGTCGACCCCGACTGGGCGAGCAGGCCGGCCACGGGCACCACGGTCTGGCACAGCCGGCGCACCTTCGGATCGTGCTTGTAGCGGTTGGCGATGCGCGATGCCGACGACATCGAGTCGAGCCGCCCGACGCCCACCTCGTCGGCTCGTGACAGCACGGCGATTGCATTGACCGGCGTCGCCTGCGCGAACTCCTGGTCGTGAAATGCCTCGAGAAACCCGATGTCGGTCGTGTGCAGGTGACGCATCAGATACAGGACGGCATCGGCGGGTGTGACCTGATCCTCACCAGGCGCGAGAAACGCGTGCGCCCGCGCCGACACGTCGATCGACAACGACGCGATCCCCGGCGTGTCGATCAGCGTGATCGCCCTCAGTGAGGACGACGGCCACTCGACCTCCAATCGCTCGACACCGTCGGCCGGAAAGCCTTGGAGGTCGACGTCGATGGCGCCGGCATCGCGTGAGAACGGCACCTGCCGCGGCTCGCCCTGATGCGGATGCATCATCACGCGGTACGTGATGCCGTCGCGGTACCACGTGACGATCTTCGTGCACTCGCCCGCATCCGTCGGGGCCAGCTCCTCGCCGACCAACGCGTTCAGCAGCGTCGACTTACCCGCCTTGACCTTGCCGGCGATCGCGACGCGCAACGGCTCGTCGAGCCGCGCTCGCTCGGCGGCCAACACCGCGCCGTGCGGGGTGTCGCGGTACACGTCGCCGGCGCGGGTCAACAGCCCGCGTACCTCGTCGAGCAACGACGCTCGTCGCGCCACTACGCCGCGCCTGTCGCGGCCGGCACGAGCGCGGCGACCTCGTCGCGCAGGCCGCGGATCCGCCCGAGCTCCGCCTCGACATCGGGCAGCCGCTTCGTTCGCGTCTTCGCATCGACCTCGATGGCCTGCTGCGCCTTGTGCAGCGCCTCGGTCGTCGACCGGTACAGCTCCTCGGCCCGCGCCGTGAACTGATCGCGCAGCTGGCGCTGGATGCGCCGCACGGTGTCCCGTGAGTCCTTGCCGACCTCGAACGCGAGCTCGTCGGTGTATTTGCGGTGCGCGTTCTTGGCCTGCGATCGCCGTTGCGCGAGCGCCCGGTTCTTCTCGTCGCGGTACGCCTTGCCGCCGAAGATGATGCCCGCGACCACGCCGACCGGGTTGATGAGCGCCAGGCCCACCATCTGACCGAACATGCCGAACATCAGCGCGCCGCCATACGACGAGCGCAGCGTGCTCATGCCGGTGCTCAGCCCGTCGCCCGGTTGCAGGTCCACGTCGGCCGACGCCTCGACGGCCTTCAGGAGCTCGGCCGGGTTGGGCACGTCGAGCTGCACGGCGATGTCGTGACCGTCCGCCGAGAACAGCTCAGCAACGCGCGATGCGATCTCGCCGGCCCGCCGTTGCAGCATCGTGTAGTTGGCGACGACATGGTCGGATGCCTGGCGGTAGAGCCACGGCTCGAACTCCTCCCACGCCTCGGCCGGATCCATCTGATCGATGGCGGCGTCGGCGTCCTTGGTCAGCTGGCGCAGCCGACCGCGCAGATCGTGATCGACGTCCGTCAGCAGATCGGTGAACCCATCGTTCAGCGTCACCTGCCAGCGCGCGGCCGTCGACCGCAACCGGTCGCTCTGATCGGTGGCGATCTCCAACTGGTGCACGAGGTTCCCGGCCCGGTCCGGATCGGCGAGCGCGTTGCGCTCCGACGCGAATTGGCTCTCGAGTTGCGCGACCGCGGACAACATCTCCCGGGCCGCCGTGCGCAGGACGAGCTGTTCGCGCTGACCCACGATCTCCGTGCTGAGGTACGCCTCGAGCTGCGCGAACCCAGATTCCTCCTCGATCGATGCATCAGACGATGTCGCGGCGATCTGTCGGAGTGTCGACGAGATCGGCAGGAGCGGCGCCGCCAGCCCGGCGTCGGCCAAGTGCGCCGTGTCGAGGTTCAGGATCTTGCGCCACGCTGGGTAGAAGTCGATCTTCGTCATGACACAGCCGACGTTCGGGCACAGTGAGCGGGCGGTGCGCATGAACTCGAGCTCGGGCCCCGAGTACTCCTGCGACGCGTCGCTCACGAACAGCACCGCGTCGGCCATCGGTAGCGCGCCGATCGTGATCGTCGAGTGCGTCGACCCGAGGCCGGCGACGCCCGGTGTGTCGACGAGCACGAGCCCGCTCTTGAGCAACGGTGCGGGCACGCCGATGTCGACGGATTCGATGTTCCGCACGTTGTCGGGGTTGGCGGCCTCGGTGACGTACTGCGCGACCTGATCGAACGGCACCGGCTCGACCGTCGACGGCGTTCCCTCCGGCGCGTCCGCCGCCGGGCTGACGGTCGCGGACGCTTCCCGTTTCGCGGCGTAGTGCAGCTTCGTCGGCACCGCGGTGGCGACATCGTCGTCGACCGGACAGACGTCGACGCCGAGCAGCGCGTTGATGAGCGAGCTCTTGCCCTGCTTGAACTCGCCGACGACGAGTACATGGAACAACGGGTCGACGAGTCGCTCGCGAGCGCGCGCCAAGCGCTCACCGAGGTCGTCGCGCTGGTAGGCGTTGGCCGCCTGGACACACACGTCGAGCAACGCGGTCGCCGCTTCGCGCGGTGAAGGAGCGGTCTTCGCCTTGGCCATCAAGGGCGCAGAGTACTGAAGGTCCCTAGGGTTGCGTCCGTGGGCTGGGTATTGGGTGTGGATCTCGGGACAACGTTCACCGCCGCCGCGTCATGGCGCGACGGCCATGCGGAGATCCTCTCGCTCGGTACGCGCACCGCCGCCATTCCGTCGGTCGTGCTGTTCCGCGAGGACGGATCGACGATGGTCGGCGACGCCGCCGAGCTCCGATCCGTCACCGAACCCGAACGGGTGGCCCGCGAGTTCAAACGGCGGGTGGGCGACACCACGCCGTTGATGGTGGGCGGATCGCCCCGTTCGCCGGAATCGGTGATGGCCGTGCTCCTGCGGGCGGCCGTCGACGGGTCGATCCAACTGCAGGGCTCGCGGCCCGATCGCATCGCCGTGACCCATCCCGCCAGCTGGGGGGAGTACAAGCTCGACGTGCTGCGCCAGGCGATCCGACTGGCCGAGCTCGGCGTCGACACCGTGCTCGTGCCCGAACCGGTGGCCGCGGCCGTGCACTACGCCACGCTGCAACGCGTCGAGCTGCACGACTTCGTCGCCGTGTACGACCTCGGCGGCGGCACGTTCGACGCTGCGGTGGTTCGCCGCACCGCCGACGGTTTCGATCTCTACGGCCAACCAGAAGGCATCGAGCGACTCGGCGGGATCGACGTCGACGCCGCCGTCTTCAGCCACGTGCAGACCGCGCTCGGTCTGCAGCTCGAGACGCTCGACCGTGACGATCCCGCGGTCGTGTCAGCGTTCGCCCGCCTTCGCGCCGACTGCGTCGCCGCCAAGGAAGCATTGTCGTCCGACACCGACGCGGTGATCCCCGTGATGCTGCCCGGCCTCGCCACCGAGGTGCGCATCACGCGCAGCGAGCTCGAGGCGATGATCCGCCCCGCGATTCGCGACACCATCGCCGCGCTGCGCCGCGCGATCACGTCTGGCGATCTCGTCCCCGAGCATCTCGCCCGCATCCTGCTCGTCGGCGGCTCCTCGCGCATCCCGCTCGTCGGCGAGATGGTCAACGCCGACCTCGGTCGGCCGATCGCGCTCGACACCCATCCCAAGCACGCCGTGGCTCTCGGCGCGGCCCTCACCGCCGCCCCCGAGCCCGTGCCCATCACCGCGCCTGCGCCGGTGACCGTGCTCCCTCCGCCCGCGCCGTTGCCGCCGCCGCTTCTGGCCACGCCGCCGCAACCGGCGGTCGGACCAAAGAGACCGACACCCGCGGTCATCGCCGTGGTCGTAGCGCTGATGCTCGCGGTCGGAGGTGTCGCGTACGGGCTCACGCGATCGGGCGGAAGCAATCAGGCCTCGGCCACCACCACAACCGACACCTCGCCGGACACAACCACCACCACCGACCCGTCGTCGACTTCGGGTTTCTTGGTGTTCACGGTCGATGACGCGAAGCTCCAGGCCGAGTTCGTGATGGGCGAGTTCTTCACGTTGGACTTCAACGACGTCGAGGAGGTGTTCGACCGATTGCAACGGAATGCCACGGGCGCCTTTCTGAACCAGCTCACCAGCGTTCGAGCTGACTTCGTGGCGTCGGTGCAGAGCGACCAAGGCGAGTCGTTCGGGATCGCGGAAGCGTCGAGCATCGTGGCGTCCCGCGACGGTCAGAACTTCAACGCCCTCGTCACCGTCGACGTGGACACGTCGATCCAGGGCAACACCGACAGCGCGAACAACAAGATCACGTTGCTGGTCACCCTCACGAACGTGAACGACGAGCTGCTCGTCTCGAGCGTCATCACGTGCAGCTTCACCAGCTCCGACGGCGTACTGAGCGAGTTCTCGAGCCCCTCGTCGGACTCTTGTTGACACGGGACCCTCCTGCCCCCTAGCTCTGGAGATCCGTGGCCAAACCCCTCGTCATCGTCGAATCACCGGCCAAAGCCCGCACCATCGCGGGCTTCCTCGGCCGCGATTTCACGGTGCTGGCCTCGATGGGGCACGTCCGTGACCTGCCCAGCA
>JBEEFW010000123.1:0-87107 GCA_041166385.1 Acidimicrobiaceae bacterium | reverse complement strand
TCTGCTGGCGCAGGAGGAACTCGCGCTGGTTCTGCTCGATGCCCTCGCTCACGTCCTTGCGGATCTTCTCGTTGACCTCGAGCTCGGCCAAGGCTTCCTTCGTCCACTCGAGCACCTTCTCGAGGCGGGCTTCGACGTCGACGGTCTCGAGCAGCTCGACCTTCCGCTCGAAGGCGAGGTCGGGCCACCAGCCTGCGAGGTCGGCGAGTTGCGACGGATCCTTGACGTCGTTCAGCACCTCGGTGAGGCGCCGGCCCCCGAGCCGGTCGAACAGGGCGCCGATGACCGCACGGACATCTGCGGCGAGCTCGACCGCCCGCTCCGAGGGCTGACCCTCGTCGATGGACTCGGCGTGGACCCACAGCGCCGACGTGGTGCCGATGACGCCGGCACCGACGTGGGCCCGGGCGATGGCTCGCACCACGAGAGCGGGGGTGCCACCGGGCAGCGTGCCCTTGTTCTCGATCTTGGCGACGGTGCCGACCCGGCCGTAGCGACCGCCGTCGGGGAAGCGCGGCACGAGCAGCAGCTCGCTCTCGCCTTCCGCGGCGGCGTCAGCGGCGGCCCGGGCTTCGTCGGTCTCCAACGCGAGGGTCACGACCATCTGGGGCAGCACGACACCGCTGGTGAGCGGAAGTACGGGCAGCGTTTCGAGGTTCAGGCGGTCAGCGTCCGCGCGGTCTATGTCGACGTTCTCAGCCATGTGTGCTCCTGAGTGACTATCAGATTGCAAGTGAGGAACCCTAAGGGGGGACTGGCCATTCCCCACCGGTCCCGTGCCAGGCGGCACACGGCCGGAGCGGACCCTCAACTACGGTCCCGACGGTGACGACCAGGGTGGGGTTCCTCGGCGCTGGGCTCATCGCGACCTATCACTCGAAGTCGCTGCACGTCTCGGGTGCCGACGTGAGCTGGGCGGGTGTGTTCGACCCGGACCCTGACCGAGCGCAGGACTTCGCCCGGGCCAGCGGGGCGACGGTGTGCGAGGCCGAGGAGCAGGTGCTCGACGACTGCGACGCGGTCTACGTGTGCACCTGGACGGCGGAGCATCCCCGTCTGGTCGACGCCGCCGTGGCCCGCCGGCTGCCCGTGTTCTGCGAGAAGCCACTGGCCATCAACCTTGCCGCCGCGCAGGCGATGGCGGACACGGTCGCACGGGCCGGGGTCGTGAACCAGGTCGGCCTCGTGCTGCGGCACTCGCCGGCGTTCGGGCTCATGAAGGCCATCGCCGCGGATCCCTCGAGCGGCCGGCCGATGAGCGTGGTGTTCCGCGACGACCAGTTCATCCCTGTACAGGGGAGCTACCGGTCGACGTGGCGGGGCGACGTCACCAAGGCGGGCGCGGGCACGTTGCTCGAACACTCGATCCACGATCTCGACATGCTCGAGCACGTACTCGGCCCCGTGGCCGAGGTGAGTGCGCGCACGGCTGGATTCCACGACATTCCCGGCATCGAGGATGTCGCCACGCTCGCGTTGCGATTCGAATCAGGGGCGATCGGCACGCTCACCTCGATCTGGCACGACGTGCTGGAGCGGCCGAGCCTGCGCCGGGTCGAGCTCTTCTGCGAGCGGGCATACGCCGTGCTCGAAGGTGACTGGTTCGGGCCGGTCGAATGGACGACCACCGGCCGAGCGCCGATGAAGCTCGACTTCGCCGACCTCGAGGCCGAGGCCGCCCGCCGCGGCGCGACGCTCGGCAACCCCGACGCGGGCTTCATCGACGCGGTTGTGAAGGGCGAGCCGGCGTGGCCGTCGTTCGAGGACGCGCTCCGAGCCCACGTCCTCGCCGACGCCGCCTACCGATCAGCCGCCGCCGGAGGCGCGCCAATACTCCTTTGAGGAGCGAACGCGGTAAATAGCGCCGGGTTTGCTCCTTAGAGGAGTGTTCTGGTCAGTCGAAGATGATGACGCTGCGGGCGACGCTGCCGGCCTTCATCGCTTCGAAACCCTCGTTCACGTCCTGCAGTGCGATGCGCTGCGACACGAGCTCGTCGAGCTTGAGCCGTCCGTCCATGTAGAGGTCGATGAAGCGAGGCATGTCGACACGGAAGCGGTTCGAGCCCATGTTCGAGCCTTGCAACTTCTTCTCGTACAGCAACTCGAAGCCGGGGATCTCGACGTTCTGCCCGATCGGGATCATGCCGATCACCGTCGCGGTGCCACCGCGCCGCAACATCGCGAACGCTTCTTCCGCGGTCGCCTTCAGCCCGATCGCCTCAAAGGAGTACTGCACGCCGCCGCCGGTCAGCTCCTGCACCTGCTGCACTGCGTCGCCGGCGGTTGCATCCACGAGGTCGGTCGCGCCGAACGTCTTGGCGAGCTGAAGCTTGTCCTGAATGCGGTCCACGGCGATCACGCGCGCGGCGCCGGCAATCGCTGCACCCTGGATGCAGTTCAGGCCGATCCCGCCGCAGCCGATCACCGCGACCGTCGAGCCGGGCTCCACCTTGGCGGTGTTGAACACCGCGCCGACACCGGTGGTCACGCCGCAGCCGATGAGCGCGGCGCGATCGAGGGGCATGTCCTTGCGGATCTTCACGATGGCGTGCTCGTGCACGAGCATCATCTCGGCGAACGAGGACAGGTCGAAGAACTGCCACATGGCCTCGCCGTTGCGAGTGAGTCGTTGCGGTGCCTCGAGTGGGCGCTGCACGGCCTGCTTGTCGTCACACAGCGACAGATGTCCGGTGAGACAGAACTCGCAGTTGCCGCAGTACACGGACAGGCAGGTGATGACGTGATCGCCAGGCTGCACGTACGTGACCTGATCGCCGACCTTCTCCACGACGCCCGCAGACTCGTGGCCCAGAACCGCCGGCAGCATCCACGGGTACTTACCTTCCATGAAGTGCAGGTCGCTGTGGCACAGGCCCGCGGCGGACGTGCGGATGAGCACCTCACGGGGGCCGGGGTTGTCGATCTGCACCTCATCGATCTCGAGCTTGCCCGGGATCTCGCTGAGCACGGCTGCGCGCATGCGTCGTCTCCTTCTCCGATTCGGACCGATCCTCGCACGTTTCTCGACACCAATCACCGGTGTGACTGAGCCCGCCGAATCGCCTCGGATGTCACCACGAGGTCTTGCAGCGAGACCCGAGAACGACACATCACGCGTCGAAGTCATCGAGGTCCCATCCGGCGTCAAGGATGTCTTGGCTCGTCGCATACCGACGATGCGGGATGCCGATGTCAACGTTGTATCCGATCTCCTCGTCGTCGAACAGGATCGGATCGTCAAGCGCCGGACTCCAATAGCCGTGCTCGACTTCGTCGCACATGAGGTAGGGGCGGCCGCTCCCGAGATCGACGAGGGCGCCGAGTAGTCCCGGCAGGTGCTCCGGGCACGTCCGCCGCAATCTCAACTCCCGCGACACGGCATCATCATGCTTCGGCGTCACCAGCGATGGGGTCCGATATCGGCACGTTGCGGGTGTCGCACGTGTGATGGATAGTCATTTTGACTACTCAATGCACGTGCGATGCGGGCGCGATCCGGTAGCGCAGATTGCCGGGCACTGAGCAGGACACGCGGATGTGATCGAAACTATGCGTAGTGTCGGGCCGTGCCCGACGTGTCGCTGCTCGAAGGGATCGCTACGACGCGTGCGATCCGCCGCTTCCGGCCTGATCCGATTCCCGAGGACGACCTCGCGACGATGCTGTGGCACGCGACGCGCGCGCCAACAGGCTCGAATCGCCAGCCGACGCGCTACGTGGTGTTGCGCGATGGTCCGGTCGCGCGCGATGCCAAGGCACTGCTCGGCGATGCGTTCCGCACCGGGTGGAACGAGAAGCGCCGCGACGACGGCTACGAGGGCGGCTCTGGCGGTGATCCCTCGTCGCCGAAGTCACGCATGGCCGCGGCGATGCAGCACTTCGTCGATCACTTCGAGGAGATCCCCGTCGTCGTGCTCGCGTGCTTGCAGCTCGGCCACTACCGGGAAAATCAGCTGACCTCGGGTGGCAGTGTGTACCCGGCGTGCCAGAACCTGCTGCTGGCGGCGCGCGCGCTGGGCTACGGCGGGGTCATGACGATGTGGCATGGGTACGTCGAGCCGGAGCTACGAGCGATCGTGGCGATCCCGGACGACGTTGCGATCGCCGCGACGATCGCGCTCGGCCGCCCCCAAGGCGGGCATGGCCCCGTCCGACGCCGTCCGCTCGATCAGGTCGTGTACGACGACGGGTGGAAGCAGCCGGCCGCATGGGCCGTCGACCCGCCGGACACGCGTTTCGCGGGTGGGCCGCGTCAGTAACTGCCGTAGGCCTGGAGCCGGGGGAGGCCGCCGACGGCGTGTGCGGGTGACGGCGTGACCTCCGGCGCCTTCGGGTCGTTGTCTCTCGAGACCAACAGGTCGATCTCGTCGGACGTGAGCGCCATTCCGAGGAACGGTCCCTGCGCTCGATCGCAACCCAACCGCCGCAGCAGTGCGAGCTGCGTCGCGTTCTCCACCTGCGTGGCCACGGTGACGAGGTTCAGCCGGCGAGCCATCTCGACGAGATGCTCGACGATGACCGCGTCGTCCGACCCCGCGCCGAGGCCTGAGATCAGCGCTCGGTCGAGCCACAGCTGATCGAGCCGCACGCGGCGAAGATCGGCGAGCGTCGAACCCTCCGCGCCGAATGAGTCGAGCGCGACCTGCACACCGAGGGTGCGGGCGTGGCGCAGCATGGTCCACGCATCAGTGATGTCGTCGACGAGCGATCCGTCTCCGACGGCGAGGCACAGTTGCGTGCGCTCGACGCCCGTGTTCTTCAACACGGCGGCCACGAGATCGCGGAAGTTCGACTGCGCGAGCTGCCGCGCGGTGATCGGGACCACGACCTGTAGCGGCGCGCGGTTCGGGGCCATGGTCCGCCAGCGGCGGGCCTGGCTGCACGCTTCGCCGAGCGCCCACGTGCCGATCTCGAGGATCAGACCTGTCTCCTCCAACGCGGGCATGAATTCGCGCAGCGGCACCGCGCCGCGCTGGGGGTCCTCCCAGTGGAGGCAGGTACGAACACCGGCGAGCTCACCGTCGTGAACCGTGAGGATCGGCTCGTAGCGAAGTTGCATCTCACCCTTGTCGATGGCCGACCGCAGCCGTGCCTCCGCGGTCGCCCGCGAGAGTCGGGCTCGCATCGACTGGTCGTAGACGCAGATCATTCCCGGCCCCATGGCCTTGGCCTGGTACATCGCCACGTCGGCGTCGCGGAGGAGATCTTCGGGGGTCGACGAACTCGAGTCGCTCAGAGCCACGCCGACCGACACGGAGATGCGCATCGTGTCGGTGCCGATCTCGAACGGAGCTTCGAGGGAGGTGATGATCCGGTTGGCCATCCGCTCCGCTTCGGCCTTGCCGGCCACCGGCTGCACGATGATGAACTCGTCGCCGCCGTAGCGCACCGCCGATGCCTCGTTGCCCGTGATGTCGCGGATCCGCTGGGCGACGGCCACCATCAGCCTGTCGCCCATCTCGTGCCCATAGGTGTCGTTGACGAGCTTGAAGCGATCGAGATCGCAGAAGAGGGCAGCCACGTGCACGGTGGTGTGGTTGGCATTGCGCAGTCCTCGGCTGAGGAGGTCCGGCAGCGCGGCGCGGTTGGGGAGGCCGGTCAGCGGATCGTGGCGGGACAGACGCGCCAATTCGCGCTTGGCGCCGCGCGACCGCTGCTCGCGCCGGCGGGAGATGATGGCCCAGGTCGTCGGGGGCGCGATCAGCCCGGTGAGGACGGCGTTCGCGACAAATGGATCAATTCGATCGAGCCACGCCCCGAGGGCGCCCGCGATTCCGAGTGGCGTGGCCGCCAATGCGACGACCGCGGCGCTGGCGACGGCCGCCAACACGGCCAATGACCCTCGGTCGTCGGCGTCACGCTGGGCAGGTTTGATCCCGTTAGATCGGCTGTCTGCGCCATCCGATTGAGTGCTATCCGCCCAAGCGTCCCCGGAGTCGGTGGGGCCCGTCGTCGAGACCGGGCAGTGCCGCCTGCAGCGGGATCCCCCGCTCGAAGACGATGGCACTGACGGCCTGCTCCACGTCGGCCCACGTTTCGGCCCGCGGGCCCTCGAGATCGCGGTTGTAGGGCGCGTCGAAGACCACCACGGTGTTCCCGGCGCCGCGGAGCGCCTCGACCATGTCGGGGCTGTCGTCGACGTAGCAGTCGGCCTCCACCTCGGGCTTGCGCCCGAGGAAGCAGATGTCGCGATACGGGATGGCCTGGTGGTCCAGCCACTCGACGGTGTCGCTCACGGCGATCGCGTGACCCCAGTTGACCCACAGGCGGTGCGTGATGATGCGAATCCACACGCCGGCATCCGACAGCCGCCACAGCGCGTCGGCTGCGCCCGGCATCACCGGCATCGTGCGGAACATGCGGTGCTCCATCACGGCCAGCCGGTGCACGGCGTCGAAACCCCCGAGATCCTCGAGCTCCCACTCGGCGAAATCCCAACCGCGCTGCGATGGGAGCGTGGACGTGTCGACATCACGCTCGGCGGCGACCACATTGGCGAAAGCGGTCGTGTAGTCACCGCACACGCCGTCGAGATCGACGCCGAGGACGAACGAGCGCGGTTCGGGCACGATCAGATTGACGCTCCGACGAACGCGAGCGCCGCATCCATCGTGCGAAAGTCCTTCGGGGTGACGAAGTGGTCGACGCCGGGAAGTGACAGCAGCGTGGCGTCGGGGAGGGCGTCGACGAGAGGGTCGCCCGGGCCGGCGAAGTCGCGATCGCCGATGATCACCAGCACCGGACACGTGACCTTCGCCAACCGACCGTCGTCGAGCCGCGGTCGCGGCGATTGCATGCACGCAAGCAGCGCCTCGGGATCGTTGCCCGGCTGACGGGCGAGACCCGCGAAGTACTGCGCGACGGGATTGTCGGTGTCGCCCTCGCCGCGAATCGCGTTGGTGATCACATCGCGCGGCTCATCGCGAAAGAGGTTGGCCCCGACGCCGGTGGCGACGATGCGGTGAAATCGTTCGGGCTGGTCGGCGGCGATCGTGAGGAGCACCCGCGCGCCCATCGAGAAGCCGATCGCATCGACGGGCTCGTCGGGCAGCTGGGCGACCACGAGCTCCTCGAGCTGCTCGTAAGCGGCGGGATCGTGCGGCTTCTCTGCCGTGCCGTGCCCGAGCAGGTCGATGGCGATCACCTCGCGGCCGACGTCGGTGAGCAGGTCGATCCAACCGTTGTCGCGCCACGTGCGATCGGCAGAGGTGGCAAAGCCATGGACGAGGACAACCGGTGTATTGCTCACCGTGCGATCCTAGGCAGCAGTGGACGACGAGCTTCGAGTGAACCGCACGCTGCGGATCCCGCCCGACGAGCTCGAGTGGCGATTCAGCCCGAGCGGCGGCCCAGGCGGCCAGCACGCCAATCGGTCGAACACTCGCGTGGAACTCCGGTTCGACGCCGAGGCGTCGCCGTCATTGGGCCCGCGGCAGCGGACGCGGATCATCGAACGCCTCGGCCCGGTCGTGCGAGTGATCGTCGACGCGGAGCGCTCGCAGCTGCGCAACCGCGTGATCGCGCAGGAGCGGTTGGCCGAGAGGTTGCGCGCCGCGTTGCACATCGAGAAGCCGCGCCGCCCGACGCGTCCTACGGAAGCGGCCAAGCGTCGTCGGATGGATGCCAAGCGTCGTCTGGGGGAGAAGAAGCGGCAGCGTCGGCCACCATCTCGGAGTGACGATTGACGCGATCCCAGATCGCGTCGACAACGACGAGTAGGAGCAGGAACACGATCGCGAGCCAGCCGACCTGATGGACGGCCGCCTGCTCCGCGGGCCACTCGAAGGCGGCCGTCGGCTTCGACCGCGCTTGCCGACCGACGATGTAGAGCGCGCACACCGCGAGCAAACCCGGCGACCCCAGCGCGAGCCACCATCGCGCCCGGCGACGACGGGTGGCCGTTCCGGCGACGAGTGCAGTCACGAGCCCCGCACCGATGCCGATGACCGCGGCGGCAATGAGTCCGGACCCGACGCTGACCAGCAGCGTGATCCAGACGCTCGGCTCGTCGCGGCCGCGTGACCGAGCGAACGTCCTCCATCCGATCGGCTCAGGTTGCGGGTCATCGACGGCGAGCGGATGCGTGCGCGGCCGGCGCACGACCAACACGAGGCACAACACCACACCGAGCGCGGACAGCGCGAGCGCGATCCACACCCTGCGTTGGGGTGCCCAATTCAGGTGCACGTGCACGGTGGCCGCGGGGGTCGACACCAGCCAACCGTTCGCGTAGCCGTCGACCAGCTGCGGCGGCCCCAGACCGTGACCGTCGGCCGTGGCCGTCCAGCCGTCGTTGAAGCTCTGGCCGAGCACGACCCAGAACGGCGTTCCCGGGGTCGGGTTCGTGATCGTCAGGTCGGCATCGGTGCGGCCCTGGTGGTCGATCTGCAGCGTTGGCCCGGTGCCGTGCCCACCGCCCGGCGCGGTGATCTGCGGCGGCGCGCCGCCGCTCGCCGCTGACTGCAGCACGAGACGATCGAGGTTGAAACCACTGTCGACGCCCTTCGTCGCTCGCAGCACGTGCTCACCGGGACCGAGCACCAGGTCGGCGTCATTCGATCCGCACGGGACAACGGTGAGGGGCTGCCCGGCCTGCGCGTCGGCCATCAGTCCGGTGATCTCGACGCCGATGGCTTGGCCGTCGACCGTGAGCAGGTCGGTCCGGCAGCCGGAATCGAAGGCGCTGGTCGGCGCCACCGCCTCCAGCCCCTCGATGCCGAGCTCCGCGATGCCGATCGGCATGCGGATCGGCCCGTTCGGGAACCAGTCGGTCGTCGTGATCTCGCGGACGCCGTCGACGACGACCGAGATGGTCGAGCCGGTGACCGGCTCGGGCAGGTCGATGGGAACGCGGACGGTGCCGTCGAACCCTCGCGCTCCGGGCGTGTCGGTTATCGCGGGAACGGTCACGTTGGCTGCGAGTTGACCGTCGGCCTCGATGCGGAGATGCGTCGGCACCGAGTGGCGGCCGTCGGCGAGCACGCGCAAGTCGAGGTGCGAGAACGTGATCGGCCGGCCGATCTGATACGTGACGGCGTCGTCCCCGGCGATCTCGAACGCCGGCGTCCACGCCGTGAGTGGGTTGCCGTCGATGGCCGACGACGCCCGCGCGGAAAGGTCTCCGGGCAAGCGGCGCGTCGACGTGGCCGTTGGGCCGATGACGCCGAGCAGCAGATCGATGGTGGCGTCGTCGACGTGCGCCGACACGCGAGCGGCGCCACCGAAGGCGAACGTACGTGCCGTCGGCTGCGTCCAGGAACGGACGATCGACAGCTCTTCGTCGTCGCGCACCGTTTCGGCCGGGTCGACGCGCTTTCGCTCGAGCACGAGCGTGAGCGGGTGGGCCAAGGACGATTGACCCGCGGCCGCCAGCAGATCGGTGGGCAGGCGCACGATCTCGCCGCCGCGGCGTCCGTCGACGTCGACCTCGGTGAACCCGACCTCGGTGAGCCCGTTGTACCGAACCGGACGCCCTGGCTCCGCCACGCGCCCGGAGTCGTCCCCGCGGATGATGAGCTCGAGCGTGCTGAACGTTCGTTGCGGGAACGTGATGAGCTGCCCCGCGGGCAGGTTCGATGCGCTACCGAGATCGACGTGCACCGTGTCGTGCCCGTCGAAGCGCAGGTCGAGCGCGGTGATCGTGCGATTCCGGAACCCGGATAGCACCTGCGTCACCGTGATGTGGTCGGTGTCGACCGGTGCTGCGAAATCGAGCCTCAGTTCCTCGCCCCGTACATCGGTCGAGGCACCGGTGCGCCACGACGTGCGGGGATCGCCGTCGACCGCGTTTGCCGGCCGGAACTCCGGCGTGTAGCTGATCGGGTTGCCGTAACTGGTCGCTCGAGCGGAAACGCCTCCGGGGTACTGCGTCACGGTGTAGGCGTCGTCGCCGGCACTCGCGAACACCGGCAGGCGGTTGTCCGTCAGGTCCTCCCGCAGCGGCTGCTCGCCGGCTTGCTCCGTGTAGCCGAGGTTGTCGCGCAACGTGCTCCATCGCCTTCCTTGCCGACGGTTGGAGTCGGTGAGCACAAGCGCGGCGTCGCGGGCGAGGAGCGCGTTCAACCCATCGGGGTTGCCCGCGTACGAAGCGGAGTACTGCACGAGCTCTGATCCATCGAGCAGACCGGCGGCCGCGAGGGCGAGCAGTCCTTCGCCGTCGCCCGACACGACGACGGGCTGCTGCGCGTCGGCGGTGCGGATGATCGTCTGCTGGCCCCCGACGGTGAACACGGCCACTGGTGTGTACGGCGTGCCCTTGTCATCGCGGAGCGCGGCCTCGTCGTTCATCGGCGCGATCGGTGACGGGTGGTTGATCGACGGCGGGCCGAACGTCGCGGTCGGCGTGAGGCCGTCAGACGCGTGGAGCAGCGCCATCACGTCGTACGGCCGAGCGATGCGGTACCGCTCGTACTGCAGGTCGTTGCGGGCGACGATCTGGCCGACGCCGAGTAGCCGCGCGATCGGTGCAACGGCCTGGGGGTCGAGCGTGTTCTCCTGCAAGCGGCGATCGAAGGCGTTGAGCAGGTCGGCCGACGGCGCCGACCCATAGGGGATCAGCTCGCGCGCGACATACGGGCGATCCATGAGGCCCGGCGTGATGGGATCGACCGTGTTCCCCCAGCGATACGACGCGAAGTCCGTTCCCGGCACCTCGAACACTCGTGTGCTGTGCGACTGAGCATCGAGTGAGGCCGCGGCGTCGAGCCAGTACTGCGGGATCTGCTCGGGGCGATTGAGGTTCGCCGCGACCATGTCACCCGTGTACAGCGGTGGCAGTCCCGCAAGCACGAGCGCGAGCGCCGCGACACCGGCAGGCACGGCCGCGCGTGGTGCAGAGCGGATCAACGTCGCGATGCCGGCGCTGAGCAGAACCGCCAGGCCGAGCACGACGAGCGGGATGGCCCGAGGGGTGCTGCGCATCGCCAAACCGCGGTCGCTCTCGAGCAGTGCTTGCCACCACCGTCCCGTGAGCGGCGGGTCGTCCCACGGATGCGCTCCGACGGCGATGAACAGCCCGACGGCGGCGAGTGTCGCGAAGTAGGCGCGGTGCTTCCACCGACTCATCGCGGCACCGAGCAGCGCGAACACCGGCGTCAGGTACGACACCACGATCAACCACAGTCGCTGTGTGTACGCGACCCCCGGTTCGATCCACGGGCCGAGTCGATCTCCGCCGTAGAAGAACCAGTACCCGAGGCCACGCAACACCTCGGGTGCGACCGCCGCCGACGCGACGACCTTCGCAGTCTCGGTGTACTTCAGGACGTCGATGCCGTAGCCGCCCTGCAGCGACAGTCCCGCGATCCACCAGAGTGAGGTGAGCACGGTGAGGAGGCCGATCCGCCCGAACGCGCCGGCGGCACGGCGCCACGGCGCTTCCTTCGTGACCCAGACCGCGTAGGGGAACCACAACAGTGGTCCCATGCCCGCGTAGATCAACCCTGTCGCGTTGATCTGCCCGACGACGAGGATGACCAGCGCGAACAGCGCAGGCTCGCGCCATCCACCGCGGCGAATGGCGCGGATCGTGAACGCGATCATCCAGGGCAGGCCGGTGAACGGCAGCAGGATGCCGGACAGGCGAGCCTCGAGCGTCAGCGTGTAGGGCGTGAGCGCGTACGCGAACGCGGCCACCGTGGCGGGCAGTGGCGACCAGCGCAGCGTGCGGAGGAGGAACCAGACTCCGGCGCCGGCGAAGAAGAGCAACGAGCCGAGCCAGATGCGCTGCGCGACCCACATCGGCAGATCGAGCTTCTCCGTGAGCCAGTAGTACGGCCCCATCGGGAAGAGGTAGCCGATGTTCTGATGGGTGACGGTGCCGAGCCCGACGTTCGGGTCCCACATCGACGCGGCGCGCGACAGCAACCGCCCGGGATCTTGGTACAGGTAGGTCTTGGTGTCGGCGCCGACTTCTCCCGGAGCCGTGAACAACAGCGGGATGTAGCAGACGCCGGCCAGCACGGCGAGCGGCCACCGCTCGGTCAGTCGGCGCGCCCGCTGGCCCGCGGCGTGCCTCAATTGCCGATGCGGATGCGGCGGCGGGCGGCCTCGGCGGCGAGCACGCGCATGATGCCGACCGCAGTCGCCTCCCACGTGAACCGGGCGGCGTTGGCGAGCGCGTCGGCGCCGAGCTGTCGACGTCGGTCGTCGTCACCGGCGATGTCACTGATCGCATCGCCCAGCGCGATCGGGTCGTCGGGATCGACCAGCACCCCGGTCTTCCCGTCGATGACCGCGTCGGTGTGTCCCACGATGCGCGTGGCCACTGCGGGGGTGCCGCACGCGGCGGCCTCGGTGAGTGACATGCCCCAGCCCTCGCGCGCTGACGCGCTCGCGACCATCCACGCTCTGCGGTACAGCGCCACGAGCTCCAGGTCTGACACGCGTCCCGCGAACGTGACTGAGTCGGCGAGATCGAGCTCGAGCACGAGTTGATCGAGGTGCTCGCGCTCGTAGCCCTCACCGACGATCGTGAGCGACAGTCGCGGGTGTCGTCGGCGCGCTTCGGCCACGGCCCGGATCAGATGGTCGTACCGCTTCACGGGAACGAGCCGACCGACCGCGACCACGAGCGGGTCGGCTGCCTTCTCGCCCCCGGGTGTGAACATCGAGTCGATTCCCGGTGAGACGACTTCGACGTTGCCCGGTGGAAGGTGGAGCTGATCCACGATGTCGTCCTTCGACGACGTCGACAACGTGATGATCGGTGTGCGCCGGTAGGCAAGCGGCGCGATGCGTCGCTCGATGGTGTCGCCGAGCGTGGCGGCCCACGGTCGCTCGTCGCCGAGCACCATCTGCCACATCTCCGCGTGCACGTGATGCAGGAGCACGACCTTGGGGCCGCGGTACCAGATGGGCGAGAGGAACGGCATGCCGTTCCAGATCTCGACGAGCGCGTCGCTCGGGCCGTGCCGGCCGATGAGCTCGGAGAGGACGGCGCGCGGAAAGATCAGGTAGCGGCCGGCTCGGCGAATGACCCGGTAGCCATCGCGCGTGATGACCGGTGCGTGGCCTTGCGCGTAGGACGTGCGCAGGGTGACGTCGATGCCGGCTTCGGCCCACAGTCGAGCGACCGTGGCGGCGTGCACTTCAGAACCGCCCGCTTCGACATCGGCCAGATCGCGCCACGACAGCAGGTGGATCCGCCGCAGCCCAGCGTTCGCGGCGAGATCACCGATCTTGGCGATGCTGGCTTTGCTGGCGTCCGACGCCACCGGGCCGAGGGTAGCCGTCACCGAGTCCGCGATTTGGTATGCCGCAAACGACGCAAGCGGTCGCGGATACCCCACCAAGTGACGCGTGTGAGCTCTTCGAAGATCACCGCGCCCGACATCTTCGACGTTCCTCGAACGCGGTCCCGGAACGTGATCGGGACTTCGGCGATCTGCTCGCCCCGTTGCGCGACGCGGTACGCCATCTCCATCTGGAACAGGTAGCCCGTCGCGTGTGTCGTCTTGTAGTCGATGTCGTTGAGCGTGGTGGTCTTCCAGGCCCGGAAGCCCGACGTGAGGTCACGCGCCTTCATGCCGAGCGCCAGCCGCGTGTACAAGTTCCCGTAGCGCGACAGGAATCGGCGGTGCCAGGGCCAATGCGGGATCTCTCCGCCGGGGACGTACCGAGAGCCGATCACCATCGCGATGTCGTCGCTCAGTGCGGCGAGAAGTTGGGGTACGGCCGCCGGGTCATGCGACAGGTCCGCGTCCATCTGGACGAGCACGTCGTAGCCCCGCTCGATGCCGACGGCGAACCCGGCGCGGTACGCGCTGCCGAGCCCGGCCTTCTCGTTGCGGACGAGCACCTCGATCTGGCCGAGCTCTTCGCCATGACGTTGCGCGAGCTTGGCGGTGCCATCCGGGCTGTTGTCGTCGACGACGAGGATGTCGACATCGGGCGCGGCAGCGCGCAGCCGCGGCAACAGCTCAGGAATGTTGGCGGCTTCCTCGTACGTCGGCACGACCACCAGCGTGCGCATAAGGGCCTGGACACTACCTACTGGCGATCGCAGCGTTCGTACAGCTCGTAGAGCCCTCGGCCGAACAGGCCCTGGCCCCAGGAGCCGACTTTGCAGAACTGGCTGTTGAGCACCTGTGTGGCTTGGTCGGATCCGACATCGAGCGATGCGTTCGGTTCATTCCAATCGTCGCGAATCGACGACAGGATCACGATGTCCGACGACGCAAGGTCGTCCGCAAGCCCGGAGTTCTCGCGGTTCGCCACGGCGGGATCCATCTCGATGTACCGCGTGCCCGGGCGCGTCCGCGGCAGCAGGTAGTAGAGGTACGCCTCGCTGTAGGGCGTCTTGCGCAAGTCGCCCGTGCCGACGAAGAGCTTGTCGCCCGGTTTGACGATCTGGTCGACGACCGGCAGCATCGCGTTCACTGCGTCGGCGGCGTCGTGGCGTCCGTAGTAGAAGCTGCGCCCGTCGTTGTGCATCACGTACACCTCGCGGTGGCGGTCGAACGTCTGCAATACCAGGTCGGCGTACGGACCGAACGTGAAGTGCGGCACGAGCGCGAGCAGCAGGATCGACGGCATCGCCGCCGCGATGAGCAGCCGCGTCGGTTTGCGGAGACTCGGACGGCTTGCTCGGAGCAGTTCGCTCACGGCTACAGGGAGGAGCCCCAAGGGCACCGCGCCGACCCACGCGAGGTGCGTCGAGTCGGGCCGCTGCAACGCCTGCGGCAGCAACCCGATGCTGAACGCGCCCATCACCAGCAACGCGCGCCCTGCGACGCCCGCGGGACCGTGTCGGCCTACCCTCCAGCCGACAGTGGCGAGCAACACTGCCGACCCGACGACCAGTGCGAGCCAGATCGTGAGCTGCGAGGGTCGGGGCGGCCACGAGATCGGCCACTCGAGTGCGTTGAGCTCGCCGGCGCGTTGCAAGAACCCGTCGAACTGCGACAACGACGGCGGCAACGGCAGGCGGCGACCGCTCCGCAATTGGAACACCGGCTGGATGACCATGCCGAACAACGCGTGGCCCGGGCCGGCCAGCGCGACGTGCAGGAGGAACGGGCTCAGCCCGAGGCCGGCGCCGGCGAGCAGGCGCTTGCGTTCCCGAGCCGCGAGTGCGCCCCACAGCACGCCGAGGCCAAGCGTCACCGCGATGACGAGATCGGGCCGGTACAGCAGCGCCACCCCGGCGAGGAGCCCGGCCACGAGCGGTCGCCCCCGGAGGGCGGCGATCATCGCCCACAACGCGAGGGCGGCACCGCCGACCCAGGCCATCGCGGTGAGCCCCGCGGGCGGAAGGATGATGATCGCGGTGATGGCTGCTCCGCCGGCGGCCATGCGCCGTCCCCAGGGACGCGTGATCGTGTACACGCCGGCCACGAGCGCGAGCTGCTGGATGAGGCCGACCGCCCGTTCGGTCCACATCGACGTGCCGAGCGTCTTGAAGACCGCGGCCAGGACCCACAGGCTGCCGGGCCCGTACAGGTGGAGAAAGTCCCGGTTCGGGATCGCGCCATGGAGGACCTGCTCGGGGAACACGAGCATGAAGCCCTCTTCCATCGGCGGCCCCGGCGCCCGCCACAACCCACGCATCGGGAGCAGCACGACGATCGACACGGCGGCAAGCGCCAGCCAATCGCGTCGCCGGCGTCCGAACATCGGGCGGAGAGGGTAGTGGCGGTCCGACGCAGGCCAAGGCCCTGGCTCGGAGCACCCCACACCTCACCACTAGCGTGGGCGAGTGCTGTGGTTCGAGCGCCAGGTCGTCGACCGGCTGGTGAGCACGCCCGATCCCCGGCGTCGCGCAGAAGTCACCTCGTACGTGGATGGCACGCTCGCGGCCATGCCCGAGCATCTGCGAGCCGCGATCGGGTCGGCCTCGCTGGCTTTCGGGGCATGGTTCGGCGTGATGCGGCCCCGCCGGAGCCCGGACGGCGCCACGGTCGACCCGCTTTTGCACTCACTCGACACGAGTTGGATCCCACCGATGCGCCAGTACGTGCGCTTGTTCCGAGGGCTTGTGCTGTTCGCTGAGCAGGAGTTGCCGTGACGCCGCGCTCCCACGCGACGCTCGACACCGAGGTGCTGATCATCGGCTCCGGCGCGGGTGGCGCGACCACGGCCGCCAAGCTGGCCGCTGCCGGGCGAACGGTGATGGTGGTCGAGGAAGGTCCGTGGGTCGATCCCGACGCGATCGAGCCGTTCTCGCTCGAGGAGATGGTCGTCAAGTACCGGCACCGTGGCCCCTGCGCGACGCTCGGCGCGCCGCCGGTTGCGTTTGCGGAAGGACGCTGCGTCGGGGGCAGCACCGAGATCAACTCCGGGCTGTGGCACCGGCTCCCCGCATACCTCTCGGACGAGTGGCGGGACACGTACAGCATCGACCACTTCACCCAAGACGTCCTCGACGGATACGCGGAGGAAGTGGAGCAGGCGCAGGCGGTCTCGCTCCTGCCGTCCGCACCTCCCAGGTCATCGGCCGCGCTCGAGCGCGGGGCCACCAAGCTCGGGTGGCAGGCGGTGGAGTTCCCGCGCGTGTTCAAGTACGACGCCCGGGGACGAGGCGTGAAGCAGACGATGGCGCGCACCATGATCCCGCGCGCGATCGAGCACGGCGCGACGATCACGTCGGACTGCCGGGTGAAGAAGCTGCTCATCACCGGCGATCAGGTCACCGGCGCGCTGTGCGAGCGCGCCAGACCTGACGGTGGCGTCGAACTGGTCACGATCAACGCCGATCACGTCGTCGTGTGCGGTGGCGCGATCCAGACACCGGCGCTGCTGCAGCGCAGCGGCATCCGCGGTCAGGCCGGTCGCGGATTGAAGCTGCATCCGACGATCAAGATCGCCGCTCGCTTCGCCAATCCGCTCGATCACGAGGGTGTCCCGATGCACCGCATCACGGAGTTCGCTCCGAGCCTGACGATCGGCGGCTCGGTGAGCCGCAAGGGACACATCGCGCTGGCGTTGTCAGACTCAGCCGCAGATTTCACCGAGGCGCTCGAGGATTGGGAGCGGGTGTTCGTCTACTACGCCGCCATCCGCGGCGACGCGGGCGGCAGGGTGATGGCCGTTCCCGGACTGCGGGCGCCCATCGTGTCGTACCGCCTGACCGACGGCGATCTGAGCCGGCTGGCGCGCGGGCTCGTCCACCTCGGCGAGGTCCTGCTCGCCGCCGGCGCCATCGAGTTGTACCCCTCCGTGATCGGCGGTCGGGTCGTACGCAGAGTCGACGAGCTCGCATCTTGGTGGGACGTCGTCACGCGGTCGACGGCGAACCTCATGACCGTGCACCTGACGTCGTCGCTGCGCATGGGCGAGAACCGGGCGCGCACGGCGGCCGACAGCTTCGGTCGCGTGTGGGGGTTCCGCAACCTCCGCGTGAACGATGCGTCGCTGCTGCCTGATGCGCCGGGCGTGAACCCGCAGGCGGCGATCATGACGATCGCGACGCGCAACGTCGACCACTTCCTCGCCGGAGCTTGATGACGGCGCCGGTTCAGGACAAAGCCGCCGAGGGGGTCGGCGCCGAGTCGGGTCTCACCTCACCGTCCACGCCGCCGGGCTCACCCGCGCGGTCGCGGAACCTGCTGGTGGCCGTTCTCGCGGCGGCACTCATCCTGCCCATCGCGGTCGCCGTCATGTCGTTCCACAAGCCGACGTGGTCACCCGTGCTCGACCTGGCACAGACCGAGCTACGCGTGCGCGACGTCGGCACACGCGACACACCGCTCATCGGTTTGCCGGGGCGCATCGGGACGGCCGGACAGCAGGGCAGCCATCCCGGACCTCTGAGCTTCTACGCGCTCGCGCCCGCCTACCGTTTGTTCGGGAGCTCGGCGTTCTCGTTGCAAGTGGCCAGCCTCGTCGTGCAGGCCGGGGCAATCATCACGGCGCTGCTGATCGCGCGACGGCGCGGCGGGAACGCACTGGTGCTCGGCGTGGCCGCGGTGCTCGCCCTGCTCGTGAATGGCTTCGGAGTCACCGCCCTCACCGAGCCGTGGAACCCGTACCTGCCGGTTCTGTGGTGGGTGGTCGTGCTGCTCGCAGGGTGGTCGGTGGCCTGCGGCGACATGAAGATGCTTCCCGTCGCCGTGGTCGCAGGATCGTTCTGCGCGCAGACACACGTGCCGTATCTCGCGCTCTGTCTCGGCATCGGAGCGCTCGCGGCACTGGCGGCGATCGTGCACTACCGCCGCAGCGACGACGCGGGTCGTCGTTCGACGATCGCATGGAGTGGCATCGCATTGGGACTCGGCGTGCTCGTATGGCTGCCCCCCACGATCGATCAGTTGGTCCACCATCCGGGCAACGAGACGATCCTCATCAAGCACTTTACGAACCCTCCAGCCGGCGAGGTCTCGGTCGGAGTGAAGGGATCCTTGCAATACGTGTTCGAGAAGCTCGACGTCGGGCATCTCACCGTGCATCAACTCGCGGATCCCGGGCTGCTCGTCTCGAGTGATCCCGCGCGCCACGCGAACACCAGCCGGGGGGTCGTCTTCGCCGCACTGTGGGCGCTGACGGCAGTGGCGGCGCTACGGCTGCGCAACCGTTCGCTGCTGTTGCTGCACGGCGTGGTGGCCGCCGGGATCGTGTTGCTGATCTTCGATGTCAGCAAGATCTTCGGCAACGTCTGGTACTACCTGCTGCTGCCGGCGTGGGGAGTCGCGGCGCTGATGACCGTCGCGACGGTGTGGACGGTGGCCGCGCTCGTGGGCCGCGCGCTGTCGGCCAATCGCCGCGCGTGGCTCGAGCGCGCCGGCATGGTGGCGCTGATCGCCGTGATCGCGGTGTTCAGCGGACGAACGACTTGGGCCGCGCCGAGTGCGCACCACTCTGACGAGCTCATTTCCGCCGAGCTCGGATCCGTGGTGCCGGACACCGTCGCGGCGCTGGAGCGCGGAGTCGGCGGCGCGACCGGACACGACGGCCGTTACCTGGTCGCGTGGGACGACGCCGCGTACATCGGGTCGCCCGGCTACGGCCTGCTGAACGAGCTCGACCGGCGCGGGTTCGACGTCGGAGCCATCACCGGCCTGCGCGTCATCGCGACGCCGCACCGCGTGATGAGCGAAGCCGAGGCGACCGCCCGAGTGGAGCTCACGACGGGCGCGTGGGTGGAGCGGTGGCGCTCCCTTCCAGGCGCAATCCAGGTCGCATACGTGGACCCGCGTACTCCGGCACAACAGGTGCGCTTCGCGCAGCTCCGAACCGAAGTCATCGGGTTGCTGCAGGCGCGGGGCCTGGGCGATCTCGTACCAAAGGTCGACGACAACCTGTTCGGCGCGGCCATCGACCAGCGCATCTATCTCGACAACGACATCCAGCCGCGTTTCGCTGAGATGCTCGAGCTCGGGGTTCCGATCGGCATCTTCATCGCGCCGCCCGGCGTGCACCTGTGACGGCGACGGTCGACGAGGCGGAGACCTCGACCGTCGAGCCCGCTGGTCGCCGGATGAGCGTGGTCACCCGTATCTGGTCACACCGCGACTATCGGTGGCTGGTCGTCATCACCTGGGTCGCGTTCGTGCTCCGGCTCGCGTGGCTGTTGTACGCGAAGGCGGATCCCCCGACGTCGTGGCTCGGTGCGGGCGACCAGTATTCGTACTGGTACTACGGCAACGAGATCGCCGACGGCCGCGGGTACGTCGGCTACGTCACCAATGAGCCGACCGCGTACTACCCGATCGGCTATCCGGCGCTGCTGGCCGCGCTGTTCTTCGTCGTCGGGCACGCACACCTGGGTGACCTCATGCTGTGGGCCGGCCTCATGCACGTGGTCTTCAGCACAGCCACGGTGGTGCTCGTGTTCTTCATCGGCCGGCGCATCTTCAACCCCACCGTCGGGCTGATCGCGGCCGGGTTGCTCGCCGTGTTCCCGAACGCGATCTATCAAGTCAGCACGCTGCAACTGGAGACGACGTTCATCTTCCTGTCGACGGCGGCGCTGGCAATCATCGTCCTGCACGAGTGGTCGACTGGCCTTCCGAGTCGGAATCGGCTGCTGGCCTTCGGCTTCGTGCTCGGGCTGTCGGTGCTCGTCCGTCCGTTCTCAGTGTGGTTCATCGTCGGCGTGGTCCTCGCTGCGCTCGCGATCCGGGTCGGTTGGCGCCGTGCGTTGCTGACCGCTCTCGTCCCGACGCTCGTCGTGATCGGTATGTCGATCCCATGGATGATCCGCAACGAGATTCGCATGCACGCGTTCATCATCACGTCGACGAACACGGGCGACACGCTGTGCCTCGACCGGAACATGACGGCGTACGGGGGTTTCCGATTCGCTGACCACGATGGCTGTGTCGAACCTGGCTTGCCAGAGGTACCCCGCAACGCCGGCAACACCCGCAAGGCGATCAGCTTCGTGATCCATCACCCGGCGCGCGAGGCACTGCAGATCGTGCGCCGAGCGAAGTACGAGTTCGCGGACGATCATGACGGGATCGAGGCCACGGAAACGCTCGGCAGCGGGCGGTTCCTGCGGGCAGGTGTGCGCAACGTGTTGTCGGACACGGCCGATTGGTACTTCTTCATCGCGCTCGGGCTGGCCATCGTCGGTGTACCCCGGCTCCTGTGGGCGGCGCGACGGTCGCCGGAAGCGCGGCTGGTGTTCGTTGCGCTGACCGCACTGCTGGCCATCCCACTCCTGTTGTGGGGGAACCAGCGATTCCACCTGCCGCTGTATCCGTACATGGTGCTACTTGCCGCGGCAACGGTTGATGCCGCGGCGCGCCGGATCGCTCGTTGAGGATCCTTCGGGGCCGGCGGGCCGTCGCGCTCGTCTCCACCCTCGTGGCGTTACCGGTCCTGGCCATGATCGCGTCGCTCTTCGGACGTCACTGGTACGCCAGTAGCGACCGAGCACTCCAATTGCTGCGCATCAGCGACGTCGGCGGTTCCCACACACCATTGCTCGGCGCGTGGTCGCGATGGGGTTGGGCTCATCCGGGCCCGTTGCAGTTCTGGCTGCTGGCGCCCTTCTACCGCGTGTTCGGACAGACGGGCGTGCTCACGGCAACGGCCGTGCTCAACCTCGTGTGCCTGCTGGCGATCATCCTCATCGCCTACCGGCGCGGCGGCGCCCGCCTCGCGGTACTGGTCGGACTGATGCTCGCGCTACTGGTGCACGGCACCGGGGCGGTGATGATCGACCCCTGGAATCCCTGGGCGGCGTTCTTTCCGTTCGTCGTGTTCCTCTTGCTCGTCTGGTCGGTCCTCTGCGGCGACCTGCTCATGCTCCCGATCGCGGTCGCCGTCGGGTCGTTCGCGGCGCAGACCCACACCGGCTACCTGCCGTTGGTCGGCGGGTTGCTCGTACTCGCACTGCTGTGGTGTGCCGTGCCGGCCGTTCGCGATCGACGGCGAGAATCGCTGCACCGGTCACCGAGTGTGCGCTGGCTCGCGATCGCGGGAGCAGTGGGGGTCGTCGTGTGGCTGCCGGCCATCATCGACCAGCTGTCAAGCGGGAGCAACCTCCGCCACCTGCTGTCGTACTCGCGAGATCCCGGCGAGCGCGCCGCCGGGTGGAACGCGGCGATCAACGCGATGGGCGCCGAGCTCCGGCCCAACGGCGCCTGGATCACGGGTCACGACACGAGCACGATCGGGTTCCTCATCTCGTCTCCGGCATGGCCCGGCTTCCTCACGGTCGCGGCGGTGGTGGCCGCAGGCTGGTTCGCGTTGCGGCGCGGAAACGGCGACGCAGCGCGCCTCGCGGTGGTCTCGGTGGTGGCCATCGGTCTCGCGGTGGTCGCCACATCGCGGGTGACCGGCATCTTCGTGCCGTACGTGATGCATTGGTGGTGGGCCGTCGCCGCGATCTCGATGTTGTCGATCGTGTGGAGCTTGGTATCCGACTTCCGGACACCGCGGGTGCGCGACACCATCAGCGGGATCGCGCTCGTCGGAGTCGTGGCCGTCGCGGTCGTGATGGTGCGCGATCTGCCGGTGACGTTTCCCGATGAGCAGCTGTCGCACATGATCGAGGTTGTCGGTCCGCCTACCGCCGCCGCACTTGACCACGAGCAGCGCTATCTCGTGCGCGGCCTCGATCCGAGCCTGTTGGGCGCCGCCCCGACCGGTCTGTACTTCGACCTGTACCGGCGCGGGTTCCACGTGTTCATCGATCCCGACCAGTACTCCTCGGTGCAGTACGGCGCGTGGCGCGAGGCCACGCCCGGCGACGTGGATGCGATGGTGATGATCATCGACCTGCCCGACCTCGAGGCCGGGGCCTGGGCGCCGCCGCCGGGCAGCCGGCTCGTCGCGTCGTATGACCCCTTGACGGCCGCACAGCGCGCCAAGGTCACCGAACTGACGGCCGGCATTCGCGAGTTGCTCGGGCCCAACGCGCCACGAGGCCGAATCGCGACCGGGCTCGGCGACGCTCTGCACATGACGGGACTCGGAGTTCCCGCGTCGGCGCTCGACGGGCTGCACGCGCTGCAGCAGCTCGGGGACGGCTACGCCGTCTACCTGACCCCGCCGCCGCTGGCCTGACGCGCCGCCGCGGCGTCCTCGACTGCGCGCCGCGGGATGATCGGTGCGTCGCGCCCCGTGCGATCACCGCCGGCGTCGGCGACCTCTTCGTGGTACTCGGCTTCGACGTTCACCGACCAGATGTCGTGGCCGGCGTTGTGCACGATGTTCTCGACCGTGAGCATCGCTGTGAACATCGAGTGATCCTGGTTGTTGTACTTGTGCATTCCGTTGCGTCCCACGGGATGCACGTTGCGGGCGTGTTCGCTGAGCCAGGTCTTCATGGTCTCGACGTTTGCGCGGTAGTGCTCGTCGTACGTGGGATAGGCCTTTGGCATCCGCACGACGTAGCCCGCCTCGACGCGCTGAGGCTCGATGAGACCGAGCGTGGCGAGCTCTCGCTTGCCGAGTTCGATCAGGTCGGCGTCGGCCATCTCCCAGAGGTCGTCACCCTCGAATACGAAGTACTCGAGCCCGAGACACGTGCGGCCCTCCTTCACCATGTACGGCGACCACGAGCCGAAGTTCTGGATGCGACCGAGCCGAACCGTCTTGTCGTGGACGTAGATCCAGTTGTCGGGGAACGACGCTTCCTCGGGCACGACCAGCGCGACCGTCAAATGATCGCGGAAATGGATGTCGTCGGCCGCAGCGCGGACGTCGTCGGGGATGGCGGGGCGCATGGCCTTGAGGAGGTGCGGCAACGGCATCGACGAGATCACGTGCGTCGCGGGAACAGTCACCGTCTCCCCGTTCACGCGGTAGTCGACGGCATCCGCGCGGCCGTTCTCATGGTGCACAGCGACGACGGGCGCGTTCAGCAGCACCTGGTTGCCGTCCTTCTTCACGAGCTCCGCGCAGCGCTCCCACATCATCCCCGGCCCGAGCTTTGGGTACTGGAACTCCTCGATGAGCGAGGCGATGTCCTTCTGGTTGCGACGCGGCAGCATCGAGTTCCAGACCGCGCTCAGGAACGACAGGTTCTTGATGCGCTGCGCTGCCCAGTCGGCCTGGATCTCGGTCGCGGGCACGCCCCACACCTTCTCGGTGTAGGTCTTGAAGACCATGCGATAGAGCCGCCACCCGAAGCGCGAGGCGGTCCACCCTTCGAACGTGGTGAGGTCTTTCGGTGGATGAATGCGCACCCACACGTACGACAACACGCAGCGCATTGCCTCGATTGGGCCGATGCGACGCAACACGTTGAAGAGTCGGAGGGGATAGTCGAGGTACTTGCCGTTGAGGAAGATGCGGCTCATCCGGGGCCGCAACAGGAAGTCTCCGTCGGGCAGGATCTCGTGCCAGAGGTCTTCCACCGCCTGGACCTTTGTGAAGAAGCGGTGGCCGCCAAGATCGAAGCGCCAACCGTCGCGCTCGACCGTCCTGCTGATGCCGCCGACGACCGAGTCGGCCTCCAGCACCGTCGCGTCCACGTCCACCTTGCCGAGCTGGTACGCCGCAGTGAGGCCGGCAGGACCGGCCCCGATGACGACGACGTGTTTCTCGGCGGGGGTTTCGGCCATCTGACCGGCGAGTGTACGGGTGCGGTGCCAGGGGGCCGGACACCCCGCAACTACAGTCGCTCGCCGTGTCATCGGGGTCCAGTTCGCGCGTGGATGCGCGCGACCCCTCGCTGCGACCCGTCGAGTACTCGGTTGTCGCCGCGTCCGTGCTCGCCGGCGTGGTGTTGCGCTTCTGGACCAAATCGCACCTTTGGCTCGACGAGGCGCTCAGCGTGGACATCGCACGGCTGCCCTTGGGCGACATCCCGGGTGCGTTGCGGCACGACGGTCACCCCCCGCTCTACTACTTCCTCCTGCACGAGTGGATGGCGGTGTTCGGCGAGGGCGACACCGCCGTGCGCTCGCTGTCGGGCGTCCTCGCCGTGCTCGCGCTCCCGCTGGCGTGGCTCGCCGGACGGCGCGTCGGTGGACGAGTCACCGCGTGGGCCTTCGTGGCGCTGCTCGCGTTGTCGCCGTTCGCAATCCGCTACGGCACCGAGACGCGCATGTATTCGTTGGTCATGTTGTTGGTGCTGGCGGGCTATCTCCTGGTGGCGAACGCGCTCGAGCGGCCGACGCCGTTGCGGCTCGTCGGCATCACGGGTGTCACGGGCGCGCTCCTGCTGTCTCACTACTGGGCGCTGTGGCTCGTTGCGGCCACCATTGCGGTGCTGGCCTGGCGAGCGAGGCAGACCTCGAGCGCCGACCGTCGTCGCACGGTGCGCGTGGTCGCGGCGGTCGTCGTGGGCGGCCTCTTCCTCGTGCCGTGGCTGAACGTCATACGTGATCAATCCGCGCACACGGGGACGCCGTGGGCGTCGCCGGTACGTCCGACGACGTTGGTCACCACCACGCTCCAGGATTTCGGCGGCGGCGACTTCGCCGAGGGCCTCCTCCTCGGATGGACGCTGGGCGTGCTGTTCGCGGTCGGCCTGGTCGCGAGGCCGATTGACGAGTATCGCCTCGAGATCGACGTGCGGACGACGCCCACAGTTCGCCGAGAGGCCGCGGTGGTCGGCCTCACCGTCGCGATCGCGACGATTGCCGGCTACGTCACCGACACGACGTTCGCGACGCGGTACGCCGCGATCTTGTTCCCACTGTTCCTGCTCGTTGCGGCGGTCGGGCTCACAAAGTTCATCGGCGTGGCCGCGCGGGGCGTGCTCGTCGCCGCCCTGCTCGCGCTCGGCGTCGTCGGCGGCGTGCACAACGTGATCACCGATCGCACGCAGGCGGGGAAGATCACGGCAGCGATCCGAGCGGAAGCCCAGCCTGGCGACGTCGTGCTGATCTGCCCGGACCAGCTCGGCCCAAGCATTCATCGCCTCCTGCCGTCATCGCTCGGCCTCACCCAACTGAGCTACCCGACGTTGAGCGATCCGTCATTGGTCGACTGGCGCGACTACGCGGATCGCAACGCCGCCGCGGACCCAGTCGCGATCGCCGATGAGGTTGTGGCTCGCGCCGGTTCCGCGCATTCCGTCTGGCTCGTCGATGACGGTGGCTACAAGACGTTCGGCGGTCAGTGCGAGTCCGTCGAGTCCGAGCTTGGCGCCAAGCTCGGCTCCGGACGGGTGCTGGTGGTCAACGACGGCGACACGTACTTCGAGCACGCGTCGCTGATCCGGTTCGCCGGCCCCGCATCGTGAGTCGTCGCCGCGCGGCCATCGCCGAGGACCTGCGCGCTGCACTGCCAGGTTGGGTGGCGACGAGGGTGCTCGTACTCGCCGGATGGTTCGCGTCGCGGTGGTGGATCGACCACGCCCGTCACGGAATCCGACCCGAGGTCAACTTCCACGGCCTGTTCGCGTGGGACGGCGTCTTCTATCGCGGCATCGCGGAGCACGGGTACCGGGCCGAGGACCCCGAGGCGCTGCGTTTCTTCCCGCTGTACTCGGTCGCGGGACGCGTGGTGCACACGCTGTTGTCGATCGCTCCTGGCGCCGCACTGCTGATCATCACGAACGTCGCCGCGCTGGTGGCTGGTGCGCTCGTGCATCGGATCACGCGTGTCGAGACCGGCGACCGTCGGGCGGCGCACCGAGCCGCGTGGTACGTCGCGCTCGTGCCTCCGGCGTTTGTTCTGACGTGGGCCTACGCCGAGGCAATGTTCATCGTCCTGGCGGCGGCCACGCTGGTCGCACTCCGCCGTCAGCGGTGGTGGTGGGCAGCCGCTGCAGGTTTCGCCGCGGCGTTGACGAGACCAACCGGTGTGTTCCTCGCGCTCGCGGCGTTGGTCGAGGCCGGCCGCGATCTCCGGCAGCGCCGCGTCGGCGACCTGGGCCCGCGGGCGGTCGCTCTGGCCGCGCCACTCGCCGGGGTCGCGTGCTACCTGTGGTGGGTCGGCCATGTCTTCGGCGACTGGATGATCCCGATCGATCGTCAGGACGAATTGCGTGGGGGCCTGTCGAACCCGATCATCCGGCTCGGGGAGGCCGCGTCCGACCTGCTCCACCGCGACGTCGACGGTCTGCACTTCCTGTTCGCGGTCGCATTCATCGCGCTCGCGGTAATCGTGTGGCGCCGGCTGCCCCTGTCCTACGGGCTGTTCTGTGCGGCGATCGTGGTCACGTCACTCGCCGCCGGCAACCTCAACTCCATCGAGCGCTACGGTTTGAACGCCTTCCCGCTCGTGATCGCGCTCGCGCTCGTCACGCCGACCCGGCTGGCCGAGCGCGTGACCAAGGCGGTGTGCGCCATCGGGCTCGTCTGGATGTGCGGCCTCGCCTGGCTCGGCGTCTACGTCCCCTGAAGTCCGGGAGGAAACGTGGTCAGGCGGGGCGGAGGGCGCGGAGGGGTTCCTCTTCGAGGCGGCGGATGATGAGAACCTCGGAGGTGCGGAAGCTGGCCATCCGGGTGCTCCAGCAGTCGACGACTTCACGCCCTTCGGCATGGCGGAAGAACGTGGTCATCTGTCCCTCCTGCCTGTACGCGTCGGCTCCGTCGATCATCTCGCGGGTGCGATCGCGGAGCGTGACTTCGTACATGCTCCCAGTGTGAGCGCAGTCGCCTGTGGTTCGGTAGAGGAGCAACCGTGTGGATTTCTTGGGGACAAGGTGTGGATCGTCAGTGCGCGGCGATGTGGCGAAGCCGCATGCGGGGGCCGCGCCGGGGGGCGGTGATGCCCGCGCGTTCGATGAGGCGCACGACGCGGCCGCGGTGGCCGGCGAAGGGCGCGAGCAGCTCGAGCATGCGGTCGTCGTCGCCGCGGATCTCTCCGGCGAGCGCGAACGCCACCGAGTGCGGCAGGTGGAAGTCACCGACGCTGACGGCGTCCGCGTCACCCATGGCCACGAGCCGCACCTCCGCCGACGTCCACGGCCCGACACCGGGGATCGAGCACAGGCGCTGATCGAGCACATCGGTTCCCAGTCCGACCGCTTCCTCGAGCCGGTGCGCGACCCGCGCGCAGCGCACGATCGTGTCGGCCCGCTTGCGTTCGACACCCATCCGATGAAAGGCGTACGAGGGGATCTCCTGCAGCCGCGCGGCCGATGGCGTGAGGAGGAGCGGCACCGGACCTGGTGCCGGCTCGTCGAGCAGGCGCACGAGATCGGCCCACGCGCGGCGAGCCTCCCCGCCTGTCACCTTCTGCTCGAGGACCGCGGGCACCAACGCATCGAGGACGCGTTCCGTTCGGGGCAACCGCATGCTCGACATCCGATGCGCAAGCTGCGCGACCACGGGATGCTGCGACGGGTCGAAGCCGTCGAGCGAGTCGAGCGCGCCGGTCATCGCCGGAGCCCGGGCGAGCAGCCACGTGGCACCGGGTCCCCAGGCTTCGGCCTCGCCGCCGTCGTGGCGGACGTGAATCGTTCCCGGTCCGTCCGGCGTGTGCGTCGCTCGCCACACCCCATCCGCCCCGAAGCGGATCGTGGGATCAGCCCCGCCGTGACGCAGCGGACCGAGGTTCCCAGCCAGCGTCAGAGCGCGCCGGTCTCGATCAGCCGTATGGCTTCGCCGAACTCTTCGCTGTTGCGGAAGAAGCGCACTGCGTACCAGACGGACCAGCCCATGAGCAGCGCGGTGAGCGGCACGCCGGTCACCAGGTTCACAACGATGAACGAGTCGACGTTGCCGTCGCTGAGGCTCGCCATGCGCACGACGCTGCGCAGCACGAGGTAGGCACCCCACGCCAGCGACACATGCGTGAACGCCCGCTTGAAGGTGTCGGAACTCTTCACCTCGTCGGGAAACGGATACATCTCGGTTGCGAACGTTCCCGCGAGCGGCCGGCGGATCAGCGCGGAGCCGATGAAGGCGAGGCCATAAGCGCCAGTGATGAGGACGGGTTGGGCGAGATACGCCACGGTGCTGTCGGACACGATGCCGACCACGGCCTGCAGCAATACGAGCCCGAGCCCGATGCGAGCCAACAGCCCCGGCCGGTCGTGGCTGCGCTCCCAGCGGTACGCCACGAACGACGCGATCGTCGACAGGACGATGCCCAGCAGCAGGCCCGAGAGCTTGAAGCCCACGTAGAAGACCAGCATCGGACCGAACGCGTCGCGGGCGAAGCGAGGCCCCGATCCCAGGAGGATGGTGCGTGTCGACACCTCCGGGATGTGGAACTCACCGTCGGGCACGACCTCAGCGGGGGCAACGTCGCTCATCTGTCGAACGTAACCCGGCTCGTCCGGGCGGTCATCGGCCTGGGGGCTGATTCCGGTGTCCGACCCTGGTCCACTGCTGCATCATGCGCCGCCCGGCTCCACCAGTGCGTGATCGAAGGCGAAGACGATCGCGGCGGCCCGGTCACGCAAGTCGAGCTTGGTGAAGATGTGGCCGATGTGGCTCTTCACCGTGCCCTCGCTGATGAACAGCCCTCCGGCGATCTCGGTGTTCGACCGGCCTCGTCCGATCAAGCGCAAGACGTCCATCTCCCGCTCCGTGAGCTCGGCCAGCCTCGCTTGCTGCTGTGCCCGCGGAATGCCCGTCGATCGGTAGGCCTCGATGACCTTGCCGGCGATCGCAGGATCGAGCCACGCGCCGCCGCTCGCGACCGCGCGGACCGCAGCGATCAAGTCCTCACCTCGAGCATCCTTCAGGATGAAGCCGCTCGCGCCCGCGGCCAGCGACGCGGCGACGACCTCGTCGTCGTCGAACGTCGTGAGCGTGAGCACAGGCGGTGAGTCGGCGTTTGCGCGCACGCGTCGCGTGGCTTCGGTGCCATCGACATTTTTCATCCGCACGTCCATCACGACGATGTCGGGCCGTGTCGCTGCGACCGCGGCTTCGACCTCGGATCCGTCGGTGCATTCGGCCACGATCTCCATGTCGTCCTCCGGGCCGAGGATGCGGGACAGGCCCGCGCGGACCAGGGCCTGATCGTCCACCAGCACGACACGGATCACGGGAGCGTGGCCGCCACTCGCCACCCACCCCCGCTGCTGCCCGCCTCGAACATCCCGCCCAGCGCGGCGGCGCGCTCCGCCATGCCCGCGAGCCCGAGACCCGACCCGCGCGAGACCGCGGGCGTACCGCCTTCGGACCGCACGTCGAGGTGCAGCGGCGGTCCGGTGTCGATGTGCACGGTCGTGTGCGCACCGGGCGCGTGCCGGCCGGCGTTCGTCAGCGACTCCTGCACGATGCGGTACAGGGCGAGGCCGGCGGCCGGCTCGATCGTGACGAGGTCGCCGTGCAAGTCAAGCGCGACGTCGAGGCCGGCGGCGCGGTACCCCTCGACCAGCGCGGGCACGTCGCCGGCCGACGGTTGCGGAGTGGTGTCCGGCTGCCCGTCGGCCCGGAGCAGGCCGACGGTGTGACGGATCTCGTTCAAGCTCGTGCGCCCGGCGCGCTCCGCTTCCTCGAGGGCCTCGGTGGCGGCGTCGTTGTCGCCGCGGCCGACGGCAAGCCGGGCAGCGGTCAGGTGCAGCATCGTGACGGTGAGCGAGTGAGCGATGACGTCGTGCACCTCACGCGCAATGCGCTGCCGCTCATTCGTGGTGGCCTGTTCCAGCAGTGCGGTCTCGGCGCGCTTGCTGTTGACGAGCGCCAGAACCAGGGCTCGGATGAAGAGCCCCGCGAGCAGTGCGATACCGACCCCACTCGACCAGATGATCGCGGCGCTGTACTTCGGGTCGGCCACCCACCGTCCCACTGTCATTGCGAGTACCACGAGCGTGACGACGATCACGTCGCGTCGCCGACCGATCGATGCCGTTTCGCCCACAAGCCAGATCGCGATCATCAAGGACGTCTGGTCGTGCCCACCCGGGTCCATGACTCCGAGCGCCGAGCCGAACAAGTTGATCAAGACGAGGGGAGCGAGGCACAACACCTCGACCAGGCTGTGCGAAAACTCGACGAAACACTGGACCACGAAGGGCAGCGTCGCGATCGCGAGCAGGACGCCGAGGAGTACCGGCCGGTCGACGTTTCCCGCCGCGCCGAAGAAAGTGACCGCCCCAATGACGACCACTCCGACGGCGCTCCCGGCGGCGGGGAGCTTCGACTCCGTTTCGAAGACGACGCGCAGGTCATCGTTGAAGCCCGCCGTGAGCAGTTCGTTCACGCGATACGGCACGCATCCATCCTGTCATCGCCGTCGCTGCAGTCGACGGGTGCTGCGCCCAGGCGCCTGGCTACCGGGAGGGCGATGAATCCCGGCTCGCAGGAGTGCCGTTCGAGAAAGGCCTGGGCGGCCTCGACGTCACGGAACTCCAACGCCTGTGGCCGATCGACGAGAACGAGCCCGCAGCCGAGAAAGAAAGCGCTCGGTTCGTGCACGACGACACAAGTCACGGACTCAACGTACAAATCGGCGACACCCAGGTCATCCGACCACGGTGGGTTTGACCGGGTACGACTCAGGCCCAGCAGCGCAGCGGCTCGCCCCCGTTGAACGTGATCATGTCGGCGTACGCCTGCGGGTCGATCGGATGGCCGAGCGCCTCGCCCCGCAGCTCCGAGTAGGCGCGGTACAGGTTGCCGACGAGGCGCTCGGGATCGCTCAGAGCGGCGAACCGCCCGAGGTCGGTGGCGAACGCGAGGTCGAGCGGGGGTGTTCCGGCCTCGAACCCGCGTCGGGCGACCTCCTGCACGAAGCGCAGATAGGCGACTTGATCGTCGATGGCTGAGGGCCCGCACACGGGTCCGTGCCCCGGAACGATCACGTCGGCTCCCAGCTGCCGCAGCCGCTCGAGCGCGGCGAGCGAGCCCGCCACCGAACCCATGACCACGAACGGGGTGCCGCCGTTGAACACGAGGTCTCCCGCGAACAGGATCCGGTGTTGCGGGAGCCAGGCGATCACGTCGTTGGTCGTGTGAGCCGGGCCGACGAAGTCGAGCTCCACCTTGCAGTCGTCGACGTACACGTCGAGCCGCTGCTCGAAGCAAACGAACGGCGGTGCGACTTCGAGCCGCCCCCAATCGACGCCGGGGAAGAGCCCGGTGGCCAGATGGCCGGAGGCGACCATCTCCTCGCGCGTCAGCTCGTGGCCGATGATCGTGGCCGCAGGCATGAGGTAGTTGCCGTGCGTGTGATCGCCGTGATGGTGCGTGTTCACCAGCGTCCGCAACGGGAGCGACGTGACCGATCCGATGGTGTCGATGAGCGCCCGCGTCCGCCGCTCGGTGAAGCACGTGTCGATCACGGTGACGCCGTCGCGGCCGACCAGGAAGCCGCTGTTGTTCAGGCCCCACGAGCCGTCGAGTTGCACGTAGGCGTACACCCCATCAGCAACTTCCTCCACCGCCGGCGGCGGCAGGTCGGGATGGTCGTGGTCATGATGCGGCGCTGACATGGGTCGCAGCGTCGCGCATCCCGAGATGCGAGGCTGGACGGATGACCGATGACGCGGGGGAGCTGGAGAACATCGTCGTGGAGGCGCTCGACGACGAGGAGGAGATCGATCAGGAGGACGTCGAGGTTGAAGTCGAACGGATCTTGATCCGCGGTGAAGCCCGGGTGATCGCGGTGGTGTCGCTGATCTGCATCGTCGTCGGGGTGCTGTTCGCCATTGGCTGGTTTTTCGTCGCGTGGCGCACCCAGAATGAGCTCTCCGGCGGCGGCCGCGTCTCGTCTACCGGCGGATTCAGCGACGGCGACCCCGATCTGGTCGACCGCATCTACGCACTCGAACAGATCGGAATCCTGCTGCTCTTCTCGTTGCTCCTCGTGGCCGGCGGTTCCGGCCTGCGCCTCTACTCGACGCGTATCAACGCCGAACGCAACGACTGACCGTCAATCGGAGGCGCGCTCCGAGACGGCGACCGAGCGCATCACATCGCCCTGTTGGATCTTCTGGGCCACGTCGATGCCGTCGATCACGTAGCCGAAGAGGTTGTAGGCCTTGTCGAGCTTGCGCTGGCAGTCGTCGATGCAGATGAAGAACTGCGAACCGTTGGTGTTCTTGCCGGCGTTGGCCATCGCGACCGCGCCGAGCGTGTAGTCGCCCTTCACGGGCTCGTCGTCCCACTTGTAGCCCGGCCCGCCGCGTCCGCTGCCTTCGGGGTCGCCGCCTTGGATGACGAAGTCGGGTACCACGCGATGGAACGTGAGGCCGTTGTAAAAGCCGTCGCGCGCCAGCACGACGAAGTGGTTCACGGTGTTCGGTGCGAGCTTGGGATCGAGCTCCATCACGATCGGGCCACGATCGGTTTCGATCGTCACCTGATAGATCGTGTCTTCGTCAATCTGCATCGCCGGGGGTTGGGGCATCGACGTACGGTAGCCCGATGCCCACAGAGCGCCTGACCGAGGGCGCGCGTCACCTTGCGCAGCGCGACCAGGTGATGAAGCGGCTCATCGCGGAACACGGGCTGCCCGATCTCGGTGGCCGGCGGACGGGCCGCACGCGGTTCGAGCAACTCGCGGAGGCGATCTGCTACCAGCAGCTTGCGGGAAAAGCAGCCGAAGCCATCTGGAATCGGGTGCGCGTACTGGTCGACGGCCCGTTCACCGCGGAGGGCGTGCTCGACGCCGGCTACGACGCGTTGCGGGGTGCAGGTTTCTCGAACGCCAAGGCGCTGTCGCTGCTCGATCTCGCGCACAAGGTCGCGGCCGGCGAGGTGCGGCTCGACCGCATCGGCCGCTTGTCCGACGAAGCGGTCGTGGCCGAGCTCACGCCGGTGCGCGGCATCGGCCCGTGGACCGCGGAGATGTTCTTGATCTTCACGTTGAAGCGGCTCGACGTGTGGCCGGTGGGGGACTACGGCGTCCGCGCCGGCTACGCGGTGGCGTACGACCTTGCCAACATGCCGTCGTCACAGGAGCTCGTACCGCTCGGCGACCGCTTCCGTCCCTACCGAACGATGGTCGCCTGGTACTGCTGGCAAGCCCTCATCGCCAGCCGCACTGTCGTTCCACCCTGACTCCGAAATCCAGTGCATAGCGACACACTTTGTGGGACTCCGCGGGTTTGTGTGGGTCCACCTGCGCGACGCGGACGTGAACGACGCAGCAAGGACGACCGACGTCGGGGGCGCGTCAACCTCAGGCCGGCTGCTGGTCGAGGCGCGGGCTGCGTTCACCGCGGGTGGTCGGCCGTGCCGCGAACTCTTGGCGCGCTTGGCGACCGGATGTGTCGCCATCGGCGCCAATAGTCGCCGACCTCGACGTCTTGGCGCGCTTGGCGACATTCCATGTCGCTCTGGTACCACAAAGGCGCTCGGCACGACCGCCCACCTCGACGCGCGCCGCCCGACGTCGTGTTCATCGCGCTGTTTCACCGTCGTGACCAGCGCCGACCCCGACCAATCGGCCGCCGGCGACCCACACAAAGGTGAGGAGAACCACTTTTGTGTCGTCGTGCACTGGATTTGCGGTGGGTTAGTGGCCGTTGATGCTGACCGCGGCGGTGGGGACTTCGGCAGCTTCGATCAGCGGGAAGTGGCACGCCACGTAGTGCTCGGAGCCGGCCAACACCGGACGGAGCTGTGGTTCCTCGCGCGCGCAGCGGTCCTCGGCCCGCGGGCAACGCGTGCGGAACCGGCAGCCTGACGGCGGCGCGAGCGGGGACGGCAGTTCTCCCTGTAGCGACGCCGGCGTCTTCAGCGTCGCCGACGGGTCGGGCACCGGGATGGCCGACAGCAGCGCCGCGGTGTACGGATGCGCCGGGCGCGTGTAGAGCTCGTCGGGTCCCGCGACCTCGCACAGCTTGCCGAGGTACATCACCGCGATGCGATCGCTCACGTTCTTCACGACCGCGAGGTCGTGGGCGATGAACACCAGCGTCAACCCGTAGCGCTGTTTCATGTCCTCGAGCAGGTTGAGGATCTGGGCCTGAACGGACACGTCGAGGGCCGACACCGGCTCGTCACAGATGATGACCTGCGGTTCGAGCACGAGCGCTCGGGCGATGCAGATGCGCTGGCATTGGCCACCTGAGAACTGGTGGGGCCGCTTGTTGCGCGACGCCTCGTTGTCGAGACCGACGGCCTCGAGCACCTCGTTCACGGTCTTCTCCCGTGATTCCTTGGTGCCGCGGTCCCACACCTCGAGCGGCTCACGCACGATGTCGCCCACGCGACGACGAGGATTCAGCGACGAGATCGGATCCTGGAAGATCAGCTGTAGCTGCGGCCGCATCTTGCGCAGGTCCTCGCCGGACAACTTGGTGAGATCCTGACCCTCGAAGATCACGCGGCCTGAGGTCGGTCTCGGGAGCTGCATGATCGCCCGACCGGTCGTCGACTTGCCGCAGCCGGACTCGCCGACGAGGCCCAGCGTCTCGCCCTTGCGGACGTCGAGGCTGATACCCGATACCGCGTGCACCTTCATGCGGCGACCCGCAGGGAACTCGACGACGAGATCTTCGACGCGCAACAGCACGTCGTCGGCCGACCGCAGGTGTGCAGTTCCGGTACCGGCCATCAGACCCCGGCCTCGACCTTGGCTGCCGCTGCAGCGTCGCCGGCGACGAAGGCAAGCGCCTGCGGCAGCTTCGTGGCGAGATTGCGGTCGAGCGCTTCCTTGCCCTCCGGCGTGCCGACCGGGAACCAACACTTGAAGTAGTGGCCCGGCGTGTCGGCTTCGACCAACGGTGGCTCCTCGCTGTGGCACTTCTCCTGGGCATACGCGCAACGCGGTGCGAACTTGCAGCCCACCGGAGGATTGACGAGATCAGGAGGGCGGCCACCGATGATCTGGAGCCGGCTGTGACTCGGCTGCTCGAGCTTCGGAATCGACCGCAGCAGCCCCTCCGTGTACGGCATCCGCATCTGTGCGAACAGCACGCGGGTCGGCGCACGCTCGACGATCTGACCGGCGTACATCACGGCGATCTCGTCGGCGCGGCCGGCGACGACGCCGAGGTCGTGGGTGACGAGGATCATGGCCATGTCGCGTTCGCGTTGTTGCTGTGCGAGCAGGTTGAGGATTTGTGCCTGGACCGTCACGTCGAGCGCAGTGGTTGGCTCGTCGGCGAACAGCAACTTCGGGCCGCACGCCAGCGCGATCGCGATCACGACGCGCTGGCGCATGCCGCCCGAGAGTTGATGCGGGTACTCCGACAACCGGCGTTCGGCTTCAGGGATGCCGACCGACTTGAGCAGTGTGAGCGCCGTGTCGTTGGCTTGCTTCTTGTCCATGTCGAGGTGGTAGATCAACGACTCGGTGATCTGACGGCCCACCTTCAGCACGGGGTTGAGCGACGTCATCGGATCCTGGAACACCATCGCCATCTCGGTGCCCCAGAACGCGCGCATCGCGGCGTTCGAGAGCGTGCTGATCTCTTTGCCCTCGAAACGAACGCTGCCTTCGCGTTCGACGTTGTGCTTGGGTAGCAGCCCCATGATCGATCTCGACAGCACGGACTTGCCCGACCCCGACTCACCGACGATGCCGAGGGTCTTGCCGCGGTCGAGCGAGATGGACACGTTGTTGACCGCACGAGCGAGGCCGCGCGCCGTCTTGAAGGCCGTACTGAGGTCGGTGACCTCGAGCAGACGGCCAACCTCGGGCTTGGCCGAGATCGTCCGGCTCACTTCTTTTCGGCGACGCAGCGGCACTTAGATCGCGCTCTCCCGGACGTCGAAGCGGGCGCGCACGACGTCGCCGAGATAGTTGAGCGAGAGCACTGTGAGGAAGATGGCGATCGACGGAGCGAAGATGACCTGCGGCGAGGCGCCGATGATCTTGGTCAGCTCGTTGCGGCCCGTGGCCACCAGGTTGCCCCACGACGGCGTGGAAGCAGGCACCCCGACGCCGAGGATGCTCAAGCCGCCTTCGAGCACGATCACGACCGCGATACCGAGCAGTGCGATCGAGAACATCGCCGGCATCACGTTGGGCAGGATGTCGCGGACGATGATGCGCCGGTTCTTGGCGCCCATGCTGCGGGCGGCGAGGACGAACTCGCGCTGCGACCAGGCCAATGTCGACGCCCGCGTGATGCGTCCGATGATGGGGATCGAGACGAGCCCGATCGCGATGACGAGCCACAGTTCGCGTTTGGCGACGCTGACCGCCGGATCGCTCGCGAAAACGGCGACGAGGGCGAGTGCGAGCACGAGTTGCGGAATCGCCAGGAAGACGTTGAACAGGTAGCTCAGGAACGTGTCCACCCGGCCGCGGTAATACCCCGCGATGAGCCCGAGGATGCCGCCGAACAGGAGGCCGAATGCCACCGAGGCAACAGACACGAGGAGGGACGCGCGCGCCCCCCAGATGACACGCGAGAACAGGTCCTGACCCGTGCTGTCGGTGCCGAACGGATGAGAGACGGTCGGCGCCTCGCTCGTGTTCTGGATGAACGGCTTGGTCGGGCTCGCGATCGGTAGCAGCGGCGCGAGAATCGCGGAGCCCAACACGGCGACGATCCAGACGATCGCGATCCAGCCGACGATTCCGAGCTTCTTGGTCGCGGACTTCTCGACCTCGACCGGCGGCGCGGTTGCGGGCTCCAACACGAGCGTCTGTACTCCCGCGACAACTGGTTCTGCAGCCCCCCCCGGGCTCGTGGGGTCAGCCGACTGCTCGGGCATGGCGTATCCGTGGGTCGAGAACGGCGTAGAGGATGTCAACGAGGAAGTTCACGGCGACGTACCCGAGAGCCAGGACGGCCACGTAGCTCTGCAGCGCGACGTACTGGCGTCGGACGATGGCGTCGGACACCAAGAATCCGATGCCGTGGATCCCGAAGATGTTCTCGATCACGACGGCGCCGCCGATCAACGTGCCGACGTTGAGGCCCGCGACGGTGAGCAGCGTGAGGCTCGACGGCCGTAGCGCGTGGCGCCACAAGATCCGCCCGGAACTGAGTCCCTTGGCTCGCGCCATCGTGACGAAGTCTTCCTGCAGCGTTGCGATCATGTCGCTGCGCAACAGCCGCATGTACACCGCGATCTGACCCACCGCGAGCGTGATGGTCGGGAGCAGTGCCTGTCTGAAGTGGTCGACGGGACTCTGCCCGAAGTCGACCCATCCCGTCGGGTCGATGTCGAAGAGGTGGGCCTTGACGCCGACGTAGTAGGCCAGCACGAGCGCGAGGACGAAGTTCGGGATCGCCAGCAGTCCGAACGCGATGGTGTTCACGCTCTTGTCGAACACCGAGCCGGCTCTGTAGGCGGTCGCGACGCCGAGTGGGATCGCGATCGCCAATGACAGCACTTGTGCATAGAACATCAAGAGCAGCGAAACGGGTAACGCATCTTTGACCCGATCGGCCACCTTGTCCGGACATTCACTCGCGGACGTGTAGCCCGATGTCCCGTAGTAGCAGCCGAGGTCGCCGTGGACGAGGCCATTGACCCACTCGCCGTACCGCTCGTACAACGGCCGGTCGAGCTTGAGCTCGTGCTTCAGCTGTGCCTTCTGCTGCGGCGTCGCCACTGGTGCCAGGGTCGCCGTGACGTCCCCTGGCACCAGGTTGAGTAGAAGAGCGGTGAACAAGGTCACGAGCAGCAGCACGACGCCCAGTTGCACCACGCGCTGGACTACCGCTCGCACAATCGTTCCCTCCCGCTACGGCGTTACGAAGATGCCGCTCATGGCATGGCCGTTGGCCAAGCTCGTGTTCGCCTTGCTGCCATCCGGCAACGGCGGCCCGAAGATGTTGTGCACCTTCGGAGACGTCGCCACCGACCACAGCGTGTAGTTGACCCAGATGTTGTACACCTGGCTTCCGAATGTGCGGTTGATGTCCTCGTAGAACGACTTCGCCTTGCTCGGATCAACCTCACTTCGACCCTTGTCGAAGTCGGCGTTGATCGTCGCATCGTTGAAGCCACCGAAGTTGACGAGGTTGTCGCAAGCCGCAGGCGGAGCGTTGTTGCAGTGCCACCAGAAGTACAGGTAGTCGCCGCCGCCACCGCTGAAGTTGCGCCAGCCGTACATCTCGAAGTCGCGGGCAATCGCCTTGTTGATGTACTGCGTCTGCTCGACCTGGTAGACGGACAGCGACATGCCGGCCGCTTCGAGCATCGTCTTCACGAAGTTGTCGGTCTCGATCCCGGAGGGATCAGTGGTGCCACCCAACGTGAACTTCAGGTCCTGACCAGTGTCGGACTTGTAGGCCGCGACTTCCTTCTTCGCCTCGTCGAGGTTGAAGCTGGGATAGCCGGTGTCGGTGAGGAACCCGATCTGCCCCGGTGCGAACGCACCATTGGCGCTTTGGCTGATGTCGTGGTTACGCACCTTCCGCAGCGTCACGTAGTCGATCGCCAGCGCCACGGCCTTGCGGGCGTGGATGTTGTTGAACGGCGGCTTGCTCTCGTTGAGCATGTAGTGGCTCACCTCGCCGAACCTGTCCGACTCGTTTTGCGTGACCTTGCCCTGCTTGGCGAGCTCCCGGAGTTGCTCCGTCGCAAGGTCGTCCGAGGTGTGGGTCAGCTGGAACTGGCCGCTCTGCAAGCCGTTCAGACGCTGCTGCGCATCATTGAGCGGCTTGAAGGTGATCGAGTCGAGGTACGGCAGCTTGCCGCCGTCGGCGTCGGTGCGCCAGTAGTTGGGGTTCTTGTCCGCGGTGAAGTGATCGTTGACGACCCACTCGCGCAGCTTGAACGGGCCGGTGCCGATGAGGTCCTTGGCGCAGTCGGTGCTGTCGAGCTGCTTCTGCGCGATCATCCCGAGACGACCCTGCGACCACAGGTAGGCGTCAAACCCGGCCCACGGGACCTTGGTCTTGACGACGACGGTCTTCGCGGCGTCGTCCGCGGTGACGGTGTCGATGTACGGGCCGAACACGAGGCTCAACAGGATCGGGCTACGCCCGGGGTACGAGCCGCGCCAGGCGTCGATGTTGTTCTTCACGACCGTCGCGGTGAGCGGGGTGTTGTCGTGGAACATGATGCCGTCGCGCAACGTCACCGTCCACACCGTCGCGTCGGCGTTGTGTTCGACGCTCTTCGCGAGGAACGGGACGATCTTGCCGTCGTCGTTCAGGATCGTGAGGGTGTCGTAGATGGTCTGCGCGTAGTTGATGCCGTTGATGTCGAGCTGGGACTCGGGAACGCACACGCCACCGGCGTCTTCGGCCTCTTGGGCGTAGGTGACGCTGCCGCCGTACACGGGCTTCGTCGTGTCCTGGGTTGGTGTTGAGCTTGCTGCGTCAGGACTCTTCTTGCTGCTACCGCCGCACGCGGCAGCGAGCAGCACGAGCACGAGCAAGAGAGCGGTGAATCGCGATTTCCGCGACGTGGCGGGCTTCAGCACATTTCCCCCCGGATAGTGGTTAGCGAAGCATGTGACTAGCGGCACAACCTCGCGCCGCAGCGGCAATGTAGCCCGGTGGTTCGCGCCGTGTATGACAACTGCGCGCCAACACCCTCGGAAGGGGTGCGAATCGGACTATGCGGCTGCGGAGACGAGCGGACGCCACGGGGCAAGCAAAACCGCGATGGTCGCCGCTGGCACGTCGTGGTCGTGTTCCGCCACGAGCACGCGAGCGACTTCCGACGCGGCTCGCGCCACGACGGTGATGTCGTCCTTGCTGACGCTCGTGTCAGTTCGTGCGGCCGCGGCCAACACTGCGACGGACGCGCGGTGCGCCGCGAGTCCGGCTTCGCGCGAACGGTGATGTCGCTTGAGGTTCGCGCCGATGGTGATCGTTGCCCGCCACCACGACAGTTCGCCGTCAGCGGAGTCGAGCTCGTGGCGCAGGGCCGCCGCCAGGGCGGCGATGTCGGGACCGGTCAGTTCGCTCAATCGCTCAGCGAACTCGGCAGGCTCCACGTGACCACCTCTTCCCTTCGTGCCTACTCACGTGATCGGCCGCTTCTGGGCCTCGTTGAGCACAACGGGCCGAATGACCCAGTGGTTCCCGCCGGCTTTTTCGCCTGACTAGTGCTTGCGCGCCAGCGTGATGCCGTCGCTGACCGGCAGCATCACCTTCTCCACCCGGTCGTCCTGCGCGAGGTGGTCGTTGAACGCGCGGATCGCCTGCACGTTCTCGTCGTTGGCCTTCGGATCGACGACGGAGCCACTCCACAGCACGTTGTCCACGATCAAGAGGCCGTTGACGCGCATCCTCGGCAGCAGTTCTTCGTAGTAGGCGACGTAGTTGGGCTTGTCGGCATCGATGAACGCGAGATCGAACGTGGCTTCACGAGGTAACGACTGCAATGTGTCGAGGGCAGGGCCGAGTCGGAGCTCGACGCGGTCGGCGACGCCGGCCGCTTCCCAGTGCCGCCGTCCGATCTTCGTCCACTCATCGCTCACGTCGCAGCACAGCAGGCGGCCTTGCGGTGCGAGACCGCGCGCGATGCACAACGCTGAGTATCCGGTGAACGTGCCGACCTCGACAGCGCGCGTGACGCCGAGCAATCGAGTGAGGATCCGCAACAGGGCGCCTTGCTCTGGCGCGATCTGCATCCTCGCGATGTCGCCGAGCGCGGCCGTCTCTTCGATGAGTGCTCGTTCGATGTCGTCCGCGGGAGTGCTGTGGGCGATCAGGTAGTCGTGGATCTCAGCTGACAGCTGGAAGGATTTCGGGTTCGTCATCGGCTGGCGATGCTCCTTACGCGATTCGGAACTGCGCGTACGCCTTCGCGTAGTTGAGGACGGTGTTGGCGTACGAGTCGGAGTGGTTGTAGCTGAAAAACCCGCGGCGCATGTCGTCGTCGGTACGCATCGGTCCGCTGGCGCACAAGTAGTGCGCCGCCGCCGCCGCGGCGTCGTAGATGTTGTTGGGGTCCTGGGCGCGATCGCCGTTGCCGTCGCGGGCCCAGCGCCGCCAGGTCGACGGGATGAACTGCATCGGTCCGACCGCTCGGTCGTACACCGGGTCGCCGTCGTAGACGCCGCCATCCGTGTCGGGGATGAGCGCCGTGTTGTTCGTTCCGTCGAGTGGGATACCGACGATCACGCGGTCCACGTCGCCGTTCGACAGGAGCTTGGCGCCGCCGTACGTCCCGTGCCGGCTCTCGCTGCGCGTGATTCCCGCGAGCGCCCACCACGGGATACCGCAGTCCGGGTCGTCCCCGGCCATCGCCTGCGCGGCCTTCCAGTACGCGTCGAGCGCGACGAGGGCGAAGTCCTCGCCGACCACGGTGGCCGTCACGCGGGCCCGTTCGAGGTTGCCCTGTTGATTGGTGAGATCGTTGGTCAGTCGCACCTCGTCCGTGGCGGCCTGATCGTGTGCGGCTTGCACGGCCGCGATCCGTTGCCTCCCGTTGGTGCGCGTCACGAGGTCTGCGGTGATCGTGCGGACGGCGCTGTCGACCGCGTCGGTCGCCGCCTTCAGTTTGGCCGCTTGTTCCTCGCTCACGGCCTGGGTGAGTGTGCGGTTGCCCAGGAGACGCGTGGCGACGTTGGCATCGACGACGTCGCCAGGATCAAGTTGCCCGTGCACGTAGCTGTCGATGGCGAGCGCACGGAGTCCGGCCCGCGCCGCCGTGCGGTTGACCGTGGCCTCTTTCTTGAGATCGGTCTGTTGCGCGAGCCGGGTGGTGAGGCGGGTGTCCTCGAGCTGAAGGTTCGTCAACTCGGTGGCGGACGATGCCAACAGCGACTTGGCCGCGGAGAGCGCCGTCGAAGCCTGATCGACCTGCGCCTTGATGATCCGGTAGTCGAAGCCGTCGACGGGCAAACCGTTCAGTTCCGGGGCGATGGTGGCCGTCGGCGTCGTCACGACGGCCCCTCGCCCCGCGGCCGTGGAGGGCGCGGCGGGCAGCAGCGCGACGAGCGCGCCAAGGACACAAGCGAGCAGAAGGGGACGAAGCACAGCGGCCCCAGTCTTGCGGGTTCGAGCCGGAAGGGGAGAGCATGGCCCCATGTCAGACCGGGTCACGATCGAGATCCAAGGCGGCGTCGCCGATGTGCGGCTCAACCGCCCCGAGAAGCTGAATGCTGTCGACAATGCGATGTTCCATGCATTGGCCGAGGCGGGGGAGAGCATCAAAGCCGATCGCACCGTGCGGGCGGTGGTGCTGTCCGGGTCGGGTCGGGGGTTCTGCGCCGGGCTCGACCTCGAGAGCTTCCAGGCCATGGCGGGTGCGCCCGCGGCAGACGCGACCGCGGGCGGCGACATCGGGCGCCGAGAAGAAGGGCGCATCACGAACCTCGCGCAGCAGGCGTGTTACGTGTGGACGGAGATGCCGGCGGCCGTCATCGCAGCCGTGCACGGGCCGGCCGTCGGTGCCGGCATCCAGCTCGCGTTGTCTGCAGACATTCGCATCGTGGCTCCCGACGCGAAGCTCTCGGTGCTCGAGATCCGATGGGGGCTGGTGCCCGACATGACCGGCACGCAGATGCTTCCCCGACTCGTCGGGCTCGACGTCGCGAAGGAGCTCGCATTCACCGGCCGGATGGTGTCGGGCGAAGAGGCCGTCGCGATCGGCTTGGCCACGCGTGTCGCTGACGATCCGCACGCGGCCGCAATGGAGCTCGCCACCGAGATCGCCGGCAAGAACCCGAGCGCGATCAACGGCGTGAAGGCACTGATCAACATGGCCGGGCAGGTGAGCCTCGGCGAGGCCTTCAAGGCGGAGACGGCAACGATGGGTTCGTTGATCGGCAGCAAGAACAACGTCGAGGCCGTGACTGCGTACTTCGAAAAGCGCGACCCGAAGTTCTCCGACCGCGACTGAGGTCAGGTTCTCCTTACCTTTGTGTGGGTCCACCGGTCGCAGCGCGGACGTGAACAGCCCAGCAAGGACGCACCGACGTCGGGCGCGTCAACCGCAGGCCGGCTCCTGGTCGAGGTACTGGCTGCGTTCACCGCGGTGGTCGGCCGTGCCGCGAACTCTTGGCGCGCTTGACGACGAGATGTGTCGCAAGCGGCGCCAATAGTCGTCGACGTCGAAGTCTTGGCGCGCTTGGCGACATTCCATGTCGCTGTGGGCCCACAAAGGACCTCGGCGCGACCGCCCACCTTGACGTGCGCCGCCGGACGCCCTGTTCATCGCGCTGTTTCACCATCCTGACCAGCGCCGACCCCTACGAATCGGCCGCCGGCGACCCACGCAAACCCGCGGAGTCCCTGAGGTCAGTACCCCGCGGCGGCGCCGATCAGCGCGCGCGGATCAGCGGCGCCGGCGAGGCCGTCGTTCGTCACCTCGATGACATGGGCGTGGCCGAACGAACCGAAGATGCCGTCGATCTCGTCGACGGCATGACCGCGCTCGCGCAACGCCTCACCCCACGCGGGAGGGGCGATGGTCTCGATGGCCACGCTGGCCCCGTCGGGATCGGCCCATGTGTCGAAGCCCGATGCGCCGGAACCGATCAGCGCCCAGCGCGGCGCCCCGATGACCGACCCCGCCACCTCGCCATGGCGGAGCAGGCGGGTGATCAGCTGCAGCAGGATCTGTGGCTGCGCATCGCCGCCCATCGTGCCGATGACCGCTCGAAGCGATCCATCGGGGCGCGTGATGAGCGCCGGTGCCAGCGTGTGTGGCGGACGCTTGCCGGGGCCGTACTCAGCCGGATGGCCCGGCTCGAGCGAGAAGCCGATGCCGCGGTTGTGCAAGCCGATGCCTGTCGTCGGTTCGAACACGTTGCACCCGAAGCCCTTGGCGTTCGACTGGATGAGCGAAACGCCCATGCGCTCGCTGTCGACCGCGCACAGATACATGGTGTCGCCGGCGCCTGCAGGTGAAGCGAGCGTCGCGCGCGAGTCCGCGTCGATCATGGCGCGACGGCGCGCGACCTCATCCGACGTGAACAACGACGACACGTCGGCACCTTCGTAGAGCCGCTGGGGCCGGTCGTATGCCGCGGCGCGCGCCGCCTCGACGAGCAGATGCGGCCATAATCCGTCGTCGGGCGCGTCGGGGAGCGGAAGGTCTTCGACGATCGCCACTCCGAGCAAGGTGAGGTAGCCCTGCGAGTTCGGTGGGATCGTCCACACGTCGTGGCCCCACACGTTGACCGACAGCGGTTCCACCCAGTCGGCCAGCGGCGTGGCGAGATCGGCGGGTGCGTACTCGCCGTTCCCGATGGCGAGCAGCCCTTCGCCGAAGAGCCCTTGATAGAAGCCGGACCGGCCGTGCGCCGCGACGGCTTGCAGCGAGAGCGCGACACCGGGCCGCCGTACGAGATCGCCGTGCCCGAGCCGGCCCGCGCCGGTGAGATCCTCGGCGCCCTCGACCCCCCGAAGCTGACCGGCCATGCCGGCGAGCAACGGCGACGCGGGGAAACCGCTCGCCGCGTAGACGATCGCCGGTTCGAGCACCGTGGCCAGCGCGAGACGACCAAAGCGTTCGTGGAGCGCGAGCCAGCCGTCGACGCACCCGGGCACCGGCGCGGCACGCAGATCGTCGGCGAACGGCATGACGTCGTGACCTTCGAGCCGCAGCTGGACAGGATCGGCGCCACTGCCGGCTCGTCCGGAGGCATTCAACGCCTCCGGCGCGCCGTCGCCCTGATGCACCAGGGCGAACAGGTCGCCACCCATCCCGCAGAGGTGCGGAGCGGTGACGGCGAGCACCGCGCTGGCGGCGATGGCGGCGTCGGCGGCCGACCCGCCCCGCTGGAGCATCGCGACACCGGCGGCGGACGCAAGATGATCGACGGAGGCGACCATGCCTCGCGGGGCATGACGTGTGACGGTGTGCACGGAGCGCAGCCTACGAATCGGTGAGCACGCCCGCCGTTCGCCACGCCTGCTCGACGCGGTCGAGCCGTCGGGTGGCGGTCGCTCGCAGCCGTTGCGCCACGGAGGTGATCAGGGCGTTGGCCACCGCCATCGCTCCGGTCTGGCTGTCGAACGGACCGGCGCCTTCGCCGGCGATCGTGAACGTCGCCGTCGCCCGCGTGGCCAGTGGCGACAACGCGGAGTCGGTGATGGCGATGAGCGGGACTCCGCGGTCGGCCACGAGTGAGGTGCCGTCGAGCACGGCCACGTCGTAGCGCCGAACGTCGATCGCCACGAGCACGTCAGTGCGCTTGAGGGCAGCCAGCGTCGCGGTGACCGGAGCGGGGGAGCCCCACGCCAACGTGACCCCGTCGCGCAGCAAGCCGAGTTGATCGGCGAGGTGATAGCCAACGCCGAACGACGCGCTACCCGGCAGGACGACGACACGGGCCTTGGGGGCGGCGAGGCGTGCAGCCGCGGCACTGAGCATGCGGCGGTCGATGGCCTCGAGCGACGCCACGACGTTGTCGACCTCGACCGCCATCGTGCGACCGACGACGTCGTCGTGTGCGGGCTGGCGGATGCGCTCGACGGCCGGACGCAGATGACCCGCCAGCTCCTGCTGGACGGCCGCCTGCAACTCGATGAAACCCTCGTAGCCGAGATGGTTCGCGAACCGCACCACGCTGGCACCACTCGTGCCGGCGGCGCGGGCCAGCGATGCCACGGTGCCGAACGCCACGGTCTGGGGCTCGCCGAGAACCACCTCGGCCAGCTTCCGCTCGGCCACGGTGAGCTCATCCCGCAGGTCCTGCACCCGGACCCCGACTGTCATGAAACAAATGTTACGCTATGGCACCGAGCAGAAACGGAGGTTCCACTCATGTCATCGTTCGATTCCGTCAATCCTGCTCGACCTGCGGAGGTCATCGGATCGTTCGAGGCCGCCGACGCGGGCGCTGTCGACGAGGCCGTGGCGACGGCTTCCGAGGCGCAGCGCTCCTGGGCCGCACTGCCGATTCCCGCCCGAGCGGCAGTCATCGCGCGAGCGGGCGCAGTGCTCGCCGGCCGCAAGGATGAGCTCGCAGAGCTCGTCAGCCGCGAAGTCGGCAAGGTCTTGGTCGAGGCCGGCGGCGACGTGCAGGAAGCGGTCGACATGGCCGACTTCGTCGCCGGCCAAGGGCGCAGCGCGTGGGGCGAAACGGTCCCGTCCGAGTTGGCCGACAAGATGGCGTGGACGACCCGCCAACCCGTCGGGGTCGTCGGGATGATCACGCCGTGGAACTTCCCCGTGGCCATCCCGTCGTGGAAGTGCTTCCCCGCACTCCTGGCCGGCAACGGAATCGTGTTGAAGCCGTCAGAGCATTCGCCGGCGTGCGCCGACGCCTTCGTCGCCGCGTGCATCGAGGCCGGAGTGCCCCGCGCGCTGATCCAGATCGTGCACGGCTTTGCCGAGCCGGCCGCCGCGCTGGCCACGCATCCCGGCATCAGTGCGGTGAGCTTCACCGGCTCGGTGCCGACCGGCCGCAAGGTCGCGGCCGCGGCGATGGAGACAGGCCCGCGACTCGTCTCGCTCGAGCTCGGCGGCAAGAACGCGATGATCGTGCGCGCCGACGCTGACCTCGATCTCGTCGTCGATGGGGTGATCTTCGGAGCGTTCGGCACAGCCGGGCAGCGCTGCACGTCGACCTCGCGGCTGATCGTCGATCCCGCGATCGCGTCGGAGCTGGTCGAGCGCATCACAGCGCGTGCGGCCGCCTTGCGGCTCGGCGATCCCTGCCTTCCGGGTACCGACGTCGGTCCGGTGATCAACCGGGCGTCCGGCGACCGCATCCTCGGTGTCATCGAGGCGGCGCGCAAGGAAGGCATTCACATTGCGACGGGCGGCCGGCTCCGGCTCGACGTCGACGGATGCGAGGGCGGCACGTTCGTCGAGCCCACGGTCCTGGTCGACGTGAAACCGGAGCATCGCATCGCGAGAGAAGAGGTGTTCGGGCCGGTCCTGACCGTGCTCGAGATCGGTGATCTCGACGAGGCCATCGGGGTCGTCAACTCCGTCGAATACGGCCTGTCCGCGGCGATCTACACCCGCGACATCAACGCCGCGCTGCACGCGGTCGACCGCATCGACACTGGGATCGTCTACGTGAACGCCCCCACGATCGGCGCCGAGATCCCGCTCCCGTTCGGGGGCACCAAACACACCGGCAACGGGTTTCGCGAAGCCGGCGCGAGAGGCATCGAGCAGTTCAGCCAGATCAAGACCGTGTACGTCGACTACTCGGGTCGGCTGCAGCGCGCCCAGATCGACACGCCGACGGCGGGCGACTCGTGAGCGCGGTCGACCACTCGACGCGGACAGTGGACTGGCTCGAACGGTACGACAGTGCGATGGCCGGCGTGCTGCCCGGCTACTTCGAGATCGTGGCCGAGCGCGGCGAAGGCTGCTGGATCACCGACGTGGAGGGCCGACGCTTCCTCGACTTCGGGTCGGGCATCGGCGTCACGAACGTCGGACACTGCCATCCACTCGTCGTCGCCGCTATCGAGCGGCAAGCGCGCGCGCTGATCCACACATCTGTCGTCACCCGCCACCAGCCGGCGATCGAGCTGGCCGAGCGCCTGGGTGCACTGGTTCCGTTCATCGATGAGCCGCGCGTGTTCTTCTCGAACTCCGGAGCGGAGGCCGTCGACGGCGCGTTGAAGTTGGCGCGCAAGGTCACCGGTCGCGGCGGCGTGATCGCCTTCTCCGGCGGCTTCCACGGCCGCACGCTCGCGGCCACCACGCTCACGTCCACGAAGTCGAAGTACCGCGACGGCTACGAACCGCTGCTTCCGATGGTCTTCCACGTGCCGTACGGCGATGTACCGGGCGCGCTCGACGCGCTCGACGGTGTCCTCACCGCACAGCGCGGCCAGATCGGCTGCATGATCGTCGAGCCGGTGCTCGGCGAAGGCGGCTACGTCGTGCCGCCCGCCGCGTGGCTCGACGGGCTGCGCGAGCGTTGTTCGGCGCACGACATCGTCCTCGTCTTCGACGAGGTGCAGTCGGGGATGGGACGCACCGGCCGGCCGTTCGCCGCCGAGACGTTCGGCGTACGCCCGGATGTCGTGCTCTTCGCCAAGGGAATCGCGTCGGGCTTGCCCCTCGGCGGGATCATCGCCGGCCGCTCGCTCATGGATCGTTGGCCGCAAGGCACGCACGGCTCGACCTTCGGTGGCAACCCGGTCGCATGTGCCGCCGCGCTCGCGACGCTCGACGCGCTCGAGCGGGGCCACTGCTACGAACGGGCGCAGCTGCTCGGCGCCGTCGCGCTCACTCGGTTGGCCGCGGTCGGAGCGGCCAACCCCGACATCGTGCGCGACGTGCGCGGGGTCGGGCTGATGATCGGTGTCGAGCTGCGCGACGCCCAGGCCGCCGCGGCCGTGCAACGGCAGTGCTTCGACGAAGGGTTGCTCGTGCTCACGTGCGGTCCGAACGACAACGTGCTGCGTTTGATCCCGCCCCTCACGATCACGGACGATGAGCTCGACCACGGGCTGGCCATCCTCACCACTGCGCTGGCCCTCGCTCGCTGACGTACCCTCCCGCGTGTGAAGCCCGGACGGTTCATTCCCCACATGCACGCTCCCGACGAGCGGGGCGAGCCTCTCGTGTTCGTCGTCGGCGCCGGCACGATCCTCGTGGCGGAGGAGAGTGATCACGAGCTCGACGGCGCGATCTTCCTCGGCACGCTCGACGATCGTCCCTGCTGGGCCCTCGCCGTCGACGACGAGCCCGGCACGGGCGCAGTGCCACTCATGGGCCTGTGGGGACAGGTCGACGACATCACGTTCACGATCGCCGGACGCGCCGTGCAGCTCGTCGAGTGGGAGCGCACGCACCGGTTCTGCGGACGCTGCGCGACACCGACGGAGGAGGCGATGGGTGAGCGGGCGCGCCGCTGCCCCGCCTGTGGCCTGCTCGCGTTCCCTCGGCTGGCTCCCGCGATCATCACGCTCATCGAGCGCGACGACGGTCGCGCGCTGCTGGCGAGAGGGCGCACGTTCCCGATTCCGATGTACAGCTGTCTCGCTGGTTTCGTCGAGCCTGGCGAGACGCTCGAGGAGGCGGTGCATCGTGAGGTGCGTGAGGAGGTCGGCGTCGAGATCGACAACGTGCGGTACTGGGCCAGCCAGCCGTGGCCGTTCCCGCATTCGTTGATGCTCGGGTTCAACGCCGACTGGACGGACGGCGACATCGTCATCGATCCGACGGAGATCGTCGACGCGCAGTGGTTCAAGGCTGATGATCTTCCGGCGATCCCGCCGGGAATCAGCATCGCCCGCCGCCTCATCGACGATTGGCTCGAACGATCGCGCTGACCCTCCACGAACTTCGCTCGATCGTCGGCGCGGCGCACGTGCTGACCGATCCGTCGGTCACCGAGAGCTATACCGTCGACTGGACCGGACGCTTCGCAGGATCGACGGACGCCGTCGTCCGCCCAGGCTCCACCGAAGAGGTCAGCGCCGTGGTCACGTGGTGCGCCGCCAACGGTGTCGCGATCGTGCCGCAGGGCGGCAACACCGGGCTCGTCGGCGGCAGCGTTCCCCTCGACGGCGAGATCGTGCTGTCGCTGCGCCGGCTGGATTCGGTGTCGCCCGTCGACGACGTGGCGGGGCAACTGACCGCGGGCGCGGGTGCCACGATCGCAGGCACACAGCGGGCGGCGCGTGATGGCGGGTGGGACTACGGCGTCGACTGGGGCGCGCGCGACACGGCCACTGTCGGGGGATCGATCGCGACGAACGCAGGCGGCTCGAAGGTGGCCCGCTATGGCGACACGCGCGCGCAGCTGTCCGGCGTCGAGGCCGTGTTGGGCGACGGCTCGGTGATCTCGCATCTCGACGGCCTGATCAAGGACAACACCGGCTACCACCTTCCGTCCCTGTTGTGCGGGAGCGAGGGCACGCTGGGCATCGTCACCGCCGCGCGACTCCGACTGGTGCCGCGCTTCGACGAGCGCGTGGTTGCGTTGCTCGGCTTCGACTCCGTCGATGGCGCGCTCGCGGCGTGCGCCCAGTTGCGCCGCACGCTGCCGTCAGTCGAAGCGGCTGAGCTGTTCTTCACCGATGGGCTCGCGCTCGTGTGTGCGACCTTCGGGTTGCCGCCGCCGCTGTCCGATGCTGCCGCGTATCTGTTGGTCGAGTGCGCTGACCGAGTCGATCCATCCGACGCGTTTGCGTCAGCGGTCTCGCACCTGGATCCGGTCGACGTGGCGGTGGCCACCGACGCCGGTCGGCGTGCCGACCTGTGGCGGTACCGCGAAGCACATACGGAAGCGCTCAACCAGATAGGTCCGCCGCACAAGCTCGACGTCACCCTGCCGGCCGGTGCGCTCGCGGCGTTCGTCGACGAGGTCAAGCTGCGAGTTGCCGTCGTCGAGCCGGCGGCGCGGGTGTGGCTGTTCGGGCATGCCGCCGACGGCAACCTCCACGTGAACGTCACCGGGGTCGCGCCCGACGACGAGCGCATCGACGCCGCGGTGCTCGGCCTCGTGGCGGAAAAGGGCGGGAGCATCTCGGCCGAGCACGGCATCGGCACCGCAAAGAAGCGTTGGCTGCACCTCAACCGGTCGGCTGCGGAGATAGACGCGATGCGGGCCATCAAACGAGCATTGGACCCCGCCGGGATACTCAACCCGAACGTGCTGCTCCCGTAGCTGCTCAGTCGTACTCGCTCGAACCGAGTACCCAGATGAACGACTGGATGTCGATCATGTCCCGCGGTCGCCAGTCCGCGAGATCCCGGCGGAGCGTCTTGGCGAAGTCGAGCAGACTGGCGTACGGGCCCCATTGCGGCCGTGACTGGTACTGAAAGTCGAACCCGTAGCGGTCCGCGGCCAGACGAGTCACGTTTGGCTTCAGGAAGATGTGCACCTTCGGTCTGGCGATGAAGCCGAACACGGTGACGACCGGCCACGTCGCGACACGGGTCTGCCGCCGGGGGAGTTCCGCGACCGTCTGGCACCAGCGTTCGAACTTGGACTTCTCGCCGCCGTGGCCATACAGCCAGTCGTACAGACCGGCGGCAAATTCCTTCGCTCCGCTCGGTGAGTTGACCGCGTCGCGAATCGCCATCTTCTCGAACGAGAAGAGCAGGTTCGTCCGCGACTCGATCTTGACTGCGGCCGCGGCGATCTCCTCGTAGCGGCTGGCGCGCAACATCGCGTCGAAGTCCTCTCGCGCCAGCACCTTTGCCCACGCGCGGTGTGCGTCCCACTTGTACAAGCGCTCCATGACGACGTAGTCCTCGTCGTGGAACCCGCCTGGATAGAACATGCGGAACCGTCGTTTGGCGGCGGCGACCTTCCGCTTGTCGCTCGGGAGAAGCGCGGTCATGGTCCGCCCCTACCCCATTCAGCGAGATCGCTACCCCGCTTCAGGTGACCGGCGCCTCGAACCGAGCGCCGAGGAGCTCGACGTACAGCACGCTGGCGCGGTCGGGCACTGCGGACCAGAACGTCGCCCGGCCGTGCATCTCGTTCATTCCGCCGCTCCATCCGGAGCCGGCGGCGGTGTACTCCGTGCCGACGTCGTCGGTGAGGCCGACCTGGTGTAGGTGATTTCGCTCGAGTCCTCGGCGCACGATGTCCTGGATGCGTTCCCGATCACGGGGCGGCAGTCCGTCGGTGTCACGGTCGGTTGCCGCGAGCGCGAATGCGTCGAGCGCATCGAAGTCGGGCGTCGGCGCCAGGCGCCATGTGACCGCGACAGAGTTGTCGTACAGCTCGATCGCCAGAACGCGTGCCCTCCCACCGCGCACCTCGACTTCGACATCGGGCCCGGGAATCACTCGCAGGAATCGTGCGACCGGGGGCGCCGGGCGCTGGTGTCGTCGGTGCCGTGTCGCTCGACCGCGCGCATCACTGTGACGTTGGGTCCGACATCGGGCAACGGCTCCATCGGCTCCTCGCCAAGCGCCACGAGCATGCGATTGGTCCAGTCGTCCTGTTCCTCGGTAGTGATCGCGTTCGTCGCTTGAAGGGCGCGAAGCCCCGCGCTGAAACTCTGCAGCGTCGCCCGCTTGTGCTCCTCGGCGTCGGCCGGTCGCGCCAGTTGCGCGCGCGCCATGGCGACCTGGCCCGCGAGATAGCGCTGTGCGTCCTCGTTCACGTCGTGAACCACTGGTTGCGGGACTCGAGGACCTCGCGCAGCACGGCGGGTCGGTCGGTCATGATCCCGTCGACGCCGAGGTCGAGGAGTCGGATCATCTCGTTGCGGTCGTCGATGGTCCACACGTGGACTTTCATGCCGCGCTTGTGCGTCTCGTTGACGAACCGCTTGTCGACGAGGGTCACGCCCTTGGCCCCGGTGGGCACCTGCGCACACGGCGACGGCAAACGGCCGACGGGCACGCCGTACGACGCGCTGCGGAGTCGGGCAATGCCGCGCGGCCCGAGCGACGTGCACACGGACGGCCCGAGCATCGTGCGCACACGCGACAGGCGCCGGTCGCTGAACGCGCCGATGCACACGCGGTCGACGGCCTGGCACCGCTGCAACACCTCGACCAACGGCGCCACGGCACCGTCGTGCTTCGGGTCGATGTTCACCCGAACGTCGGGGAACGCGCCGAGCAGATCCTCCAACAGCGGAATCGCCTCGCGCCCGTCGACCTTCGCCTGCTGCACCACCGACCACGGCAGGGCGTCGATGCGGCCGTGGCCGTCGGTGACGCGATCGAGCACGTCGTCGTGGAACGCGAGCAAGACGCCGTCGGAGGTGACGTGCACGTCGGTCTCGATGTAGCGAAAGCCGAGGCGCACGGCGTGCTCGAACGCCGGCATCGTGTTCTCGGGCGCTTCGGACGCGCCGCCTCGGTGTGCGAGCGGGATCGGCCCGGGCCAGTCGAGGAACGCGAACGATCCGCTCATGAAGGGTGCTGGAGCACGAGCCAGTCAGCATCTCGATACGTCACGGGCCAGCCATCCTGCTGCAGTCGCTGCGCGGTCGACGACTTGGGCGGCAGCAGCGCGCAGCCGATGTGCCACTCGGCGAACGTCGCCTTGTAGTCCCCGGTGCTCTCGTTGCGGATCTGATCGTGCAGGAACTCCTTCGGGAACGGATCGACACGACTGTCGATGAACACCGGAACATCCGGGGCGAACCAGATGAGGTAGCCGCCGTCGTCGAAGCGGTTGTAGAGCGGCTGTCCGCACGCGCGCACCGCCTGCGTCGCCGCCGCGGGGAGCGGCTTCCAGGCGAGCGAGCGGTCCGGTCCCACCCATGACGACACGACCCACACCGCCGCGACGAACGCGGTGGCCGCGACCGCCGCGCTGTGCAGGATGCTCGAATCGTCGGCGGTCGTTCTGTGCGGCCGACGGGATTCCCACGCCCGCGCGATCAACGGCAACGCGATCACGATGAACATCGGGATCACGCGGCTGTACCGCACCGCCAGCGGAAGCAGCGCGACCGATCCGCCCGCGAGCACCCTGTCCTCCCACTGGACAGGCGGTCTGGCCCGCCACGCGATCGCCAGGCCAATTGCGACGACCGAGAGGATCGCGCCCGCGGGCATGGTGTCCCACGCCGGACGCCACTCGACGATGTCCACCTCGTTGGTCATGCCGAGTACGAGCGTGATGACCCGCGGGCCGAGGGGCGTGAGCACCGTGGCGATCCCACTCAGTGCTGTGGCCACCGCCAGCGGGCGTACGAGAGGGCGTTCCCACACGAAGGCGATCACCACGGCGACGACGAGCACGAGCGCACCGAGGACGAATGCGCCGTGCAGGTTGGCCCACAACAGGAAGACCAGCGGAAGGAGACGGAAGCGACGCTCCACGAGCAGTGTCGCGACGACAAGCAGCAACAGCAGGCTCGCAACCTGGGGGCGTACTGCCGACGTGATGAACGTGGCCGGCAACGTGGCCACGAGGAGGATGGCCCGGCGGCGGACCGACCCGCCCATGAGTCGCCAGAGCAGCGCGTAGGTGCACACGACGGCGAGCGCGACGTACAAAGTGACCGCGGCCATGCCGCCGATGGTGTGGAGTGCGTAGAAGATCGCCTGCGACAACCATTCGTGGTCCGGCCAGAACCGCCCGTGCGCGGTGAACGACCACTGCTCGCTCGTCGGAAACCACCCGTGCCAGATGTCCTCGCCTGCTCGGAGGTGCCACCACGTGTCGTTCTGCGCGGGCGAGTGACACGCGCGTGCGAACAGCGCGATGAACAGAAGCGAGACCGTCAGGCGGTCGAAGCTGATCCCCCTACGCAAGCTCCCAGTCTGGCCGCAACGGCATCTCGGATCGGACACCCGCGGGCTTCACGCCGAGCACCTGATGGATCTGCGATCGGTTCGCTTCGAAGTTGATCGCGGAGCCCGCCATGTACAGCCGCCAGATGCGCGCTCGCGCGACTCCGACGAGCCCGACGGCGTCGTCCCAGTTCTCCTCGAGGTTCGCAACCCACTGCCGGAGCGTCATGGCGTAGTGCTCGCGCAGCGACTCGACGTGCCGAACTTCGAACCCCGCCGCCTGCATGATCGACACCACGCGTCCGACCTCGTGCAACTCTCCATCGGGGAAGACGTAGTGGTCGATGAAGCTGTTGCGCGAGAAGCGCGCCTCCTCGCCGGGCGGCCGGCTGATGCCGTGGTTCAGCAGCCTTCCGCCCGGTTGCAACAGCTCGAAGAGATGGCCGAAGTACTCCGCGAGGCGCGCTTCGCCGACATGCTCGAACATGCCGATGGACGAAATCGCGTCGAACGGTCCGTCGTCGACGAGCCGGTAGTCCTGATTCCGGATCTCGACGTGATCGACGAGGCCGGCGTCAGCCGCGCGCTTTGACGCGAGGTCAGCTTGTCGATCGGCGACGGTGACGCCGACGGCGTGGACGCCATGGTGCTCGGCGGCGTGCAACGCCATGCCGCCCCAGCCACAGCCGACATCGAGGAGCCGGTGGCCTTCGCGCAAGCCCAGCTTGCGCGAGACGAGCTCGTACTTGTTGGCCTGAGCCTGCTCCAGTGTCGTGGCGTCGCTCGTGAACACCGCGCACGAGTAGGTGAGCGACGGCCCAAGGATCAGCCGGTAGAAGTCGTTCGACACGTCGTAGTGATGGCTGACAGCGGCACGGTCGCGGTCCAGGCTGTGCCGCCGTCCCTTCAGCCGTGCTTCTTCCGGTGGCGGTGTCATCGGACGCAGGTTGCGGATACCGACTTCTCGTGCCGCCGCGAGGAGTTGCCCAGGGGAGAGGCGTACCTCAGGGAGCCGATCGCGCAACGCCAACGCCGCGTAGATGTCGCCCTCGACGTCGAGCTCGCCCGAGACGTACGCCCGCGCGAAGCCGAGCTCGCCCGGTGTCGTGACGATTCGGCGCAATGCGTCCCGCGATCGCAGGACGATCGTGGCCGGTGCGTCGGGAGGACCCAGCGCGCTGCCGTCGTAGCCTCGGACGGCGATCGGCAGATCTGAACCGAGTACTGACTCGATCAAAGAAGCGAGCGCCACCTCGTACCTCCTAGTGATCAACTAGCAAGTCCCTCGGCGGCTCACGCATCGTGCAAACCGGGGAAGGAGATTGCATGGCAGACCAGCAGCCGGTGCCCATAGCCGGCGAGAGCTATCTAGCGCGCGAATCCATCGAGGTCGTCAACCCCCATGACGGGTCAATCGTTGGGTATGTGCCGAAGTGCACCGCCGCCGACGTCGATCGAGCGGTCGCCGCCGCTCGTCAGGTCCTGCAGGCCGAGCCGCTCCCGCCCTTCGAGCGGGCCGAGATCCTCGATCAGGCCGCCCGCCTGCTGCGCGAGCGCCAGGAAGACTTCGCCCGCACGATCGCCGTCGAGGCGGCCAAGCCGATCAAGACCGCTCGCATCGAGGCCGCTCGAGCGGTGAGCACGTTCCAGTTCTCCGCCGCGGTGGCGCGCACACTGACCGGGGAGATGGTGCCCCTCGATGCCAGTGACGCCGGTGCCGGCAAGCTCGGGTTCGTCTTGCGCGTTCCTGTCGGTGTGGTCGGCGCGATCAGCCCGTTCAACTTCCCGTTGAATCTCGTCGCGCACAAGGTTGCCCCCGCCATCGCCGCGGGTTGTCCCGTGGTGCTCAAGCCCGCCAGCCAGACACCGTTCTCCGCGATCCGGTTGGCCGAGCTGCTCCTCGACGAGTGCGGCCTGCCCGCGTCATGGCTCAACGTCGTCACCGGAGGCGGAGGCGACGTGGGCAATGCGCTGGTCGATCATCCCGATGTCGCGCTCATCACCTTCACCGGATCGCCTCCCGTCGGCTGGGGCATTCGCGAGCGAGCACCGCGCAAGCGCGTTGGACTCGAGCTCGGGAACAACGCGCCGATCATCATCGAGCCGAGCGGCGACTGGCGAGCGGCCGCGGCGAAGATCAAGGTTGCCGGCTTCAGTCACGCCGGTCAGTCGTGCATCTCGACGCAACGCATCTTCGCCCACCGCTCGGTGCACGATGACTTCGTCGCCATGCTCGTGGACCACGTGCGTGAGCTGGTGCTCGGCGATCCGCTCGATGACGCCACCGACGTCTCCGCGCTCATCGCGCCCGCGGAGGCGGAACGCGTGAAGTCATGGATCGACGAGGCCGTCGGGGGCGGTGCGAAGGTGCAAGTAGGAGGCGAGATGCACGGACGCCTACTCGAACCCACGGTGCTCACCGACGTCACGCCCGACATGAAGGTGTGCAGTGACGAAGTCTTCGGTCCGGTCGTGGCGGTCGCCGCGTACGACGATGTCGACGATGCGCTGCGGTTGGCGAACGACACGCGCTACGGGTTGCAAGCGGCCATCTTCACGAACGATCTCGACGTGGCGTTCCGCGCGGCACGCACGCTCGACTTCGGCGGCGTCATGATCAACGAGGTGCCGACATGGCGCACCGACCAGATGCCGTACGGCGGCGTACGCGACAGCGGCAACACTCGCGAGGGTCCGGCCTACGTCGTGCGCGAGATGACCGAGGAGCGGCTGATCGTGATCCAGGTTGATTGATCCGGACGATCCGCCGCGCTGGTGGACGGTCGACGAAGCCAACAAGGAGTTGGAGCGGGTGACCGAGGCGGTCACGCGCGCGCAGGCGGCCGTCGCGGGCATCGGTGGGCGAGCGGCGGCGCTCTCGACGACCTCGTCGGGCAACGGCCACGCCCGCCCTGCGGGGGAAGAGGCGGCTGCGTTCCACGACGTGGTCCTCGAGCTCGAGGCAGATGGCATCGTGCTGCGCGATGTTCAGCAAGGGCTCGTCGACTTTCCCGCGGAGGCCCCGAACGGTCGGGGCTACTGGCTCTGCTGGATCGTCGGCGAACCCGAGGTGGCCTGGTGGCACTGGCCTGAGGACGGGTTTGCCGGGCGCACGCCAATCACCCAGCCTCCGAGCTGAACGACGACCGTGGATCCCACCGCGCGCTTTCAGGCCCTCGTGCAGGGCCCCGAGCCCGCAATACCTCTCGACGAACTGACGATGCTCGTCGCCGCGCACGCCGAGCCCGGTCTCGACGTGGCGAACTGGCTGGAGGCGCTGGATGACGTGGCGGCGCGCTGTCGCGACGCGACGTTCGCGGGGGTCGTGCGACACGTGGCGACCGAGGGCTTCAGCGGGAACCGCACCGACTACTACGACCCCCGCAACTCGTATCTCAATCACGTGATCGAGCGACGCACCGGTATCCCGATCACGTTGAGCATCCTGACGATCGAGGTCGCCCGCCGACTCGGGGTGCCAGTGGTCGGTGTCGGCATGCCCGGACACTTCCTCGTACGCGATGGCCTCGACGACGATGCGTTCGCCGATCCGTTCGAAGGGCGCCTGCTCGACCGCGACGGCTGTGAGCAGGCCCTCGCAGAGACGCAACCCGAGATGACGTTCGACCACAGCTTTCTCGCGCCCATCGGCACGCGTGCGATCGTCACGCGGTTGCTCGCCAACCTGAAGGGCATCCATCTCGCCCGTCGCGATCGGCGAGCGCTCGCGTGGGTGCTCGGCCTGCGCATCCTCGTGCCGGGGGTGCCACTGGAGGAGCGCAGGGAGCTCGCGTCGGCACTCGCAGCCGATGGCCGCTTCCTCGATGCGGCCGTCGTGCTCGATCAGCTGGTCGAGACCGCGCAGGCGGCGGGACACGCGGAATTGGCCGAGGATGCCGAGCGGGGAGCCACCCGCTTGCGAGCCCGCCTCAACTGACCACCGAGGGTGGTGAATCGAAGGCGATGGGGCCATCGCGTACCCTGGATGGGTCCCATGAGTCTTGAAACCCCCCAGGGCCGGCCCCCCGCTGGCGAGGACGACGCGCTACTCGTCGATGGCCTCGAGCTCGCCGTGGCCCAGGCGCGCACGAAGATCCCCGATCACGACAACGAACCGAACGTGGTGTTGCCGACGCCCAACGGGCGGTCCGAGGCCCCGACGGCGGCAGAGCTCGCGGTCGACAGCAGCGCGGTCATGGAAGTGCTGCGCGGCGCGATTGCCCGTTACACGACGGAGGACGCGCGCGAACAGGGCACATGGAGTGCCGCCGTCCCGCTGCCGACTCCCAGGCCCGGCACCACGCGCGGGGCACGGCACGCGGCGGCGGGCTACTCACCAGATCGCCGACGGCTCGCGGCCGCGGTGGTCGTGTTGTTCCTGTTGATCGGTGGGTTCGGGTACCAGCAGCTGGGTACGGGCAAGAGCTCGTCCGTGAAGACGGCGCCGCCCACCACGTTTGCCGGCCACGCCGTCACGACGCTGGCGCGACCGACGACCACCGTGACCGTTCCCGCGGAGACCGCGCCGCCGGAGACGGAGGCGCCCGCGCCGGCAGGCACGTCGAGGCCGGCCACCACGGTGAAGAGAGTCGTTCCGCCTCCGCCGACGGATCCGCCGCCGACAGATCCGCCGACGACGACGATTCCGGAAGAGACGACGACGTCCACGACCACGACCACGACACCGCCGTGCAACACCATTGTTGAGCCCTGTCCCTGATCCCAGCCTGCTGGCATGGCCTTCCTCCTCTTCGTCGTCGCCATCGGCCTGTTCGCCTTCGCGCTCGCGCGAATGCGCCACGCCCGTGATGCACGGCTGGCGGCCGCGGCAACGGTCCGGCTCGAGGTCGACCGTTGGGGAGTGAAGCGCTGGCTCGCTGACGGTCGCTACGAGGAGGTGTCGTGGGACGAGTTGCACGAAGTGCGTGTCATCACGTTGCCGAAGGGACCGTGGGACGACCGTGTGCGCCTCGTGCTCGACGGCGGCGGTGAGCGCGGGTGCATCGTCCCGCTCGAGGCCGCCGAGAGCTCCGAGCTGCTGGCGTCGCTCGGCGGGCTGTCGGGATTCGATCACCGGCGCCTGGCCGACGTGTTGGAGAGCGCCCGCACCGGCACGCAGGTGCTGTGGGCGCGGACTACAACTTGACCGGGCGGTCAAGGTAGCGTCGGGGCGGTGAGCGCACTCGACACGGCCCCTTCGTCCACCGACACCTCCGACGAAAAGCGGGTCAACGACCTCGTCGATCAACTCCTGGCGGAGCACGATCCGAAGGCGACGCCGCATGCCGAGTTCCTCGGCGCGCAGTACGACGCCGGCCTCGCGTGGGTCCATTTCCCCGAAGGTTTCGGAGGCTTGGGGTTGAGCCCGAAGTTGCAGAAGGTCGTCTCCGAGCGGCTGTCCGCGGTCCACGCGCCGATCGCCTACCCGCGCAACCCGATCGGGTTCGGCATGGGTGCGCCCACGGTGGTGACGCACGGCAGCGACGAGCAGCGCCGGCGCTACCTGCGGCCGCTGTTCACCGGTGAGGAGGTGTGGTGCCAGCTGTTCAGCGAGCCCGGCGCCGGCAGCGACGTGGCCAGCTTGTCGACACGCGCGATTCGTGATGGCGATGAGTGGATCGTCAATGGGCAGAAGGTCTGGACGACGCTGGCGCATCTCGCGCGATGGGGGATGTTGATCGCCCGTACCGATCCCGAGTCGTTCAAGCACAAGGGCATGACGTACTTCGTCGTCGACATGCACGCGCCGGGTGTCGAGGTGAAGCCGCTCTACCAGATCACCGGTGAGGCCGAATTCAACGAGGTGTTCTTCACCGACGTTCGCATCCCCGACTCCGAGCGCCTCGGCGACGTCGGCGAGGGTTGGGGTGTGTCACTCACGACGCTGATGAACGAGCGCGTGTCGATCGGTGGACAGATCCAGCCGCGTGGCGGCGGGTTCATCGGTGAGGCCGTGAAGATCTGGAAGCAGAAGGGCGGCAACGATCCCGCGAAGCGCGACGAGCTGATGAAGCTCTGGGTGCGCGCCGAAGTGCTGCGGTTGACCAACATCCGCGCGCAGCAGCTGCGCACGGTCGGCACGCCAGGGCCGGAAGGATCGATCGGCAAGGCAGCCGCGGCGGACTTCAACAAGGACGTGAGCGAGTTCTGCGTCGACATGCTCGGCGCCGACGGCATGTTGAAGCCCGATGGCTATCCGATGGAACGGCCACAGCACACGATGCTGTGGGCGAACCCGCAGCAGGCGTTCCTGCGGATGCGCGCCAACTCGATCGAGGGCGGTACCTCCGAGATCATGAAGAACATCCTCGGCGAGCGAGTCCTCGGCCTGCCGGGCGACGTCCGTGTCGACAAGGCCCTCCCCTGGAGCGAAGTCCCGCGCTCCTGACGTGACGACGTGGAGTCCGCGGCAATGAGTGGCCGGCTGATCCTTGTGTGCGGGCTGGCCGGCGCCGGCAAGACCACCCTGGCCAAGCAGCTCGAGGCGGAGGGCGCAGTGCGGATGTGCCCCGACGAGTGGCTCGTCGCGCTCGGGTTCGACATCTATGACAAGGACGCGCGCGTCGCCGTCGAGGGCCTTCAGTGGGAGTTGGCCCAAGCACTCGTCCTGAGAGGGCTGACGGTGGTCGACGAGTGCGGCGTGTGGCAGCGCTGGGAGCGCGACGTGCGCCGAACGTGGGCGCGAGAGCGCGGCGTCACCGTGGAGCTGCAGTTCCTGGACGCGTCCGTCGAGGTGCTGACGGCCCGAGTCGCGGAGCGCAACCGCAACCTGCCCGAAGGCGCACCGCGCATCGACCCGGCACTTGTCGCCTTCTGGGACGATCGGATCGAGCGCCCAGATGCCGACGAACTCGCGCTGTTCGATTGACCGACCGAGCGTCGACCAACCGCTCGCGTTCCGGTGAATCTGTCGTCAGATGAGGGCGCGCACATGGGCGTGCTCGTTGATCGACTTCACCTGGCGCTGTCCCGCGCTCGACGCGAGCACGCGTGAGATCGACGTGTAGGCCGGCTCGAAGAACATCGGGAACTCCAGGTCGAGCAGGTGGGCGTAGTACGCGTTGATCACGCCGCCGTGGCACACGATGGCGACGGTCTTGCCCGGATTGGCCTTGATGACGCGCTCGACGGCTTCGACGACCACCGCCTTGAATGTGGCGGGGTCCACCTCGCCGTCGACGCCCCATCGGCCTTCGACGAGGTCGTCCCAGCGTTCGTCCTTCTCCTGCTTCAGCTCTTCGATGGGGATGTAGAAGTGCGAGTGCCGGTCGAACTCGGCGAGCTCCTCGTCCACGATCGTCTCCAGCCCGAGTTGCGCGGCGACGGGCTCGGCCGTCTGCCGCGCCCGCCGCAACGGGCTGGTGTACAGCACGTCGACCCGCTCGCCGGCGAGGTAGTCGGCGAGCGCGCGGGCCTGTTCGTGTCCCACGTCGGCCAGCTCGGGGTCGGCCGCGGTGCCTTCCTCGCCTTCGATGCGGACGGGAAGGGCGTGGCGGATGAGGAGCAGTTCCATGCGGGTCCCGAACGTAGATGCTCGGCGGGCTTATCGTGCAGCCGTGGAGGTGTTGTCGAGCCGGGTGCTGCTCTCGCCCCTCGACTTCGAGCGCTCCCGTCGCTGGTACATCGACGTGCTCGGGTTGCGCATCTATCGCGAGTTCGGCGTCGACGGCCGGCTGACCGGTGTCGTGCTGTTCCTGGGCGGCGGGTTCCTCGAGTTGAACTGCGCCAACCCACCGCGGGGCCGCGACCCGATGCCGATGACGTTGTGGCTGCAGGTGCCCGACGTCGACGACGAGCACAAGCGGCTCGTCGAAACAGGCGAGGTCACGATCGTGGCGGAACCGAAGACGATGCCGTGGGGGCTGCGTGAAATGTGGATCGAGGATCCCGACGGCGTGCGCATCGTGCTCGTCGAGGTGCCCGAAGGGCATCCGATTCGCAACCGGCTCGACTTCGTCGACGCCCCGGGCGACAAACCGAGAGACCGGTAATCTCTGACCGGTGCACCGCGTCGGCGATCATTCGCAAACCGTGTTGGTGGTCGACGACGACGCAAGCGTGCGGGCGATGCTCGGTTACCTGCTGCACGATGAGGGCTACAACGTGCGCGAGGCGGCCGACGGCGCCGAAGCGATCGGTGAGCTGGCGGTGGACGCACCGGACTGCATGGTGCTCGACCTGATGATGCCCAAGGTCGATGGCGTCGAGGTGCTGCGGGCCCGGCGCGATCGGGGATTCGCGCCGGATACACGCGTGCTCGTGCTCACGGCCAAGACCGACACGAAGGACGCCGTGTGGTGTTGGGAGCTCGGCGCGGACGAATACATGAGCAAGCCAGTCGATCCTGAGAAGCTGGCCCGCGAGATCCGGCAACTGCTCGCTCGCTCCACCGTCGAGTTGCAGCGGCGCCGGCACGTTGGACTGGCCGACGCCCGCACCCGCGACGAGCTCGAGGCCGCCTTCGCCCCGAAGGATGCGCGCTAACCATCACCGACCTCCACGTCACGGAGACTCCCGTCGCGGGCGCGACCCTGGTCGTGTTCGTGCACGGCTCGATGGATCGCAGCGGCGCGTTCGCTCGCTGTTGCGGCCGTCTGCGCGACCTGCACACCGTGCGGTACGACCGCCGCGGCTATGGCCGCAGCGCGGGACTCGGTGCTCCGGACATCGCGGGTCACGTCGACGACCTGATCGATGTGCTCGACGGCCGGCCCGCGGTGGTCATCGGGCACAGCCTCGGCGGGGTGATCGCATTAGCTGCGGCGCAACGCCGGCCTGACCTCGTCCGCGCCGTCGGCGCCTATGAAGCACCGATGCCGTGGGTGGAGTGGTGGCCCTCGAAGAGCGCGGGCGGCGAGGCGATGCAGATGGCCATGTCGGAGGTCACCGAAGACGCCGCGAGCGCGGCCGTGGAGCGGTTCATGCGCCGGATGATCGGCGACGCGCGTTGGGACGGACTCCCGGAGAAGACCCGCCAAGCGCGGCGCGCCGAAGGTCCGGCGCTGCTGGCCGAGTTGCGGTCAGCTCGCGCCGGCGCGCCATACGACCCGGCGCTCATCACCGTGCCGGTCGTCCCCGGTCGAAGCTCGGAGTCGAGGGAGCAGCACCGGTGGTCGGCCGACGAGCTCGCGCGACAACTCGGCACCGACGACGTGTTCGTGATCGACGGCGCCAATCATGGTGCGCACGTCACCCATCCCGCTGAGTTCGCGACGTTCACCCGCCTCGTGGCGGAACGGGCTCAGTAGTCGCACGAGAAGGGCAGGTGCGGCACGTCGACGTCGTGGCCGTAGATCGTGCACGCGCATGTCTGGCTGCACCGTCCGAGCTCGACCCGGTTCTGGAACATCGCAACACCGAGCGCGCCGATCACCACGATCATCAAGAGCTTCGAATAGAGCTTGATGCTGCTGCGAATCACGAGCATTGCACCGACGACCAGCACCACCACGAAGCCGATCACGAGCTTCTCGACGGTGTCGGCGCTGAGAGCACTGAACACGACAGCCATCGCCACTGAGCGTAATGACCGGTAGGTTGCCGTCGATGTCAGAACCTCGACCAGTCAGCCTCCACGGCTCCGGCCCACCCGAAACCGTCCTCGATGACGAACCCGCCGACGCGCTCGCGGCCTTGGCCGAAGCGCGTGGCGATCGGGATGCCGTCGCCGCCGTCGTGGCGCGCTGGCCGCGCTTCCTCGATGCGTGGGCGCGACTCGGGCAGTTGGCGCGCGACGACGTCGAGGCCTACGCCGCATTTCGCGCCGGGTATCACCGCGGTCTCGATCGACTGCGCGCGAACGGTTGGCGTGGTTCCGGCTACGTGCGGTGGGCGCACGAGCAGAACCGCGGGTTCCTGCGCGCCCTCGAAGGCCTCCGGGCGGCGTCCGCGGCGATCGGCGAACGCGACGAGGAGGAACGCTGCGCGCTGTTCCTCCGCCAGCTCGACCCCAGCTGGCCCCCCGCCGACCTCGACTGACCTGGCACCATCGCACGTGATCGCACGTGCGCAGCCGGACGAGTCACCCGGGCCCCCCGGCTCCCGGGTTCAAATCGCCACTTTGGACCGTTGACGACGTGTGAGGTCGCGGTTCGCGCCAAAAGCGCGCGGTGCCGAACAATTGGAGCGGTCGGCGACCGGTTCGGTCGTGCTCCGCGCCAATAGCGCGGCAAGACGCACTACATCACGCTCGAACGCCGAGCTCGCGCGCTCGTCGGTCGTTGCGACCGTTCATCGTTTGGAGCAGCACCCTTTCCACGTTGAGCAGCGTGGCGTAGCAGAGCGGGAGCTCAAAGCCGTCGCCACGATCCGCGTACAGCGCCTCGATCTGCTCCCGCACCTCGTCCAACGCCGCTGTTTCCATGCCTTCATGATCTGCGCCGGAGCGTCCAGGACCTAGAGGCACAAGACCCGAAGGGCCTGAGCCATTCGGCGCAGCGCGTCCGCGCTAGACGGTGAGTGAACCGCGTTGCTAGTAGAGGCGTTTGGCATCAACTCGTTGGCGGCCTGATGACCGCGAGGGCTGGTCGTTCTGACCGCCTAGTTTCGAGCCTGATGGCTGCGCCTGGTGGCACCGGACCAATCGGACCCTTTCCCGAGGGCGTCGATCCCGTGGAGTACGACAAGTTGCGGCGGAGGGTGCTGTGGACGTTCCCGTCAGGCCTGTATGTCGTCGGGTCGCGCGCCGGTGATCGGCGCAACGGGATGACGACGAGCTGGGTCACGCAAGTGAGCTTCGATCCGAAGCTGGTCGGTGTGAGCGTGGAGAAGGAGGCGTTTACGCACGAGCTGATCACCGAGGGCGGTTCGTTCACGATCAGCACGATCGATCGCGAGGATCGAGCGATCGTCCGCAAGTTCACGAAGCCGGTCGAGGTCGCGGGCAGCACGATGAACGAGTTCCCGTTCCACGACGGTCCCGTCACGGGTGCGCCGGTGTTGGATCAGGCCGTTGCGTTTGTCGAATGCGAGGTGCGCACGCCGGTCGATGCTGGTGGTCACACGCTGTTCATCGCTGAGGTCGTGAACGCGGGCTTCCAACAGGATGAAGCGACGGAGGTCCTCCGCATGGAGGACACGCGCATGAACAACGGCGGCTGACTCAGGACAACAGGCGTAGCGCGACGTTCAGCAGGATCGTCAGCACGACCGACGCCACGATCGAGAAGACGATCATCCCGACACAGCCCGGCGCGCCGCCGAGAGGCCGAATCTGAAAGCCGCGTTCCTCCATCAGGCGCACCCAGGGTGGGGGCCGTCGCAGTCGCAATCGCACAGCACGGGCTCGTCAGCCACCAGTCCTCGCCGCAGGTCGCGCAGGAGTACGGCGAGCGACGGTCGCTTGGCCCGATGCCGGTTCTGCATGGGGCTCCTTCTGCCCTTTCCTGCGGAAACACAAACTGCGGCGACGCCGAGAGCGGGCGGGGGCACAGCGGCCAAGCCCACGCCGATCGCGCGTGCGCCTGCTAGGCAGGACCCATGCGCGTTGGCATCCATCTGCCGCAGTACGGCCGAGTGGCCGGGTCCGAATCGATCACGCGAGCGGCGAAGCATGCGGAGGAGCTCGGGTTCGCCGATGTCTGGGTCAGCGATCACATCGTGCACCCCGCGGCACAGTCGTATCCGTCGCCGCATCTGTACGACCCGCTCGTCACGCTCACCTGGGCGGCGGCGTGCACCACCTCGATCGGTCTGGGCACGAGCGTGCTCGTCGTGCCGATGCACAATCCGGTCGAGCTCACGAACAGTCTGGCGAGCATCGACTCGTTGTCGGGAGGACGGGTCATCGCCGGCGTCGGCGTCGGGTGGTCCGCTGACGAGTACGCCGCGCTCGGCTATCCCTTCGACGATCGCGGGCGGCGCCTCGACGAGACGATCGACCTGATGCGCGCCGCATGGCGCGACGACCCCGTCTCGTTCCACGGCACGTTCGTCTCATTCGACGACATCCGTGTGCTGCCGAAGCCGGCCCACCCGATTCCGATCTGGGTCGGTGGGGGAAGCGAGGCGGCCTACAAGCGCGCTGTCACGCGCGGCGATGGGTTCCAAGCGGTCGGTATCAAGCCCGACGCCGCCGTCGATGTCGTGAAGCGCATCCGGCGCGACCGTCCCGAGGAGTCGTTCACGATCTCGACGCGCACGGGTTGGGATCCGCAGGGCATGGAGCCGAGCCTCATCGCCGAGGAGCGCGACGCGTTCGCCGCCGCGGGCATCCAACACGTCGTCGCCGCGCCGTGGCAGAAGGACCTCGACGCCTGGCTGAAGTCGATGGACCTGCTCGCCGAGATCGCGTTGTAGCGGGGCTCAGGGGCGCTGCCAGGTCAACACGTCGCCGCCCTGGCCCATGAGGACGGTGCCGGGGAACACCCGCAGGCGCCACGGCTCTACGCACAACGGCATGAAGGCGGGCGAGAGCGGACCGTCCTTCCACACCGGGATGATCGCGGGGTCGTAGCCGACTGGAGCCGGCGCGCGCTTGAACAGCTCCCAGATGCGGACGCGATCATCGTCGTCGGGCAGCCACTCGGTGGTGCACTCGGCGGTGCACGTGTCATGGTTCGGCGCCCAGTAGTTGAGTGAGATGTTGGGACTCCGCTCGAGATGCGCTCGCTTCACCGGCGTCGGGCCGGTTGCGATCCATCCCACCAGCGCGGTTCCGTCCCACTCCCAAAGCGGGTGCAGGATCCGGCTGCGCGGGCGACCGGCGGTGTCCACGGTGGCGGCGGTGCACCACACGATGCGGTGCGCCATCTCGACGAAGGCCGGGCCGATCTCCTCGTAGGTCGTCATGCGGCAGACACTCTCACGACGGCACCCACGGCGTGGTCGCGTTGGCCAGCATTCGCAACAACTCCCGTCGAGTCGTGGGCCCCTTCGCGGCCCACGGCGAGGGCAGCGCTCCTTCGTTGCGCAACGCCGCGGCAACCGGTTGCGCCGCCGTGAACGGATCGTCCGCGAGCGCACAGCGCATCGCAGCCGGGTCGAGCTTGAACAGCTCCGCCGCGTTGAGTCCGAAGACCTTGCGGCGCAGGTCATCGGTCATCGCGGGATAGCCGTAGCGATCCTGAAGCTCTTGGGAGATCTCGAACGTCCGGAACGCCATGATCTGCGCCTGCGGCGACCCGTACCAGATGGCATCGGTGCCCCAGAGCACGCGGTTCTCGCCGACGCGGGTGAACAGCTTGCCGAGTGCGTGCGCCGCTTGCGTCGGCCGCGTGAGGAGCTGACGCCAGACGGTGCCGAGGTCGACCCACACGTTTTCGTTCGGACCGACGTCGTGCCGGTCGAGCGCATCCAGCAACGTGTCGATGCCGATCCTCGCGTTCGGTGCGTACGCCCCTTCGATGTGGTTCGCATCCCACGCCGCGTGGAAGATGACGAACTGCATGTCGGGGAACAACCGTGAGACCGCGACCATGTCGTCGGGTCCATTGTGCGCAGCGTCGAAGTTCACGAGCGGCAGTCCCTTGTGCGACACGAAGACCCGCACGCCCAAGTCGTGTGCGTGCTGGAGTACGGGCAACCCGATGGCCGGATCCTCGAGCGAGAACCCGTGCCCGTCGGGACTCCATGCCGTGTACACCTTGAACGCCGCGACCTTGCCAGTGGCGACGTTGGCCGTCATTTCCTCGAGGCGCGCATTGATGTCGCCGACGTTGGGCGCGATGACATTGTGCACGAGCACGCGCGCCGCGCCGCCGTGCGTGAGCTCCGCCGCGAACTGCTGCGTGCCGACCGCGTCGGCGAACGGAATGGGGGCGTCGTCCGCGCCGCTGTTCGGCACATCGGACAGCAACGCCACCGTTGTGTCGCTGGCGAGAAAGATGTCGTTGAGATACGAGGCTCGGTTCAGACACTCGAGCCGATTCGCCTCCATGCAACCGTTGGGCACCATGTGTTCGACGAGGCCGAGTGTCGAGGGCGCGTTCTGCACCCACGGACGATCGGGCATCACGTGATGCGTGTGCATGTCGAAGATGAACTCGCCCTGCCCGCTGAGCGCCTCTGCACAGGCGGGGATGTCTTCCGGCGGCGGGACGGTGAAGCTGCCGCCAGGGGCCGACGTCGTCGTGGTCGTACCCGGCTGTGCCGTGCGCTTCGACGAGCAGGCAGCGAGGTTGTACACCGCCAGCGCCGCCGCGACTCCGCCGGCACCCCGCAGGAACACACGGCGGTCGATGCCCGCCCGTTTCGCGGCGGCGTCGCTGCGAGTCAGCATCTCCCGGAGGATGTCGCCGTCATGGGCGCTCGGCGGTCGGGGGACGAACTCGCCGTTCGTGATGGGCCCTGGCGGAAGCGGCAACTCGGATCCCACAGCGTCAGAATGGCTCACGTGAGCAGGCAACGGTTGGCAACCGCGATATTCGTCGTGTTCGCGCTCGCGGCGTGCAGTGACTCGAAGTCGAAAGCGACGTCGTCGACCGACTCGGCCGGGCAACCGGTGGAGACGTCGATCGTGATCGGGCCCGACGGGTCCTCGTCCGTTGTCGTCGTGCCAAACGACACGACACCCGGCAACGGGGGCGCGCCGTCCGTGGGCAACCCGAGCCCAGGACCTGACCAGATCGACTCGACCGGACCTCCCGGATCGTTCGCGCCGGCCATCCTCCGGCCGTCGCAGTCGAGTGAGGTCGTCGTCGAAGTGCGAACACAGGCGGGCGCCGGTCCGCAGCAGGCGAGCCTCGACCACCTCACGTCAGTCCTCCGGAGCGTGACCGGGAAGACCGTGACCGTTACGGGCGGTCCAAGCATCGGCGGCGGGGCGACGAGTTGGTCGGCCGACGACTTGCGTTCGACGGGCGCGGCCGGCGCCGCCCAGGGCAACGGTCGCGCCGTCATCCATCTTTTGTTCGTGCACGGCGACTTCAGCGGCGACAGCAGCGTGCTCGGTGTCGCGGTGCGCGGTGACACCGCCGCGGTGTTCGTCGATCAAGTGAATGGTGCGTCGACGCCACTGGTGGGATCGGGCGGGATCGAGAGCGCGGTCGTCACCCACGAGGTGGGGCACCTCATGGGACTCGTCGACCTGTTCCTGCACACGGGCCGTCAGGATCCGGATCACCCCGGCCACTCGACGAACCCGGGGTCGGTCATGTACTGGGCGGTGGAGTCGAACCTCGTCGCCGACCTCTTGCAAGGTGGACCACCGAAGGACTTCGACAGCGCCGACCTCGCCGATCTGCAGACGATTCGCAGCAGTGGCTGAACCGTTCGGCGGGGTCGTCCTCACGGGCGGCCGCAGCGAGCGGATGGGGCGCGACAAAGCGCTGCTGGAGCTCGACGGCGAGTCGATGGCGACACGCGTCACGCGCGCGGTGCGCGACGCGGGGGCGGTCGGCGTGGTTTGTGTCGGCGGCGACGCACCAGCCCTCCGCGCCCTCGGCCTCGTCGTGATCGACGACGAGCATCCCGATGCCGGTCCGCTCGGTGGCCTACTCACAGGACTGGCACAGGCCGACGGGCCGATCACGCTGATCGCGCCCTGTGACCTCGTGGCGCCCTCCGCGCCACCGCTGCGCGCCCTCGTCGACGCGCTCGCCATGAGCGATGTGCTGGCCGCCGTGCCGATCGTCGATGGGCACTGGCGCCCGCTGCCCGCCGCTGTCCGGACGTCCGCCCACGCACCGCTCGCAGCGGCCTTTGCTGCGGGCGAGCGCGCCATTCGCCGAGCCATGGAGCAGCTGAGCATCGTGGCGCTGGATGTCGGTCCGCTGGCCGATGCCGACACGCCAGAGGACCTGCCAGGCCACCGATAGGGTGGCCCTCGGATGGATGTGCCGGCGATCGACATCGAGGAGCTCGCTCGGCTCCGGGAAACGAAGATCGTGCTCGTCGACGTACGTGAGCCGGACGAGTTCGAGAACTTCCATGTTCCCGGCGCGCAGTTGATCCCGCTCGCCGACGTGCCGGAGCGCATCGAGGAGATCCCGGACGATCAGCGGGTCTATGTGATCTGTGCGACGGGCGGCCGGAGCGGGAGAGCCGTCGAGTTCCTGAACAACCAGGGGTACGACACCGTGAACGTGGCGGGTGGCAGCAAGGCGTGGCTGGAGGCCGGCCACCCCGTCGAGCACGGTCCCGATTGACGCGCTGGGTCGACACTCAGGACGAGTTCGCCGCCGTCGTGCGCGCGCTGGAGAACGAGCCCGTGGTCGGACTCGACACAGAGTTCCACCGCGAGCGCACGTATCACCCGCAACTCGCGCTCGTGCAGTTGGTGTGGGGACCTCAAAGCGCGCAGGAGATCGCGTTGGTCGACGCGACGATGCTCGACCTTGCCGAGTTCGCGTCCGTGCTCGAGAGCGACACGACGATCGTCATGCACAGCAGCGTGCAGGACGTGGAGGTGCTCCTGCGGGCGTGCGACGCGTTACCGGCGCACTTGTTCGACACACAGATCGCCGCCGGGTTCGCGGGCTACAACGGACCGTCGCTGGCCACGCTCGTCCAAGGCGTGCTCGGCATTCGTCTCCCGAAGGGTGACCGCCTGGCGGACTGGCTGCGCCGGCCGCTGATCGAGGACCAGAAGGCGTACGCCGCGTCCGACGTCGAGCACCTCCTCCCGTTGCACCAGTGGCTGCTCGACCGGCTCGAGGAGAAGGGCCGGCTGAGCTGGGCCGAGGACGAATGCACGCAACTGCTCGCGAAGGGCGCGGCCCCGCGTGATCCGGACGAGTCGTGGTGGAGGGTCAAGGAGGCGCGGCAGCTGCGCGGGAAGGCGGTCGGCGTGGCCCAAGCGCTCGCCGCGTGGCGCGAACGGCGCGCGAGTGAGATCGACCAGCCGGTGCGCTTCGTGCTCCCCGATCTCGCGCTGGTCGGGATCGCGCAGCGTCCACCGAGCACGGGGGACGACCTTCGTCGCGTCCGCGGGCTCGACGATCGTCACCTGCGCGGCGACACGGTCCACACGATCATGAACGTGATCGACGACGGTCTCGCGCTCAAGAAGGAAGACCTCCGCATGCCGCCCACGGGCGACGTCGATCGAGAGTTGCGGCCAGCGGTCGCGTTGGTGTCCGCCTGGATCAGTCAGCTGAGCAGACGGCTGGAGATCGACACCACACTCCTCGCCACGCGCTCGGACGTCGAGGCGTTGCTGCGCGGTGACGAAAGCGCCCGGCTGACGCGCGGTTGGCGTGCGGACGTCCTCGGTCAGGACATCAAGCGCCTCGTCGAAGGCCGGGCCGCCCTGTCGTTCGACGGCAAGGGCGGCCTCGTCCTCGAAGACCGTTAGGCCGTTCCCTTGCGGGCGGCCTTCGCCTTGGCGGCCGCCTTCTCCAAGCGCTGCGCCTCGTCGCTGGCAGTGAGCGCGTCGACCTCGGTGTCGAGAGCATCGGCCTGCTGATCGAGCACGCGGAGACGCTCGCGCTTCGCCTTCTGCTCGGTCGCCTTCTCCTTCTCGGTTCGCGCGTGCTCCACTGCTGACTGTTGCTTGGCGGCTGTCTGCCGCACGCGGGTCTTGCGCTCTTGACGCTCCTGCTCGGCCTGCTGCTCGCGCTCCGCGGCTTGGCGCTCCGCGCGCTCCCGCAGATTGGCAGCGGTGTCCTGGCGCTCGGCGAGCTTGCGATCGGCCTCGACCTTGCGTTCGTCGGCCTCGACACGCAGCTCGATGGCGCGTGCCCGCTCGTCGGTGGCCATGCGTCGCCGCTGCGCGTCTTCCTGCAGCTGCTCGTCGCTCAGGACGCGGCCGAGGAACTCGCGCACTGAGGCGTCGACGCGGTCGATCGCCAGCATGGCCCCGTTGCGGGGGCCCTTGTCGCCGTTGGGCAACAGCTGCGTGGCCGTGTCGACCGGCCAGCGCACCAGCCGCAGCCAGCCGTCGATTGCGTTGCGTCCGAGTGTGCGCACTTCCATCACTTCTCCTCCGGGTCGATCAGGTCTGCGGTTGCTTCGGCGCGGGCTGCTTCTCGCTCCAGACGAGCGGCGTCAGCCGCCTCCTGTGCGCGATCACGCAACGCCGCGGCTTCGACAGCGTCAGCGGAACGCTCCTGTGCTGCCTCGGTCGCGGCGATCTTCTGCTTCTCGCGGGCGGCGTCGGAGTCTGCGGCTGACTCTGCTTGGGCTTGATTGCGTTCGATGTTGGTGGCTCGCTCCTCGGCTTCGAGCTCGGCCGTGAGCCGATCGCGCTCGGCCTCGGCTTCCGCTCGTTGCTCGACGACCGCCGCCTCCTTTGCGCGGAGCTCGGCTTCCTCTGCTTCGCGGGCGGCAACGACTTCAGCCTCGGAACTGGCCTCTTGGAGGCGCCCCTCACGCTTCAGCTCGTCGTTTCCAAGGAGCGACCCGGCGACCGCCTTCGCCTTGCCAACGACTTGGCCAAGGAGGCCGCCGGCAGTTTTCTCTGTTGGTTTTCCGTCGGACATGAACAGCAGCTCCCGTTTTGCTAGCTCGAGTGTGCAGGCCGAGATACCCGGACACTTCGATGTCAGACACGGTTTCTGCGTTGTTTGTGTTGGCGACTCGCGCGGGTAGCGCGGTGCCTCGTTCAGCTCAGAACGACAGCCTCGTCCGCGGCGAGCGTGCCGCTGAACGGCTTCCCTTCGCCGCGACCAACGCTCGACACCTCGACGGTGCCGCGGGCGTCAACGTCGTGCGATTCGCTCGTGAAGTTGACGAGCACGACGCGGCTGTCCTCGTCGCTGGTGCGTTCGTAGGCGAGCACGCCCTCTGGCGCGTCGAGCAGCGTCAGCTCACCCAGCTGCAACGCCGCAGAGGCGTGTCGAGCCTCGAGCAGCCGGCGGTACAGGTGGAGGATCGACGTCTCGTCGGCCGTGAGCGACTCGGCTGACCGTTCGCTCGGCTCCGGTGGGAACGGCAGCCACGGCTCGGCACCGTCCCAACCGTGCGGCGGAGCAGCCGTCCACGGCACCGGTGCGCGGCATCCGTCGCGCCCGCCCGGATCGACGACCCGCTCTGGCGGCACGACCGCGTCTTCGAGGCCGAGCTCCTCGCCTTCGTACATCGTCGGCGTGCCCCGGAGCGTGAGCAGCAAGACGGCCGCGGCGCGAGCGCGCGCCTCGGATCCCCCGTAGCGCGTGCGATGGCGCGGGTTGTCGTGGTTCGACAGCACCCACGTCGGCCACGCCGCGACCTTGCCGAGCTCGTCCTCGGTGCGCTCGATGCGATGACGCCATTTCTCGGCGTCCCATGGCGCGAACAACGGTGGGAAGTTGAACGACAGGTGGAGCTCGTCGTTGTCGCCGTAGTACTCGGCGACCTTTGCAGTCGACAGGATGAACACTTCGCCGATCGACATCCGGTCACCCGTATAGCTGTCGAGCAGCTTGCGAATCGCGCGCAGTCGTTCGTGCACCGCCGGCGGGTCGTAGCGGGACTCGTCGGCCATCTGCACGAGGCCGTCCTCGACGTCGGCGAGGTCCTCGCGCTTGACGATGCCCATGATCACGTCCATGCGGAAGCCGTCGACGCCCCGGTCGAGCCAGAACCGCAGCGTGTCGTGCATCGCCTCGATGACGTCGGGATTGCGCCAGTTGAGGTCGGGCTGCTCAGGCAGGAACAGGTGGAGGTAGTACTGCCCGGTGGTCTCGTCGAGGGTCCACGCGCTGCCCTCGAGGAAGGCGCCGATCCAGTTGTTGGGCGGACCTCCGTCGGGCGCCGGATCGCGCCAGATGTACCAGTCACGCTTCGGGTTGTCGCGGGACGAACGCGCCTCCTTGAACCAGGCGTGCTGATCCGAGGTGTGGTTCGGCACCCAGTCGATGATCACCCTGATCCCGACGGCGTGCGCATCGGCGACGAGGCCATCGAAATCGGCGAGGTTGCCGAAGATGGGGTCGACATCGCAGTAGTCCGAGACGTCGTAGCCGAAGTCGGCCATCGGCGAGGGGAAGAACGGTGAGATCCAGATCGCATCGACGCCCAGCCAGGCGAGGTGGTCGAGCCGCTCGCGAATGCCCTCCAGATCCCCGACGCCGTCACCATTCGAGTCGGCGAACGACCGGGGGTACACCTGGTAGACGACCGCTGACTTCCACCAAGGCACCTGGGGCATCACGGCACGCTAGGGCCGACCGGCGGATTCGATGCCAGCCCGCATGGGCCAGAACAGTACGGGTCCGGCTACACTGCCCACCCGGATACCAGCCAGTTGACGTGGGAGCTCGCCCGTGAAGAAGGGTCGTCATCGGCGCTTCGAAGAGGCCCGAGCGCTCAAACGAACCAACGACGACCTCGACGCGCTCTTCGGGCCGGAGGACGCCGAACCGTGCGTGGAGTGCGGCGCCATCCCGGGCGCGGACCACGCTGGGTGGTGCCTTGCCGGGCAAGAAGAAGATTCCGACGACGACGGTCGCGGTTTCTAGTACCCCCCTCACACCCTCGAAATTGAGTCGCCCGCAGTGACAACCCCTCTCCGTACCGTCGCGCTCGTCGCCCATGTCGACCACGGCAAGACCACGCTGGTCGACGCCATGCTCCGATCGACCGGGGTCTTCAACGCCCATCAGGAGCTGGTCGACCGGGTCATGGACTCCAACGACCAGGAGCGGGAGCGGGGGATCACGATCCTCGCCAAGGCCGCCTCGGTGGAGTGGAAGGGCACCCGCATCAACCTGGTCGACACACCGGGGCACGCCGACTTCGGCGGTGAGGTCGAGCGGGCGCTGGCCATGGTCGACGGTGTCGTCCTGCTGGTCGATGCGGCCGAAGGGCCGCTGCCGCAGACCCGCTACGTGCTGTCGAAGGCCATCGCCGCCCACCTGCCGACGGTGCTCGTCCTGAACAAGGTCGACCGGCACGATGCCCGGTCGCAAGAGGTGCTCGACATGGTCGAGGAACTCTTCCTCGACCTGCATCCACCGACGGAGTTGCTCGACTTCCCGATCATCTCGGCGGTCGCTCGCGAGTCCCGCTCGATGGTGGGCGTCGGCATGCCTGGTGAAGGCGACGACCTGAGCGCGCTGCTCGACACGATCCTCGAGCGCATCCCGGCCGCGACCGGCGATCCGGACGCGCCGTTGCAAGCGCTCGTCACGAACCTCGACGCATCGGACTACCTCGGCAGGCTGGCGATCGGCCGCGTGGTCGAAGGCACGCTGCGCAAGGGTGAGATGGTCGCGCTGTGCGACGAAGAGACGGCTGAGGGCGCACCGCTGCTCAAGCGCCGGCTCACGCAACTCCTCGGGTTCGAGGGAATCCAGCGCGTCGAGGTCGACGAGCGCGTTGCGGGTGATCTGTTCGTGATCGCCGGGTTCCCCGAGGTCGAGATCGGCGACACGATCACCGACCCCAACAACCCGAACCCGCTGCCTCGCCTTGCGGTCGACGAGCCGGTGTTGCGCATGACGTTCGGTGTCAACACGTCTCCGTTGTCGGGGCGCGAAGGTCGCTACCTCACCTCGCGGCATCTGCGCGAACGCCTCGACCGCGAGGTGCTCGGCAACGTGTCGATTCGCATCGAGGAGACGGACTCGCCCGACGTGATCTCGGTCGCCGGTCGTGGTGAGCTGCAGCTGGCGGTGTTGATCGAGTCGATGCGTCGCGAGGGGTACGAGCTACAAGTGAGCCGGCCCGAGGTGATCGTGAAGGACATCGACGGCAAGCGTCACGAGCCGTTGGAGCGCGTCGTCGTCGACGTTCCCGACGAGCACGTCGGAACCGTCACGCAAGCGATCGCGCCACGCAAGGGTCAGGTGCTCGACGTACGTCAGGGCGATCCCGGTCGCACGATTCTCACCTTCGAGGCGCCGGCCCGCGGGCTGCTCGGTTTCCGCAACCTGCTGCTCACCGCGACGCGTGGCACCGCGCTGATGCACCAGCACCATGGCGGTTGGGTGCCGTGGGCTGGTGACCTCCCGCATCGCCTCGGTGGTGCGATGCTGTCGGACCGAGCGGGGGTGGCGACGGGCTACGCGCTCGACAACCTCCAGGCCCGGGGCGAGTTCTTCATCGAGCCTGGTTACGACGTGTACGAGGGGATGGTGGTGGGGGAGAACGCCCGCCCGGACGACATGACGATCAACGTGACCCGCGAGAAGCAGAAGTCCAACATCCGGACGCACAGCCACGACGACGCCATCAAGCTCGCGCCGGCCCGGCTGTTGACGCTCGAGACGGCGATCGAATTCATCGCAGAGGACGAGCTCGTCGAGGTGACCCCGAAGGCGTTGCGAGTCCGTAAGCGGGTGCTGCGTGAGCAGGACCGCCGCCGGCTCACCAAGAAGTAAGACATCCGTGGGGTTCGCTCGGCTGGCGTCATCGCGCGCGCTGCTGCGCGCGACATCCGCCTTGATCGTCGTGACGATGCTCGGGTCCTTCGCCGCGTTGAGCACCCGCGCCGACGCGAAGACGTCTGTCGTTGCCGGCGGTAAGCGCACGGCCGGGCCCGCCGCCCGGCCCACCACGACGCTGCCGCCCGAGCCGACCACGACCGAAGCGCCGCCGCCCGAGCCTCCGCCGACGGAGCCGCCGACCACCGAGTCGCCGCCCCCGCCGATCATGTCCGCCGCGGTCGAGCCCGGTGCACCCCTGGCCCCACCGGGCTCCTACACGTTCGAGCCCTACGCCGGGTTCGGCGCGTGGATCGACGTCTACGACTGGTCGGAGACCTACGGAGGTGGAGCCGTCGGCATCCCGGACATCGATCGCATGGCGTCGCTCGGTGTGCAGACGCTGTATGTCCAGGCGACGCGCTGGGATGCCGTCACACCGGTTCTCGAACCGGAGCGGCTCCTCTCGTTGATCCAGCGGGCGCGCGCCGATGGCATGCGCGTGGTGGCGTGGTACCTGCCCGACCTCGACGATCCGAACGACGACATGCAACGGCTCGCGGCGATCGCCGCCCTCCCCATCGACGGACTCGCCATCGACATCGAGTCACGCAAGGTCGCGGATGTGGCGGATCGCAACCAGCGACTTCTCTCGCTGAGCGCCGCGCTGCGGCAGCGACTACCGGGGCAGGTGCTGTCGGCCATCGTGCTGCCCCCCGTCGTGATGGAAGACGTGAATTCGAACTACTGGCCTGGCTACCCGTGGGCCGAGCTCGCGCAGTACTTCGACGTGTGGCAGCCGATGAGCTACTGGACGAACCGCATCGGCGGGTGGCGTGACGCGTATGTGTACACGGCCACGAACATCGACCGCATCCGCGACCACATCGGCAATCCGAATGCGGTCGTGCACACGATCGGTGGTATCGGCGACACGTCGACTCCAGACGACATCAACGGTCTCGTGCGAGCGGCGGCGGAGCGAGGGTGTATCGGCGGCAGCATCTACGACTACCGCACCACCGGCGATGAACTGTGGGCTCCTTTGCAAGCCCTTCGCGTCGGCTAAGCGCGCTCGCCCGTCACTGCAACGGCACCGGAGCGCTACCGAGGTCTCGTGAGCCGGATGGCGCGGTCGACGTCTTCCGGTCCGGTGACGATGAGGACGGGATGGTCGTGGGCGCGAGCGTTGAGATTGCGCTCGGCTTGGAATCGGTCGACGCCGTTCATCGGGTCGGGCACGTCGAGCAGCAGGTTGCGCAGGAGCACGCCGTACATGTCGTCGCCGCCGGCGCGCTGCTTGGGCACGTAGCGCAGCGGTCCGTTCTCGAGCGACTGTCCGGACACGCGGAACGGTCCGAGGTGGAGGCGGTCAGCCACAGCGAGCAGCAGCCCGTGTTGCCGGCGCGTGTGGTCGTCGCAATGCTCGGCCACGGTGTTGGCGTCGATGGGTTCGAACGAACGCTCGAGGAGTGCAACCGCGGGTCGATAGCTGCGAGCGCGGGACCCCGTGCGCGCCTTCTGCACCGCGCGGCCGTTCGGTCGAGCCTTGCTCACCGATACGAGCGTGCGGTGCTCGAGCGCGCGGATCGCCCTCGTCCCGTTGAATCGTGCTCGGCGGATCGTCTCGTCGTCACCGTGCGAGTGACCCGTCGGATCGGCGTCGCGGGCCGCGTCGCGGACGCGCGCCAGTGCGAAGCGCAGCACACGGTTCTCCTCCGTGTCGTAAGCCTTGATCGTCGACGCGCACACGAACACGTTGCCCGCGCCGGGACTGGCGGAGCGAGCCGCCATCGTCTCGCTCCACAAGATCGGGCCGCGGACCTCGCCTTCGCAGCGCGATGGGCTCGACGTGGTCGCAATCGAGAGCGATCGCACGATCTCGTGCATCTGATCGAGCAGCGCGTCGGCCTCGCGTGATGTCGCGAGCCGCATGCCGACGAGCTGGCGGGCGGTCGCGGAATGGAGCCCCGTGAGCGCCTCGACCGCCGATGCCGCGTCGAATGGGCGAGCGAGTCGGTGCCAGAGCTCGACGGTTGCCTCGGTGTTGATCATGCCGTCACGACGTCACGACATCACGGGATGACGTCGACGCCAAGGACTTCCATGATCGTGCGCTGAGCCTCCGCCTGTTCGGGCGGCTCGAGGATCTGCGCGACCAGTCGGTACAGCGCCGACGCGCGGGCATCGTCCATGCCTTCGAACTGCGGGAGGAAGAACGCGTAGAACGTCTCGTACAGCACGCGCGATTCAGAGACGTTGTCGGTCGCGCGGCGGGCCGCGAACTTGGCGGCATCGAGATAGACCGCCGGCCCGAGATCGCGGAACGTGCGCAGCGGCAGGAGCTGGCGCACGAGAGATCCCGGCCCTTCGAGCAGCCGTTCGAACACGTCCTCCGACGGCGACGTGACTTCGACGAAGGCGAACCGGCGCATGAGCGCGTACGACATCTCGAACAAGAGGTTCTTGTCGAAGACGTTCATGGTGGCGAGGATCCGCCAGCGGGGCGGCACCCGGATGGGTTCGGTGTCGTTCGGCGGCTCGACGCCGTGCGGCACGATCGACAGCGGCTTGCTCTGGCCCGCCCGCTTGAACGGGAGCACGACGGGCTGCCCGGACAGGACGGTGAACAGCTGCCCGAACGCTCGGTCGAAGTTGGACCGGTTGAGTTCGTCGATCACGAGCCAGCGGCCGGACTCGATGGCCTCGATGAACAAGCCGGGGCGATAGATGAAGCCTTCGTTCGTCGGCTGGAAACCGCCGATGGTCTCGAAGGTCGTCCACTCGGTGGTGGCGGTGGTGGGGAGGTAGCCGGTGCACAGCATGGCGTGCTGCCCGACGTCGGCCGCCAGGTAGGCGAGGGTGGTCTTGCCGGTGCCGGGCGGGCCCGTGAGCACCACGTGCTTGCCGGCGTCGATGGCGGCTACGAGTTGTTCGAGAACGTGAACGGGAAATTCCATCCCCAGTTCGTGGGCCGCGTTGGCCAGCTCCTCGGCGCTGAAGGTCAGCATGCACTTCCTACTTCGGTCGCGAACCTCGGACCTTGAGTGCTGGATGGGGAAGCCACGTGGTGTTTCGGGCCTTCACATGCCTGACGAAGATGTCGTAGGCGACCTGGCCGCAGAGCTCGACCAGCTCGTCCCGCAGGGACTCGTAGACCGGGACGGCCCCGACGAAGGCGTCGGAGTTCTCCGTGCACCACCAGTGGAATTCCTCGCCTCCGTCGCCCCAGTCACGCCGTTTCCACTCGCGCACCGTCGTGGTGACGTGGCCGTAGGTGTCGGTCTCGTCGATGCGCCGGAGGGGCAGCTGCCAGCACACCTCGGGCTTCCAGTCGAGCGGCCGCTCGCCCCGATTCAGGGCCGCCACGTGCAATGCGCACCCGGCGCCGGTGTGGAAGCCCGGCCGGTTGAGGAAGATGCACGCACCATCGACGAGTCGCGAGACGGTGTCGCCCTCGGAGTTGACCTTGATCGGTCCGCCGCGTCGGTCGGACTGCTTCTTGAACTGCCACTCCTCGAGCGTGAGCTTCTTCGCCAGCCGCTCGATGCGCTTGCGGTCCTTCCCGCTGCTGAAGTGCGCGCCGTACGAGCAGCAGCCCTGCACGAGGTCGGCTGCTGGACCGTCGAGCACGCCCTGACAACCGCATCCGAAGATGCAGGTCCAGGAGCTCGTCAGGAACGTCATGTCGAACACCCAGGTGCGGTGTTCTTCGGGATCCTCGAAGGACACCCACTCGTGGACGTCCTCGGCCGGCGGGGTCTTCACCACGCGCACCCTACAGCGAGTCAAGATGTGTTCCGGTGACCACAGCACTCGTCGACGACCTACGCGGGCATCTCGCGCCTGAGCGCGTGCGCGCGGAGCCGCTGGAGTTGTCGCTCTACGGGCACGACGCGTCGATCGTCACGGGCGGCGCGGCGGCCGTCGTCTGCTTTCCGATCTCCACCGAAGAAGTGCAGGCGTGCGTGCGAGTCGCTCGCGCGCACGGTCGTCCGTTCACCGCTCGGGGGGCGGGCACCGGCTTGGCGGGCGGGGCGATCCCGCTGGGGGAGCCCGTGGTCATCGTCACCACGAAGATGAACCAGATCCTGTCGATTGACGCCGACGAACGGGTTGCGTGGGTGGAGCCCGGCGTGATCAACCTCGATCTCACACGCGCGCTGGCGGCGCACGGCCTGCACTTCGCTCCCGATCCGTCGAGCCAGCAGGCGTGTTCGATCGGCGGGAACGTCGCCAACAACTCCGGCGGACCGCACTGCCTGCTGTACGGCGTCACGTCAGCGCACGTGCTGGCGGTCGAGGTCGTGTTGCCCGACGGCGAGATCGCCGTACTCGGCGGGCTGGAGCCCGAGCCCGATGGTTACGACCTCAGGGGAGCGTTCGTCGGCAGCGAAGGCACGTTGGGGATCGCCACTCGCATCGCCGTTCGGTTGACGGCGAACCCGCCGGCCGTGCGCACGCTCCTGGTGGACTTCCTCTCGGTCGACGATGCCGCCGCGTGCGTGAGCGCGATCATCGCCGGCGGGCTGGTACCGGCCGCACTCGAGATGGTGACAGGCGGGTTGATCTCGGCGATCGAAGACTTCGTGCACGCGGGGTATCCGGTCGATGCGGCCGCAGTGCTGCTCGTCGAGGTCGATGGGTTGCCGGCGTTCGTGGACGACGCCGCCGCGCTCGTGGCGTCGATCGGCACGGCCAACGGGGCGCGGACCGTCCGAGTCGCGGCAGATGAGGCCGAGCGCGAGCTGTTGTGGAAGGGACGCAAGTCCGCGTTCGGCGCGGTCGCCCGCCTCGCTCCCGACTACTACCTGCACGACACGGTGGTGCCGCGCACGCGACTCGTGGAGGTGCTGCGCACCATCGAAGCGATCGCCGCGAAGTACGAGCTGCGCGTGCTCAACGTCTTCCACGCGGGCGATGGCAACCTGCACCCGCTGCTGGCGTTCGACGCTCGCGAGCCGGGTGTGCTCGAGCGTGTGCACGCCGCCGGCGACGAGATCGTCATGGCGTCGGTCGAGGCCGGTGGTGTGCTCTCCGGCGAGCACGGAATCGGTCTCGAGAAGCGCGACCTCATGCCGAAGATGTTCTCCGCCGACGATCTCGACGCGCAGGCACGCTTGCGTGACGCCTTCGATCCCGACGGCTACGCCAACCCCGGCAAGGTGCTTCCGTCCGGCTCAAGGTGCGGCGAGCTGCAGCGCATCCCGCCGGGGGTGTGGGTGTGAGTCTCGGCGCGAACGCGCTGCAGGCGTTTGCGGAGGAGATCGGTGCCGACGACCCGGTCGTGGCCGTCGGCGGCCGCACGCAATTCGACGTCGGCGGTCGGGTCGACTCGGGCGCACGCGAGGTGCGGCCACCGATCGGGATCGTCGAGCACGTTGCCGCGGAGATGACCGTTCGCGTGCGGGCGGGCACGACCGTGGCCGAGTTGGACGCGGCGCTCGGTGCGCACCGGCAATGTGTCGCACTCCCGTCGTGGGAAGGCGCCACGATCGGCGGCGTGCTCGCGGTCGGACACAGTGGGCTGCGACGCCTCGCGTGGGGACCGGTGCGTGATGCGCTGCTGGAGGTCCGGTACGTCTCGGCGGAGGGCCATCTCGTCAAGGGCGGCGGGCCCACGGTGAAGAACGTGAGCGGGTACGACCTGCCCCGGCTGTTCGTCGGCTCGCTCGGGACGCTCGGAGTGATCGCGGAGGTCGTGCTGCGCACGCGTCCCCTTGCCGCGCGAGAGCAGTGGTTCACCTCCGACGAGGTCGACCCGTTCGAGCTCGCTCGTCGTCTGTACCGCGCGTGCAGCGTGCTGTGGGACGGTACGACGACGTGGGTGTTGCTCGAAGGACACCCGCGCGACGTCGACGAGCAGGGACGGTCGGCCAGGTTGCGAGCAATCGATGCGGCGTCGTTGCCCCCGTTGCCGAAGCAGCGCTGGTCGCTGGCCCCCGCCGCGCTGCGATCGCTGCACGAGGATGGCAACGGTCCGTTCGTCGCCGAAGTCGGCGTCGGCGTCGTGCACCGAACGGTGCCTCAGCCGCCGCGCGCGACCGATCCGACCGTCGCCGCGCTGGCATCGAGCGTCAAGCACGCATTCGATCCGACTGGCCGACTCGCGCCCGGGCGAATGCGATGAACCTGGGTCTCGACGACGACGAGCTGTCGTCGTGCGTGCAGTGCGGCTTGTGCCTGCCGCATTGCCCGACGTTTCGAGTCACGGGCGAGGAGTCGGCGTCGCCTCGCGGGCGCATCTCGCTGATGCGCGAGGTGCAACAGCACGGCGCCGCGGTCGACGAGGCATTCGTCGGCTACATGGACGCCTGCGTGCAATGCCGGGCGTGCGAGCCCGCCTGTCCCGCGGGCGTTCCGTTCGGGCGGTTGATGGAGAGAACGCGGGAGACACTCGCCGAGACGCGCCCGTCCTACGTCCCGCGGTGGCGCCGGCTCGGCTACCGGATGCTGGCGCATCATCGGCTGGTGGTGGGCGGGTCTCGCGTCCTCGCCGTGGCGCAACGACTGCATGTCTGGCCACGATCCCTGTCGAGGCGACTGAGCCTGCCGGAGCGAGTGCCCCTGCGGCAGCCACGGCTGAGGGCCAGCGGTTCCGACGTGTGGTTGTTCACCGGATGCGTGATGGACGCCTGGGAGCGGCACGTGCACACGAGCGCGGCGCGCGTGATCGAGTCCATGGGTGTCGGCGTTGCGTATCCGTCGGCGCGAGGAAGCGCGGGGTGCTGTGGAGCCCTCGCGGTGCACGCCGGTCTGAAGGGTGATGCCCGCCGGATGGCCGTCGCGGTGATGGCGTCGATGCCCGGCGCGGCGCCGATCCTCGTCGACAGCGCTGGCTGCGGCGCCGCGCTGAAGGACTATGGCCATCTCGTCGGGACCGACGCGTCGCACGAGTTCAGCCGGCGCGTCGTCGATCTGCACGAGTGGCTCGCACCGAGGGTGGGTCAGTTGCGGGTCGGCCTGCCGGTGGACGCGCGTGTCGCGGTCCACGATCCGTGTCACCTGCGCAACGTGCAACGCGGGCACGAGCACGTGCGCACGGTGCTGCGCCCGTTCGTGCGCGAGCTGGTCGAGCTCGACGACGAAGGCCTGTGTTGCGGCGCAGGCGGGGCCTACGCCGCGCTGCATCCAGAGATGGCCTCCGAGATCCGGGCCCGCAAGCTCGAGTCGATCGCCCGTAGCGGAGCCGAAATCGTCGTGTCGGCCAACCCCGGCTGCACGCTCCACCTGGCGGCGGCGGGTATCGACGTGGTTCACCCTGTCCAGTTGATAGAGAAGGCGCTGCATGGCTGACGTCGACGACATCCGCAACCGGCTCGAAACGATCGCCGAGGAGCTGGCCGACCTCGCGCTCGACGCGCTCCGCTCGGCGGTCGAGGCGGGCGCCACGAAATCGGAGGCGGAGCGCAAGCTCACCCGAGCCCGCACCGCCGTCTACAAGGCCGCCCGCCTCCTCGACGACCCCTGACTTCGACGAACCCTGACTTCGACGACCCCTGCCGTTTTGACAGTACATACAACACAAAAGTGTGTTGTATGTACTGTCAAAAGGCCTCGGGGTGGAGGCGGTCAGAGGTCGTTGAGGGCGTTGATGAGGCGGCGGAGCTTGCCGGCGGCGAAGCCGTTGTAGTGCAGGACGATGCGATCGAGGTCGAGGTGATCGTCGTCGCGCACCTCGGCGGGCAGTGGCGCGCTGCGTTCGATCTTGCCGTCCGTGGCGATCTCGCCGAACGCTTCGTTGAGCCTCGCCAGTTGCTCATCAGTGGGGCCATGCTGCATCCGGATCACGAGCAGATCGCCGACCCAGCGGATCGACCGATAGTTGCGATAGAAGCCGAGGACTTCGGTGGCGGCCACGTGCACATCGTCAGTGCACAGGATGAGCGCGAGATCGTCGTCGTCGATGAGACCGCGCGTCGCGGTCTCGTCGCGCAGGTACGCCGCGAACGCGGGCCAGAACGTGCCGCCAGGTTCGTCGAGCAGGACGACGGGTGCGGGAGCGGCCTTGCCCGTCTGGATGAGCGTGAGGAGCTCCATCGTCTCGTCGAGCGTGCCGAAGCCGCCCGGGAGCGAGACGAAACCGAGCGACTCCTTCATCAGCATCAGCTTGCGGGTGAAGAAGTACTTCATCGAGATGAGCTTCTCGTCGCCGGCGATGAATGCGTTGGCGCCCTGTTCGAACGGCAGGCGGATGTTGACGCCGAACGAATGCTCGCGGCCGGCGCCCTCCAGACCGGCGGCCATGATCCCCGGTCCAGCGCCGGTCACGACCATCCACCCCTGCGACGCCATGTGCGCGGCGAAGTCGCGGGCCTGCGCGTACGAGGGATCGGTGGGCAGCGTGCGTGCGGAGCCGAAGATCGTCACCTTCGGAACGTCGCGGTACGGAGCGAACGCGCGGAACGCAGCCCGCATCTCTTTCAGCGTCGCGCTGGTGATCTTCAGATCGAGTCGGTCGGCGTGATCCTGCGCGAGGCGCACGGCGGACACCAGGATCTCGAACAACACGTCGCGATCGCGTTCGACACCGAGCTCGTCGAGGATCCTGTTCAGGTCTTTGTCGAGCTCCGCATCGCCTGTCCGCGGCGCCCGCGGTGTGCGTCCTCGGGCCGGCCGAGCGGGCCGCGCCGTCATTCCCACCACTCCTCGGGCAGCTTGGCCTCGATCGATCGGATGTTGGTGCGGGTGCACGTCGCGCACACGAGACCCATCCCGCGCTCGTTGGTCACGAGCGACCACCCTGGCGGCAAGTCGCTCTCGTCGTCGGCGAACGAGCCGCACACGGAGCAGTTTGCTCGGGTGCTCTTCTCGCTCACGCGAATGCACGCTACCGCCGTGCGTGCGGCTCCTCACGTAACCTCGTGACGTGGCGGTCGTGCTCGTGGTCGATGACGAACCCGATGTGCGGCTGATCGCGAGGCTCGTACTGACCTCGGCGGGCTACGACGTGATCGAGGCCGATTCCGGCGAAGCAGCCCTCGCACACCTCGAAGGCGACAGCCGGCCCGATGCGGTCCTGCTCGACGTACGGATGCGGGGCATCGATGGCTGGGAGACGCTGCGCCGGATGCGCAACGACCCAACGCAGTCCGATCTGCCCGTCGTGATCTTCACGGCGCAGCTCGCGTCGGCGAAGGACGCGCCGAAAGAGTGGAAGAACTACGAACATTTCCTGACGAAGCCGTTCGACCCCGATGGCCTGCTCGAGGCCGTGCGGGCCGCCATCGGTCCGCAGGACCCCTAGTCCGGAACGGAGAAGTCTCGATTCGGCGCAGCCGGTGGCGGCAGGAAACCTTCGGTCGGGCGCCAGTGCATCGTCTTCATGTCCTCGAGCACGTGCACCATGTTGAGCTGGTCTTCCTCGTACCGGAACTTGCCGTTGCCGGCGTAGACCATGCGGCTCCACCCGGACTGCTGTTTGCCGTTCGGAAGTACCTGTAGCCACTTCACGGCCACGTCGTTGCCGCTCACGGCGGTGAACTCGATCGGGAACAGCCAATCGTCGAGACCGACCATGCTCGCATCGAGGAACTCAGTGATGTCGGCGAGTCCCTCGACCCGACCGTGAGCCGGATCGATGAACACCGCATCGTCGGTGAAGAAGCGAGCGAGGTCGGACCACTTGCCACGCTTGGCGTCGATCTCGGCGCGCAACGCGATGTACTCGGCGAGCGTGGCTTCGATCTCCTCTCTCGGGAACGTTCCCATCACACGCCTGCCACGCGGCCGTAGAGCGTCGTGCGCTGCTCGAGTGTTCGGCCGATCGGCTCGACGATCGCGCGGAAGTCTTCCTCTTCGATGCCTTGCCCGTGTGACGCACCTGCGGCGCGCGAGATGTTCTCGTTCATCAGCGTTCCGCCCAGATCGTTGACGCCGGCACGTAGTAACTGCTGGGCGCCGGCCATGCCGAGCTTCACCCACGAGGCCTGGATGTTGTCGATCAGGCCGTGATACGCGATGCGCGCGACGGCGTGCATCAACACGACCTCCCGCCACGTGGGACCGCGGCGAGCATGGCGTTGCAGGTAGATCGGAGCGGCCATGTGGATGAACGGAAGGCCGACGAACTCCGTGAACCCTCCGGTTCCCTTCTGCAGGTCACGGGTGCGAACGATGTGGCGGGCCCACGACACCGGCTGCTCGACGGCGCCGAACATGATCGTGATGTTCGAGCGCAGGCCGATCGAGTGCGCGACGCGGTGGCACTCGAGCCACTCCTCCGTGTTGATCTTGTCGGGACAGAGGATCGCTCGCACTGGGTCGTCGAGGATCTCGGCCGCGGTGCCCGGCAGCGATCGCAGCCCGGCATCCATGAGCCGCTGCAAGTACGAGTCGAGCGGCTCGCTCAGTCGTCGTGCGCCTTCTGTGACCTCGAGCGCCGTGAAACCGTGCACGTGGATGTCGGGCGCCGCTTCCTTCACGGCACGGGCGACGTCGAGGTAGTAGTCGCCGTCGAAGTCGGGGTGGATGCCGCCCTGCAGGCACACCTCGGTCGCGCCCACATCCCACGCCTCCCGCACGCGTCCGGCGATGTCGTCGAGCGTGAGCAGGTACGGATTGCCGCGCAGGTTGAGAGACAGCGGACCCTTCGAGAACCCGCAGAAGCGACATTTGAACGTGCACACGTTCGTGTAGTTGATGTTGCGGTTGCGCACGAAGGTGACGACGTCGCCGACGGTCGCGGCGCGCAGTTCGTCGGCCAGCTGTGCGACCGCTGCGACCTCACGCCCGCGGGCGG
>JBEEFW010000122.1:0-89875 GCA_041166385.1 Acidimicrobiaceae bacterium | reverse complement strand
GCAACCGCTCGAGCTTCTGATCACGTCGTTTCATTTTCCGACCCCTTGCTGTCGAGCGGCGAGGACCCGGGTTGCCCCGGGCCCCCACCGGCTCCACCGATCACCGCAACGGCTCCACCTGAGGGGTGGTGGGCTACCGCCGTGCCGCTCTCACGGCAGGCAACCGGATAGAGCGCTTCTGGTGTGACCATCCCACGGAGGCGGGGTGTCCTACTAGGGACACTCCTCTTACCTTTTGCGTGCCGTCCGTCACTCAGATGGGTGTCATCGCTTTCGCGGCGGCAACTGCAACGATGGCACCGTGCCCCGCCGCCTCCTCGTCGCGGCCCTCGTCGCGACGAGCGCCATCTTGCTCACCGCGGTTCCCGCGTCTGCGCACGCGGTGCTGCTGGCCACGACCCCGAGCGACGGCGCCCACCTCGATACACCACCCTCGATCGTGACGATGACGTTCAGCGAGCACGTGTCGGCGCCGCTGGGCGCCGTGCGCGTCTTCGACGCCGCCGGAAAGCGGGTCGACAACGGCAACGTCGTGGCCAGCGACGCCACCGTCACCCTTGGCCTCGACGGCACACTCGCCGACGGCTGCTACATCGTGACGTGGCGCGTGATCTCCGCGGACTCGCACCCCGTGCATGGCGCGTTCAACTTCGTCGTCGGCGCCAGCACGGACACATGCGCCTCACCACCCCCGGATCCGTCTGACCGCCAGTACGAGATCGCCGGGGCCGTGGCGCGATTCGTCGCGTACACGGGCACCCTGCTGGCCGCAGGCGGCGCGCTGTTCCTGACGGTCGTGCACGATCGAGGTGGCGACCGGTACCGCCTGCGGCGCGTGGTGACCGGAGCCGCGCTGGGCGGCGGCGTCGGTGTCCTCGCCACCCTGCCGATCCAGGCCGCGCTCGCCACGGGTCTCGGGCTCACTGCGATCACGAAGACCGGTGTGCTCGGCGAGGTCGCGGCCGATGGCGTCGGCCTGTCGGCCGTGCTCGCGCTCGCCGGCCTCGCCGTGCTCACCGTCGGTCTGCGCGTGGCCAACCGGCCCGCGGCTCTGCTCGGCGCGGCTGCCGCGAGCGTGTCGTTCGCCTTTGCGGGTCACACCACGGCAACCGACCCGCGGTGGCTGTCGATGAGCGCCGACATCGTGCACGCAGCGGCGGGCGCGGCGTGGTTCGGTGGCCTCGTGCTCCTGACGTCGACGCTGCGCGGCCGCCGATCGAACGACGACGACGCCATCGCCGCGGGATCCGTGGTCGCCCGCTTCACCACGATGGCCACGATCTGCGTGCTCGCCGTCACCATCACGGGCACGGCGTTGGGTTGGACCGAGGTGCGGGCGCTGCGCGCATTGACCAGCACGACGTACGGGCAATTGTTGATCGCGAAAGCCGCGCTGGCCGGCGTCATCGCGCTCATCGGGGCGTACAACCACTACCGCCTCGTGCCCGCGCTCCAGCGGGCCGCCGAGAAGGGCCACGACGTGTGGCACCACCTCATGCGGACCGTTCGGGTCGAGGCCGTCGGGATGGTGATCGTCCTCGGGCTCACCGCCATCCTCGTGAACGTCACCCCCGCTCGGAACGCGGCCGGCATCGGCACGATCTACTCGAAGACCGAGACGCTCGGCGCCGGCTCCGTGAACCTCGTGGTGGATCCGAACCGCGCCGGAACCAACGCCATCCACCTGTACCTGCTCGACCCCAGCGGGCGGCCCGCCGCGCTCGCGGAGGCGGTCACGCTCGAGCTCTCGCTACCCTCGAACCAGCTCGGCCCCATCCGCCGGGAACCATTCGTCGCCGGGCCAGGGCACTACCAGTTGAACAGCAGTGACTTGTCCATCCCCGGAAAATGGAGCATCGTCGTCCGCGCCCAGGTCTCGAAGTTCGAAGAGCAGGCCGCAACGTTCGAGGTCACGGTGAGCCCGTGACCTCGTCCCCACCACCCCACAGGAGACGCCAACCATGAAGAAGCGACTCGCGGCTGCCGCCGCCCTCGGTGTCGCCGTGCTGCTGATGACGGCCGCACCAGCGTTGGCGCACGTCACGGTCGACCCGAGCATCGCGACCAAGGGCGGCTTCACGAAACTCTCCATCCGCGTGCCGAACGAGATGGACACGGCGAACACCGTGAAGGTCGATGTGAAGTTCGACGAGAACCATCCGTTGGCGTCCGTGAGCGTGAAGCCGAAGGCGGGCTGGACGCCGCAGGTGATCAAGAAGAAGCTGGCGACGCCACTCCAGACCGACGACGGTCAGGTCACCGAAGCGGTGTCGGAGATCGTGTGGTCAGGGGGCACGATCGCGCCGGGCCAGTTCGACGAGTTCGAGGTGTCGGTCGGGCCGTTGCCGAGCAACATCGACGTACTGTTGTTCCCGACGATCCAGACATACTCCGACGGCACCGAGGTGAGCTGGATCCAGCAGGCGTTCGACGGACAGCCCGAACCCGACCATCCGGCGCCTGCACTCCATCTCGTCGCCGCGGCGGGCTCGAAGCAGAAATCGAGCTCGTCGACCAACAACACGAAGAACCTGGCGATCGCCGCGTTCGTGATCGGGAGCGCAGGGCTCGGTATCGGCGGATGGGCCTGGTGGAACGTGCGCCGTTGGCGCTGAGAACCGCACTGACTCGTGCCCTCGCTGGCGCGTGCATGGTCGTCCTGCTCACCGCGTCGCCCGCCGGGGCCGACCCGGCCAAGCCCGGCGACTACACGTCCACCGTCACGCGCGTCGAACCAACTGTCCCGGGCATCACGGTGAAGGTCGTCGGCGGTGACGGCTTCCTGGAGTTGAAGGTGCAGCCGGGCCACGACGTGATCGTGCTCGGGTACGCCGGCGGTCCGTGGCTGCACGTCCGGCCCGACGGCACCGTCGAGGAGAACCAACTGTCGCCGGCCACGTTCCTCAACGGCAGCCGGTTCGCGCAGACGGTTGCGCCCAGCGACGTCACCGAGGACACGGAGAAGAACCAGCCGCCGGAGTACAAGCAGGTCGCCACCGGCGGCACGTACGCGTGGCACGACCATCGCATCCACTGGATGTCGCCACAGCCAAAGGCCGACGCGCATCGCGGGGCGGTCGTTCCCGGGTTCGAGGACTGGAAGGTGCCGATGATCGTCGACGGCACGTCGGTCACCGTGCACGGTCAGCTCGTCTACGAGAAGTCGGTCAGCCCGCTCCGCTGGTTCGCGCTCGCCGTTCTCGTCGCGGCGGCGGCGTTCTTCCTCGGGCGCGGCAAGTCGACGTTCGTCGCGGCCGTCGCCGTGCTGCTGTCGTCGGTCGCGGCGCTCGAGGCAGGCATCGTCGCCTACCGCAGCATTCCGTCGGTCGCGGGACCGAACGCTCTCGAGATCGCGCTTCCCGCGGTCGCAACGGTCGCCGGGCTGTGCTCGCTGTTGTTGCACCGAAAGCCGCTCGGGGTCGTGTTCACGTTGGCCTCGGTCGCATCGTTGAGTGGATGGGCGTTCATGCGGTTGACGGTGCTGTTCAATCCCGTGTTGCCGACCGACCTCCCATTCGGACTCGACCGAGCCGCCACCGCGTGCGCGCTCGGCTGCTCGCTCGCAGCCGCGGTCTTGGCGGTCCGTTCGGGCGCGCTGGTGCTCCGTCTCCCCGAGCTCGACTTCGATGACGAGGACGATGCCGCCGACGCGGACCGCAACGTCACGTCTCGCGACTGAGCCAGCGGCCGACGGCGACGAGGAGGCCGATGAAGACGATCACACCGATCACGGTGATGCCCTTCCCCGCGCTCTTGTAGGCGGCGCCGAACGCGTAACCCGCGATCAACACCTCGGCCACGGACAGCAAGCCGCCGAGACCGTCCGCGGGAAGGAAGCGGCGGGGCTCCATGCGCGATGCACCCGCGGCCGCCGCGATCACCGTCGACGGGAAGGCCGCGAGCCGGCCGAACAACACGACCGGCACACCCTTCTTGTCGAGCACCTTCGTCATCGCTTTGACCCGCTTCGGGGGGAGCACTCGTCGTGCGAAGCCGGGCATGTCGTCGTCGTTGATCTCCTTCGCCCAGGCCTGCCCCAGCAGATAGAAGTGCCACACCCCGAGAATCGCCAGCGGTATCGCGGCGAGTAGCACCGGGAACAGGTTCACTCGTCCGTCGCGGATGAGGAAGCCAGCCGCCAGCAGCACCTCCTTCGAGGGACGCAGCAACACCAGCAGCACGAAGTGGTCTCGATACAGCACGGGCGCGAGAGGAATCGCAACAATGCCGAGAACGGCACGTGCGGCCGCGATCCAGAGCAGCGGCACGCGCCCGCGGCGCGAAAGCACCTCGTTGTCGGGTACACCCTTCGGCATGGGCCCGTCATTACCCGAGCGTCTCAAGCGGAGACTCGATCCGAACGAGCGGTATGGCCTGCGGGTCACGTTGTTCGCGGTGGCGATCGTTCTCGTGGCCGTGCCGTTCGCCACATTGGTCTTCCAAGTTCTCGCCAAGGGGCCTCTCACGAGGCTGGACGGGAGCGTGGCCAACCGCCTCAACGACTGGGTGCACAACTCGCCGACCACCGTGCGGGTGCTCGATGTCATCACGAACATCGGGAAGCCGATCACGTTGTTCGTGATCGTGACGGCTGCGGTCGCCTACCTGCTGTGGCGCCGGCGCATCCGCCTCGCGCTCTATCTCGTCGTCACGTCCGTGCTCGGGGGGCTCATCGACACGGCGGTGAAGGTGCTCGTGAACCGGCCGCGTCCAGAGGTCGACCATCCGATCGCGTCGGCGCTGGGCAAGAGCTTCCCGTCAGGGCACGCGATGTCGTCGACCGTCACGTACGGCGCGCTGGCGCTCGTGTTCCTTCCGGTGCTGCCGCGCCGGTGGCGTCCGGTCGCGCTGTCGGTCGTGGTGCTCCTCGTACTCGCGATCGGCACCTCGCGACTGTTCCTCGGCGTGCACTTCGTGAGTGACGTGATCGGCGGCTTCGTGCTCGGGCTGGCGTGGCTGGCCGCGTCAACCGCGGCGTTCAGCATTTGGCGAACCGAAGAGGGCAAGAAGCCCGTCGACGTGACACAGGGCGTCGAGCCCGAGGCGGCGCCGGCGCTCCGCGGCGAGGACTGACTCGCCGGTCGATGGACGTCGCCGTCAGGTCCGTCGGCGATTGGTCCCGGTGATCGTTGCGAGCGCGCCGGGCGCCGTGCCGTACTCCGCACGGATGAGATGGATCACCGCGTTGATGAGCGCGAGATGGGTGAACGCCTGCGGGAAGTTCCCGAGGTGCCGGCCGCTGTGCGGGTCGATCTCCTCGGCGTAGAGACCGAGCGGGCTGGCGAACGACAGCAGCTTCTCGCACAGCTGACGGGCCCGAAGCACGTCGCCGATCTCGACGAGCGCAGAGACGAGCCAGAACGAGCAGATCGTGAACGAGCCTTCCTCGCCGGACAGGCCGTCGTCGGTCTCCTTCACGCGGTAGCGCAACACGAGGCCGTCGACGGTCAGTTCGTCGGCGATCGCGTACACGGTGGCCACAATGCGCGGGTCGTCGGCGGGGAGGAAGCGTACGAGGGGCATCAGCAGCACCGACGCGTCGAGTGCGTCGGTGTCGTAGTGCTGCGTGAACACTCCGCGCTTGTCGACCCCGTGCTCGCAGAGGTCGGCGTGGATCTCGTCGGCCACCTTCTGCCACTCGTCGGCGAGGTCGAGCTCATCGCGGATCCGCGCCAGCCGTGCGCCCCGGTCGACCGCGACCCAGCACATGAGCTTCGACGAGGTGAAGTGCTTGGGCTCGCCCCGCACCTCCCAGATGCCGCGGTCCGGTTCCTTCCAGTGTTTCATCGCGGCTTCGACTTGCCGCTTGAGGATGGGCCACAGCCGTTCGTCGAGTTGATCGCGCGACTTGGTGTGGATGTACACGGAGTCGAGGACCGCGCCCCACACGTCGTGCTGGACTTGGTTGTAGGCACCGTTGCCGATGCGCACCGGACGCGAACCGAGGTAGCCCTCGAGGTGCTCGAGGATCTGCTCGGTCAGATCGCGTTCGCCGCCGATGCCGTACATGACCTGGAGCTCCTCATCGCGGTCAGCGACGTCGGCGATGAAGCAAAAGAAGTCGTTGGCCTCCCAGTCGAATCCGAGCGTGTAGAGCGCCCACAGCGCGAACGTCGAGTCGCGGATCCACGAGTAGCGGTAGTCCCAGTTGCGCTCGCCGCCCGGCGTCTCGGGAAGCGACGTGGTGGCGGCGGCCAGGAGTGCGCCGGTGGGTGCGTAGGTGAGCCCTTTCAGCGTGAGCGCGCTGCGCTCGAGGTGCGTGCGCCACGGATGATCGGGGAAGTCCCCGCGCGCGAGCCAGTGCTGCCAGTGGTGCGCCGTCCAGACCAGCCGGTCGTACGCCGCCTGGTAGTTGGATGGGGGTTCGTGCTCGCTCCACGACAGCGCGCAGAACCGAGTGTCGCCTTCCTTGATCAACGTGCGGGCGACGGCCTGCGGCCCTTCGAAGCCGAGGCGCAGGTCGGTGGTCAACTTGACCTTCAGCTCCGAGCCCGACGTCGTCGCGATCGCCTCGTGGTAGTCCTCTCCCGTGTACGACCAATGGCCAGACTCGCGGCCGTAGTCGAAGCGCGGTTCGCAGTTCAGGACGAGCTGCACCTCACCGTTGACACACCGCACCGTGCGGAGCAGCACGTGATCGGCGTCGTAGTCCGTTGGCGCGCGCCGGTGCGTGTGCGACAACTCATGGTCGTGGTGCCACGGTCCGATGAGCAGGGCGTCACGGACGATGATCCATCCGGTGGTGGTACCCCAACTCGTCTCGAGCACCATCGTGCCCGGGAGGTAGCGCCGAGCCGAGGGGACGGTCACATCGTCGGGTCCGAGACGGAACCCGCCGGCCCGTCGGTCGAGGAGCGAGCCGAAAATGCTCGGGGAGTCGAAGCGCGGCAAGCACAGCCACTCGACGTTGCCCGACGGCGCGATGAGAGCGCACGTCTCGCAGTCAGAAAGGAATGCCAGCTCCGCGATCGGCGGGAACGACGACGACCCGTACAGCGGCCCAGTGAGGCTCGACACGGTCACGGCAGCAATTCTCTCCCAAATCCCACTCAGACGTACACAAAAGTGTGTACGTCTGAGTGGGATTTCGAGTCAGGAGAGGCGGATCGGGAGTTTCTTGAGGGCGTTGTTGAGGTTGGAGCGCAGGCGGACGGGTTCGCCGGTGAGCTCGATCGCCGGGAAGGTCGCCAGCAGTTCGTCGAAGAACACCTTGCCCTCGAGCCGTGCGAGGTGCACGCCCAGGCAGAAGTGCGCGGCGATGCCGAACGACAGGTGTGGGTTCGGATGACGGTGGATGTCGAAGCGCTGCGAATCGTCGAACACGTCTTCGTCGCGGTTGGCCGACGTGTAGTACATCGCCACTTTCGCGCCCTGCTCGATGGGCACCCCGCGCAACTCCGTGTCGGCCAGCGTCGTGCGGCGGAAGTAGTGCAACGGGTTGGCCCACCGCAGGATCTCCTCCACGGCACCCGGAACGAGCGCACGGTCGGCGCGCAGTTCTTCCATCTGGTCGGGATGCTCGAGCAACGCCAGCAGTCCCGACGACAACATCGTCTTGGTCGTGTCATTGCCGGCAGTGACGAGTTGCACGAAGAAGCTGCCGAAGTCGATGTCGGTCATCGGCGCGCCGCCGAAGTCCGACTCGAGGATCACCGACGTGAGGTCTTCGCGCGGCTCCTCCGCTCGTCGCTGCCCCGCGAACCCGATTGCATACATGGCCATCTCGATCGACGCGTTGGCGAGCTCGTCCGGGTCGCCGGCGACGTCGGGGTCCTGGCCGCTCGTGCACCGCTCCGCCAGCTGATGGATCATCGGCCAGTCGTCTTCCGGCAGGCCCATCAACTGGCCGACCACACGCGAGGGCAGCTTCGACGTGACGTCGTGCACGAACTCCACGTCGCGCTGCGCGGCCGCCTCCTTCATGATCGCTTGCGTGATCAGGCGGACGTTGTCCTCGAGTCGGGCGATGACCTTCGCCTTGAAGTGCTCCGACAGCGGCTCACGGAACGTCGAATGCGCCGGCGGATCCATCGCCAGCAACATGTGCCGCATCATCTCGAGCTGCTCGGGCGCGAGGTTCTCGATCACCACGCCGCCTTCGCTGGCGGAGAACACGTCGGTGTGACGGGCCACGTGGACGACGTCGGCGTGCTTCAGTACCGCGTAGAAACCGGGCTGATCGCGCATCTCCTGGAAGAAGACGGGCGACGTGCGCCGCAACTCGGCGAGCTGCTCGTGCTGCGCCCCGTCGACGAACGCGTTGGGGTCGGCAAGGTCGACCTCGATGGCACTCAATCGACGAGCACGTTGGGCTTGGGGAAGCCTTCGGCCTCGGCCAGCATGTTGTACGCCTCGAGGATCCCGCCGGCATCGATGATGCTTTCCACGTTGCCGTCGGCATCGAGGTTGAGGTTGGCGCCGTAGATCTGGAACCACACTCGGGTGTCGTCCTCGACAACGGTCAGGGTGTGGACCGATCCGGCGGGCTCGTAGAGGAACGAACCGGCGCGGTTCACGTAGTCGTACTCCGTGTACTTCCACGCTCCGCTCGTCGTGTACGCGTACACGGGGCCGGTGTGCTTGTGCCGCTGCACCTCGTAGCCCGCCTGGAAGATGTTCTCGACGATCCAGAGGCCCTCGCTCACCTTCACCTGGATCACCTTGAGCTTGCTGCCGTCCCCGATGTCGACGAAGGGCAGCTCGTCGGCACCGATGTGCACGGCCGTCGGAATCTCGGTCACCGTCATGTCCGCAGTTTCACACAGGGATTGCGGGGCCTGCCGGGGAGTGCGAATGTCGTCCCATGAAGCAGCTCTCCGGCCTGGACGCGTCCTTCCTCTACATGGAGACGCCATCGCAATTCGGCCACGTGTCGAGCCTCTCGATCTTCGACAAGCCCGACGACCCGGACTACGACCCCTTCTCCGCGTGGCGCGCCCAGATCGAGGCTCGCTTGCACACGCTCGAACCACTGCGCCGGCGACTGCGCAATGTTCCGATGAATCTCGACCATCCCTTCTGGATCGACGACCCCGATTTCGACCTCGACTTCCATGTGCGCAACACGGCCACCCCGCCACCGGGAACCGATCAGCAACTCGCCGACCTCGTCGCGCGCATCATCGGCCGCCCACTCGACCGCACGCGTCCCCTATGGGAGACGTACGTGATCGAGGGCCTGCCCGACGATCGGTTCGGGATCCTGACGAAGGTGCATCACGCGACCATCGATGGAGCCTCGGGCGCCGAGCTGCTCACGATGATGTTGGATGAGACACCCGAAGGCGACGTGGTGCCGCCGCCCGACGAGGAGTGGAATCCTGCGCCCGAGCCGTCCGACGCGGAAGTGCTCGCTCGCGCCGGCGCCAACCTCGCACGCAAGCCGGCCCGCGCCGTGCTGCTGTCCACCCGTGTCGTGCGCGAGTTCGGCCGGTCGACGAGGAATCCTGTGCTCGTCGCTGCGGCCAACCAGATGCGGAACGGTTTGCGCGGTCCACTCGGCGCGTTGCTCAACATCGGGCGCGAGCGCACCCCGGAGGGCGAGACCAAAGGCCCGCTCCCTTCGCTGTCCGCGCCCCGCACACCCTTCAACGCGGCGATCACCGCGCACCGCCGCTTCGCATTCCGGTCCACATCACTCCAGGCGGTGAAGGACATCAAGAACGCGCTCGGCGCCACCGTCAACGACGTCGTCATGGCCGTGTGCGCGGGTGGTTTGCGCACGTGGCTCGAAGAACACGACGCCCTCACCGATCAGCCCCTCAACGCGATGATCCCCGTGTCGATTCGCACCGGCGAGGAGACCGAGCGCTGGAGCAACCGCGTGTCGGGGATCTTCTCCGAGCTCCCCACTGACGAGCCGGACCCCATCAAGCGGGTGCAGCGTGTGCACGACGCCATGAGCAATGCGAAGGGGCTGTTCGACGCCATCCCCGCCGATTCGCTGACCGACTTCGCGCAGTTCCCGCCGCCGGCCGTGTTCGCGCGCGCCATGCGATTGTCGACGCGCTTGATGACGCGCAACTCACCCATCAACCTCGTCATCTCCAACGTGCCCGGGCCGCGGCAGCCGCTGTATGCCGCCGGCGCCCGGCTGCTGCACTACTACCCGGTGTCCACCATCACCGACGGGCAGGGCCTCAACGTCACCGTGCAGAGCTATCTCGACACCCTCGACTTCGGCTTGGTCTCGTGCCGTGAGCTCGTGCCCGACTTGTGGGACATGCTCGACGCCATCATCAACGACCTCGCCGCGCTCGGGAAGGCCACCGGCGTCGACGTCCCCCTCTGACCATCGAACTCGAGGCAATAGGCATCGGTTACCGATGCCTATTGCCTCGAGAACGTGCAAATCTGATGGCATGACCATCAGTTCGTTTGCGGGGATCATTCGGACACACGGGCGGGAGCGCAAGGACCTCCCGGCCATCGAGTTCGAGGGGAACACCACCACCTTCGGCCAGCTCGACGAGACGTCGAACCGGCTGGCCACGGCACTCGCGTCGATCGGTGTCGGAGCCGAGGACCGTGTGGCGTTCCTTGACAAGAACGGGCCGGAGTTCTTCGAGGTCACGTTCGCACTGGCCAAGCTGAACGCGGTGGTGGTCGCCATCAACTGGCGGCTGGCGCCGACCGAGATGGCCCAGATCGCCAACGACGCGAAGGCGAAGGTGTTGATCGTCGGCTCCGAGTTCGTGCCGCACGTCGAGAAGGTCGAGGATGACCTCGAGTCGGTCGCCACGATCATCTCGATCGGCGACCACGCACGATGGGAGAACTACGAGCGCTTCCTCGGAGCGCATCCGGCTGACGACCCGGGCGCGGAGCCGACGGGCAGCGATGTCGCGATCCAGCTGTACACGTCCGGCACGACGGGACTGCCGAAGGGCGTGATGCTCACCAACGACAACTTCTTCAGCGGCGTCATGAACGTGACCGAGTCGTGGAAGTTCGACAAGGACTCCGTGAACATCGCGGTGATGCCGATGTTCCACATTGCCGGCTCGGGCTGGTCGATGGTCGGCCTGTATCACGGGTGCCGCACGGTCGTGTTGCGTGACGTCGACCCGGCGCGCATCTTGCAGGTGATCCCGGAGTTCGGCGTGACGAACGCGCTGTTCGTGCCGGCCGTCATCCAGTTCCTGTTGATCACGCCCGGCGTCGACGAGACCGACTTCTCCACGTTGCGGGCGATCGTCTACGGCGCATCGCCGATCACCGACTCGGTGCTCATCAAGGCGATGGAAGTGTTCGGCTGCGGGTTCATCCAGGTGTACGGCATGACCGAGACCACCGGCGCCATCTTCCAACTCGATCCGGAGGACCACGATCCGGTCAACCGGCCCGAACTGCTGCGGTCGTGCGGCAAGCCGTACCCGTGGGTGGAGATGCGCTTGGTTGATCTCGACACCGAGAACGACGTCCCCGTAGGCACCGTCGGCGAACTCTGGACGCGCTCGCCGCAGAACATGAAGGGCTACTGGGGCAACGACGAGGCCACGAAGGCGACGATCGACTCCGACGGCTGGCTCAAGACCGGCGACGCCGGTTATTGCGACGAGAACGGCTTCCTGTTCCTGCACGACCGCGTGAAGGACATGATCGTGACCGGCGGCGAGAACGTGTATCCCGCCGAGGTCGAGAACGTGCTCGCCAAGCACCCCGAGGTGGCCGACGTCGCCGTGGTCGGCGTGCCCGACGACAAGTGGGGCGAGGCCGTGAAGGCCGTCGTCGTGAAGCGTGAAGGCAGCGACGTGACCGACAAGGACCTCATCACGTTCGCCCGCGAGCACTTGGCCGGGTTCAAGCTGCCGAAGACCGTCGACTTCGCCGAGGTGCTCCCCCGCAACCCGTCCGGCAAGCTGCTCAAGCGCGAGATCCGTGCGCCCTATTGGGAAGGCGCCGCCCGCCAGATCGGCTGACCATCTCGAAATCCCACTCAGACGTACACATTTCTGTGTATGTCTGAGTGGGAATTGGTCTAGCGAGCGGGCGCGATGGCGTCGATCTCGTTGCGTTCGTCGTCGGTGAGCTTCCACGCGACCGCAGCCGCGTTTGCCTTCACCTGCTCGGGCTTGGTCGCGCCAGCGATCACCGACGCGAGGTTCGGGAGCGACACCAGCCACGACATCGCCAGCTCGAGCAGCGTGTGCCCGCGCTCGCGCGCGTACGCGTCCAGCGCCTCGATCACGTCGAAGCGCTTGTCGGAGAACGCCCGGTCGTCGGCGGACAGGTTCGCCAGCCGGGTGCCCACCGGCGGCGCCTCGCCGCGGTGGTACTTGCCGGTCAGCATCCCGCTGGCGAGCGGAAAGTACGGGAGGATCGCGAGATCGTGTCGTTGTGCCGCCGCGAGCAAGTCGGCTTCGTACCGGCGGCGCAACAGGCTGAGCTCGTTCTGCACGCTGACGAACCGCGCGGTGCCGTGCTTCTGCGCCGCCGACTCGGCGTCATCGAGTCGGGGCCCGTCGAAGTTCGAGCAACCGATTTCGATGACCTTGCCGTCGCGCACGAGCTGATCCATGGCCTCGAGCGTCTCGTCGATCGGGGTCTTGTCGTCTGGCGCGTGCAGTTGATACAGGTCGATGCGGTCGGTCCCGAGCCGACGCAGACTTCCCTCGACGGCGGCCGCCACCGACGCCGCGCTCGCGCCTGCGGGCAACTTCGTGCCGTCGCCCATGCCGTACTTGGTCGCGATGACCACGTCGTCGCGCCTCGAACCCAGTGCCTTGCCGAGCAACTCCTCGCTCTTCACTCCGCCGTAGACGTCGGCCGTGTCGAAGAGGTTGATGCCTTCGTCGATCGCGGCGTCGACGACGGCTTGCGTGGCGGCGGCGTCGATGCGCCCTCCGAAGTTGTTGCAGCCGATGCCGACCACCGAGACGGACAGGCTGCCGATGGGGCGAGTCTCCATGGCCGCACCCTACTGTCACCGCATGAAGACATTCGATCTGGGACGCGTCGGCATCTGGACCGGCGCGCTCGACGCGGTTCCGTCAGCAGAGGCGCAGAAGATCGCCGGCCAGCTCGAGGAGCTGGGCTTCCCGACGCTGTGGATCCCCGAGACGATCGGACGCGACCCGTTCATCACGGCCACCTTGCTGCTGTCGGCGACTTCCACGCTCAGAGTCGCCACCGGCATCGCCAACATCTACGCGCGGGACGCCGTCACGATGGCCAACACCCAGCGCTCGCTCGAAGAGGCGTTCCCGGGCCGGTTCCTGTTGGGCCTCGGCGTGAGCCACCAGCATCTCGTCGATCGTGTTCGCCACCACGACTACTCCAAGCCGTACTCGCAGATGGTGAAGTACCTCGACGACATGGACGCCGCGCTGTTCATGGCTGTCGGTCCACAGGAGCGGCCCGCCACCGTGCTCGCCGCGCTCGGACCGAAGATGTTGCGCTTGTCCGCCGAGAAGGCCGACGGTGCGCATCCCTACTTCGTGCCCGTCGAGCACACGGCGTACGCGCGCGACATCCTTGGACCGGACCCGATCCTCGCTCCCGAGCAGATGGTCGTGCTCGACACCGACCGCGCCCGCGGCCTCGACATCGCGCGCAAGGGCATGGCCGTCTACCTGCGGGCGCCCAACTACGTGAACAATCTCAAACGCCACGGCTTCACGGACGACGACGTCGCCGACGGCGGCAGCGAACGGCTCGTCGACGCGATCGTCGCGGTCGGCGATGTCGCCACCGCGGTGCAGCGGGTCGACGACCACTTCGCCGCCGGCGCATCGCACGTGAGCGTGCAGGTGCTGCAGGACAACTTCACCGACATCCCCGACGGCGCGTGGCGCGACCTCGCGGCCGCTCTGAGCCACTAGTCGCAGCAGGAATCCCGCCAACCGCATTCGGGGCAGCGGAAGTGGGCGTGCTCGGCCTCGAGCGCGTTCGAGCACAGCGGGCACTCCTCGAACGTCGCGAACGGCGAGCAATCCGGAGCTGGAGCGGCGAACGGCAGCTCCAGCTGGTCCCAGTGCATGGGCCGAAAGTTCACCAGAGGGCGATGGGCAAAGGGTTGGACCCTCGGTGAAGTGTGCGTCACCTGCAAAGTTGCAGTAAGTGCAACTTCATGCCACACTCCTCCGATGGCAACGGGCGTGGGCCTCCGCGAGCGCAAGAAGGCCGACACCCGGGTCGCGATCTCCCGCGCCGCGCTCCGGCTCGCCATCGAGCGGGGCCCTGATGCGGTCACCGTCGACGACATCGCCGCGGCGGCCGACGTCTCGCCGCGGACGGTCTTCAACTACTTCGCCACCAAAGAGGAAGCGATCCTCGGGTTCGATCCGAACCGCAAGCTCGAGCTGGGCCAGTCGGTGCTCGAGCGGCCCGCCCGGGAGACGCCGCTCGCCACGCTGCGGGCCGCGTTCGTCGACATCGCCACCGGTGTCCCGGAGGTGGCGGAGATGTCGCGAGCACGCGTGCAACTGGTGCGCGACCATCCGCAACTCCACCCCAGCTACGTCGCCGGCTACGCCGCGCTCGAGAACGCCCTGGTCGACGCGATCGCGCAGCGCACCGGCCTCGACCCCGAACGGTCGCTCTACCCGCGCCTGGTCGTGTCGACCGCGATTGCCGCCTTCCGCGTTGCCCTCGATCGCGCCGGACCTGGGCAAGCGTCGCTCATCGCGGCCATCGACGAGGCGTTCGATGACCTCGCCGGCGGATTGCGCCCTCCGCGATGACGATCACCGCCGAACCACGTCAGGTCGACGACTCGCTGGTCGCCCCCATCGATCCGTCGAGCTTCACGCACAGGCAGCGGATGGTGATCTTCAGCGGGCTGATGCTCGGGATGGTGCTCGCCGCGCTCGATCAGACGATCGTTGCAACGGCGCTGCCCACCATCGTTGGCGATCTCGGTGGTATCAACCACCTGTCCTGGGTGATCACCGCATACCTGTTGGCCACGACCATCTCGACCCCGTTGTGCGGCAAGCTCGGCGACCTGTTCGGACGCAAGCGGCTGTTCCAGATCACGATCGTGATCTTCCTCATCGGCAGCATGTTCTGCGGTATCGCATCGTCGATGCCGATGCTCATCCTGTTCCGAGCCGTGCAAGGCGTCGGAGCCGGCGGGCTCATCGTGCTCGGTCAAGCCATCATCGCCGACGTGGTCAGCCCACGCGAACGCGGTCGCTACCAAGGCATGTTCGGCGCGTTCTTCGGCGGTGCGAGCGTCGCCGGACCGTTGCTCGGTGGGTTCTTCACCGACAACCTCTCGTGGCGCTGGGTGTTCTTCATCAACCTGCCGCTCGGGCTCGCCGCGCTCGTCGTGACGGCGTTCGTCCTGCCGAACCTGGGACGTCGCCGCAACGTGGTCATCGACTACGCCGGGGCCGTCATCCTGTCGATCACGATCTCCGCGCTCGTACTGGCCACGACGTGGGGCGGCGTCGAGTACGACTGGGGCTCGCCCGTCATCCTCGGACTCGGTGTACTCACGATCGTGGGAACCGCGCTGTTCTTCGTCGTCGAGCAGCGTGCCGCCGACCCCTTGCTCCCGTTCCGCCTGTTCAAGGTCCGCACGTTCTCGCTCGCCTGCGGCATCGGGCTCTTGCTCGGAGCAGGGATGTTCGGCGTCATCGCCTTCCTCCCACTGTTTCTCCAGACGGTCAACGGCAGCTCGGCGTCGGACTCCGGTCTCCTGCTCATTCCGCTGATGCTCGGCCTCATCGGAGCATCGGTCGTGGCGGGCCAGATCATCTCCCGCACCGGCAAGTACCGCACCTTCCCGATCCTCGGCGCGGTCATCATGGCGATCGGCATCGTGTTGCTCAGCCGGCTCGACAGCTCTTCGAGCCAGTTCGAGTCCGGGTTCTTCATGATGTTGACGGGCATCGGCGTGGGCTTCACGATGCAAGTCATCGTGCTGGCGACACAGAACGAAGTGCCCGCGTCAGACCTTGGCATCGCGACATCTGCGGTGAACTTCTTCCGCGCCATCGGCGGATCGGTGGGCGTCGCGCTGATCGGTGCACTGTTCACGAGCCGGCTGGCGACCGCCGTCGCCGGCATCGTGCCGGGCCACACCGCGCTGGATCCCGCGGCGGTGCAGGCGCTTCCAGCCGACGTGCGCGCCCATTACGTGTCCGGCTTCGCCCATGCGCTCGCGGGCACCTTCTTGTTCATGGTGCCGCTCATGATCGGCGCGGTGATCCTGTCCCTCGCGCTGCGCGAGGAGCCGCTGCGCAATCACGTGCACGTCGAGGCTGTCGTCGAGGCGGTGTAGCGGCCAGTGGCGAACGCGTACAGCCACATCGGCCTCTGCGTCACTGATCTCGACCGTTCCCGGCGGTTCTACGAGGAGGTGTTCGGCTTCCGTGCCGCGTTCGACCTACGCACGGACGGGCCGGAGACCCCCAAGCTCCTGCGGCTCGACCCCCCGCTGACCCTCGACGCGGTGTACCTCGCGCTCGACGGCCTGCTGCTCGAGCTGCTCGCCTTCGATCGCACGGAGCGGACGAGCCGTCGCGTGATGAACGAGCCCGGGCTCACCCATCTTTCCTTGTTCGTCGACGACCTCGACGCGACGATCGATGCCGTCGGCCGGCACGGCGGCCGCGTCAGAGCCGACACCAACATCGGTGTGGCCGTCTTCGTCGAGGACCCCGACGGCCAAGCCATCGAGGTCATCGGCCCGGGCGGTCAGTTCCGCACACTGCGCGACACCGCCCTCCGCAACCTCGACGAGTAACCGTCTGGCGTCACACAATCCGAAATACCGGACTCTGAGACGCCAGAACGGGACAAGCTCTTGCGATGGACCTCGTCGTCCGCGCTGAGCAGCCGAGTGACTACGCCGCGATCGCGGACGTTGTCGAGGCCGCGTTCACGTCGCCGGTCGAGGCTCGGCTCGTCGAGGCAATCCGTGCGTCGACGAACTACATCCCAGAGCTGTCGTTGGTTGCGGAGCTCGATGGACGAATCGTCGGCCACGTCATGATCAGCTTCACGGCGCTTCGCGACGGTGACATCGAGCGCTGGATCCCGATGCTGTCACCGCTCGCGGTAGCTCCCGATCTCCACGGCCAGGGCATCGGATCAGCGCTGGTGCGCGAGTCGACCGCGCTGACCGACGCCAGAGGTGAGCCGGTTGTCATTCTGGAAGGAAGCCCCGTCTACTACGGACGCTTCGGCTTCGAGCACTCGGTCGCGTGCGGCATCCACATCCACCTCCCGTCGTGGGCTCCACCGGAGGCTGCGCAGGTGCTGCGACTGAAGAGCTACGACCCGTCGGTCCGAGGCGAGGTCGTGTACCCGCCCGCCTTCGACGGTGTCACAGACCACTAGACGGACAGCGCGTGCTCCCGCAGCGGGTTCTTGCCCGCGAGGCTGCCGTGGGCGTCGTACGGACGGAAGCGGATGAACGCCGACTCGTGATGGAAGTCCTTCGCCGCTTGCGCGTTGATCGCGTCGCTGTGACGGGGATCGCCGTGACCGTAGGCATACGTCGACAGCGCCCGCGAGTTCTCCCAGAACGAGCACGTGGCGAGGAACGGCGGCTTGGCCAGCGCCGTCGCCCAGATCACGCCGGGAGCCTCGACCACCTTCGCCTCCGCCTTCCCACTCGCGCGAAGGAAGCGCACGGTCTGGGTCAGGCGCAATCGACCGAGCGTGAGCACGACGGCCGGGCCGTCGTAGTCGACCGAGCGGTCGCTCGGTACGTCTCCCGGCAGCCCGGGCCATGATCCGTACGCGCGGAGAGGTTCCAGCCGCAGATGAAATCCTTCGGCAAACCGCTTCGCCAGCGGGTGCTCGTCGTGGAACCGGTCGAGCGCGGCGTCGTCATCCCAGAGGGACACGAGTCCGACTCGCCCCAGCATCGGCGGTCTCCGATGTTTGCCGAAGGGAGCGGTGATCCCGACGTTGGCCTGCCGCAGTCCCTCGATCGAACCCGGCTTGGGCGCCTTGCGCAGCATCCCCAGCGCGGCGCGCACACCGACATCCGCAAGATGCACTGACGCGATCACTGACGCTCATGTTGTCGCAGGTCAACGGCACCGGCCCAATCCGTTGGAGTCGAACACACCGCGTCGGCGAAGCTCTCCCCATGCGTCTGGGGGGATTACAGCAGCGCGCCCTGTGGCGCACTCGGCACTACCTCCGGCCCTACGCGCGCCACATGGGCGTGATCGTGTTCACGTCGATCATGTCGTCCGCGTTCCAGGTGGCGCTGCCGCTGATCGTGAAGACGGTCATCGACGGCCCGCTGCACGACGGGGACCGACGCGGCATCGTGATGTGGAGCCTGGTGGCGCTCGTCCTCGCCGTGCTCGACATCGCGATGGGGTTCGCCCGTCGCTACCTCCTTGCGGTGGTCGCCACCGAGCTCGAGACCCAGCTGCGCGACGACCTGTACGAGCACCTGCAACGACTCGACGTCGGCTTCCACGATCGTTGGCAGTCGGGCCAGCTGCTGTCGCGCGCCACCACCGACCTCGGCATCGTCCGTCGTTTCATCGGCTTCGGCGCGGTGTTCTTCGTCCTGATCGGCATCCAGGTCGCGGCGATCTTCGCGATCCTCCTGACGCTGCACGTCGGTCTCGCGTTGCTCACATTCGCGGCCACGATTCCGGTCGTCCTGCTGTGCCAGAAGTTCGAGCGCGACTACCACGAGATCGTCCGCGACATCCAAGATCAGACCGGCGACCTCACGACGACGATCGAGGAGGGCGCTCGCGGGATCCGCGTGCTCAAGGCGTTCGGCCGCTGGGGTGAGGCGTACGACGCGTACGACGCGCAGAGTACGAAGCTCTACGACACCCAGATCAAGCGCATCAAACTCCACACCAAGTTCGTATGGGTGCTGGGCATCATCCCGAACCTGACGCTCACGGCGGTGCTGCTGGCCGGGGTCATCGCCGTTGGCGGCGGCGGGCTGACCGTCGGTGAACTCGTCGCGTTCGTCACGTACGTGCTGATGCTCACGTTCCCGATGGAGATCCTCGGGTGGATCATGGCGATGGCCGGCGAGGCCGAGTCGGCCGCGGTGCGCGTCTACGAAGTGCTCGACACCGTGCCGACAATCGTCGATCGTCCGGGCGCGATGGCGATCGATCGGGCCGTCGGGGAGATCCGCTTCGAGAACGTGTCGTTCGACTATCCGGCGAGCGACCGCACGGCGTTGCGGAACATCGATCTCGTCGTGCCTGCGGGCGAGACGATCGCCATCGTCGGCGCGACCGGTTCGGGCAAGACCACGTTGGTCACGCTGCTCACGAGGCTCTACGACCCGACCGAGGGCCGCATCACGCTCGACGGTCACGACCTGCGCGACCTCACGGTGAAGAGCCTGCGCAGCAACGTCGGCTTTGCGTTCGAGGAGCCGTCGCTCTTCTCCGCATCGGTCCGCGAGAACCTCCTCATGGGCAAGCCCGACGCCAACGACGAGGAGATCGCTGAAGCGCTGGCCGTCGCGCAGGCCGGCTTCGTCACCGACCTCCCGTGGGGGCTCGACACCCGCATCGGCGAACAGGGCTTGTCGCTGTCCGGCGGGCAGCGCCAGCGGCTGGCCCTGGCTCGCGCCATCATCGGACACCCGCGGTTGCTCGTGCTCGACGATCCCTTGTCGGCGCTCGACGTGCACACCGAAGCACTCGTCGAAGACGCGCTCCGCCCCATGCTGCGCGACTGCACAGTGTTCGTCGTCGTGCACCGGCCGTCGACCATCGCGCTCGCCGATCGCGCCGCGCTGTTGGAGGGCGGCCGCATCGTCGCGGTCGGCACCCATCACGACCTGCTCGAAACCGAGCCGCGCTATCGCGCCGTGCTCAGCGAAGAAGCGGCGCACGACGACGAACGCGGCGACGAGGAAGAAGCAGAGGAGGTGGTGGCCTGATGTCGGAAGTCGATCACGTGCACGAAATTGATCCCGAGGCCGCCCTCGACCTCACCGGAGACGAGCTCGTCGACGCCTGGCGAGGCGTGAAGGCCGAAGAGGAAGAGCAGGTTGCCGGCGGGCTCGCCAGCCTCTTGCGTACCCGCAGCCGCAAGCTCCTGGCCGACCTCGCCCGGCCACATCGCGCCGCGCTCATCGCCGCGTCGGCGCTCATCGCGCTGAGCACCGCGTGCCAGCTCGCGGTGCCGTGGCTCATCCAGCAGGGCATCGACAACGGGATCCCGCCATTGCTCGAGGGCGGCAGCGGGGACAAGCGCCCGCTCATCACCGTCGTGCTCGCGGTGCTGGCCATGACGGTCGTGGCAGCCATGACGTTCAACGCGTTCCTGCTGCTGCTGGGACGCGTCGGTCAGGAGGTGGTGCTCGACACGCGCCGCCGCCTGTTCCTGCACTTCCAGCGCCTGTCGATCTCGTTCCACGAGAAGTACACGTCGGGCCGCGTCATCTCACGGCAGACCTCCGACGTCGAGGCCATCGCCGATCTCCTCGGCAGCGGCCTGATCAACCTCATCACGTCGATCCTGCTCGTCGGTGGTATCGGCATCGCGCTGCTGCTGCTCGATCTGAAGCTCGCACTCGTGTCGATCGCCGCGTTCCCACTGTTGTTCGCGATGACGCGCTGGTTCCGCGGGCACGCGGAGAACGCGTACCGGGCCACACGCGAGGCGATCGCGCTCGTGATCGTGCACTTCGTCGAGAGCCTCGGTGGGATCCAGGCCGTCCACGCCTTCCGGCGCGAGCCGCGCAACCAAGAGATCTTCGAGTACCTCGACGACCGCTACCGCGGCGCCAACATGTGGTCGCAACGCCTGGCTGCCACGTACGGACCCGGCGTGCAGTTCGTCGGCCGCGCCACGACCGCGATCGTGCTGCTGTACGGCAGCATTCTCGTGCTCGACGGCAACATGACCGTGGGCGTGCTGGCCGCCTTCTTGCTCTACCTCCGCCGCTTCTTCGCTCCGATGGAGGAGCTCACGCAGTTCTACAACCTGTTCCAAGCAGCGGCCGCCGCGCTCGAGAAGCTGTCAGGCGTCCTCGAAGAGGCGCCGAGCGTCGCCGAACCGGCCCATCCGACACCACTCCCCCACGCGCTCGGCGAACTGCGCCTCGAGGGCGTGCGCTTCGCCTACCGCGACCGGATCGTGCTGCACCATCTCGACCTGGCGATTCCCGCAGGGCAAACCGTCGCGCTCGTCGGTGCCACCGGCGCAGGTAAAACCACGATCGCCCGGCTGGCGGCGCGGTTCTGGGATCCCACGGAAGGACGGGTACTCCTCGACGGCATCGATCAACGTGAGTTGTCCGAGGCTGACCTTCGGCGCGCCATCATCACCGTGACACAGGAGAACTTCCTGTTCTCCGGCTCCGTGCTGCACAACATCGAGCTGGGGCGGCCTGGAGCCTCCCGCGACGCGGTCGAGGCCGCCGCCCGCGCGATCGGCGCGCACGAGTTCATCGCCGGTCTCCCGAACGGCTACGACACCGACGTGCACCAGAAGGGCGCCCGCCTGTCCGCGGGCCAGCGCCAGCTCGTGTCGTTCGCCCGTGCGTTCCTCGCCGATCCCGCGGTGCTGATCCTCGACGAAGCCACATCCTCGCTCGATGTTCCCTCGGAGCGACTCGTGCAGCGAGCGCTGCAGACGCTGCTCGCCGACCGTACGGCGATCATCATCGCCCACCGCCTCACGACCGTCGAGATCGCCGACCGCGTGATCGTCGTCGACGACGGGCGGGTGGTCGAGGACGGCGTACCGCGCGATCTCATCGGCGGTCCCGGCCGCTACGCCGCCCTCCACCAAGCCTGGGCAGAGAGCCTGGTCTAGGCCCCGCCCGGCCTCCGCTCGCATCGCGATCTGCGTTTGCGCACTCGACGCGCGGGGAAATCCTGGACGATGCTCGAGGCGCCGGCGAATCCCCTTGCACGCGGGGCGTTGTCCCGCGCGGTGATCATCGCGATGCGCGGGGGCGAAGCTGCCGTACCTCACGCGACTCTCGAGCGCGCCGATGTCGACGACGACGATCTCCAACTCGCGCTCTACCTTTGCTACGAGCTGCACTACCGAGGATGGGCCGACGTCGGCCCGCAAGCTGAGTGGAATCCCGCCCTTCTGGCGTTGCGCAGCGATCTCGAGCATCAGTTCATGCACCGGCTGGAGGCCATTGCGCCGAAGTCCCCGGCAGTGGCTCCGTCGGCGGTGCCGGCCGAGCTGCGTCGCCTGATCGCGGAGGCGTCCGGGCCATCGCTGTCATCTTGGGTGGAGTCCAACGGCTCGCTCCACCACCTCCAGGAACTCGCGATCCAACGATCGCCGTACCAGCTGAAGGAGGCTGACCCCCACACGTGGGCCATCCCTCGGCTTCCCGCTGGACGGGCGAAGCGCGCGCTGCTGACGCTGCAATACGACGAATACGGCAACGGCCACACCGGCGAGAGCCATGCCGAGCTCTTCGCGGACACGATGCGTTCACTCGGCTTGGACGATCACTACGGCCGGTACATCGACCTTGTTCCTGGCGTCACCTTGGCCACCGTGAACCTGCTCTCGATGTTCGGCCTGCATCGTTCGCTCGTGGGCGCATGTCTCGGACATCTCGCGGTCTTCGAGATGACGTCGGTCGAGCCCATGACCCGGTACGCCGCGGCCCATCGGCGTGTCACCGGCAATGACGAAGGAGCGGCGTTCTACGACGTCCACATCAGTGCCGACAAGCAGCACGCACAGATCGCGATCGACGACCTCATCCCAGGCATCGTCGACGCCGATCCCGCACTCGCCGACGACGTGCTCTTCGGCGCCCGGGCGCTACTGGAGCTCGAGGCTCGATTCGCGACTCACGCGCTCGACCGCTGGACGCACGGGCGATCGTCGCTCTACGTCAACGAGGAGCTGGCCGCGGCATCGTGATCAGGCTTGGCCGTCCACCTGGATGTTGGGCGACAGGCCCACGCCGCTGATGTCGATCGCGCGGCGCACCACGCCGGTAGCTCCCCGGAGCTCCATCTGCACGTTCGCCGCAGCGAGCCGGGCGAACACGCCGATGCCTGACGAGTCGATCAGCGTCACGTCGTTCATCAGCACGACCACCCGATTCGCACCTTCACGGTCGGCTTCCTGGATGCACGCAAAGACGTCGGGTACGGCCATGAGGTCGATCTCACCCGACAGCACGACCCGACACTCGCCGTCGTCGCGGTCGAGATGCGCGCTGTAGCCCGGCGGTCCCACACTCCCGATGTACCACGTTCCACACCAATCGAGGCGATTATCGGCAAAACGACCGTTCCGCGGTCAGGAGAACACGATCGGCAGCGCTTTGATCTCGCGGATGCCCGGCGAGTACTCCAGCTCGACGCCGTCCGCCAAGCGGTAGTCGGGAAGCCGCTTGTGCAGCTCCTCGAGCGCGACCCGGAGCTCGAGCCGGGCCAGATGCGAACCGAGACAACGGTGTGGCCCGCCGCCGAAGGCCAGGTGTCGGTTCGACGCGCGATGCAGATCGAGCACATCGGCGTCGTCGCCGAACTCCGTCGGGTCGGTGTCCGCCGAGCCCAGCATCACCAAGACGTGATCGCCGGGCTCCATCTTCACGCCGTGCATCTCGTGCGGCTGCACGACGACGCGCAAGACCTGCATGACCGGCGTCTCCGTGCGCAGCAGTTCTTCAACTGCCGCGGGCACGAGTGACGGGTCGTCGACCAGTTCCTGCAGATGGTCCGGGTGCTGCGCGAGATACGCGACCGAGCAGTCGAGCGTCGCCGTGACCGTGTCGAGACCGCCGAGGATGAAGAGATAGCAGAGGTCGAGCATCTCTTCGCGAGTCATGGTGCGACCGTCGACCTCGGTGCGCATGAATCGGCTGATGATGTCGTCCATCGCGCCGTCCGCGCGCTCGTCGATCGCGCGTTCGAAGAACTCGTAGATCGCGGCGCCCGTCTGCTTGCGGATGGTCGCCGCCTCCTCCATGTCCATGGTGTCGGGCCGGATGATGTTGTCCTTCCAGGTGAGGAAGCGCGGGAGCTCCTCCAGCGGCAACCCGGTCAGCGACAGGAACACCATGCAGGGCAACGGCATCGAGAACTCGGCGTGAAAGTCACACTCGCCGCGATCGATGAAGCGGTCGATCACTTCGTTCACCAACAGGCGGATGTCACTCTCGAGATGCGCGAGTTGCTTCACCGTGAGGTGCGGATCCATCACCCGGCGGTAGTGCGCGTGGTCGGGTGGATCGATCTGCAACGGGATCAAGGGACGGTCCTGCCCGATGTCGACCGCGATGAGGTCCGACGAGAAGATCTCGGGATGGCGGAGCGCGAACCGCACGTCGTCGTAGCGACTGATGATGTGCACCCCGGACTCCATGCCCTCCACGAGCGCGACCGGACACTCGTCGCGGAGGCGGCGATAGAACGGCTGCGGATCCGCGGCGACCGGCCCGATGTAAGGATTCGCAGCCCGCTGCTCGGGATACACGTAGTCGACGGAATCGGTCATGAGCTCCCCCTCGTCGGAAGTCTGACATCCGTGTCAGGTTGTGACAAAGTGCCGAGCGTCGTCTCGCACGAGGCGGTCGACGACACCGAAACGAGGAACGTTGCACCTCGCGATGCTGCTGCAGATGGCGTCCGACGGGATGCCCGATCGGGTGGCGATCGGATCAGCACGCGACGGATCGACGATGGCGGATCTCGCGCAGAGGGCGCGACGCATCGCCGCCCATCTCATCGACCGCGGCGCGCAACAGATCGTGCTCGTCGATGTCAACTCGGAAGCCGTGCCGCTCGCGCTGTTCGGTGCGGCGCTCGCGTGCCGGCCGTTCGTTCCGGTCAACTACCGGCTCACGGACGAACAGTTGCGGGCGATCGTCGCCCGGTGCGCGCCTGCAGTCGTGGTGGCCGGCGACGGCGTCGCCGATCGCCTCGGCCCGATCGACGGCATCGACGTGATCAGCCGCAAGGACCTTCTCGCGGTCGCCGACGATCCGGACGCACCAGAGAGCAGCATGGACGGCGGCGATCCGGACGACATCGCCGTGCTGCTCTACACGAGCGGCACCACCGGCGAACCGAAGGCCGCGGTGCTGCGACATCGCAACCTGGCCTCGTACATCCTCTCGACCGTCGAGTTCGCGGGTGCGGACGACGATCAAGCGGCCATCGTCAGCGTGCCGCCGTATCACATCGCCGGCGTGTCGTCCGTGCTGTCCTCGGCGTACTCCGGCCGGCGCGTCGTGTACCTCGAGCAATTCGATCCCGCGCAATGGGTGCAACTCGTGCGAGATGAAGCCGTAACCCATTCGATGGTTGTGCCGACGATGTTGAACCGCATCCTCGACATCGTCGAGGAGTCTGGCGAAGGTCTCTCCTCGCTCCGCAACCTCTCCTACGGCGGTGGGCCGATGCCGGTCACCGTGATCGAGCGAGCCATGACGCTGCTGCCCGACGTGTCCTTCGTGAACGCGTACGGCTTGACCGAGACGTCCAGCACGATCGCGCTGCTGGGCCCCGACGACCATCGCGCCGCGTTCACGAGCGAGGATCCGGCGGTCCGCGGCCGGCTCGCGTCGGTCGGCCGGCCTCTTCCGTCCGTCGAGGTCTCGATCCGCGACGCCGACGGCGAGCCGCTCCCGGCGAACGAGCGCGGCGAGGTCTGGGTGCGCGGCGAGCAAGTGTCCGGCGAGTACCTCGGACGCGATGCGGGAGACGACTGGTTCAGGACGCGCGACGCCGGCCATCTCGATGATGCCGGGTTCCTGTATCTGCACGGTCGCCTCGACGATGTGATCGTGCGCGGCGGCGAGAACCTGTCACCGGGCGCAATCGAGGACGCTCTGATCAGTCATCCGGCGATCGAGGCCGCCGCGGCGGTCGGCATCCCTGACACCGAGTGGGGTGAGAAGGTGGTCGCCGCGGTCGTGCTCGTCGACGACGCGAGCGTGAGCGAGGACGAGCTCCGTGAGCACGTGCGCGCACAAGTGCGTTCGACGATGACGCCCGAGCGCATCCAGATCCGCGGCGAGCTGCCATTCTCCGAGACCGGCAAGTTGCTCCGGCGCGTGCTTCGCGACGAGCTCGCGACGGAGTTCGGTTGATGGCATGACGTCGGTCGACGACACGATCGGCGATGACGACTACGACGAGTTCGCACTCCTGCACGAGAACGCCGAGGAGTGGGGGCTGCCCTTCGACGGCGAGGTCAACGTCCGGCGGCTTTCGCTCGAGCTCGATTCCGAGGCGCGGCTGTCCTACATCCGCTGGGGCACCGCCGAGCCCGAGCTGGTCTTTCTCCACGGCGGAGGACAGAACGCCCACACGTGGGACTCGGTCGCGCTCGCGCTGGGCCGTCCCGCGGTGGCGGTCGACCTACCCGGTCACGGCCGCTCCTACCGGCGGCCGGATCGCGACTACAGCCCCTGGCAGAACGCCGACGCGCTCGGGCGGGCGCTGCCCGCCATCGCAGCCAATGCGGCCGTCGTGATCGGCATGTCGCTCGGCGGCGCGACGACCATCCGGCTGGCCGCGGAACGCCCCGACCTCTGCCGTCGAGCCGTGTTCGTCGACGTCACGCCGCAGATCAACGATCCCACCCGAGAGCTGTCGACGATGGAACGCGGGTCGGTGTCGCTGATCGGTGGATCGCCGACGTACGACTCGTTCGACGAGATGGCCGACGCCGCGATCCAGCTGAGCCCGCACCGCGCCGCGTCCGGTGTGCGCCGCGGCGTACGTCACAACGCGCACAAGCGCAGCGACGGCAAGTGGACCTGGCGCTACGACCTGTTCGGCCCACGAAAGAGCGACGGCAAGGACTGGAGCGACTTCACTGCACTGTGGGACGACGTCTCCCGAATCACCGTGCCGACGCTCTTCGTGCGGGGCGCGCTCTCACCGTTCGTCCAAGACAGCGATGTCGCCGAGATGCAACGGCGGCTGCCCGCGATGCGCCTCGAGGTCGTCGAGGGTGCCGGTCACGCCGTGCAGAGCGACCGTCCACTCGACCTCGTGCGGCTGATCGAGGACTTCGCGTTCAGTTGATGAGCGGGTCGCGGGGCAGTCCGAGGATCCGCTCGCCGATCTGATTGCGTTTGATCTCCGACGTCCCGCCGGCGATCGACATGGCGCGATGCATGAGCACCATCATCCCGCTCATCGCGCCGGCGCCATCGAGGAAGGCACCGTCGGGACCGCTGAGCGCGTTGAGGATGGCCGCGGCCTCGTGTCCGTTCTCGGACAGCACGAGCTTGGTGACCGCTCCTTCGGGGCCAGGCTCGCCGCCAGAAACCGCTCTGTGCGCGGTGCGCAGGTTGAGCATGTCGATGGCCTGCGAACGCGCGACGTGCACGCCGAGCCGGCCGGCTCCGCCCGGCAGGCGCTCGGGATGCTTGTCGAAGGGGCCGATGAATGTTTCGACCGGCAAGGCCATGCCGCCCTGTCCGCCGCCGATGCTCACGCTCTCGTTCCCGAGTGTCGCTCGCGCGACTGTCCAGCCCCCGTCGACCGGCCCGACGACGTCGTCGTCCGGGATGAAGACGTCGTTGAAGAACACCTCGTTGAACTCGGAGTTGCCCGTCGGCATCTTCAGCGGCCGCACCTCGACGCCCTCGGCGTGCATGTCGATGACCATCGTGGTGATGCCGCTGTGCTTGGGCACGTCGGGGTTCGTCCGCACGGTCGCGAGCCCGAAGCCGCTCACGTGCGCACCGCTGGTCCACACCTTCTGGCCGTTGAGCAGCCAGCCGCCGTCCACGCGCGTGGCCTTGGTCTTCACACCGGCGGCGTCGGAACCGGCGTCGGGTTCGCTGAAGAGTTGGCACCAGATGACTTCCTGGTCGAGCGCGGGGCGCACCCACCGCGCGACCTGATCGTCGGTCGCGTGCTGGATGAGCGTGAGGATCACCCAACCGGTGATGCCGTACGCCGGCCGTTTGACGCCCGAAGCCGCGAACTCCTGCTCGATGACGAGCTGCTCGACCGCGCCGGCATCTCGTCCCCACGGCCTGGGCCAGTGCGGCATGACGTAGCCGGTTTCGATCAGCTCCTTGCGCTGTGCCTCCTTGTCGAGATCACGAAGACGTTCGACCACGGCGCGCACGTCGTCACGGATCGACTCTGCCTCGGGCGGGAGATCGACGGTTCGGCCGCGGCGCACACCGCGGCGGACGCAGTCCGTCACGTCGATCGCGGCCTGCTCGGCATCGACGATCGCCTCGATCGCGGTGGCGCGTCGGAGGTAGAGGTGCGCGTCGTGCTCCCACGTGAAGCCGATGCCGCCGTGCACCTGGATGTTCAGCTGCGCGTCGAGATCGGCCGCGGGAACGGCCAGCGTGGCGGCCATCGCTGCGGTGTACGTGAGTTGGTCACCGCCGTTCTCGGCGGCTCGCGCCGCGTCCCAGACGGCGGCGGTCGCCAGCTCGACGGCCACCAGCATGTTGGCGCAGTGGTGCTTGACCGCTTGGAACATCGCGATCGGGCGGCCGAACTGCACGCGTGCCTTCGCGTACTCCGCGGCCTGCTCGGTGCACTCACGGGCGACCCCGGTCGACTCAGCCGCCAGCAACAGGCGCGCCATGTCGACGAGCAGCCGCCGCGCGCCGGGCAGCACCGACGCCGGCACGCCGTCGAGCGTGACGCGCGCCGAGCGACGGGTCGGGTCGAGGTTGGGCGGCACTTCGGCATTCACGCCGCCGGACCGCTCGATCACGGCGACGTCGTCGCCGACCGGAACGAGGAGCACCTCGGCGAGCGCGCCGCTCAACACGACCCCAGCCGAGCCGTACGCCTTGCCGTCGCGAACTTCGACCTCGCCGCCGAGCGCAACCGCGCCGACGGCCGAGCCGTCAGCCAGTCCTGGCAGCAGTCGAGCTTGCAGATCTGCCGGCGCGGCACCCGCGATGACCGCGCTCGCGATCACCGTCGGTACGAACGGGCCGGGCGCGACGGCGCGCCCGAGCTCCTCGACCACGACGACGAGCTCGGGGATCCCGAACCCGGAACCGCCGTGCTCCTCCGGCAGGTGCAGCCCGAGCCAACCCAACGCCGCCAGATCGGTCCAGTACGGGGGCAGCGCCTCGGTGCTGGCGTCGAGCAGGGACCGAGCCACGCCGCGAGCGCCGTGCTTCTCCAAGAAGTTCGAGACGGTGTCGGCCAGTGCGCGGTGGTCTTCAGTGATCGCGATGGACATGGTGGCTACTTTGGCGCGAAGCGCTGACCGGCGTCGAGGCGGATCGTCGAGCCATTGAGCATCGGGTTCTCGACGATCGCGACCGCGAGACGGCCGTACTCCTCTGGGCGACCCATGCGCTTCGGAAACGCCGCGTCTTTCGTGAGTACTTCAGCGAACTCATCCGGGATGCCCTGGGTGATGCCAGTGCTGAACAAGCTCGGCGCGATCGCCACGACGCGGATGCCGAGGGAGCCAAGGTCGCGCGCCATCGTGAGCATCATCCCGGCGATGCCCGCCTTCGCCGCCGTGTAGGCGACCTGACCGATCTGCCCTTCGAATGCGGCGATCGATGCGGTGTCGATGATCACGCCCCGTTCGCCGTCCTCGGGCTCGTTCGTCGACATGTGCTGGGCCTGCAGCCGGTTCAGGTTGAACGTGGCAATGAGGTTCAACTCGATGATCCGCCGGAATTCGCTGAGCGGATGCGGTCCTTCCTTGGTGAGCGTGCGCTTCGCCGTGCCGCCGCCCGCGGTGTTGACCGCGATGTGCAGACCGCCGAGTGCTTCGACCGCCGCCGCCATGGCCTGCTCGACGTTGACCTCATCCGTGACGTCGACCGCGTGGAACGAGCCGTCGAGGCTGGCGGCCACCTCTGCCCCCGCCGACGTCGGCAGATCGAGGATCGCGATCGACGCGCCCCGTTCGTGCAACAACTCGGCTGACGCTCGAGCCATGCCCGACGCACCACCGACGACCACTGCCTTCTTGCCTTCGATCTCCACGCAGTTCCCTCTCTCGGCTGGAACGCGCACAGTAGGGGGCCGGGTTCAGATGCGGCGAAGCGGAGCGCTCAACGAGCCCAGGGCGGGTGCTCCCACCGCGGCGGCGGTGGGACAGCGGCGAGATTCGAGAAGCCCGTGAACGCCTCTCGGTTCGATGTGAGCAACGCGACCTCGAAATCCTCGTCCTCGGTCTCTGGCTCGAAGGAATCCATTCGTGCCTCCCTGTTTGCCCGCACGCCGCCACCCTCGCGTGGGGGGGTGCCCCGTTCCAACGCCGCTCGTGGGAGTTCAACGCAAGTTCACCTGAAAGCACATGGCGCGCGATGGCTCGCGCTGTCCGCGTACCGGCTGGTACCAGTGGCGTAGCTTCGGGACCCGATGAACGCCGGTGACAAGGGCGGCCGCTTCCGAGACGCGCTGCGTTCTCGAGACCTTCGATTCCTCGTCGGCGCGTTCATCATCGACGGACTCGGCTCGTGGTCGTATCTCACGGTCCTCATCGTGTACGTGTTCGAACGCACAGGTTCGACGACGTGGATCGCGCTCCTCACGGCATCCCGGTGGCTTCCCGGTCTCCTGATGGCCAGCTACGGCGGCGTGCTCGCCGACCGCTTCGAGCGAACCCGGCTGATGATCACCTCCGCGCTGTGCTCATACGTCGTGATGGCCGGGATCGCGGTGGTGGTGGCGACCGATGGTCCGCTCGGGGTCATCCTCGTGCTGTCGGCCGTCTCGGCGATGGTGGCCGCGCCGTACCGACCTGCGTTCGGCGCGTTGACCCCGGAAGTCGTGCCGGAGCGCGATCTCACCGCGGCCAACGGTCTGTTCTCCGCACTCGAGAGCTTGGTCGTCGTGATCGGGCCGGGCGTCGGCGCCCTCCTGCTCCTCACCGACGAGCCCGCGGCCGCCATTCAACTCAACGCGTTGAGCTACCTCGCCGCAGCCCTGCTCGTGTTCCGCGTACGTGTCCGAAGCCGGGGCGACGTGGCGGAGGAGGGCGAAAGCGTCGTCAGAGCCTTTCTCGACGGCGTGAGCGCGCTGCGCGCCGAGCGGATCGCCACGGTGCTCGTGTTGTTCTGCGCGCTGGACTCTGCGGTGTATGGCGCCAGCACGGTGCTGTTCGTTCCGATCAGCGAACAGCTCGGCACCGGGAGCGACGGCTTCGGCTATCTCCTCGCGGGCAGCGCGCTCGGCGGTGTGATCTCTGCGGGACTCGCCAACCGGCTCAGCGCGTCGCGCCGGCTGGCGCCGATCATCGTCGGGGGCATCGCCTGTCAGGCGGTGCCCTTCGGTCTCACCGCGTTCGTACACACGCCGGTGCTCGGGTTCGGCCTGCAGGTCGTCGCCGGCGTCGGCATGATCATCGTCGACGTGCTCGCGATCACCGCGCTGCAACGTGACATGCCCCGGGGCGTACTCGGTCGAGTGCTCAGCCTGCTCGACGTCGCCGTCGTCCTCGCCATCCTGATCTCGAGCTTCGTGTTCGCCCTCTTGCTGAGCGCCATCGATCTCCACCCCGCGTTGTTCGTCCTCGGAATCGGTTTCCCGGCGGTCGCGATTCTCTTCATCGGTCCTTTGCTGCGCGCTGACCGCAAGACCGCGGCCAAGATGCGCGAGCTCGAGCCGCGAATCGCACTGCTGCAAGTGCTCGACCTGTTCGATGCTGCTTCACGACTCGTGCTCGAGCGACTCGCAGACTCGGTCGAAGTGGTCGAGCTGCCGGCTGGCACCGACGTGGTCCGCGAGGGAGAACCTGCCGACGCGCTGTGGATCATTGCGGACGGCGAGGTGGCCGTCACCGTCAACGGCGAGTTCGTGAGAACGATGGGCCCGCGGAGCTACTTCGGCGAGATCGGCCTGCTCCGCGGCATCCCGCGGACCGCCACGGTCCGTACGACCGAACCGTCAGTGCTGTGGCGGCTGTCGGGCGAGGACTTCCTCGAGGCCGTGCAGGCGAACTCGGCGAGTACCTCGTTGCTCGGCGTCGCATTCTCCCGACTCTCTCGGACGCACCCGCGTCTCGTCGACGAATCTGCGACGACGCCGGGAACTAGCGAAGCGAGTTGACGCCTCGGGTCTCCGCGACCCAACGGTTGGCTCGCAAGTCCACGAACAGCGCCTCGGCCTCTTCGAGCAGTGGCGCCGCGGCCTCGCGATCGCCGCGCTCCCCCAACCGGCGGGCTCGCTCCAGCAGCGCGCGCCCCAGGTAGAAGGGTGCGCCGAAGTCCCGGAACTCTTGCGTCGCGAGCTCGAGGTCGGTGTCGACGGCCGCCGGATCATCGCCGCGTGCGATGCCAATGAGCGCGCGGAGACGAAACAGGTGCGCGTGGGCCAGCGGTGTGACCAAGCCGGGCGGCGCGTCGGCGACGTAGCCGAGCAGGCGCTCGGCGTCGCTCATGTGTCCTGCCGCGATGATCCGCTCGACGGCAAAGGGCCACAGGACCGCGAAGTCATCGTCGATCCCGAACGCTCGATGGCAGACGTCCACGGCGCGGGCCAACAGAAGTGCCGCGCCCTCGGCATCGCCGTTGCGTTCGAGCAGCAGCGCTTCGGTGAGCGCGCCGACGTATTCGCCCGCCGCGTCATCGATGTCGAAGTTGGGCGGGGCGAGTTCGAACTCGACGGACTCGTCGCGGGCGGTGCGAATGAACACCAGCACAGCTCGGATCGTCATGAGGTCGACCGAACTGGCGCGGAAGTCTTCTTCGTGTTGCGCGTGGAGAGCTTCGGCTTCGTCCCAGTCCCCGGAGATCCAGCACGCGAGCGCGAGGTTCATGGCCGCCGCCCGCAAGAGATCGCGCGCCCCCACCTGCAGGGTCAACTCGACTGCTTCACGGCCCGACGTACGCGCCGCGGCCACATCACGATTCTTGAGGAACGCAGTGCTGTTGAGGAGCGGGATGATCATCGCTCGGGGCAGATGATGACGGCGGCCGAGATCGACGGCGGCGCGCAGCAACGCGATCGCACCGGTGGGGCGCTCGGTGAGCACCCAGATGACGGCATGCCGGCCGAGGAGCGACACGACTCGCTCCCAGTCCTGCCGGCCCTCGGCCAGCACCAGCGCGCGGTCCGCGTACGGCTGTGCGGCCGCAGGTTCGTTCTTCATCGTGTGGGCCCGGGCCAAGTTCTCGGCGAGGCCGAGGATCGCATCGTCGGCATCTGGGACGTCGACCAGGCCGTCGTAGACCGGACCCATGAGCTCGACCGCGGCCTGGTGATGGCCTTCGATGAACAACACATCTCCCATGAGCGCGACGGCGCGACCGGCGTCGATGGGGCGGTCCAACGACTCGTACGCGGCACGGGCGAACTCGGCATGTTGGAGCGATTCCTCCGCCCGGTTCGACGAACGCGCCGCCCGCGCCGCCCCTTCGAGGAGCCGGGCCCGATCACCCGTGTCTGGTTCACGGGCCAGTGCGGCGGTGTAGTGCCGAAGCGCCTCGTCGGGTGAGCCGAGCGCCTCCGCGCGCCGAGCGGCCCGCTCCAAATGATCCAGCGCGACGGCGATCAGGTCAGGGGCGTCCTCATCGTCCGGCCCACTGTCGAGCGCGTCGAGGTAGTGCCTCGCGATGACGGCGGCGAACTCATCGCCCTCGCTGGTGTGCTCGAGGTACCGCGCCACGGCCAGGTGTCGGGCCTTGCGATCCCGCCGCGACAGCGTCTCGTAGGCGACGGTGCGCACGAGCGCCTGCACGAACCGGTACTGGCCGCGCTCCGGCGAGAACCGGTCGGTGTGGAGCTCCAAGATCTCCTTGCGGACCAACTCGTCGAGGACAGCCACGAGGTCCGCGACGCTGCTCACGGCCGCAAGCGCGTCGCGCGAGAAAGCCATCCCGTGCGCAGTCGCGTCTTGCACGACTTGTCGCTCCGCCGGCGTGAGCGCGTCGAGGCGGGCCGAGATCAGTGCTTGCAGGCTGGGAGGCGCGTCGAGCGTCGTGAGATCAACGTGCTGGTCCGCATCCGGCGCGAGGACGTAATGCCCTTCTCGCGGGACGACCGCGTCACGGTCGATCAGCCCGCGCACCATCTCGAGCGCATAGAGCGGTATTCCCTCGGAGCGTTCGACGAGCGCGGCGCGCGCTTGCTCCGGCAGCCCCTGCACGAGTCCGTTGAGGATCTCCGCCATCACCGGCTCGCCGAGCGGCTCGAGATACACCGTGGTCGCCCGCCGGCCCGTGCCGAAGCCCGGACGGGCGTCGACCAGCTCCGGGCGAGCCAACGTGAGCACGAACAGCGGGAAGCGAGCGCTGTCCATCAGGTGGTCGAGGAAGTCGAGCAGATCGGGATCGGCGTACTGCATGTCGTCGAAGACAAGCACCACGCACTTGTCGCCCTCGCTGACGCGCTCGAAGAAGCTCGCCCACGCCGAGAAGAGATCGTCACGTCCGAAGCTGGTGGGCGCGTCGGTTCGCGCCGACTCGAGACCGAGTAGCGCGGCGAGCCGCGGCCGAAGCCATGCCCGCTCATTCGTGTCGACCACGAAACGCTCGAGTGCGCTGGAGAGCTTGTCTTCGACCACCGCCGAGGGCTCGCCGTCGGTCGCGCCGAGGCGAGAACGCACCATCTCCGACAGCGCCCAGAAGCTGACACCGTCGCCGTAGGACAAGACGCGACCCCGATGCCAGCGAACGACCTCGGAGATGCCGTCGACGTACTTCTCGAACTCCCAGACCACCCGCGTCTTGCCGACACCGGCAACACCGGTGACCGCGACGAGTCGGGGGCGGCCCTCGTCGAGCGCGGCATGGAAGAGGTCCTTCACCAACCGCAGCTCGTGCTCACGGCCGAGGAACGGCGCTTCGAGGCCGTCGACCCGCTGGACGCCGCCGACGCTGGCGACGATGGCCCTCGCCGAATGGAGGCGAACGGGTTCCGACTTGCCCTTGAGAAGGTGTTCGCCCGCTTCGGTGTACGTCACCGCGGCTGAGGTGAGCGACCGCGTGGTCTCGTCGACCCAGACCTGGCCGGGCTCCGCTGCGGCTTGGATCCGCGCCGCAGTGTTCACGGCATCGCCGGCGACCATGCCTTCGCCGACGGCACCGAGGGTGACGGCGACTTCGCCGGTGACGATGCCGACCCGCAGGTTCAGGTCGGCGACACCGACCTTCTCCGCGAGGCCGCCGATCTCGCCGAGCAGGTCGAGTGCGGCGCGCACCGCCCGCTCGGCGTCGTCCTCGTGCGCGACCGGCACACCCCACACCGCCATGACCGCGTCGCCGATGAACTTCTCGATCGTGCCGCCGTAGCGCGCCACGACCGTGTTCGCCATCGCGAAGTACTGCGACAGCAGCTCGCGCGTGTCCTCGGCGTCACGCGCCTCGGCCAGCTGCGTCGAGCCCACGAGGTCGCCGAACAGGATGGTGGTGAGGCGTCGCTCCGCCACACGCTTCGTGGCGTCCGGCGGCCCAGTGGTCGCAGCAACGGCCAACGGTGTGCCGCAATCGCCACAGAACTTCTTGCCCGGCTCGATCGCGGCGCCGCATGACGGACAGACGAGTGCAAGTGCCGCCCCACAGTCGCCACAGAACTTCTTGCCCTCAGGGTTTTCCGCGGCGCACGAGGGACACGTCATGGCACGAGCGGGCGGGAGCTGACAGTGCGGGTCTCCGCGACCCATCGGTTGGCCCGCAGGTCCACGAAGATGGCTTCGGCCTCCTCGAGGAGCGGCGCGGCGGCGTCGTTGTCGTTGCGCTCCGCCGCCCAGCGCGCCCGCTCGAGCAGCGTGCGTGCGAGGTAGAAGCGGGCTCCGAGATCCCGAAACTCTTGCGTTGCGACCTCGAGGTCGGCGTCGACCGCCGTCCTGTCGTCGCCACGGGCCATTCCGACGAGCGCCCGCGAACGAAGAAGATGGGCGCTGGCCAGCGGCGTGACGAGGCCAGCGGGAGCGTCGGCGACATAGCGCACCAATCGTTCGGCCTCACTCGTGGACCCGGCGGCGAGCGCGCTCTCGACGGCGAACGGAAGCAAGACCGCGAAGTCGTCCTCGATGCCAGCGACGCGATGGGCGGCGTCCGCCGCGCGGGTGAACTCGAGTGCTGCCTTCTGGACATCGCCGTCGGCCTCGACGACAAGCGCGTGGATCAGCGCCTCGACATACTCGGCCGACGAGTTGCTGGCGTCGTATTCGGGGACGACGACGTCGAAGTCGATTTCCTCATCGCGGGCCGCGCGGACGAACACCAGCACGGCGAGGAACATCATGAGATCGACTGGAGCAGTCAGGAAGTCGTCGTGGTGCCGCACACGGAGAGCCTCGGCCTCGTCCCAGTCCCCGGAAACCCAGCACGTGAGCGCGAGGTTCAGGGCCGCCACCCGCACGAGATCCCGCGCGCCCGCCTGTTGTGCCGCTTCAACCGCTTCACGCCCGGCGGTGCGGGCCTCGTCGAGGTCGCGGTTCTTCAGGAACGCGGAGATGTTGAGGAGAGGCAGGATCGTCGCCCGAGACAGATGCTCACGACGGCCGAGATCGACGGCGGCGCGCAGCAAGGCGATCGCGCCGGTCGGCCGTCCTGTCGAGAGCCAGATGAGGGCCTGGCGATTGAGGAGAGAGACAAGTCGATCCCAGTCCTGACTGGCTTCGGCCAGCTCGAGGGCGCGGTCGTTGTAGAGCTGCCCGCCAGCACTGTCGCCGCCCATCATGTGGACGCGCGCGAGGTTCTCGGCCAGGCGGAGGATCGCGTGCTCCGAGCCGGGAACGTTCGTGAGTTCCTCGTAGACCGGACGCACGATGTCGCCCGAGGCCTGGACGTGGCCCTGCGAGTACAGCAGGTCACCGATGAGCGCAACGACGCGTCCAGCATCGATTCGCCGGCCCATCGATTCGTACGCGGCGCGCGCTTGCTCGGCGTGTTGGATCGCTTCGTCCGCTCGGTTCGCGATCTGCGCGGCGCGCGCGGCTCCCTCGAGCAGTCGGGCGCGGTCGCTCTCATCTGGCTCGCGAGCGAGCGCTGTCGTGTAGTGGCGAAGCGCCTCGTCCGGTGACCCGAGCGCTTCCGCCCGCCGCGCCGCACGCTCGAGCCGCTCCAGCGCGGCAGCGATCAGGTCTGGCGCATCCTCGTCGTCTGGCCCGTTGTCGACTGCGTCGAGATAGTGCCGCGCGATGACCGCGGTGACTTCGTCGCCTTCGCTCGTCTGCTCGAGATACCGCGCCACCGCCAGATGCCGCGCCTTGCGATCGCGTCGTGACAGCGTCTCGTACGCGACGGTGCGGACAAGCGCCTGCACGAATCGGTATTGGCCCCGCTCGGCCGAGAAGCGATCCGAGTGGACCTCGAGGATCTCCTTGCGCACGAGTTCCTCGAGCACGGCGTCCAAGTTCGCCACTTCGCTCACCGCCCCGAGCGCCTCGCGGGAGAACACCAACCCATGAGCGGTGGCGTCCTGCACCACCTGACGTTCGGCGGGCGCCAGCGCGTCGAGGCGGGCGGCAATCAGCGCCTGCAAGCTGGGTGGCGCATCGAGCGCACTGAGGTCGACACGCTGATCGGCATCGGGCGCGAGCACGTACCGGCCTTCGCGGGGAATCACGACATCACGGTCGATGAGCCCACGCACCATCTCGAGCGCGTAAAGGGGAATCCCCTCGGAACGCTCGACGAGCGCGCGGCGCGCCTGTTCCGGCAGGCCCTGAACCAGCCCATTCACGATCTCGACCATCACGGGCTCGCCGAGAGGCTCGAGATACACCGTGGTCGCCCGGCGCCCTGTCCCCCAGCCCGGTCGAGCGTCGGCGAGTTCCGGCCGGGCGAGCGTCATCACGAACAATGGGAAGCGACCGTTGTCCAACAAGTAGTCGAGGAAGTCGAGCAGATCCGGGTCGGCGTACTGCATGTCGTCGAAGACGAGTACGACGCCGTTGTCGTCTGCACGGACGTGGTCGAAGAAGTTGGCCCATGCCGCGAACAGGTCGTCGCGGCCGAAGCTCGTCGGTGCATCGGCTCGGGCCGTGTCGAGCCCCAACAGCGCGGCCAGCCTCGGTCGGAGCCACTCGCGTTCGTTCGCGTCGGCGACGATGCTCTCGAGGCCCACCGTGAGCTTGTCGTCGACAACGGTGGACGATTCCGCATCGGTGACGCCGAGACGAGCGCGCACCATCTCCGCCAGCGCCCAGAAGCTGACGCCGTCGCCGTACGAAAGTACTCGGCCGCGATGCCACAAGACGACGTCAGCGATCCCGTCGATGTACTTCTCGAACTCCCAGACCACCCGCGTCTTGCCGACACCGGCAACGCCGGTGACCGCGACCAGTCGAGGTCGGCCCTCGTCGAGCGCGGCGTGGAAGAGCTCCTTCACCAACCGCAGCTCGTGGTCCCGTCCGAGGAAGGGAGCCTCGAGCCCATCAACGCGCTGGGCACCGCCGACGCTGGCGACGATGGTCCGCGCGGAATGGAGGCGAACGGGCTCCGCCTTGCCCTTCAACTCGTGTTCGCCTGCTTCGGTGTACGTCACCGCGGCTGAGGTGAGTGAACGCGTCGTCTCGTCAACCCAGACTTGGCCGGGCTCCGCTGCGGCTTGGATCCGCGCCGCAGTGTTCACGGCATCGCCGGCGACCATGCCTTCGCCGACGGCACCGAGGGTGACGGCGACTTCGCCGGTGACGATACCGACCCGCATGTTCAGGTCAGGAACGCGAACCTTCTCCGCGAGGGCGGCCACCTCACTCAGCAGGTCGAGTCCGGCGCGCACCGCCCGCTCGGCGTCGTCCTCGTGCGCGACCGGAACACCCCACACCGCCATGACCGCATCGCCGATGAACTTCTCGATCGTGCCGCCGTAGCGCGCCACGACCGTGTTCGCCATGGCGAAGTACTGGGAGAGGAGCTCGCGGGTGTCCTCGGCGTCGCGGACCTCAGCCAGTTGCGTCGACCCCACGAGGTCGCCGAACAGGATGGTGGTGAGGCGTCGCTCGGCCACGCGCTTGGAGGCGTCGGCCGGCACGCCCGCCGGCGCCGCCGGCGCGATGGAGCCGGTGAGCGTCCCGCCGCACTCGCCGCAGAATTTCGCGTCCTGCTCGACCGCCGAGCCGCAGGTCGGGCAGACGAGCCCGAGCACCGCGCCGCACTCTCGACAGAACTTCTTGCCCTCCGGGTTCTCCGCAGCGCACGAAGGGCACAAAACCGCCACTGGATCACCCCCTGTCACAACATCCGCGTTCGGCAAGAGCGTACGAGCCAATCAGCACCAGCGCGGACAGTGTCCGGGTTGTGTCGATTTCCGCATCGCCCGGGCGGGTTGGCGCGTGCCGTGAATCCCCTGAAAGATGAGTCCGATGGGGGACTTCGAGACTCTGCTCTACGAGGAGCGCGCAGGCGTTGCTTACGTCACGCTGAACCGGCCTGAGGTGCACAACGCCTTCAACGTGCAGATGCAGCGCGAGTTGCACACGCTGTGGACCGGATTGCGACGCAACGACGACGTCCGCTGCGTGGTGCTCACCGGCGCCGGCGAGAAGGCGTTCTGCGTCGGCATCGACCGCACCGAGACGATGGGCGAAGGCAGCGACCAGAACGAGAAGGTCGTCGGCAGCGGTACGACGCCCTTCATGTTCGACGACCCGGGCACCAACATCGGCCCGAAGAGCTGCGACCTGTGGAAGCCGGTGATCGCGGCCGTCAACGGAATGGCCTGCGGCGGCGCCTTCTACATCCTCGGCGAGGTCGAGTTCATCATCGCGGCCGAGCACGCCACGTTCTTCGACCCGCACGTCACCTACGGCATGACGGCGGCCTTCGAGCCGATTCACATGCTGCAGAAGATGCCCTTCCACGAGATCATGCGGTTGTCGTTGCTCGGCAACCACGAGCGCCTCGGTGCGCAGCGGGCGTTCGACATCGGCCTCGTGTCGGAGGTGGTCCCGCCGGCAGAGCTGGCCCCAGCCGCTGAGTGGGCGGCCGCCGCCATCGCCAGTGCCCCTCCCCTCGCCATTCAGGGCACGGTGCGAGCGATCTGGGCCGGGCTCGAGCACACCCGCCAACAAGCGATCGATCTCGGCTATGCGTTCGTCGCGATGGGCACGAACCCCGAGTCCATCGCTGAGGGCCAGGAGTTCTTCGCCTCCGGCAAACGCATCGAGTGGAAGCTCCGCTGAGCCAAACTCGATAGAGTTGTCCTTGGTATCCCGCCGTTGATGGCGGTGGTCGGTCCATCCCGGGGACCACGTGCTGCATGCCAGGCCGGGCAACTCCGCGCAACGCACGCGTGCGAGACGGCGCCGAGGAGCGCTTTCTTCTTTGAACATTGCTCACGACATAGATGCCCTCGAGGCTGCCATCTGGGCGGTCGCAGCGGACCACGCCTCGTCCGCGCAACTCGAGCTGATCCAGGCCGACAACGCGGCATCGTTCGCGGTCGTCGATCGCCTGTTTGCCGAAACGCAGCGGCGTTTGGAGTCCGTCCACGGGCTGAAGGGCCCGGAACGGGCCCAGGTCATCGCGGACTTCGCGGAGGAGCTCGAGGGGCTGCGACAGGTGCAACTCCTGCTCGGAGACGACGACGACGAACCGTTGCGGCCGGCCTCCGTGACGAAGCCCCAACCTCGAGAGGAAGGCGTTCGCCTCCAGTGCTCCTGGGCTGACGGCGAGGTCGTCGTGTGGGCCGCGGCGCCGACGGGGTCACCGGCGACGAACGACGAGTTGGCCGATCGTCTCGAGGCCTTGCGCGGGCCCGCACTGGGATGGCGTGCCCATGCCGGCGTGCCACTCGACGGCGGACGGCGGGCCGAGTCCGTGTCGATCCCGGTTGCTGACGCGCTCGGTTGGCTCGTGGCGGTCGGCGCCACTCCCGACCCGGAACGACTCGGCGCGAGCGTGCACTGGCTGAGCAACGTCGCAGTTCTCGCGGTGAACCACGTCGCGCGCGGTGCGGTCGTGCCGTCGGCGCAGACGACGCGGCAAGCGAGTGGCTCGACGACCGTGGCCGTGCGTTGGCAGGCCGCCCTGTTGGACAACTCGACGCTGGACCGTCTCGCTCGGCTGATGCCGAGCACCGTGCAGCTCCTCGCACCGCGGTCGACACTCGCTCGGACGCTCACGCGCGACGTGATCGATGCGGTCGTGCACGCGGTCGTCTCACAGGCCGCTAGGTCCTTCGAACTGCCCGCACCCCCGCCGACCGTCCGCACACCGTCGGACGTGGCCGAGTCGCTCGTCACGCGACTCGATGGCACCCCGTTCAAGGCTCCGACAAACGCAGGCAACGACGCCGCCCATCGGTTGCAACGATGGGCCCGGTCGGTGCTGAGCCCCTCGCGCCCCGTCCTCGTCGTGCAGCTCGTGCACCAACAGGGCGACGCCTGGTTCTTGTCTGTGCTCGGCCCTGGAGCGGGACGCAGTTTGATCGACGTCGAGCAGGCGCTGGCCGCGTCGAAGTCGACGCAGCCGGTCGCAGATGAACTGGATCGCGTCGAACGGCTCCTGCCGGTGCTCCAGCGAGCTGGCGCGATGCGCCGGGGTCAGGTGTACCTGAGCACCGACGAGGCGTGGGAGTTCATGACACGGACCGGACCGGTGCTCCAGGCCGCGGGCTTCGACGTGCGAGTCCCCGCTCTCTCCCGCCGCACGCCGAAACCCGCCCTGAGGCTGTTCGCCGAACCGAAGGGTGATCGAGTCGTCGGCGCGCAGCAACTCAACAACGTGCGCTGGTCGGCGCTCTTCGACGACGTGGAGCTCACGGCTGAAGACGTTTCGCGGTTGGCGGCGCAGGCGCGGCCGTTGGTGCAGTCCCGGGGCGAGTGGGTCGAGCTCAACCAGCTCGACCTGCAGGAAGCCGCCGCCGCGCTCGCCGAGCGAGCCAAGACCACGCAGCTGACCGGCGCGGCGATCCTGCGGCAAGCGGTCGGGCTCGAAGGGACGGCGTTCGGCCACCCGATCCGCATCGAGGGCGCGGGCTGGGCGGCGGACCTGCTCGACAAGGCCTCGTCGGCGTCGCGAGAGCCCGTCGACCCACCGGACGGGTTCGTCGGCCAGCTACGGACCTACCAGTCCGACGCGCTCGGCTGGCTCGGCTTCCTCGACGCCGTCGACCTCGGGGGTTGCCTCGCGCTCGACATGGGGCTCGGCAAGACACCCACGGTGCTCGCGCATCTGGCCCGCTCGGCCGGCGAAGGCACCGCCCTGGTGATCGCACCGGCCGCCGTCGTCGGCAACTGGCAAGCGGAAGCCCACAAGTTCTCGCCGGACATGCGAGTCGTGGTGCATCACGGCGCGGCGCGGTCCACCGCCGCCGCGCTGCGGGCCGAAGCCGCAGACGCCGACATCATCATCACCACGTATGGGACTGCGGTCCGCGATGTGAACGCGTTGGCGAAGATGTCGTGGCGATACGTGGTGCTCGACGAGGCGCAGGCCATCAAGAATCCGAACAGCGAAACCAGCCAGCAGCTACGACGAATCCCGGCGCAGACGCGCATCGCACTCACCGGAACGCCGATCGAGAACGGCGTCGGTGATCTGTGGTCGATCCTCGACTACTGCAATCCCGATCTCGTCGGCACGCGGGCGATGTTCACCGCGCAGCTCGCCGGCGACGGCGAGGAAGCGCTGCGAGCCCTGAACGGCATCCTTGTGTTCCGTCGCACGAAGGCTGAGCCCGAGGTGGCGGCAGAGTTGCCCGACAAGATCGATGAACTCGACCACTGCACCATGACCCTCGAGCAGATCGGGCTCTATCAGGCGGTGCTCGATTCGCTGATCGCGGACCCGGCCAAGGGAATCCCGGTCAAGAAGGGCGCAGTGCTGGCTGCGATCACCGCGCTCAAGCAGATCTGCAACCATCCCGCCGCGTATCAGGACGACGGGCGGCCCCTCGCTGGCGGTTCGGGCAAGCTCGCGCGCCTCGAAGAGCTCATCGAAGCCGTCTTCGCCGCGCGCGAACGGATGCTGATCTTCACGCACTTCGCGCAATGGGGGGTGCGGCTTGCGGAGCACCTGTCAGAGGTCACCGGTACGCCCATCGCGTGCTACCACGGCGGACAGACTCGTACCGTCCGCGACCGTCTCGTCAAGGAGTTCCAAAGCGGCACCGGTCCCGGCGCGATGGTGCTGTCGTTGACCGCGGGCGGCACCGGTCTCAATCTCACCGCCGCGAACCATGTCGTGCTGTACGACCGGTGGTGGAACCCCGCCAAGGAAGATCAGGCGCGCGACCGCGCCTGGCGCATCGGCCAGACGCGCACGGTCGTGTCGCACCGCTTGGTGTGTCCCGGCACGATCGATGAACGCGTCGAAGACATCGTCGCGGGCAAGCGTCAGGTCGCAGATCTCGTGTTGCCGAAGTCGAGCTCGCTGGACGATCTCAGCGCCGACCAGTTGCGTGCCGCGCTGGGGCTCGATCCCGAGTCGTTGCTCACGGAGGAAGCCCAATGAGCGAACAACGCCGCCCCCGACGCGGCGGGCGCTCCAACCGGCAGCCGACCAAGCAGAAGGGCCTGTGGGACCCAGTGCCGACGCCGGACGCGCCCGAGCCGATCCGGGTCTCGCCTGAGCCCGCCGCCCTCATCACCTCACTCGGTGCGCCGCCATTGCGAGGCGCGAGCTCAACGGAGCACTACATCGCCGCCGTCGTCGAACGCGCCGCCGGACTCGCCGCCGCCCTCGCAGTCTCTGCGGACTTGCTCGCGGAGCCTGAGGAACCGGCGTGATGAGCGACGCCATCGGTTAGAAGACAGCTGCGCTCGGCCAGAGCACACTGTCGTGCGATGAGCAAAGCAGCAGAGGGCAATGTGTGGCCTGACTTCGTGACGCCCGCGTGGAACGACACGCGGGACACGCTGCACATGTGGACACAAGTCGTCGGCAAGGTCCGCTTGGGTCTCATGCCCATGATCAATCACTGGTGGCAGGTGACGCTCTACGTATCGGCCAGAGGCCTGACCACGTCACTCATGCCCGCTGATCATCGCGGCCTCGAGATCGAGTTCGACTTCGTCGACCATCTGCTCGAACTTCGGACCACCGACGGGCAACACCGAGAGGTCGCCCTGGAGCCGCGTTCTGTCGCGAGCTTCTATGCCGCCACGATGAGCGCGCTCGACGAGTTGGATATACGCGTTGACGTGTCCCCGAAGCCGTCCGAAGTGGTCGTAGCCATTCCGTTCGACGAGGACGAGCAACATCGCTCCTATGATCCGGCGGCGGCCCACGGTTTCTGGCTCGCCCTCGTGCAGGTACACCGGGTGCTGCTCGAGTTCCGGTCGGGCTTCGTCGGCAAAGCCAGTCCGGTGCACTTCTTCTGGGGTGGCGCCGACCTGTGCACCACCCGGTTCTCGGGCCGACCAGCACCGAAACATCGCGGCGGGGTACCGAACTGTCCCGACTGGGTGCAGGAGATGGCGTACAGCCACGAGGTGTCGAGCTGCGGGTTTTGGCCCGGTGGCGACGACGACGCGATGTTCTACGCGTACGCCTATCCCGAACCCGCCGGTTTCGCCGAGTGGCCGGTGGAACCAAGGGAGGCGTTTCACGACGCTGGTCTCGGCGAGTTCCTCCTGCCGTACGCAACCGTGCGCAACGCGTCAGATCCCGATGCAACACTCCTCTCGTTCTTTCAGACGACCTACGAAGCGGCCGCAAACCTCGGCGCGTGGGACCGCGCCGCGCTCGAGGCGACTCGCACCGTTCCCAAGTCCGCTGGTGGCTAACGGCGAAGTCGACAGACTCCTGCCGTGAGCGACCGGGAAGCATCCTTCTCGATCGTGCTCGACGCGGACAGTGAGCAGCCGACCATCGTCCTCACCGGAGAGATCGATCTCGCAGCCGTGCCCGAGTTCTTCGAACGTATCCAGGACGCTGACCGCCTCGGCGGCCGCCGCATCACGCTCGACATGCACGCGGCAACCTTGATCGACTCGCCCGGTCTCTGCGTCATCGCCCGGCTCGCCGCAGCTGGAGTTTTCATTGACATCCAAGGGGCGGCAGACGTGGTCCCACCGCGCCCTCGAGGTCAGCGGCCTCGGCAACATCGACAATGTGACCATCTATTGATGAGTTCCCGGGCACGAGCCGTCTCCCAACCCGCGTCGCGGCCGAGGCGACGAGCTGCTCGGGTCAGGCCGATACGCAGTCGACCACCTCAGCGGTCGTTTAGCCTCTGCTTCCCCTAACCGGCTCGAGTCGTTGGAGGTTTTCTCCCACGTTTCGCGCCGGTCCGCCCCCCGCCCCCGTAGCTCAGGCGATAGAGCATCGGTTTCCAACTCGGCCGAGCGATTCGCCGCCCCGACCTGTCGAGTCCGAACTACGACACAAGCTCACCACAGTCGGGTGGGCGAAACAGCCCAGACTGGACGACGCGACGGCTCGATGCTGTCGTCTCAAGGAGGGATCACCAAAAATGGCTTGTGTTTATGCTATTTCTGATTATCATTGAGCGTATGGGGCTGGCGGATGATGAGCTCCGCGGCCGAACCAACCCCCCGAGGCGGCGCTTTCTTTGCGTCATCGAGGTGCTTCCGACCGGCTGCATCGCTGCTCTGTCGGTCGAGGCTGCCGATGCGCTTGAGGCCGAGCGCAGCGCGGGTTGCTACGCCGTCGGACGGTTCGGCGTCGGAGCGCAGGTTCTCGAGGTCTTGCCGCAGAACAACGCAGGTGCACCGTGGAGTCAGTTTCAGTCTTGAGTCGGCTGCAGGTCCAGCGATCTCGCGACGATAGGTACGAACCCCCCCCACCACGCGACGGTAAACATGAAGTCCGTCGCGCCTTCGTCACTCCAGGCCGTGCGCGCTGCGTGCCAATGATCGTCAGTCAGATGACCTCCGCTGGCAAGGTGATCGCAAAGGTCGATCGCTAAGACCTGGGCGTCATCAAAGAGGCCGACATCAGACCGCGCTCGACCCTCTCGGAGCGCGTCTATCTGAGGCTCGGTCAGGCCCGCGCTTCGTGCGGGGCCAAGATGCGCCTCCCACTCATAGGGCGCGCCTTCTCGATGAGCGAGATACAGAACGACAACCTCTCGATCCTTAGCGGGAAGCTTCGCCAAATAGGTCAGTGAATTCGAGAGCAGCACGAATGGGCGAAACACGTGCGGAGAATTCGCCACGAGTCGCAAAATCGTTTGTGCCTGATCGGTTGCCTCGAGCTTGCGAAGAACCCGCTGTACGTCACCCTTTGTGTCCGCTGAGGTGCGCAAGGCGAAACCTCCGCTCCATTTCCAGCGCATACTCGCTCCATTCATAGTGATCTGAACTACCGCCGATTGAAGACCCCACATTGGCAAAGCATTGAGATTGCGAGGCGAGCTCGACCTGATGCGCAAGGCGTCGTCATCGGTGGCTCGATCGCGCGTACGTCTCGAATTCGATCTCCTCGGAGAGACCCCGTCGCCCCTGCCCACGGGTGACCTACGCAACGTCTCAGAAGCCTCAGACACGAAGCGGCGGAGGCGGCTACGGGACGGTCATGGCGGTTGCGTCGGGTGTTACTGGCGCCGATGGAATGCGATCGTCGGGCCGGTCATCATCGTCTCGTCCCTCGCGACGCCGCCGCCACCAGGTCCGGAGTCGTCTCACGTCGCCCTTACGGATGAGACCTACTGGCCTGAACAACGCGACGACCATCAGTAGGCAACCAGCAATGAGGATCGGGTCAACCTCGAGGTAGCGGTTGATGACCTCGGGGATGAGTCCGCTGACGATCGCGCCCACAATTGGCCCGATCACAAGGGTGGTTCCACCAACGATCACGGGTACCCACAGTTCGCTCGATCGTTGGAAGCCGAAGTTCTCGGGGCGCACGACTGCGAGATAGTGGGCGTAGAGCCCGCCGCCGAGCCCCGTAATGGCGCCACCGATCGTGAACGCGGCCAACTTGACTCGCCACACCCGAACGCCGTTCGCGGCTGCGAGCACCTCGTCGTCGTGCAGCGCTCGCATGGCGCGGCCGAGCCGCGTGCGCTCCAAGCAATAGATGCCAGTGGCCACCAAAATGACGGAGCCGACCGCGTAGTCGCCGACGTCCTCGAGCCTGACGCCCAACAGCCCGAGTGTTCCTCCAAGTGCATCGGTATTGAGAACGACGACGACCGCACCGAGATTGAAGGCGAGCGTCCCGATCGCCAGGTAGAACTCGCGTAGCCGAAGTCCCAGCAAGCCGCCCATCACGAGTCCCATCCCCGCGCCGGCCAGGACTCCACAGGCAATTCCGACGATGGGAGAAAGACCGGTGTTCATCGACACGGTTCCGGCGGCGTAGGAGCCGGAACCGAGGAGGGCGGCGTGACCTAGCGAGTACTGACCCGCGATGAAGCACACGTAGAGCCCAAGGGCCGCGAGCGCTGTGATCGCGACGTTGGTGGAGAAATGAACCCAATAGTCAGACAGCAACAGGGACAAAGCGGTCCTCCCGACTTCCGAACAGTCCGGCAGGACGCCACAGCAACACCGCGATCAGTAACCCGAAGGCGAAGAAGTCGCGCCAGGTGGAGCTGATGTAGGCCGACACCATTACCTCACCAAGCCCGATGGCGACGCCGGCGATCACTGCGCCACGGAGGCTCCCGATGCCGCCGACGATCATCGCCACCATGCCCTTCAGGCCGTAGATGTCGCCGGCGAACACCGACACCGCGCCGAGCGACGCTGCCAGCAACGTTCCACTGATGCCAGCCAACGCGCCCGAGATCGCCATCGTCAGCGACGCGATTCGACCAGTGTTGACACCCATCGCTTTCGCCATGTCGGTGTTCTCGGCTGCTGCGCGGACCATGAGACCGAGACGCGTGCGCTGGATCAGGTAAGCGAGCAACAGCATCACCACCACCGTCACGCCGTTGATGAGCCACTGGATGGCCGTGACACGCACGGGCCCGATGTCGAGAGAACCTTCTGCAAACGGCACCGAGAATGCCTTCGGTTCGGTGTTCCACACCGACTTGGCGACTGCGAGCATGATGAGAGACGCACCGAGCGTCGTGATGAATGGAGCAGTGAACGAGCGGCCCACAACTGGTCGGATGAGCGCCCGTTCCAAGACGGTAGCGAGCACTGCGCCGACGCACATTGAGACCGCGAGCACGAGAAAGAAGTTGCCATGGCCCTCGTCGGCGATTGCCCACCCGACGAAGGCGCTCAGCATCAGTAAGCCGCTGTGCGCGAAGTTCAAAAACTTCAGAGTGCCGAAAACCAGACTGAAACCTAGGCCGATCAGCGCGTAAGCGAACCCGAGGCTGAGCCCGTCAGCCAAGTGCTGAAGAAACAAGTCCATCGATCTATGCCCTCTGTGATTCGTCGGTGCCGCCGAGATACGCCGCGACAACTCGGGGATCGTTCGCGAGATCGTCGGCAGACCCAGTGACGCTGATGCGGCCTCGTTCGAGCACGATGCCGTGCTCTGAGACTCGGAGGGCCTGCCGGGCGTTCTGCTCGACCAGCACAATGCCGATGCCCGTCATGATGAGCCGCTCGATCTCCGCGAAGACTCGATCGATCATCAGCGGAGCCAAACCCAACGAAGGCTCGTCAAGTAGAAGGGCACGAGGTCGGATGGCCAACGCTCGCCCCAGGCCGAGCATTTGCCGCTCGCCTCCGGACAAAGTCGAGGCCTTCAGGCGGCGACGCTCGCCGAGAATGGGAAAGTGGGCGAACACGTCGTCAAGCCGTTCGGTGACTTCGCCCGCCGACAGGCGGCGCGCGACCAATCCGAGCGAAAGGTTCTCCTCGACGGTCAGGCGCGTGAACACGCCACTACCTTCGGGCACCATTGCGATGCCTCGCCTCGCGACCTCGTACGGCGGAAGCCGATCGAGTCGCTCACCGTCGGGCCCACGAACCTCGCCAGCCGTCAAACGGACGAGTCCCATCATGGTTTTCACGAGCGTCGATTTTCCAGCCCCATTCGCGCCGAGCACGGCAAGCGCCTGGCCCGGACGGAGCTCGAGGTCGACGCCCCTAAGCGCCTCCACGCTGCCGTATCGCACGCGCGCGTTCCGCACCGAGAGGAGCGGACTATTCATGGGATCCCAGATACGCCTCGATCACGGCCGGGTTGCGTCGCACCTCGGCACTCGTTCCGTCGGCAAGTTTCCGCCCGAAGTTCAGCACGATGACGCGCTCTGCCAACGACATCACAACGGACATGTCGTGCTCGACCAGCAGAACGCCGGTTCCCTCAGAATGGACGCGACCAATAAGTTCCACCATCCTGAGCGATTCGGTCGCGTTCAGGCCAGAAAATGGCTCGTCGAGCAACAGGAGTTTGGGCCTGTTGACGATCGCTCGAGCGACCTCGACCCGCTTGCGCTCGCCATACACCAGTTCGGACGGGAAGCGATTGGCGTAGCCTTCCAGACCCACGAAGGAGATGACTTCGTCGGCGTCCGCTCGCGCCCGCCGACGACTCGTCCATCCGCGTCCGTGAAGACCCAGCAGGACATTGTCGCGAACGGTCAGCGCCGCAACGAGCCGAATAGTTTGGAAGGTTCGGCTGACTCCGAGTCTCATCACGCGGGCCGGATCGCCAGCGGTGACGTCCACGCCGAGCACACGTACTCGTCCCTCTGTAGGACGCCGCACGCCGTTCATCACGTCAAACAGCGTGCTTTTCCCCGCCCCATTTGGCCCGATGAGCGCCGCAAGCTGTCCCTGCTCGACATCGAAGCTGACACCATCGAGCGCGACTAGGGCATCAAAGTGGACCGATACCTTGTCGATCTCCAGCAACCGAGGCCCACCGTCAGTCGCCGATGTGTTCGCCGAATCTGTTGGCTGTGTCTCCGTCCTCAACGGGATCAGCTCGGCGCGACTACACCAGGAGCAACGATCGTGAGGATGTAGACGCCTTCCCTGGAGATGTCGCCGTTGCCCTTGGGGAAGGACATATTCGAGCCTGTCACTCCCTCGTACTTCACCGATCCGAACGCCTTGCGAAGGGACTCGCGAGTGACTTCGCCCTGCACGGCTTTGGCTGCCGTGGCGAGAAACATCAGAGCGTCGTAGCCGAGGGCTTCTTGGGCGCCGGCGGTCTTGTCAGGAAACTTCGTCTTGAATCGCTGCAGGAAGTCCTTCACGACGGGGCGAGTGTCCTCTGGAAAGAACGGGCTCGAGAAGAACAGGTCCTTGGTGTTACCGCCGGAGGTGTCGAACACGTCCTTCGGGATGGTGATCGTCGTATTCGAAGCCAGGATCGGCGCGGTAACTCCGGCGGCACGGAGAGCCTTTATCACGAGCCCGGCGTTGACGTTCGTGGCCAGGTAGACCGCGTCCGGACTCTTGGCGGCGATCTCCGATGCCTGAGTCGAGAAGTTGATGTCGTTTTGCGCGAATGTCTGCGTCGCCACGACGGTGATTCCATTGTCCGGAGCAGACTTCACGAATAGCTCTCCCGCCGTGCGGGCTTGGTCGGCGTCGTTCGTGTAGATCGCGGCCATCTTTGTTGCCTTGACCTTCTCCTTCGCGTATTTGAACAGAGAGGGAAGGGCTCCGCCATCCGAGAACGATGTACGGAACGTGTAGTCGTTGAATGTCCCGGAGAAGATACCGCCCGATGAAATCGAGTCGATCGGCATCTTCAGCTGCTCTGCAAGGGGGATCGCGGCGAAGAATTGGCCGCTGAATGGAGGTCCGAACTGCCAGACAATCGATGAGTCGCCGGCGTTCTCCGTCATCAGCGAAACGGCCTTGGCGACATCGTTGCCCGTGTCCTGGCGTTCGATCGTTATCTCGATCTTTCCCTCTTCCTTGAGTTGATCGAGCGCGACGTCCATGCCCCGGATGTTGGCCTCGTTGGGGAGTTTCGCGGTACTGCTCTGGTCCGCGAGGTGAGAGATCTTGATCTTGATCGGACCAGCGGCGGAGGTGGCAGAGCCGCTCGCCGCCGTCGTTGCCGTCTTCTTGTCGCTGCTGCAGCTCACCACTCCGAGCAACAGAACCGCGGACAACCCTAAGACCGACGCGCGCTTGAACCTCATGAGCAGTGTCCCCCCTGGGCGACGTGATCGGACCGAAAAGGCCCAGCGATCCGCTAGGGCGACCGCATTCTGACCCTAACCCTAAGTCGATTCATAGTCAAGAACCTGGACAGAATCTCTGCACACAGTAATACTGAACGCGGTGCGCTCCCCGCTGCTCGGTATCCGTGTCATCGACTTTGGACGCGGCTACGGAGCGATCCCCGGAATGGTCCTCGCTGACTATGGCGCCGAGGTCATCAAGGTGGAGCCACCTGCCGGCGACCCTTGGCGGCGGGAGCCGGCCTTTCGGCAATGGAACCGCGGCAAGCAGAGTGTCGTGCTCGATCTGAAAACCACCGCTGGACGAGCGGCCGCACTCGCGCTCATGCGCTCGAGCGACCTCGTCACCGAGAATTTCCGACCCGGCGTCATGGATCGTCTAGGACTCGGCTACAAGGAGGTCCACGCCCTCGCTCCAAGCCTCATCTACCTGTCAATTTCGGGATTCGGGCAGTCCGGTTCCGACGCCGGTACGAAGGGCTACGAAGGCATCGTTGCCGCCAAGTGCGGGCAGTTCGTGATCCAGAACGGTTACCGGGACGACGGTCCTGTGTACGACGCCGTGCCCAAGTGCAGCTTCGGAGCATCCATGCTCGGTCTGATCGGAACGCTCGCCGCGCTTCACGCCCGCGACCGCACGGGCATCGGCCAACGGGTGGAGACCTCACTAGTGCAGGCCAACTTTGTGTACTCGTACACGGGGGTCCAAGCAGAGAACTCCGAACTCACGGATCTGTTGATTCAGGTCCAAGGTCGCGATCCGCACAACGACATGCCTGGTTACCGGATCGCACAATGCGCTGACGGCCAGTGGATTCAATCCGGCAGCGCAATGGGCCGCATCTTCGAGAACCTGATGCAGGCCTTAGGCATTGAGGAGTACGACGCCGAACAACCGCCCGATGACGCGCGACTCCTGTCCTTGATTGATGAGGCATACCGAACAGCACCACTCGAGCACTGGCAACGACGCCTGCAAGAGTGCGACGCGGCCTACGGCACGTTTCTGACTACTCAGCAGTTCATGGACTACCCGCAGGTCGTCCACAACGGGCACGTGATTCGCGTTGAGGACTGCGAGGTGGGACCGACCGAACAGGTCGGACCGTTGGTGCGGTTTCACGACGAGGACACGCACATTCCAGAATCGGCGCCGAAGTTGGGCGCCGATACCTCGGAAGTTCTCGCCGACCTGTCCTCCCGCGCGTCGCATCGAGGCCGTCCCGCTACCTCACATGAGTGCGCCGCGCTCGACGACGTACTCATCCTCGATCTGTCCATGTTCGCCGCGGCTCCGGGCGGTCCTGGGCTGCTGGCCGACTTGGGTGCGCGTGTCATCAAAATCGAGCCGCCCGTCGGAGATCCGCTTGGCATGAATGAGCTCGACGGCAACGAACTGTTCTTTCGGGTGAATCGGGGCAAGGAACGGATCGCGCTGGATCTCAAGCATGTTGGAGGCCGAGAAGCCTTCCATCGTCTCGTCGCGAAGGCCGACGTTGTGGTGCACAACTTTCGGCCGGGCGTTCCCGAAAGGCTCGGCGCGGACTTTGCGACCTTGTCTGCAATCAACGATCGCATCGTGTACGTGTACGCGGCGTCGTTCGGGTCAACCGGTCCCGATGCCCGGCGGCCCGCGTTCGACGCGGTGATTTCGGCGCTGGCCGGTGGAGAGATTCTCCAAGCAGGAACCGGCAATCCGCCGCAACAACGGCAGACGACAGATCACAGTGCGTTGCTCGGAGTTGCGATCGCGATACTTCTTGGCCTCCGAGCACGCGACCTCAGCGCCCAGGCGCAGGACATCGAAACGACGATGTTGGTCAGTGCCGCGTACCTGTTCTCCGACGACTTCATTCGATACAGCGGCAAACCGGAACGTCGACTCCCCGACTCCGACCAATACGGGCTTCATCCTCTCTACCGCCTGTACCGCACAGCGCAGGCCGGTTGGGTTTTTCTGGCTTGCTCGGACGAGGAGTGGCCGCACCTGTGCGCCGGAATCGGTCGACCTGACCTCATCGAGGACCCGATGTTCCACAGCCCACAGGCGCGCACGACGAATGCCTCACTGCTTGCGCAGCAGCTCGCCGAGGCATTCTTGACACAATCGTCGCGAGGGCCAGAAGGCTGGGAGATCGTGCTCGGAGATCTCGATATTGCCTGCGTTGACGCCACGGGTACGTGGGCCGAGTTCCTGTTCGGCAGCGGAACCCGAGCAGGCGATCGACGCACTGTCTCGTTTGAGCATCCGAAGCTGGGCCGCGTCGATCAGACAGGCGCTGCAGTCAACCTGTCACACACGCCCGGGCGTATTGGAACGCCGCAACCGTTCGCGGCGAGCACTGCCAACGTGCTCAAGGAGGTCGGCTACTCGAGCGATGCGATCAGCCAACTTGTAGCCTCCGGCGCGGCAGCGTGCCGGACAGAGCTCGACGCGGAGATTTCGTAGCAACTGCACCCATGGAGTGTCTCCGCTGGCCCGTCGCGACGACATCCATTCGACGTGATGACCTCGTGCTGCTCATCTCACGTGGCCCCCGCCAGGGAAGCTGCTCGACGGACCAAGGCGGGCACGACTGTCTCGAACTCGGCATGCAACGGGTTGTCGCTCGTACCGGAGCGATACCGAAAATACGCACCCTCGATGATGCACGCCAGCTTGAACAGCCCGAGCGTCTGGTAATAGGTGAGGTGTTCTATGGATCGACCCGTCAGCCTCGCGTAGCGAGTGGCGAGGTCGCCGCTGGTCGCCATTCCAGGAAGGTTCGTGATGTCACCCGGAATAACCGGTTCCTCGCCTACCGCGGTCCACGCACCGGTCAAGAAGCCGAGGTCGAGCAACGGGTCGCCGATGGTTGCCGACTCCCAATCGACGATGGCGGCTAGTTGAACTGGCAGGGCCCTCGCAAACATCGCATTGAAGAAGCCGTAGTCACCGTGCAGGATCGCCGGGGCGGTCGCGGGTGGGCGATGCGATTCTAACCATGCCGCGACCTTGTCGAGTCCAGGGATGTCGCGCGATCGATAGGTTGCCAACTGGCTTAGCCATCGCGGCACCTGGCGCTCGAGGAAACCATCTGGGTGTCCGAAACCCTCCAGGCCTGCAGCGCGCCAATCGACTCGTTCGAGCTCGATGAGGCCGTCGACCAGGGCCAGACCTAGGTCGTAGCGCGCCACGTCGTCACTGAGCTCGTCCGGAACGCGGTCGCGCAGGCTGACTCCATCAACCCAATGCATGACCAGGAATGGTGACCCGATCACGCTGGTGTCGTCACAAGCGGCAATCAGGCGGGGATGCGGCACCGTCGTAGCTTCGAGGGCTCCCAGCATGCGGGACTCGCGCAACACGGCGTGAGCCGACGGCGCGTTGCCGACGGCGGGCGGACGCCGAAGCACCCAGCGTTCGCCTCGATTGGACAGTTCATACATCTCGTTTGAGGTTCCGTGCGTCTCCGTCATGCGGCGAACCGTCAACTCGGTGAGATCATCTGACAGGCACTGACTGAGCCAAGCCCTGAGCTTGGCCAAAGCCAGACGGCTACTTACTTCGCTCACACTCGCCTGCGCAGTCGATGGGAGCCAACGAACACTGACGAGTTGGTGTCACGAACCAGTCGGACGACGCACCGGCGGCACGTTGGCTGCATCAGACTGGTGAGCCAGCAGATGAGCGCACAAGCGGGCACAAGGCAGGTGCAAGGACGCGCCACTGATCGGCCGGCACACCGCGCTTTTCGGGGTGAAGAGCATGAATCCCTACGTGGGTTGCGCCAGCGTCGAGATGCGCCTGCACGCGTGCGACTATCTGATCGACTGTGCCCCACGCGACGAGGGCATCCACGAGCCGATCGCTACCGCCGTCTGCAAGGTCATCCTCTGAGAAACCGAGCCGCATGAGATTGTTCGCGTAGTTCGGCAACTTGACATAGACGGCCGTGTGCGTCCGCCCGAGGTCGCGAGCACGCTGGGGATCGGTTTCCAGGAGTACGGCCTGCTCCGGACAAAGAAGCGGCCCAACTCCAAGAATCTCGCGGGCCATGGCCGTGTGCTCGGGAGGAACCAAATATGGATGAGCACCGTCCGTCTGCTCAGCGGCGAGTCGCAGCATGTTCGGGCCGAGGGCGGCGATCGTGCGACGGATTGGTGTCGTGGGACGGTAACCAGAGTATGGCGATCGGTCCATGCCTTCGAGGTAAGAACGCATCGCAGCCATCGGTCTTTCGTACGCATGGCCACGTACACCTTCGACGATGGTGTGGTGGCTCACGCCGAGCGTGAGCACTACCCGATCTGGGAAGGCTTCGGTCAAACCTTTTACTGCACCAACCATGGCCACCGGGTCTCGTGCGTAGATGCTCGCAATCCCGGTAGCGCCAACGAGCCGCGACGTGGCCGACAGAATCATGGCGAGGTGGACAAAGACGTCACGGCCGGCAAGCTCGGGTAGCCAGACGGCGCCGTAGCCGAGTTCTTCCAGCTCAACCGCTAGCTCCTGCGCCTGCGCGAGAGGGAGATAGTCGAGAGCAGCAGTCCACACTCCGACGGCCGGGAGCGACATCGGAACGTCGCGCTGCTTCGCCGTCATGCTCTCGGCAGGCACGAGACGGTCGGGTAGTCATTGTCGGCGAGCGTCGTTGTCGGGCTGGCTCTCATGTGCGAGTCCAGATCGGCGCCCGCCGCTCGAAGAACGCGGCGATTCCCTCGCGCAAATCGGCAGACTCGGCGACGACCGCGTGGGCATTCGTGGTTGCGCTCCAACCATCTGGGTCGTCCTTTGCTTCCAGCTGTTTGATGGCGACCATGCAGGCTTGGACAGACAAGGGCGCGTTGTTCGCGATCCTTGTGGCGACGTTGATCGCCTCCTCGCGCGCACGGCCGGGTTCGCATACTCGATTCACGAACCCTGCAGAATGCGCGCGATCCGTACTGATTGATTCGCCGGTGAGTAGCAGTTCGTGCGCGACGTTCGCCGGAAGCGCTCGAAGCGCACGAAAGAGCGCACCGCACGTGGGCACGACGCCGCGAGTGACTTCGGGAAGCCCGAACTGCGCGTTCTGCGCCGCGACGATGAGGTCGCAGACAAGTGCCAGTTCCATTCCCCCGCCGAGCGCGGCACCTTCGACGGCGGCAATGAGAGGTTTCGTACGTTCGCGTCGGATGATTCCGTACTCACCTCCCCGTGGCGTGACGTAGTCGCCCTTTGCTTTGAAGTCGCTTCCCGCTGAGAACACCGTCGCGGTTCCGGTCAGGACACCTGCCCATATCTCCGAATCGTCTTCGAGAGTGTTGAAGGCCTCGTCGAGACCATCGGCCATCGCGCGGTCTATCGCGTTTCGCTTTTCTTCGCGACGCATTGAAATGATCAGGACCCTGCCGCGTCTCTCCATCGCTACGACGTCGCTAGGGCTCACGCGCTGACCTCGTCGTTTGGGGCAGGACTGAGACGGTCTGGTAACTCGTAGCGTTCGAGCGCGGTCTCGGCCGTGAGATAGCCGTGTTGCACATCGCGCTGGATCGCCTCTCGCTCGCGCCGAGCGGAGTCACCGTAGCCACCACCTCCGGGCGAATGCAGCCGCACGCGATCTCCGGCTCGCATTTGACGGAGCGGGACCTTGGAACCCATTTCAGGCGCGATCCACTCACCAGCGACCGTATATGCGACCTCGTTGGGTCCGCCCGGTCCGCCCCCGAGTACACCGCGTGGAGGTGAGATCGATTGGTCTCCCAAGATCGACAGGGTGGCGTCCGTCTCGACGGTGAAGTCGTATTCGTTTCCGCAACCTCCTGCCCACTCGCCGGCACCACCGGAGTCCGGGTTGATTCCGAATCGGTTCCAATGCACGGGGTAGTCCTGCTCCATGATCTCGAGCGAGGGGAAGTTCGCCATTCCAATGACGCTCGTACCATTGACGAGCCCATTCGATCCAAGCGACGCGCCGTAGCCGCCGCCATAGGGGAAGGTAAGAACCCAGACCTCCTCGCCGAGGTCACCACTGACGACGACGACGCCGCCCGTTTCGAAACACCGACCGGCGGCCATTTCCGGCTGACTCTGACCGAGCGCCTCAATGACCAATCCAACGAGGCGCGCGGCGATCTCTGAATAGCCACCGACAGCCTGTGGCGCTATCGGGGCGAGCAAGGAGCCCTCCGGCACCTGGACGCTCACTGGTCGGAAGCAACCCGCGTTGATCGGGATATCGGGAAACAGATGCTTGAGAGCCGTGTAGCAGGCCGTCACGGTTGTTGGTCGAGTGAGGTTCATCGGTCCTTCGCTCATCGGCGCGGTTCCGGTGAAGTCGATGGTCATGTGGGCAGCGTCGACGGTGATCGCGACCTCTACCGGTATCGGGCGGTTCGTGATGCCGTCGTTGTCAAAGACGTCGGATGCTCTGTAGGTGCCGTCAGGAATCGCTCGGATCTTGCTCTCCATTTGCTGCTGCGAGCGGGAGTCAAACTCCGCGAGGCAGTCCTGAACGACTTGCGCGCCGTAGCGCTCAAACAGGCGCGTCAGGCGTCGCTGGCCAATCAGGAGGGCGTTGTGCTGGCTGCGAAGGTCGCCTTCCTGAAGATCTGGGAGTCGGTTGTTCACGCGAATGAGCTCCAGGACTTCCGGTTCCATCACGCCCGCCCTGACGAGCCGTATGACAGGCAGACGAAGGCCTTCCTCGAAGATCGTGCGACAAGCCGGACTGAAGGCACCCGGCTGCGCAGCCCCTGTATCCATCCAATGTCCGGTGTTGGCCAAGAGCAGTAGCGGCTCTCCATCCCAGAAGAACGGAGCAACGAGCTTCGCATCTTGAAGATGTGTACCCCCGAGGTAGGGATCGTTGAGCAGGTATGCGTCGCCCGGCTCCCATGCCTGCTGCGTCGCGGTCAGCCATGCGACTACTGCTTGCACCGCGTGCTGCATGGTGGTGATGAAGATCGGTGAGCCAAGGTGGCCCTGCGCGACAGTCTCCCCCGTTGCCGCGTGAAAGATTCCGTTCGCGCGATCCTTCATGTCGGACACGATCGGACTAAATGCGGCGCGCACTTGCACGAGGTCCATCTCGTCGACAACCTCATCGAGGTAACCTCGAACGACCGCGAGAGTCGTCGGATCGATGCTGCTCGTGGTCATTTCGTGACCTCGAGAATGAGGTTTCCAAATGCGTCGGCGGTTGCACGCGTGCGGGGGCCGACCACTGTGGTCGTGTCCGCTTGCTGGACGATCGCGGGGCCGACGCCCCACATACCGTTCGCGAGAAGTCCGCGATCGATGACGGGCGTGTCGTGCCACGCCCCGCCGAAGTAGACCAATCGGGTCCTCACGATCGCCAGGTCCCACGGTTGGGCAGGAGCCGATGCTTGGCCCAGTCTCTCTTTTGGACGGACACCGATGACACTGCAATGCAAGTCTTCCAGCACGGTAGGCGCGTGTAGTACAGCTCCGTAGCGTCGCTGGTAGTGCTTTTCGAAAGCGCGCTCGATCGCCTCGCGGTCCAACGGTAGGTCGAGGTCCACGTTGAGTGGATGGCGCTGGCCCTCGTAATGCATTTCGGCTGCGACGACGACTGCGACCTCGTCCACGGCAACACCGCAAGCATCAATGAGGGACCGTCCTTCTGCGATGAGCTCAGCGACGAGCGCATTCGCGGCCGCGACGTCAATTGCTTCGAGCCGCCCGCGAAACGTCCGCACGAAGTCGTACTGCGGACTGGCCTCCACACAACCGATTGCTGAGGTGACCCCCGGCAATGCGGGAACCAGAACCCTGGGTATACCGACCTCGCGCGCTATCGAGTCACCGTGGAGTGGGCCCGCCCCACCAAAAGGGATCAGCACAAAGTCACGCGGATCATGGCCTCGACCGATCGACATGATGCGCGCTTGGCCAGCCATCTTCGAGTCAATGACACTCACTATCGCTGCCGCCGCGTCTTCGATCGACAGACCGAGCGGACGGGCGATGTGTTCATCGATTGCGCGCTCGCTCAGATTCGCGTTGAGCTCTAGTCGTCCGCTGCCGATCGGTTGCTCGACGTCGATGCGCCGAAGGACCACGTTTGCATCGGTCACAGTGGGCATCAGACCCCCGCGTCCGTAGCATGCAGGACCAGGCACCGAGCCCGCGCTCCTAGGCCCAACGCTCAAGAAACCCGCGGTGTCGAGCGCCGCGATGCTGCCGCCACCCGCCCCGATGGTTTCAACGTCGATCGTCGGCACTCGCAACGGGATCCGGAAATCAAGAAGCTTCTCGTCGGTGTACTGCGGGAGTCCGTCGATCACCAACGCAACGTCAAAGCTTGTGCCACCCATGTCAGCGGTTATGGCGTTGGCGAATCCAGCCTGTCCAGCAACCGCGCCGGCAGCAATGACGCCGGCGGCGGGTCCGGAGCGGACGGTATTGGCCGGACGTTCGAGGACCTGTTCGATCGACATCGTCCCGCCATTGCATTGCATGATCGTCGGTGACCGCGGATACCCCGCGCTCGCGACGCGCGTGACGAGCGCCCCCAGATAGCGCGCCATCACCGGTTGTACATACGCATGGACCGCTGCCGTGCTCACGCGCTCGAATTCGCCGACCTTTGGGAGGCTTCGTCCAGCTGAGATGACGTAACAGTCGGGCCAGCGCTCGAGGATCACCGCACGAGCGCGGTCTTCGTTGATCGTGTTGCAGTAGGCATTGAAGAAGCTGACAACCACGGATCGGATCTCGTCCATGTGTGGTTCGAGCGCGGCCAAGAGCTCTTCGGCGTTGAGCTCGAGGGCCACACTGCCGTCGGCGCGAACCCGTTCATCGACCTCGAGTCGGCGATACCGCGGCACGAGTGGCGCAACCGTGCCCCTTAGTCCGTACACCTCGGGCCGGTCGCGTCGACCAAGTTCGAGCACATCGCCAAAGCCCTTGGTCGTAACCAAGAGACAGTTGGCGCCTGTGCGTTCGATGACCGTGTTGGTCGCCACCGTGGTGCCATGGACGATCGACGACACAGCCGCGGGATCGACGCTTAGTTCAGAGAGGCCATCAATGAAGCCCACCGATTGATCCGCAGGAGTCGACGGGACCTTGACGACCGTGAGATGGCCGTTCGGGTGTCTCAGCACGACATCGGTGAAGGTGCCTCCGACGTCGACGCCGACCATGAGGGGGCCACCCGAGAACCGTGTCGCCTGCACACCTGCGTCCACATCCGATTGTGGCCCCATGTGAGAAGGAACTATATTACGGCGCATGATTCGTATCAATAGCCAAACTCGGGCAGGTTGATCCGGCGGTCTCAGACCTGCGCACCGAGATCGACGCGTTCATCCCCCACCAAGTTCACCCGAAAGGAATCAGCTGATGCCGGGACCCCTCGACGGCCTCAAAATCGTCGAGATTGCGGGAATCGGGCCCGGACGTTCTGCGCAATGATGCTCGCTGACATGGGAGCCGACGTGACGCGCGTCGACAGAATCCCCAACGTCATCGGTGTGACCACTCATCTCCGCCAGCCGACGTACTAAACCGCGGACGGCGGTCGATCGGAATCGATCTGAAACACCCCGATGGCGCTCAGACAGTCCTCCGACTACTCGAGCAGTCCGATGCCTTGATCGAGGGCTTCCGCCCAAGGGTGATGGAGCGTTTGGGCCTCGGCCCCGACGTGGCGCTCGCTAGCAATCCCAAACTCGTCTATGGGCGCAGCACTGGATGGGGACAAAGCGGTCCCTACTCGCAGGCCGGCGGCCATGACATCAACTACATCGCGCTGGCGGGTGCTCTCGACCTGATCGGTCGCCAAATGAAGCAGCAGATCGCGGCCGCGTTCAAGACCCAGGACTCGCGACGAGTGGCGCGCGCTCATGAAGGCTACCGACGTGTGTTTCGCCCCAGTGCTCTCCCTTGCGGAGGCGGCGAAGCATCCTCACAACATCCATCGTGAGACGTTTCTCGAGGTGGCAGGGGTCGTGCCGCCTGCACGGGCGCCGCGGTTCTCCGCGACACCGGCGGGCGTACCCGAATCCACCCTCGCACGCCGGTCAACACAAGTTTGAAATTCTCTGCGAGTTGGGTCTCGACGCTCCGCGGATACAAGAACTCCGCGACGCGGGTGCGGTCGCCTGAGCGCTGCAGTCCACCTGGCAGCGCGACCTGAGGTCTCGAGCGCAAGGCACAATCCGCTCGATGTCGCTTGGCTTGTGCGAACGCCGTGCCCACGCCGTGGGTGTTCGTCCTTCCCGGATCCGAACGATTATGATTACTATCTTGATTGTCAGTAGCTTTTCTTGGGTGACAATGGGAACGGCATGACGGCCCCTACGAGAGGCACTCCCATGGGCAGGCCCAATCCCGAAGACGTACCGTCGTCATCGTCCGCGAGCTTGACTCAGTGACGCCGTTTCCGATCGAGGATCGCGCACTGCGCATCGTAGATTTCTCGACGCACATGTCGGGGCCACTTGCGAGTCACCTCTTGGCCGAGATGGGCGCAGAAGTGATCAAGGTCGAACCCCCCGTGGTGGGTGACGGCAACCGCGGCGACAAACTCAGGATCAATGGCGAAGGGCTGTTCCATGTTGCCCTCAACTCTGGCGTTCGGAGCATCGCGGTCAGCACCCGATCTGAGGCGTGGCCTTCCATCGTTGACGCATGCAGCCGCTGGGCGGACGCGGTCATCGTTGGCAGCCGTCCGGAGTCCGCCCGCAAACGCGGTCTCGACTTCGCCTCGTTGCAGCGCTCCAACGTCGATCTTGTCTATTGCCTGATATCGGGATTTGGAACGGACGGACCGTGGGCTCGCTACAGCGCGCACGGTCAGACGATCGACGCCCTCGCGGGACTCGCGCCGGTCGAGTGGCGCGACGGGGTGCCGGTGACGCCGGCCGGCTGGCGGTCGACCGGCGGCACGCTCGCCGGTGTCTTCGGAGCGATGGGCGTGTTGTCGGGGGTTCTACGGCGCGACCGCACTGGGACCGCCCAACATGTGACTGTGTCCCTTTGGGGCTCGGCCATGTGGTGGAGCTGGCGGGACCTTACGAGTCTCGCCAACCTTGGCGAACCTTGGGGCGACTATGCCGAGCTGGGCCCTCGATACGCGATGTACGCGACTGCGGATCGTCGATCGATTCTCGTGGCACCGATCGAGCTGAAGTTTTGGCTGGAGTTCTGTGACCTCCTTGGTCTGCCGGAGTCGTGGCGCGACCGCGGGGACTGGTCGTCAGGCTCGGAGTTTGGAGTCGGCCCCGCGCATTCGGAGGAGGCGACTGTCATCGCAGGCGTGATCAAGACGAAGACACTGAACGAGTGGTGGGAATTGTTTGGCGCAACGAACATTCCCTTTGCGCCACTTCTCACAGTTGCCGAAGCGCTCGAGAGTGATCACGCTGCCGCGCAGAGAGTGATGCGAGCCACGACGACCGGCGGCACAGCCGCGCGCGTTCCCGCAATCCCGGTTCGCGTCGGCGGCTCAAACTCACCTGATGCCGGCGACGTACCGGCGTTGCCGCCCCTCAAAGGACCGCCGAAGCTGGGAGAACACACGGCGGAGATCCTTGCGGTCCTGGGTTTGCCGAAAGATCTCGAACTGCAGGAGCCCAATCTCTAAGCGCGTCCCACTCAGACGACACGACTCGAAGCTCGCCTCCCCTGGTGCATCCATTCGGTGCCGATACACAACGTGAAAGACTCCTTGTGGATCTTGCAAAATCAGGAGCAGAACACTCAGTGAGCAACGATGGCAGACGTAACGAGATCCTCGAACGCTCCACCAAGCTGGCGCGCGGCAAGATCTCGGAGAGCCTGGCGCGCGACATCTTGAGAGGTGTCGCCGCCAAGCGCCTCAAGCCTGGTGACCGGCTTCCGTCAGAGGCGGAAATGCTCGCCGAGTACGGCGTTGGTCGTTCCTCGTTGCGCGAGGGGCTCCGAATTCTGGAGGTACTCGGCCTTATCGAAATTCGCACCGGTCCGGGTGGAGGACCCACCGTCCAGCAGGTGACGGTCCGGGACTTCGCCCGCACTGCAAGTTTCTACTTTCAAGCGAACGGCGACACCATGCGGGAGGTGGTCGAGGCCCGCCTCGAGTTGGAGCCCGTGCTCGCCGCGAACGCCGCGCGACAGCGTGACAGTGCGCTCGTCCAACGCCTCACTGACGCGAACAGCCGAGCGTCCTTGGCCGTCGACCTAGGCGACAACGAGTGGGCAGCGGCCAGCGTTGAATTTCACCGGTTGATCGTCGGCTACTCGGGCAATGGGGTTCTCGATCTGATCGCGGGAACTTTGACCGAGATCTACATGACCCGGTTGAAATCGGCTGTCATGCCGATGAATCAACGGCACGAGACGCACGCGATCCATGTCGCCATCACCGACGCGATTCGGCTCGGGCAAGCGAAGAAGGCAGAAACCCTGATGCGCTCACACATGACCGAATATGCCAACCGGGTTGCCAAGCGCTATCCGAATGTGTCCGAGAGCATCATCGATTGGCAATAGAGGTGCTGCAGGCGCAGACCTCGAACGCAGCTTCGACCTTGGGAAGCGGCACCAAGTCTCGAGGACGGAGTGTCGCCGCCGATGCCGCAACAGCCGTCGCGACGGCGTAGTCGCGGCATCGGGCAGCCTTGCCTTGGCGCGGTCCATGCCCGGGGCGCCGGCCGAACAACACAGTCCTGACTGACTGCCGTCGTCGAGCGACTGACGCTCGACGCCATCAGTCGAGATTGCTCTTGCAGACCACCGACTTCACGGCGCTTGCGTCGGCAAGTTTGTCGCTCGGACCTTGACGCGTGGCCCGCGGACCGTGACAATAAGGAATACAGTTAGCATAGTTTCGGGCTTGAGATCGCGTGCGAGCATCGTGACGACGTCATCGACAAGGGGCTGTCACCGTGAGCCAATCGTTCGACATCCGTGTGAAGGACCCTCGGGTCTGGGGAACGCCCGGCAGAACCCCGCTCACGATCGTTTCGACAGACACCCACGCCAGCCTGCCGGCGGACGACTATCGCGACTACCTCGATCCGCAGTACCGGCAATACATGGATCAATACCTTGAGGACATCGAGCTGCACAATCGGGTCAACGACGTGGTCGGATACCCGTTCTCGGCACAGGTTCTCGAGATCATCGACAAGCGGCGCGCTATCCAAACCGGTGGTGAGACCGGGTACTTCGATCCCGACCGGAGGCTGCGGGAGGCGGAAGCGGAAGGCGTCGTAGCGGAATTCTTGCACCCCTTTGGCCCTATCGCGGTCACCCCCTTCTTCGATTTCATGAACCGGCGTTGCTCCGATGAACTGCGCGCCGCCGGGGCCCGAGCACACAACCGTTTTCTCGTCGAGTTCTGTTCTGCGGCTCCGGGAAGACTGCTCGGGGTGCCATGCATCTATCCGTGGCCCGACTGGGAAGCGGCGGTGGAGGATTGCCGCGCGGCCAAGGAGGCTGGATTCAAGGCCGTAATGCCCGCCCAACAAGCCGGGATCAAAGATGACTTGCCTGCATTTTATGACTCGTGGTGGGACCCGTTCTGGCGGGCTTGTCAGGAGCTCGAGCTAGTCGTTCACGTCCACGCGGGGTTCGGCAATGCTCAGGGTTCGCTCGTCGAACGGGTGAACGCGTTTCGAGACACAGCGGTTGAGATCGCCGGCTCGTCCAACGTCAACATGCAGGAGTTCGACGTCAACCTCGCGCAGCAGGAATCGGCACTTGGGCAGGCTTTCGATACGTTCGTCGAGCGCCGGCCACTCTGGCAGCTGATGTGGGGCGGGGCGTTTGACCGCTACCCCAGGCTCAAGGTCTGCTTCGTGGAAATCCACGGAGACTGGGTCCCCCCGACACTCGCGTATCTCGACGCCCGTCACGCTCGGGCCTCAACGCACATGAAACTGACCCCAAGTGAGTATTGGCTGAGACATTGCGCGGTTGGAGCATCCCTCATGCGATATGGCGATGTCGGCGCGCGTTTTGACATCGGCATCGACAAGTTGATGTTCGGCACCGACTACCCGCACATGGAAGGAACGTGGCCCAATACGTTGGATTGGCTGCGGACGACTCTGGGCGATGTTCCTGAACTCGAAGCCCGCAAGATCTTGGGCGAAAACGCCATCGAGTTCTATGGGCTCGACCGCGAGCTGCTGGAAAAAACTGCCCGTCGTGTGGGCCCATTTCCGGACGACGTACTCGGAGGTCACCACGTGGTCGACCCCCAGATCCTGAAACATTTCATCTTTCGTGCGGGCATCAACAAGCCGCCCAGCTATGACGAAGGGCGGCTCGCTCTAGCCGTTGACGAGGACGAGCACGGCGCGGTGCTTGCAAGAGCTGGGGCGCTCCGCGCGACGTAGCACGACCGCCGGCGCGAGGCGCTGATCGGTTCATCGCCTGCTTTGCCTGGGCGACCACCCGACGGCGGATACCGAACACTCCTGAATGGACGGTGACGCGATCATGCACTCGACGAACGTTCGCTCAGGCATCTCGCGAAGACGGCTAGGGCGTCGGCTGTGACGCGGCTGGGAATGACCGTTCCATTGCAGGACAGTTCCATCGAGCAGTATCCCGGCCAAGCGACGCGAATTGCCGGTTTGGGATACAGCGACGTGTGGTCGTTCGAGAGCAACGGCGTCGATGTGTTTTCGCCGCTCGCGATCGCAGCGGTTGTTGCGCCGACTGTGAGACTCGGGACTGCGATTGTCTCGATATTCAGCCGCGGCCCGGCATGCCTCGCTCAGAGTGCAGCGACGATCGCAGCCATCGCTCCAGGGAGATTCGTCCTGGGGCTCGGTACATCCTCGAACATCATCACGGAGCACTGGAACGACGCGTGTTTCGAGCGGCCGTACCAGAGGATGCGCGACATGCTGCGATTTCTGCGCTCAGCTTTCACCGGCGAGCTGATCGACGAGGACTATGGCACGTTCCGCATGAAACGCTTTCGACTCGGTGTCGTACCAACGATCGCCCCCCCTATCCTGATCGCGGCGTTGCGGCCTGGAATGCTCAGGCTCGCTGGCAGACAGGCCGATGGCGCCATCGTCAACTGGCTTTCCGCTGACGACGTGTCGACGGTTGTGCCGCTGGTACACGAGGGCGGCGCAGACAAGGAAATCGTGGGCCGCATCATGGTTGCCCCAACGAGCGACACCGACCTTGTGCACGATATGGGACGGCGCATGTTGGCGACGTACTTCAATGTGCCGGTATATCGCGAGTACCAACGGTGGCTCGGACGCGAAGACGTGCTGGCCGAGATGTGGGCACGGTGGGACGCCGGCGACCGACTCGCCGCGGCCGCGGCGGTGCCGCTGTCCGTTGTCGACGACATGTTCGTCCACGGCACTCCAGATCAATGCCGCCGCGGGATCCAGCGATACGTGGACAACGGCGTGACCACGCCTGTTCTCAACGTGTTCCCAATGGGCCGTTCGGTCGCGGAAGCGATCGAGGAGCTCGCTCCGCAGCGTTGAGCGGCGGCCGCAGGATCCGCCGGCCACTGGCTGTCCACTCCCCCCGGACGGCCGGTGGCCGGCAGTTGCGATGCTTAGCCGCCAGTCGTCATTCGCGCGCGAGCTTGATGATCGCGGCCCCTATGTCGCCTTGCAGCGGAACGTAGCCTCGCTCGAGGCTGGGCGCATAGGGGGCGGGCATGAACGGCGCTGCGAGTCGTCGAATCGGCGCATCCAATGCCCAGAACGAGTTGTCGACGACCTCGGCGACCAGCTCTGCTCCGAAACCACCCCGTTCCACGGCCTCGTGCACCACAAGCACACGTCCCGTCTTCGACACGGACGAAAAGATCGTCGCTTGGTCGAGAGGCGTGATTGTCCGGAGGTCGATGACTTCCGCAGAGACGTCCTCCGCGGCGGCCAGTTCGGCCGCCGCCATGCAATGGTCAACGGTCTTGGACCAGCAGAGAACCGTGACATGCTGACCAACCCGACGCACCGCGGCCTTGCCGAGCGGCACGAAGTGGTCAGCGGTTGGACGCGGCCCCTTTTTTCCGTAGAGGTAACGGTGTTCGATGAAGACCACCGGGTTGGGATCCGCGATCGCAGCGCGCAGCATGCCGTAGGTGTCGGCCGGCGTTGACGGCATTGCAACGACTAGGCCCGGGATGTGCGCAAGGAGGGCTTCGAGACTCTGCGAGTGCTGCGCTGCGGAAGACCGACCCGCACCAATCTGGGTCCGGATGACGAGCGACATGCTTGCCTGGCCGCCTGTCATGAACGGCAGCTTGGCTGCTTGATTCATGATCTGATCAAGACAGACGCCCAAGAAATCCATGTACATGATCTCAACGATCGGACGAGTGCCCGCCATCGCGCCACCGACCGCGAGGCCGATGATCGCCGTCTCCGCAATCGGAGTGTCGAGGATTCGGTCGGGAAAGCGCTCCCACAACCCGCGGGTTACGCCATAGATGTTTCCACCGGCACCGACGTCGATCCCGGCGAACCAGACATCGTCGTTGTGCTCGATCTCGTAGGCGATTGCCTCGCGAACCGCGTCCATCGTACGGAAGACGTCACCCGTATCTGGAGCGTCGGTCTCCGCGCGGGCAGTACCGGTGGGCGCAACGAGGGTGGGTCGTGGTGGGGGCTCCGGCTCCGGAATCTCGCGGGCGGCCGCCAGAACCCGCGCGAGCTCGTCGTCTGCTTCGATCTCGATCTGCTCGCGGGCAGTGCGCAGGCCGCGTTCGTCGAGAACGGCCGCCGAGCGCAAAATGGGATCCTGCGATTCCCAGTTGGCTCGCTCCTCTTCATCTCGGTAGTTCGCCGGGTCGCCCTCGTAGTGCCCGTGCCAGCGATACGTCATGGCCTCGAGGAGAAACGGGCCCTCACCCGCCCGCAGCCGTGACACCAGTCGGCTCGCGGTGGCCGCGACCTCGTCTACATCGTTGCCGTCCACGGCGTAGCCCTCGATTCCGTATCCCGCCGCTCGTTCATGCACGGGTACGAGATGCTGGGCTTCCGAATGTGTGAACTCAGCGAAGTGATTGTTCTCGCAGAGAAAGAGCACAGGTAACCGCCACAGTGCGGCGAGATTGATCGCCTCGTGGAATGCGCCAGTCGCCACTGCGCCGTCGCCAAAGAACGCAACGACCACTCCGTCCGTCTTCTGGAGTCGAAACGCTTGTGCGACGCCGTTCGCAATCGGAAGTCCCGCTCCGACGATCCCGTTGGCTCCGAAGATGCCACGAGTGATGTCGGCGATGTGCATTGAGCCGCCGTATCCCCCGCAGGTTCCAGATCGTCGCCCCATCAGCTCTGCAAACATGGCGCCGGCGTCGGCGCCTTTCGCGAGACAATGACCGTGGCCGCGATGCGTCGACACGATTCCGTCGGACTGGCGCAAGGGCCAACACACGCCAACAGCCGTGGCTTCCTGCCCCATCGAAGTATGCAGGAAGCCCGGGATCTCGCCGTCTCGGTACAACGCTGACGCGCTCCGCTCGAAGATCCGAATTCGAATCATCCGCCGGTGCCGCTCGAGAGCGTCAGACTCCTCGGGCAGTCGATGGCCCGCAGGCTGGTCAGCGCTCGGTGCCGTCATCGTCGTTCCGGTAACCGTCTACTCCGTGATCTCGACGGAGACTCGCTCGACTATCGCGAGGCCTATTGCCTGCGAGAGCGGGTACGCGGGAGACGAAAGCGCCGCGTTGCTTCACAACCTTTGAGATAGGCCGTTGTCGACCATCGACCGGTCGGTCATGCGGCTGGCCCCATCGCTTGATGTGAGTGAACAACGCCGTCGTCAATGAGCGATCGAATCTCGTCGGTCGAGAAGTCGGCCGCGCGGAGGATGTCGATACTGTGCTCGCCGAGCAACGGTGGCGCTTGTTCCACGGTGGCCGGGGTCGAGGACAGTTTCACGACGGGTGCCACAAGCGGCAGCTCTCCGACTGTCGGGTGCTGCACGGTAGTCACGTAGTCGTTGGCGATCGTCTGCGGATGATTGAAGACCTTCGAGAAGGTGTTCACGGGGGCAAACAGAACCTTCTCCGAGCCAAAACGACTCTCCCAATAGTCGCTGCTCGCGGTCCGAAACTGCTCATCGAGGAACTTCGTAAGTTCGGGCCGGCGATTCACGCGCTTGACGTTGGAGTCAAAGCGTTCGTCGTCTGCGAGCTCAGGCATGTCAACCGCGCGACAGAACGCTGGCCAGTCCGCGTCACCCCAAACGCCAGCCACGACGTAGCCGTCACTGGCCTCAAAGGCTTGGTACGGAACCACCTGGCTGTGCGCACTGCCAAATCGGCCGGGGTCTTCCCCAGTGAGAAAGAATGGGCCAACTCGGGTTGTCAACGCGAACAACAGACTGCCGAGCATCGATACCTCGACGCGCTGACCCTCTCCCGACCGTTCGCGCGCGAGCAACGCCAAGATCACACCCTGAACCGTCAGCATTGCGGAGCTGAAATCCGCGATCGGAACACCAACCAGTGCAGGGCGGCCGTCGGGTTCGCCGGTTACCGACATCACCCCGCTGAATGCCTGCACCACTGGATCTGTTCCGGGTCGTCCGGCCCAAGGCCCCTTGGAACCAAAGGCGTTGACTGAGCAGTACACAAGCCGCTTGTTGATGTGGCGAACGTCCTCCCACCCGATACCGATTTGATCGGCGACGCCCGGGCGGTAGTTCTCCAAAAGCACATCCGCCGTTCCCACGAGTCGACGTACGACCTCGATGCCACGGTCCGAGCGAAGATCTAGACACAGGCTCCGTTTGTTCCGGTTCCACGTGAGGAACATTGTGCTTTGGCCGCTGGTGAAGTACGTCCCGGTCTGACGCGTTGGATCTCCGTCGGGTGACGACTCAACCTTGATGATCTCCGCGCCGAAGTCCCCGAGGACCATTGAGGCGTACGGACCAGACATGTGTCGGGTGAAGTCGAGGACCCGCACTCCCGAAAGAACACTTTCCAATTTCGCCTCCGAGCTGTAAATGTAATCATAATAGGAAGTATTCGATGTGTCTACCTTCCCGATATGAAGGGCTCACCGCGGTGACGCGATGGTGGCAACTCGGCTGTCTAGAGCGGCCGCGATCGGCTCCTCGGTTCCCGCCAACGCAGGGCGTCGGTCGATTCGGCATGCCTAGACAGGACGCAGTCTCACACCCCGTCGAGCACGTCTGCGTACTTGGCTTGCGCGGCTGCTCGCAGCTTCGGTCCGTGCTCTGTTGGGAACAGGTCGTCCGAGGGCTTGAAGCCCTTGAGGAGCTGGCGAGCCAGAGTGACCTTGTGGATCTCAGTCGGCCCATCCGCCAGACCGATATGAAACGACTCCAGCACCATGTCGCCGAACGGCATTTCGTTCGATAGCCCGAGTGAGCCGTGCACTTGAAGGGCGCGAGCAGCAACGTCGTGAAGGACCTTGGGCATCGCCGCCTTGACCGCGGAAATGTCCGCGCGCACCCTCTGGTAGTCGTTGCACGCGTCGATCTTCCACGCAGTTTGGAGCACGAGCAATCGAAACTGCTCAATCTGGATCCACGAGTCGGCGATCATTTCTTGAACGAGTTGCTTCGATGCCAACAACTCACCCTTGGTGGTGCGCGACAGAGCGCGCTCGCACATCATCTCGAACGCGCGCTGAGCCAAGCCGATCGTGCGCATCGCGTGATGGATTCGTCCGCCGCCAAGCCGCGTTTGCGCCACAACGAAACCTTGCCCACGCTCCCCCAGAAGGTTGCCAGTAGGAACGCGAACGTCGCGATAGCGAAGGTACCCGTGAACTCCAACACTCTCCGTCTGCCCGGACAGCCCGACGTTGCGAATGATCTCGATACCCGGCGTCTCCGACGGGACCACGATCACCGACAGACGCTGGTGGACTGGACTGTCGGGTTCGGTAACGACGAGCACAAGCTGGAACGATGCAAACCGGGCGTGGGACGAGAACCATTTCTCGCCGTTGATGACCCATTCGTCCCCATCGAGTTCCGCACACGTCGTGAACTGCGTTGGATCTGAGCCACCTTGAGGCTCTGTCATACAGAACGACGACACCGCGTCGTTCCTGAGCAAGGGCTCAAGATAGGTGGTCTTGAGGTCTTCAGACCCGAAGTGAGCAAGGATTTCGGCATTGCCGGAGTCCGGCGCCTGGCACCCGAAGACAATCGGACCGCACCGCGCTCGTCCCAGAATCTCGTTCAGTAGGGCGAGTTTCAACTGGCCATATCCACGTCCCCCAAGGTGGGGCCCCAGGTGGCACGCCCACAGACCGCGCTGCTTGACCTCACTTTGCAGAGGGGGAATAAGTGTGCGCCGCACCGGATCTTGGAGATCGAACGGGTGCCAGATCATGTGGTCAAGGGGCTCGACCTCCCGCTTCACGAAAACGTCAACCCAGTCAAGCTCCGCCTGGAAGTCAGCATCCGTTTCAAAGTTCCAGCTCACCGTGTGTTCTCCCCGCTCTCGTCGGCAAACGCTGTCGCGATCGATGTCGCCTCCCACGCGACGAGATCCGCGCTCGCGCGGTTAAGCTTTTTGCGGACCACCGCGACCGCGCTCGCGCCAAGCACTAGTCGCAGCGGTGGCTCGGGCGCTGTCACGGCCGCGATGATTGCTGCCGCCGCCAGACTTGGATCCCCCACCTGGTCGCCATCCTGGCGACGAAGTGTGCCGCCATAGTCCGGGTAGTCGTCGATGCGTCGCTCAGGGATCTGCAGTGAGCGGCGCATCGCCGTGCGGAACGGGCCTGGTTCGACAATGAGCACGCGAAGCCCAAACGCGACGACCTCAGCCTCGAGGGCTTCGCTCATTCCCTCGAGTGCGAATTTCGACGCGCTGTAGGCGGCTGTGCCAGGCATCCCTGCGATCCCGCCTTGGGATGAGATATTGACGATGGTGCCCGCTCCCCGTGTGCGCATGATCGGCAGGATGGTCTGCGTCACTGCCCACGCCCCAAAGAAGTTGGTCTCGAATAGGTCGCGGACCTGCTGGATTCCAAACTCCTCGAACGCGCCGATCAGCGAATACCCCGCGTTGTTGACGACAACATCGATACCGCCAAATGCTTCGGCCGCGGTAGCTACCACGCCGCCGATCGACGCACGGTCAACGACATCCAACCGGAACGCGCGGGCGCTCTTCGGATACCGGTCCTCGAGATCCTGAACGCTTTCAATTCGCCGAGCCGTCGCAACAACGTTCTGGCCGCCAGCCAAGAGCGCTTCCGCGAGCGCGCGACCGAGCCCAGTAGACGCGCCGGTTATGAACCACGCGCCCGAAGGAAGGCTCACGATGTGAAGCCGTACCGATCGAGGCCGAAACCCTTGATGGCGTTGCCGCGGGCGAGCTTGTAGCTCTCCTCATCGCTCATCCCCGCCAATTCGCAGATCTTCGCGAACGTCTCGCGGCTGTGCGGGAAAGTGGAGTCGGCGTGGGGATAGTCGGTTTCGAAGACGAGCTGATCGACACCGACTACGTCGCGCAACCGGAGGCCCACCTCATCATCGAACAAGCAGAAGTACACCCGGTCAGGCACGTAGTGAGACGGGGGCTTTGGTAAGCCGCTGCCGAACTCGTTGTCATCTCGTTCTTCCCACAACTTGTCAGCGCGTTCGATGAGATACGGATACCAGCCGACTTGGCCCTCGGAATAGCTGATCCGCAGTTCAGGGTGACGTTCAAGAGTTCCGGAAAAAATGAAATCAAGAAGCGAACCCTGGCTATTGAGATAGATCTGGCTCGAATTCACGATGTAGGGCGAATCCGGCGTGGTCTCCGCCAACTTGGAAGAAGACCCGATGTGCATGTTCAAGATCGTGTTGGTTTCCTCACACGCATCGAAAAGCGGCTTCCAGTAGTCCACCGGCGTATAGAGCGAAGGAAATCCCAACGGATACGGGTTCTCCGGGAATGTCACGAGAAACGAACCCTTGTCGGCGCATCGCAGAAGCTCTGCGCGGGCGAGCTCCGCATCCCAAAGCGGAAGCACCGTGACTGGAAGCAGCCGGTTCTTTCCCGCCCCGGCGCCCCAGTCATCGATGAGCCAGTCGTTGTACGCGCGCACACAGGCCAACGCCAGACTCTTGTCCTCACGCTCTGAAAACATTTGTCCGGCGAACCGAAAAAGGTTCGGAAAGCACATCGCCGCTTCGACATGGTTGAGGTCCATGTCGGCCAACCGTTCCTTCTGTTTCCATGTGCCCGGGCGGATCTCGTCATAGGTTGTCGGCTCGACGTCGACCACCTCGCGGTCGATGGCCGCGATGTTCCAGAGCAGAGGCATCACAGCGTCTTCGCAATGCCAGGCGTCGCACCAGCCGCCACCCTCGGCGTCCTCGACCCACTCACGGCCCTTAGTTCCACCAATGAATCGCAGCTTCTTGCGCTCGACCCTGGGAGCCCGGCCTCGAAACTTCGAAGGAAGTCGGCCATCGAAGAGGTCGGGGGGCTCAACGATGTGATCGTCCACCGAAAGAATGAGCGGTACGTCCACCACTGCGCCTCCTCGACTCGGCGATTCATGTGCACGATAGTTAGAATTTCGGTGGCCTGTCAACGACGGCCGGAAGCCCCATGAGGAATCGTCGAGCTGATGCTGCGTCGCGCGACACCCCGCTCCACCTCAAGCAGAACGCTCGACATAGGCGCCGCGCCGAACACGCGCGCCTACGACGTCAGAGTCACGCTGGCGGCGGCTCGGTGCCCGGGATCCACACGTTTGCGGACTCAGCCGCGGAAGCGGCCCAGCCACCAGGCGGAACCGGACCGAAGCTGATCCTTAGGCCGCCATCAACGGGGAGAAGTACACCCGTCACGTAGGAGGCGTCCGGCGATAGGAGATATGCGACTGCGGCAGCGACGTCGTCCGGAACTCCGGCGCGGCCCAACGCGGTGCCCGGTGCGAAGGCGTCAAGCAGCTGCGTCGGGATTCGGGGAGTCGCGCTCGCACCCGGCGCCACGACGTTGACACGAATGTTGAAGGCCCCGAGGTCGAGCGCCGCCGAACGCGCAAGGCCCAGCAGGCCATGCTTCGCCGCGGCATAGGCCGCAAAGCCAGCACGCGCCGCGAATCCTGCGGTCGACGACACAATCACGATGCTGCCGCCACCTTGGGGCTTCATGACGTTTGCCCCCGCTCGAACTCCGTAGAAGGCGCTCGAAAGATTCAGCTGAAGCTGCTGATTCCACACCTGGTCCGTCATGTCGAGAATCGGCATCAGGGAGGATGCGCCAACAGCGAGCACGAGCGCGTCAAGGCGTGACCACTCCTCCACTACTCGACCAATCACCTTTTCGTTCTCGCCTGGTTCTGAGACATCAGCCGGTATCACGAGGGCCATTCCGCCGGCCGCCGCGATCTCGTCTGCAACCGCATTCAGCGGCTCAACGCGCCGTGCCGAAAGAGCTACTCGGTAGCCGTCGCGCGCCAGCCTCAGTGCAACGCCTCGGCCGATCCCCTGCGATGCGCCGGTGACCCACGCAACCTTCGCCACCATGCCCGGGTCCTCCAAGCCGAACGGGGTCGTCGGCTATCTATAACTATTATCACACTCGCATTGTGGAAACGGGCTCCGCCCGCCGCCATGCGGGGACGCCGTTGAACCGGCTCGCCCGAGCCGTTGACGGCGATTGTGCTCGCGATTACTATGATCAATATATGGATTGAGTCTAGCAATGCCTGCCGACGCTGGCACCCACGCTTGTGACAGGAATCGCCACGTGAACAGCCTCAGCCCGGAACGCCGGCAAGCTCACCGCAACTATGTGGTGATCAGTTCAGACAACCATGCGGGCGCCGACTTACTGCACTACAAGCCGTATCTGGCTCACGAGTGGCACGACGAGTTCGACGCCTGGGCCTCGACGTATTCAAACCCATGGGAATTCCTGGACCCGCGGTATGAACTGCCTGGCTTCGTTCCCGACGAAGATTCGTTGTTCATCGGCGCGGCATCGTGGCACAGCCCGCTCAACTGGAGCAGCGCGAAGCGGCTTGCCCACATGGAGGCCGATGGGGTCGTCGCTGAGGTGCTGTTCCCGAACACTGCACCCCCGTTCATGCCGACGTCGGTGTTTTCAGGAGTACAGCCCACCAACCGCGCCGACTACGAACGTCGCTGGGCGGGGCTACAGGCACACAACCGGTGGCTCGTGGATTTCTGCGCTGAGGCGCCTGGTCGTCGAGCCGGCGTCGCCCAAATCCTGCTCATCGATGTCGACGAGACGGTCGCGGAGATCCGACGAATCCACGCTGACGGGTTGACGGGAGGCATCCTGCTTCCCCTGGACGGGCCGGAAGCGATGACCTTGCCTCTCTTCTTCAGAGACTTCGAACCGGTGTGGGCTACGTGCGAGGAACTCAACGTGCCGATACACCGGCACTCGGCAATTCCAGGGATCCTTGTGTCCGAGCGCACCGGTCCCGGCGCTATTGCAATCGGCGTCGCCGAACGCGACTTTTACAATCATCGCGCCCTGGCTCAATTCATGCTGTCCGGCATTTTCGATCGGTATCCGAAACTGCGCCTTGTCCATAGCGAGAGTGGGTCGGGCTGGGTCATACGCCAGCTAGAGATGTTGGATGCGATCTGCCACGCGGGGCGAAACGCTGAGGGCATCCTGACCTACTTGGCGCCGTCGATAGCTCCCCTATCGATGCTTCCGAGTGAATACTTCGCACGCAACTGCTTTCTCGGCGCGACCCTCATGTTGCCTTCGGAAGCTCAGCGTCGTCACGAGATCGGGCTGCGCAACATCATGTGGGGCGTCGACTACCCCCACATCGAGGGAACATGGCCCTACTCGCGGGAGGCACTCCGCCACACCTTCGAAGGAGTCCCGGAGGACGAGATTCGGCTGATGGTCGGGGGCACCGCAGCGGAGGTGTACGGATTTGACCTCGACCTTCTGCAACCGATTGCCAATCGAGTCGGACCCACAGTCGCTGAGGTTGCCACCCCCCTCGAGCGGCTGCCCAAAGTGCCAGACGAGACCTACAGCCCCGTATTTTCTGCTCTTCAGGTGCTCGAAGTCGAACGTGCATGACGGGTGGCCGCCAGCGGCGCCACTGGCTTGACGACAGCAGCGATGCCGTCGTCACATAGGTATGTCGTACAACCAAGCGTCGCTTCGTTCAGACCGGCCGCGCGTGCGGGAGCTCATTCGCCCGCTTCTTGCGTATCTCACCGGGTTGCTCCCGCTCTTCCTCGCGTCGGTGCTCGCACCAGACCTACGCGCTGACCTCGGATTCAGCGCGAGCGAGCTCGGGATCAGCGCGGCGACATTCTTCGCGGCGGGGGCATTGGCATCAGGGCCGCTCGGGATGGCCGCCGAGCGGCTCGGCGCGGGCCGCTCGCTCCGGGCCGCGGCCGCGGTGAGCGCAGTGTCGATGTGCGCGATCGCGATCTTCGCGACGTCGTGGGCTGCGCTCACGGGCATCCTCGCCATCGCGGGGATGGGCCAGTCACTCACCGAACCGGCCGCAAACCTCTACCTCGCACGCACGATAGATACGACGAGGCTCGGGTTCGCGTTCGGGATCAAGCAGGCCGCTACGCCCGCGGTGGCTCTGCTGGCAGGCGTAGCCGTTCCGCTTGTTGCAGTTCCGTTTGGCTGGCGGTGGTGCTTCGCCGGAGGCGCGTTAGTCGCAGGGCTGGCAGTAGTCAGCGTTCCGTGGAAGGAACCTCCGAGCGGCGCGCCAACGGGCGAGAACGTTCGCGTTGCCGCCTTCGGTTCGCTTGTCATCCTTGCAACGGGGATGGGCTTTGCATCCGCTGCTGCGACATCGATCTTGGCCTACGCCGTCGATTCCGCGGCCAGCTCCGGGCTGTCGACTGGTTATGCGGCAGCGCTGGCCGCTCTCGGTGGTCTGATGGGTGTCTGCAGTCGCGTCGTCTCCGGCCTGCGGGCGGATCGACGCGGCGGTGGCGATCTCCGAGTGGTTTCTCGCCTGCTCGGCGTCGGTGCCGGGGCCTACCTTCTGTTCGCGACTGGGTCGTCCATGGCCTTCGTAATCGCGATTCCCATTGCATACGTCACGGCATGGGGTTGGCCTGGGTTGCTGCACCTCGCGGTGGTACGCCGTAATCCGAACGCGCCTAGTGCAGCGACGGGGATCGTCATGACCGGCGCGTGCGTAGGAGCGGTAGCGGGACCCCTTATCTTCGGAGCACTTGTCGACCACGTCTCGTATGGCTTCGCGTGGTGCGGTTCAGGGCTCGCAGCGACCGCGGGCGCTGTTACGATTGCAGTTGCTGATCACGTGATGCCCGGTCCCCGCTGACCCTCGTTCACATCCGCTTCGGTCACGTAGACAGTTCGCGGTCACGAGCGGCAACACCTCAACCTGCTGACGCAGGCGCTCATGGTGAACAGTCTCGCCCTGCACCGGCACGCCATACGTGACGACTACTCGGGTCGGCCACCTAACACCCCTCGAATCGGGATCGGCTGAACCGACGCGTCCCGAGACGCTCGAGCAGCCCGAATCGGCCAGCGGTCGAGCACCTCAGCGGTCGCTTAACCTCTTCTTCCCCTGGCCGGCTCGGTCCGTTGGAGGTTTTCTCCCACGTTTCGCGCCGGTCCCGCCCCCGTAGCTCAGGGGATAGAGCATCGGTTTCCTAACTCGGCCGGCCTCGCCACGTTGATGCTCGTCGCGTGTGTCTGCGCAGGTCAGCCGATGTGAGCGTTGTCCGCGGATACGCGCTCACGACCCCGATTTGCCGCCCGTTGTGGCACGACGTGGCACGTCACGGTCCCGGCGCGATGACCATCGGGACGTTCGTACCGGGTGCGTTCGCCAGGCGAGAGTCGCACGTGACCAACTCAGCACCGAGATGGCGAGCGAGCACCACGTAGATCGCGTCGGCGACTCGCAGGTTGTGTCGAAGTGTCCACGCCTCGTCCAGAAGGGGTCGGACGCCGACGCGTCGCAAGGGCAGTTGTGCGAGCTGCGTGAGCATCACCGCTGACCTCGGAGCGTCGAATGATCCCTGCTGCTCGAAGCCTCGGATCGTTCCCGAGACTTCGGCGAAGAAGTGCTCAGGAACCCAGATGCCTGCCGGCCAGTCGAGGCGAGATCGGACCCAACGTCCACGAGCCGAGCGAACGAGGACCTCGACCGCAGCCGAAGCGTCGAGAACCTGAATGCTCAACCAACATCGCCGGAGCGGACTCGATCGAGCATGTCGGCGGCGGAGAAATGGGTCTCGAGCGGCTCAAGCTGGTCCAACGCCGCCTCCGTTGCAGCGACGAGCTCGTCGTAGCGCGCCGGATCGGGCACGTCGATGACCTCGATGATCGGGTCGTCAGGGAGCGCCTCGGCCGGCCGGGACATGCTCACAGGGTACGGCCTACCAGCGGTCGACCGCGGTTCGATTCGAGCTCCTACGGCTCGCCGCCGAGTGCTGCGAGTGCTGTCTCGTATCGCCCACCCGCATCGAGGCGGGTGATCGAGCCCAGTGGCCACGTCGTTGGTTTGTGCTCCCATACAGCGTCGGTGTCGATTTCGAGGAGGTGCAAGCTCCGGCTCGTGGTGTTCATCGGGCGGCCGATGTAGCACTCATCGGGGTGATCGTTCTCCGTGTGCACCGACACGAGCGGGAAGAGCTGCCCAAGTCCTGACAGCACACCGCCGATCGCATCCAGCGTCACCGCGGAAAGCGGCTCCGGTCGCTCGTCAGCAAGCTCAAGCGCGCGAAGCGTGAACGATCCTTTGCCGGCTCGAACGCGGGCTCGGTTTACGTCCTGAAGACGCACGGCTGCGTAGCCGTTCATCACGACGTCGTCGACGAGGTGCATCAGGAGCCAACGCTTTCCCAATCCGACCACGAAGCCGTCGAGACGGTCCGCTCGACGGATTGAGCGCTGAACCTCGACGACGACGTTGTCGTTGAGCGCCGACCTGAGTGTGTCGATCTGCGCGGCCGCCGTCATCCCACCATGGTGCCCGCGCGACGCCCACCAGGCGCGCAATATCGGCAGGCACGCGCTCACCGGCCATGATTGAGGAGTGGCTGAGTCACTACCCGTCGATGCAATCGTCGATGCGCTTCGGGGACACGCTCGTGCGATTGAGCAAGGCGCGTCGGAGGAGGTGGTCTGGGCCGAAGCCGAGGCGGTACGAACCGCGGTCCGTGCCTACGCCGATGCGGTGTTCGCGATCAGCGGGCACGGACCTCTCTTCGAAGGTCTCTACGACGACTTGGACGACGACGTCGATGTCGAGGAGTTTCCAGCCGATGTGATGCGCCTCAGTGTCACCGGGCGTTGGGACTACCTCGTTCGTGACGAAGCCGCGCTCCGGGCCTTCGCAGTCGAGACAATGCTCAGCGCGTCACCGTCGCGTAGCGACGACGACGTCTCCGATCACGCTTCAGACGCTGGCTCGAGCCTGGAGAGCGTTCTCGCTGAAGAGATAGATCGATACCCCGGGCTCGAGTCCGCCGGCGCCGGTTGGACAGTTGCCCCAATCTCAAGGACCCTGTTTGAGATGACCGCGGACGAGCGAGACCGGACGGGTTACTGAGGCCGCAGACTCACGCGCGGACTCACGTTTCGGTGGGATCGGCGCGGGGCGGTATCTCACGGCATCCCGCGGTCGAGCTCTCGTTGGCGAACGGCGACCATCACCCCACGACAACACGACCGCCGACCGCTACCACCAACAGCGCAATACGTTCGGCCGTACAGACTCACGTCGTCAATCACGCCCAGCCGTGAGCAACGGTCAAGATCCCGTGAGATACACCGTTGCAGGTTCCCCTGACGGGAAACCTGCGTGGCACGATGTCGCCGAGGGCACCTTCAGGGGCTTGCGGATGGCATGCGCGACAATGTCACCGAGCTACTCGATGTTCACCAGGCCGCCGAGCGGCTCAACGTCTCCGAGCGCTTCATCCGCCGAATCGTCGCCGAGCGTCGAATCGCGGTGTACCGCATCGGACGACATGTGCGGCTCCGAGAGCACGACATCGCGGCATTCATCGCAGCGGCACGCCAAGAGCCGCGCAGGCGTCGGCCATGGTGAGCCGGCGAGGATTCGGGTCCGTTCGGAAGCTTCCGAGCGGGCGCTGGCAGGCCCGCTATCGCGACCCTGAGGGAGAGCTCCGTCCCGCCGAGACAACCTTCGCAACGAAGGCCGACGCTGACGCTTGGTTGGCGACCACCCGGCACGAGCTGCGCGTCGGCGAATGGATCGACCCGGATCTCGGTGAGCGCACACTCGACAGCTGGGCCATGCGGTGGTTCCACAGCCAGTCCCATCTGAAGCCCAAGACGAGAGCGAGCTACGAGAGTCTGCTGCTCTCGCGGGTGCTTCCCGAGCTCGGCCACATGGCGCTCGTCGATCTGCGACCGAGCCACATCCAAGCGATGGTCAGTCGATTCATGACCGAGGGTGTGTCGGCGTCGCGGACGCGGCAGTGCGTGATGGTCCTCTCACAGATCATGAAGGCGGCCGTCGCCGATGGACTGATCCGTGCGAACCCATGTCTCGCCGTGAAACAGCCGCGACTCCTCAAGACCGAGATGCGCGTCCTCACTTCGATCGAAGTCGAACGAGTCGCGGCGGAGGTGGAAGACCGCTATCGGATCCTCGTCTACGTCCTCGCGTATTGCGGGCTTCGGTGGGGCGAGGCGATTGCGCTCACTCACGGAGACGTCGACCCGCCGCCGGACGGATCCGCGTTGTTCGCTCGCTGGCCGACGTGAACGGACACCTTTACTTGGGTTCGACGAAGACCTATCAGCAGAGGTCGGTCGTCGTACCGACCTTCCTGCGCGCCGCGCTCGCAGAGCACATGAATCAACACGGCGGCCAGGACCTCGGCGACCTTGTCTTCACCGCACCCGAGGGCAACTTCATCCGCTATGGCAACTTCATCGCCCGGCAGTGGCACCCGGCCCTCGAGTTCGCCGGCGTCGAACGAACGGGTGTGCACATCCTCCGTCACACGTGCGCCAGCCTCCTGGTCTCCGCCGGCGCGCCGATCAAGGCGATCCAAGCCCAGCTCGGCCACAGCAGCGCCGAGATGACGCTCAGCCGCTACAGCCACCTCTACCCCGACGACCTCGACATCCTCGCCGAGCGGCTCGACGCGGTCCGAACGAGCGCGAAGCTCGACGGGCTCACGCAACGGCCGCGAGATGACAACGGTCTCGGCCGTGGCTGACACGCGTGCCACCATTGACCGCTCGTCACCAAGGCGTGCCACTCGTTGTGGCACGCGAGTGGCACGACGAGCAGCTTGGCCAGCGACGGACAGATCGAGAAACGTCGCTGACCAGGTACAACACAACATGAGCCCCCGTAGCTCAGGGGATAGAGCATCGGTTTCCTAAACCGTGAGCGCAGGTTCGAATCCTGCCGGGGGCGCTCGCTGCAAAATTACGAGTCTGGGATCTCTCACCCACCGTTCTGGTCGCTGAGGATGCCCGAACCGAAGGGCATCACCTTCTGGGGTGCATGAGTTCGCGAAACGGCGCTCAGACACCCATGTGGTCGAGCGTCACCGAAACTCGGGCGCGACGCGTTCCATGAACAGGTCGTACGTGTCCTTCGTGCGCGTGGGCGGGCCCATGTTCCAGTCGGGCACGATCAGCTCGTCGACACCCACATCGCGGTAGCCGGCCACGATCTCGATCACCTCGTCGGGCGTGCCGATGATGTCGGGGCGACCGGTGTTCTGCTCGCGTTTGCCCGTCAACCACGTCTCGTCTTCCGACAAGAACATCAAGGCTTGGGTCGAATGCTTGATCGTCGCGGGGTCACGTCCGAGATCGCTGCAGTGGCGGGCCAGCACCTCCGACTTCTGTGCAACGATCGCTGCGGTCCCCCACACGTTCCACTCGTCGGCGAACTGCGCGGCGATGCGGAGCGTGCGCTTCTCGCCTCCGCCACCGACGAGCAACGGGAGATGCTCCTGCACGGCCCGTGGCTCACATGGCGCGTCGACGATCGTGTAGTGCTTGCCTTCGAACGTGGTGCGCTGGTTGTCGAGCAGCGACCGCACGATCGCGCACGCCTCTTCGAATCGATCGAGGCGCGTGCGGGTGTCGTACAACTCGATGCCGTACGCCCTGTGCTCGTTCACCTGCCAACCGGCGCCGAGGCCGAGCACCACGCGGCCGTTGCTGACGTTGTCGACGCCGGTGGCGATCTTGGCGAGCACCGCAGGATGGCGATAGGTGTTGCCGCACACCAGCGAACCGAGTCGTAGGCGTTGGGTGGCCGCCGCGAGACCACCGAGCACCGCCCAGCACTCGAGCGTGGGGCCGTCGAGCGGGGTGTCGCCCTCAGGGTCGTTCGGCATGAAGTGGTCGGCGAAATACAGACCGTCCCACCCGGTGGCTTCGGCATGACGGGCGATGTCGAGCACATCACCCCATGCCCGCATCGGGCTCGGCCAGATCGAAAAGCGCATGACCGATGACATTAGGAGCGGAGGGTGTGCCGCGCCCTCAAGTTCCGAGCGACGCGAGCGGCACCACCTGCGTGGCGGGCACGACGTCGACGACGTCCTTGCCGACCCAGCGCACGCCGAGCACACCGCGGTCGTGGCCCGCCATGCTCAACCAGTTCGGCACACCAGGATCGCGATGCGACACGACCATGCGCACCGTGCCGTCCGCCTCGACGTGCGCCGTCGCCGAGTTGAGCGTCACCGGGTGGTACCGGTAATCGAGCGTCTCCATCCAGTGGTTGTGCAACGCGACCATCCAGTAGTCGCACGCCGGCGGAACGAACTCGACGACCAACGCCTCGTCCGCTGCAGCTTCGAGCGACACGTACGCCATGTGCCACTTGATCTGCGGGTCGGCGAACAACCGCGTGTCGTCTTCTTGCGCATCGAAGAATTCGTTGGGATGCGTCGCGTTGCGCTCCGCCCACGACGCGCCGATCGACGTGATCGCGCGGAGATAGCCGACGCTGCCCAGGAGCGCGGCGTAGAGGTGGACCGGGTCGAGCGGTGGCGGTGGCTCACCGCCACCGAGCCGCTCGATGTGCACGACCGCCGGCTGGTCGGTCCCCTTGTGCAGGAACGTCTGCCGGATCGTGAGTGACGTCGAGTCGGGTTCGAGGGGCAACCAGTTGCCGGGTTGCTCGCGTTGGGACAGCAGCACCTCGAACGTTCCGTCCGGCGCGATGTCGAGCTGGTGCTCGTGCAGGGTCGACCCGGTACCCCGGCCCCCCTTTCCGCCGAAGCCACCGGCGTTGAACGTGTTGAAGCTGATCCAACGGGCCTCGCCTCGCGTCCCCCACACGCGGTAGTCGTAGCGACCGGAGATCGACGAACCGAGGTAGAGGTTGTCGGGGTTCTCGGCAACGATCTTGATCGTCTCGTGACACACGCAGATCAGCGCGGGGTGCGCGGGGTCGCCGTACTCGAGACGGCTCTCGAGCGAGCCTCGCAGGAGCCGGGTGAGCATCCGATAGCCCTCGGTGATGTCGAGCGGATCGTCGAGCCCTGGGCGCAACACTTCCTCACCGGCCGCCTTGAGCGCGTCGCAGAACTCGGCCCATGCCGCGCCCGAAACGACCTTGGCCACCACATCGTCAGCCATCGGAGTCCTCTCTGCCGAAGCGCCGACGATACGAGGCGAAGCGCTCGCGTACGACGCCGGCGTCGAGGCCGAACTCCGCGGCGGACGGATTGTGCCCGCCGCGGCCGTGTTGCGGGTTGGCCGCCAGCCACGACCGCATGCCGTTCTCGGCCTCACTTGTCATCGGCCAACCCAATCGGTCGTAGAGCTGCGCCATCGTGGCCATCGGATCGCGCACGAGATCGTCCATCCACACGTCGGCAAACGCGTCGTCGCCGAACTGGTCACGCGCCGCGAGGCCGCGGTCAACGGCTTCGGCCCACAACTCCGTTTGTCGCGGGCCGAGCGCGGCGCGGTCGAAGACATCCGTACCGAACAGGCGCACCACCTCGATGAGGCTGCAGACCGACGCCATCGCCGCGAAGGGTTCTCGATGCGTCCAGATGAACGTCGCGTCCGGAAAGATCGCGCGCACCGCGGGAAGACAGAACAGATCGGGCGGGTTCTTCCACGCCCAGCGAGTGGGCGGGCACCGCCATTGCAGCAGTTGTTGCACCTTGCGCTGGAACGCGTACGCGTCCGTCATGTCGCACGCGAGCAGAAAGGCTTCGTAGGAGGGCACGTGCGCTTGGCCCTCCGCTTGAAACGCGCGGAAGCTCATGCCGGTGAGATCGAGTGTCTCCGACGGACTGGTCGCGGCGGCGAAGTAGAGACGTGGTAGCGCGGGCATCAACTGGTGGCTCATGTCGATCCCCGCCTGTGTGGCGGCGATGCGCGGATCCGACGTTTGCGATGCCGCCTCCGGTGGCGGAGTGGGCGCGGCCGCCTCCCAGGTGCGCAGCGCGCGGCTGGCCGGGTCGGCCGCGAGCAGGTGGGCGAGCGCGGTCGTGCCGGTGCGCGGCAGCCCGACGACGATCGCCGGACGCGGGAGCTCCTGTGCCGCGATCTCGGGGTGGCGGCGATGCCAATCGACGATGCGCAGCCGCTCTTCGAGGAGGTGGCGGATGCGGCCCTCGTGGACGGCCACGCCGATCTCGTTGAGGTTCGCTTCGCCGTTCAGGGCGTCGCAGAACACCTCGAGCCCGTCCCGCCATGCTCCCGCCCCGAAGTCGTCGAGCTGTGTCGACGCGACGGCCTCGGCCACGAGTGCGTCCGCGAGAAGGGCCATGCCGCCGCGATGATCGCACGGGCGGCGGCGCCACGTTCCGAACCGGCAATGTCACCCTGCGTATGGTCAGGACCGCGAAAAGGAGTCATACTCGGCCTGGGACAAATCGGACCGGCGGGGGGTTCGGATGGGAAACGCGGGCACGCCAGACCGACCGCACACCACCGCGCGCCACATCGCCCGCAGCCTCGGCTCCATCAAGGCCCGCGGCCTGAACCTCGTCGAGATCGTGCTCACGGTCGTGGCGTTCGCATTGCTCCAACGGGCGGGCCTCATCGCCAACACCCCCCTCTGGATCCTCGTTGCGATGGTCATCGGCGGAGGAGCCTTGAGCGCGCTCGCGTTCCGCGCCTGGGGCGCGACCTGTTCCCCTCGTCAACTGCACTACCGCATCGGGCTGAACATGCTGTTGTCGACGGCCGTCATCTACGCGACCGGATGGGGCCCGGCACTGGCGATCGGCTACACGTACATCGCCACCGACGCGATCAAGCATTCCGGCGCACGGTCGGCGCGACCGTCGATCATCTGGAGCGTCGTCGGGATCACACTCGGTCAGGTGGCGATCGCACTCGGCGCGGTACCGACGTTCATCGACACACCCGAGGTACATGGCCTCGGCGCACTCTGCGCCCTCGGCATCGGTTTCGCGCTCTACACCGCCGGCGTGACCTCTGCGGAGAAGGAGCGCGCTGAGGCGGACGTTCGGCATTCGGCGCAGCACGATCGCCTCACCGGGCTCGCCAACCGCGCCGGCTTCGTACATGAGCTCGACCGCGCGGTCACGCGGGCGGAGCGAGATCACCTCACCACCGCACTGTTGTTCCTCGACCTCGATCGATTCAAGATCGTGAACGACAGCTTCGGCCACAACGTGGGTGACCACGTGCTCGTCGAAGTGGCGAACCGGTTGCGCGAGTGCGTGCGCACTGGTGACACGATCGGTCGTTTCGGTGGCGACGAGTTCACGATCTTGCTCGAGGACATCCCCGCGAGCTGGGCCGCCGATCTTGCCGAACGCGTGACCGCCGCCCTGCGGCGACCATTGCAGCTCCACGGCCGAGAGCTCACCGTCAGCGCCAGCGTGGGCCTCGTGGTGACCGACGAGGCGCGTACGCCTGACGAGTTGCTCCGCAGCGCCGACTTGGCGATGTATCTGGCCAAGGAGAACGGCCGCGCCCGTTGGGAATTGTTCAATCCCACGATGGGCTCAGGCATCCTCGAGCGCTACAGGATCGCCGCCGAGTTGCGGGTCGCGATCGAGCAAGACCAGCTCGTGACGCACTTCCAACCGGAGATCTCTCTGACGACCGGCAAGGTGATCGGCTTCGAGGCACTCGTGCGCTGGGAGCACCCCGACCGCGGCCTGCTGGCACCCGCCACGTTCATCCCGGTAGCCGAGGAGAACGACTTGATCCTCGGCATCGACCGCTACGTCGTCGACAGCGCGTGCCGGCAACTCAAGCGCCTCCAGGACGCCCACCCCGGCGCGCCCGCGCTCTTCATGAGCATCAACATCTCGCCGGCGTGCCTGAATGCTCCTTGCACCGAGGAACTGTTGCGGATCGTCCACGAACTCGGAATCGACCCGACAACTGTCCAACTGGAGATCACGGAGCGCACGGCCGTGAACGACGCACCCGCGGCACTCGCGTCGATGCAACGTCTACGCCGCGCCGGCATCCATCTTGTCATCGACGACTTCGGCACCGGCTATTCGTCGCTCGACTGCCTCCAGCGACTACCCGTCGACGGGCTCAAGATCGACCGGGGATTCGTCGCCGACCTCGACGTGACGCCCGCGGCCACCGCGATCGTCAACGCGATCGTCACCCTCGGCCGCCAACTCGGGCTGCGCCTCACCGCAGAAGGCGTCGAGACAGCCGCGCAGCTCGAGCGGCTCACCTCGCTCGGTTGTGACAGCGCCCAAGGCTTCTACTTCGCTCGGCCGCTCAGCGCCGATGCGGTGCTCGACCTGCTCGAGCGCACCCCCGTCGCCTGACCCGTGCTCGGCGAGCGTCGACTGTCAGACGCATCGAGAGCGGGTCCGTCCGCCGCCACGTCGAAGCCGAACATCACCCCACCCGCAAAGGACGAGCCCAAAGGCGATGAGGAGTCCACCCAACGCGGCCGTGCGCGGTGCGTTGACCCCAGTACGAGCGATGACCGCCTCGGTCGGAGGCGCGGCCACAGTCGCGATGCTGGTGGACGAGGTGTTGTTGTCGATGACAACTTCGGTTGATGCCGAGCTGACAGTCGCGGTGTTGCTGATGGCGGTACCCGCGGGCGCGGTGACGAGCGTGACGACGGTGATCGTCGTGGACGCGCCGGCCGCGAGTGGTCCGTCGTGTACGCACGTCACGACCTGACCAACCGCGGAGCACGTCCAACCGTCGCCCGTACCGCTCACGAACGTGAGACCGTCTGGCAGCACATCGGTGACGGTGATCGGGCCGAGGGCGTCGGACTGACCGTTGTTGCTCACGACGATCGTCCATGTCGCGGTGCTGCCGCTGACGGGCGTGGCATCGAGGCTCTTGTCGACGGCGAGGTCGACATCGCGGTCCGACGTCGTGCTGTCGTCGTCGCCGTTGTTGTTGGGATCCGGGTCGACCGTCGTACTGGCGACGTCGGCGTGGTTCACGAACGTGCCCTCGGCCGCGGATCCGACGATCACAACGAGCGTGATGACCGCGGCCTCACCGTTCGGCAACGCGGTGTTGCGGGTGCACGTGACGTCCTGCCCCGCCGCGGTACACGTGAAGCCGTCGCCGCCGCCCGACACGAAGCCGAGCCCACCCATCAGCGTGTCCGTCACCGTGATCGGGCCGATGGCTTCGGTCGGACCGTTGTTCGTCACCGTGAGGAGATAGGTGCCGTTGGTACCGACGATGAAGTTGCCGAGGTGTGTCTTCGTGATGGCGAGGTCGGCCAACGACGCGACCGTTGCCGGATCGGTGGCGGTGTTGTTGTCGAGGACAGTCTCGTTGGCGCCTGGGGGCGTATCGACTGTGGTCGTGTTGGTCACGGTCGGGTACGCCGCCGGCGCGACGTCGACCGTCACGGTAATCGGCGGAAGGCTCGCGCCCGACGCGAGGTCCGTGTCGTTCGCACAGGTGATGTCTTGGGCGACGATGCCGCACGTCCAACCGGTCCCCGTGGCGTCGGTCGGCGTGAGACCGGCAGGAACGGGGTCGTGCACGGTGATCGTGCCGGTAGCCGCCGACGGCCCGTTGTTCGCCACTGTGATCGTGTACGTCGCGGGTGTGCCGATGACGAAGTCGCCCGCGTGGGTCTTCGTGATCGCCATGTCGACGGTGGGCGTCGTGGGTGTCTGCACGGTCGACGTGTTGTTCGTCGGGTCCGGGTCCTGCGTCGTTCCGGTGACGATCGCGGTATTGTCGATCACGGACGCCACCGATGCGTCGACCGCCACGGTGATCGTGATGTCGAGCGATGCGCCCGAGGCCATCGCCGCGGCGTGGGTGCAGGTGATGTCCTGAATCAGTGCGGCGCAGGACCAGCCAGAGCCAGCGCCGCTCACGAACGTGAGGCCCGCGGGCAGCGTGTCGGTCACAGTGATCGGGCCCGCCGAGCTCGACGGCCCGTTGTTCGTGACGTTCAACGTGTAGCCGGCTTGATCGCCGACGACAAACGGCCCCGGCGCGGTCTTCACGATCGCGAGATCGGCGATCGGCACGACCGTGGTCGGATCACTCGAGGTGTTGTTGTTCGGGTCCGGGTCGAGCGTTGCTCCCGGATCGACGACCGCGGTGTTGGTCACTCCCCCTTCGGCCCCGGTCGTGACGTTCACCGTCACGGTGATGACCGGCAGCGTCGACCCATTGGTCAGCGGTCCGTTGGCCGTACACGTGATGGTGCCCGCGCTCTCACCGCACGTCCAGGTCGGCCCACCCGACGCGGACACGAAGGTGAGTCCGGCGGGCAACGCGTCGGTCACGGTGAACGGACCTGCGGAGGTGGAGGGTCCGTTGTTACCGACGAGGATCGAGTAGCTGCCCTGCGAGCCGACGAGGAAGTTGCCGGCGTGCGATTTCGTGATCGTGATGTCGGCGGCGGGCTGAGTCGCGGCGTCGTCGGTCGCCGTGTTGTTGTTCAGATCGGGATCAGGGGTGGGGCTCGTCACCGACGCCGTGTTCGTGATCGTCAGCCCGGCCGAGGCCGTCACGGTGGCGGTGATCGTGATCGACGGCAGGGAGCCGCCGTTCGCCAGCGAGGCCGGAGCGCCGGCGTACGTGCACGTCACCGTGCCGGCGGCCTCGAGACATCCCCAGTCCGTACCAGTGCCGGACACGAACGTCGTGCCCGCGGGCAGCGTGTCCGTCACGACGATCGGCGAGGCCGCGGTGGCGGGTCCGTTGTTCGCGACCGTGACCGTCCACGAGGCATCGTCGCCGACGACGACGGTCGGCGTGTTCGTCGTCTTCGTGATCACCAGATCGGCCTGCTGCTGGAAGCCGAAGTCGTCGGTGAGCTCGACCTCGCCGGCTGTCAGCGTCGTGCTGATCGGCGCGGTGGTGGTCGCGACGAACCCGGCGGAGACGCCGCTCGTGACCGCGACGCTGTAGGCGCCGGGCGGCAGGTTCGCGATGGTGTAGTTCCCGGAACCGTTCGTGAGGCCCGTGATGGCAAGATCGTCGCCATTGCCCGGGGTGCCGTCGAAGCCGGCCCATGTCGCGGTGACGGTCACTCCGGCGAGGCCAGGCTCCGCTCCGTTCTGAGCACCGCTGCCGTCCTGGTCGTCGAAGACGGTGTCACCGATCGACGCCGTGCCGCGGTAGCCGAAGTCCGCCGTGAGTACGTCCTGCGTGACCCCCAGCGTCACGGGCGTCGGATCTGTCCCCGCGGTCAGCGTGAATCCCGTCGCTGCCGTCGGATCGACGGAGTAGCTCCCCGCCGGCAGTCCTGAGAAGAGGTAGCCACCATTCGCGTCGGTCGTCGTGTTGAACACCACGTCGTCGCCCGTGCTGAACGTGTTGTCGGAGCCCGCCCACGTCAGCTGAACGTCGACCCCGGCAATACCCGAGTCGCCGATGTCTTGCGTGCCGTTGCCATTCACGTCGTGGAAGACGAGGTCACCGATCGATCCGGTGCCGTTGAAGCCGAAGTCCGCCGTCGTGAACTGCTGCGCGCCGAGCAACGTGACGGGCACGGTCGCGGCGGTGGTCGCGGTCATGTTCCCCGGCAGCGTCGTGGTGTCGATCGACACCCGATACGGGCCGGGCACCACGCTCGTGAACAGGTAGTCGCCGGCGGATCCCGTCGTCGTCGTGACGAGCACGTCGTCGCCGGTGCCGAATGCTGTGTCAGGCCCGGGGGCGAGGAGCCGCACCGTCACGCCCGCGAGGCCAGGCTCGCTCGCGTCCTGCACGCCGTCGCCGTTCTGGTCGAACCAGACGAAGTCGCCGATCGTGCCCGTCTGTACGAAGCCGAAGTCGGCG